>NZ_CP180547.1:0-639068 GCF_047778065.1 Neptuniibacter sp. QD72_48 | reverse complement strand
CCCAAAGCCAAAATAGCGCCTAATAACGCAAAATACCCAGCAAGCGGCAATCCTGTCACTGCCGCCTGAACTGCGCTGGTGCCAAAAATAAGCACAGGGATATACAGCGGCAGCACCAGTAGAGATATCAGCACGCCACCTTTTCTTAATCCCACCGTCAATGCCGCACCGATGGCACCGATTAGACTTAATGTTGGTGTCCCTAACAACAGACTCAACATCAAGCCACTCATTCCTTCTGCTGGTAAAAACAGCATAACCCCGAGTAAGGGCGCTAATAGCGTTAACGGCAAACCGCTCATCATCCAGTGAGCAATCACTTTAGCCAGTACTACCACAAACAGAGGCTGTGGACTTAACAGCGTCTGCTCTAATGTTCCATCTTCGAAATCTGATCGAAATAGGCTATCCATAGACAATAAGGTAGCAAGCAATGCTGCCACCCAAACAACACCGGGAGCCACTTCAGCCAAGAACGTCGGTTCAGGACTCACACCCAGTGGGAATAATGTCGCGACCATTAAAAAGAAAATGAGCGGATTAAACAAATCGCTTTTTTTGCGATAAGCCAACATTAAATCCCGCTTTAATACGGCATAGAATAAACTTGATACAGACGTATCGCCCTGACCTAACTCATCTTTTGTCACTGTCTGGTCCATTAAGTTCCCGCCAATTCATCAAGATTTAATCGACGAACCTGCTCGCCCACACCCAGCTCATGGTGAGTGGTTAAAATCACACAACCACCTTGCTTCGCATGATCAAGAATAAGTTGTTCTTTTTCTGCGACACCTTTTTTATCAATAGCTGTGAAAGGCTCATCGAGAATCCACAACTTAGCGCTACTTAAATACAAACGCGCAAGGCTCACTCGACGATTCTGTCCTGCAGAAAGCATATGGCAGGGAGAATCTTCAAAACCGGTTAATCCCACTTTATCCAACGCCATAGGGATATCAGCGACATTTATCCCAGGATGCATAGCAGCATACCATTGGAGATTTTCTTCAGGCGTAAGCACAGCCTTCACCCCAGGGTGATGACCAAAATATAGGAGCTCTCGACAGAATTCTTCGCGGACCTCTGAGATAGGCTCACCTTCCCAGTAAATATCGCCTTCATAATGATTAGATAGACCACTGAGGATTCGAAGTAACGTAGTTTTACCGCTACCGTTCTGGCCTTCAATCTGGATAACTTCGCCTTGTGAGACAGAAAAATTTAGATCTTCGAACAAAATACGTTCGTCACGCTCACAAAACAGGTTTTCAACTTGTATTAACGCTGTATCCAAATCAATCCCCAAACCCAATCGAGTCTTCCGACCTATTTCTCAAACTTGGAATCGCTTAAGAAATGTAATTTACGGCAATAAACTATACTTTTTACAATATCTGCCGATTATTAACCGAGGGATTATATACGAATATCTGATTGCACGGCACTGTTGTATTGCTTTCTAAAAGTTGGATTCTTATCCTCATTTAGCAGCATATATTTCTCATAGAATAACGCCCGCACGCTCCTTACTCATTCCCTAGGACTAGAGGTTACTAAACTTGCTACCACAAATACCTGCTATTCCACTGCAAACGACCAGCAGTAATAGCGATTCTGCTCAAAATGTAAATCGACTGTTCCCAGTCGGGCAGAACGTCAGTGCGACCGTTATAGCGGTAAGTAGGGATCAGATCCAACCGGAAGTTTTTAAGCTCAAACTGGAAGTTAACAATCGATTGATCCAGATGGGAGTCTTTCAAGCACTGCCTGTAGGGCAGAAGATCAATGTAAATCGCCAAAGTGATGGCCAAATTCAGATCACGCCGCAGCCTGCACAGACGGGTAATACAGCTAACACCCAGACCAGCAATACGCAAAATCAAACACAACAAGCCCAGCAAAGCGCCAACAATACGGCCGCTAAACCTGATCCTGGCATACAGTTAAAACTTGCCCAATCAGCGGATACTCTAAAACTTCCTGCTGATACGCGTGTTACGGCTGCAGTCATCAGCAGTCGGCCTATCTACCCATCTTCGACACCGAGCGGCCAGCAGGTACAGGCTAACGTAGCGAGTACCACTACAACTCTGCAACAAACGGCAACGGTACCTCAACAGACAGCAGCAAGCCCTCAACAAATAACCGTTTTACAGCAACAAGCCATAACGACTGCTAATCAGCCAAATAATCCCAGCCCGGCAGCCCAACAAGTACCCGCACAAACCACTCAGGCAAGTACTTCTCCAGCAATACAAGCTCAACCGGCAATTACATCTACACCAACAAGTGCTCAGAGCAACACTGCCCAAGCAACAAATACTGCGGGGGCTCTGCCGAACATTACAACGCCAATCAACAACAGCGCGCCGCAAAACCAACCCGCCCCCACAGCTCAAGGGGCAACTACAGTAACTACCTCACAAACCACGAGTCCTTCGATACAACCGCAACAGCAAAACATTGCAGATAAAACTAACCCAGCCACACAACAAGTCCAGCAAAACCCTGCACCTGTTAGGACAGGCCCACCAATACATCACCTTGTAAGCTTGGCGCTACCAGACGGTTCAAAAGTAGAGGTTCAATCGCCTCGACCTATTCCGCAGGGTGCGCAACTGCAATTGGTCTCAAACGGCAATCAAAACGTTCAGGTTCTGCGTATTCAGGAACCACCTCTGACGTTAAATTCTGCGTTAGACAAACCAGCCATACAGGAAATACTGCGTAACACACTACCTGTACAACAACCTACAGCTACAGCTTTTAATCAGTTAGCACAGGCTACTGCAACCGAGGCAAGTCAAACCTCTCAGATAGGCAGTGTTGTTCGCAGCATGCTAAACCTGTTTGGCGTACGCCCGGGCAGTAGCGAAGCGCCCTCTCAGATACGTCAAAACGTTGAATTAGGTGGGTTAAGTACTGAGCGCCAATTAAGCCAAGGACGAAGTGCAAGCCCTTTAGACATGAAAGCCCAGTTGCAACAATTGCAACAACTCAGCGACAAACTTCCTGCTGAACAGCGAGAACGTTTTGATCAGATCATTAAAGGCTTACTATCCAGAGTTACCAGCCAACAAATCAACTCTCTTCATCAATGGCGTGAGCTACCAGATGGCGGATTTGAGCGCGTATTACAAATAGACTTACCTATTAAACAAGGTGAAAGCTGGGAGAATTTAGAACTTAGACTTAGCCGAGAAGGCGGTACTAACGCCTCAGGTGAGATGGTATCGGTTTGGCGGGTCCGACTGCACTTCGATCTTGAAGAACATGGCGGCGTTGATGCTGAAATCAGGCTAACAGACGGTCATGAAATCAGTACACTATTCTGGTGTGAACACAAAGACACCGCTGAAAAATTGAGAGAACGCTCTGACGAGTTTGCTGAAAAGCTAAGAATGTGCGGTTTTAATAATTCAGAAATCACTTGGCACGAGGGCCAAGCCCCTCGACAGGATCAGGTGGTTCATAAACAGCTAGTCGATCTGCATACATGAAATTTACCAAACCTGATTTAGATACTCCGCGACAAAAAGCGATCGCCCTAAAATACGATCAAGAGATGGGTAAGGCCCCGCTCATAGTAGCTAAAGGTATGGGGGAAATTGCTGAGCAGATCATTGCGCTCGCAGAAGAAAATAATATCCACATCCACGAAAGCCCCGAACTTGTGGAAGTGTTAATCAGGCTTGAACTCGGTGACGAGATTCCTGAATCACTCTATAGAGCTATTGCTGAAGTTATCGCCTTTGCTTATAGCCTAAAACACGACACATCAGAGATCATAAAAGCGGCAGAGAAAAAGCGCTAACGATCTGAACCTAATGCCTCATGGGGTGCTTGTAACTCTTTATGCAACAGCGCCATCAATTCCGCTTCGGGTCGACCTAACCCACAATTTTTAACCAGATCATCGACATCCGCTCCCATCTCCATCAAACGGGTCGCTTGATTATAAGCCAAAGCAGACGGATCTCGATTTTCCAATTCCAGCTGTTTATCAGCAGTTAGATTCAGCTTCTGCTCCACCTCGATAAGGCGACGTCCCATGCCGATAGAGCCATTAGTCATTGCTTGAATTTCATTGCGTAAAACATTGATCAGCGCCTGATGCTGACGCTCATTTTTCTGTAAGCGCTTGAACAACACATAGCTTGTGCAAGCCGTACCTAACACAATAATAAGTAGAATAATTTCAAACAATGACGGCATTATCTCTCCAAAGCCTCTATCCGTTAGAAGGCCTTATCAAACTGATTCATCAATTCAGGAATATCTAAAATGGCACAACGCTCTTCCATATAAGTACCCCATAGCCACTTACGTGGATTATCACTACCAGCCCAAGATACTTTATCCACAGGAATTCGAACCGATTTTACCAACTCATCACAAGCAAGCGCCCAATGACGACCACGAAGAATAATTAATTCATCGTATTTAGCCATTTCCGGCTGGTAACGCTCGGGAATCAACCACAATGCAGTATCAATAACATTGGTATCTGCACTGCTTCCACCGAAACGACCTAGACACCAGTCATGCGTTGCATCCAATGTGAGAGATACGGAACTTAAATGCACCGCTCCTTCAATGTAATCGAACGGAATCGCCAAATTTAAGCCATGCATTTTTATTAATACACAGTTGATCTCTCGACTTGTTGCCCCTGAACCTGCAGCGGATAATTGCGCCTGGTCTGGAGCTTTCGCCGGTGCTGGCTCTGGCTCTGGCTCTGGCTCTGGCTCTGGCTCTGGCTCTGGCTCTGGCTCTGGCTCTGGCTCTGGCTCTGGCTCTGGCTCTGGCTCTGGCTCTGGCTCTGGCTCTGGCTCTGGCTCTGGCTCTGGCTCTGGCTCTGGCTCTGGCTCTGGCTCTGGCTCTGGCTCTGGCTCTGGCTCTGGCTCTGGCTCTGGCTCTGGCTCTGGCTCTGGCTCTGGCTCTGGCTCTGGCTCTGGCTCTGGCTCTGGCTCTGGCTCTGGCTCTGGCTCTGGCTCTGGCTCTGGCTCTGGCTCTGGCTCTGGCTCTTCAGTATTTTGATCTACAGAATATACAAGCAAAGCATTTTCTTCGCTTTCGATACCTAAACCTTGATGCTCTAGGCTTTCCTCAGCAGCAATTTTTTCTTCAATGGCAGCAATTTCAGTTTCTGTATCAATATCACCAGCATCAGGATCTGACAGCAGCGATTCCAAATAATCGAAAACAAGCTTTTGAACGCCATGAACTTCCACATCATCTTGTTCAAGAGGCTTTTTATCTGATTGACTCATAGGGCCTCCTGTTTTTGACGTTCAAGTAAAGTACGTAATAAACGCGCATAGGAATGAACCCCTCGACTACTAGAGTCCATAACCGAAGGTACAAGCCCTTGGATACTTGCATTCCTAAATTTGGTATCTACAGGGATAACCGCGTTAGATATTTCATTTGGATAATTATGATGCAGCTCTCGTAAGCTACTAACTGAAGCTTGAGTTCTACGATCATAGAAGGTCGGAATAATCGTAAAACTGAGTTTTTTACTACGCGCACGGTTAATCATATTAATTGTTCTAACCATCCGCTCTAGACCTTTTAGGGCTAGAAACTCAGTCTGAACAGGAACCAATAAATGTTCACATGCAGCTAGGGCATTCACCATCAACACACCTAGTACTGGAGGGCTATCAATCAATACATAATCATATTGATCACGAACGTGTGATAGGGCTTTGGCCACCTGCAATCCCATACCTTCGGCACCGACAGCTTTTCGCTCCAAAGTTGCCATTGCAGTTGATGCAGGAATCAGCTCTATACGCTCATGACTGCTTTTCAAAAGTAGACGTGCTACATCATCCCTCTTAACCTGACTACTCCCAGTGAATAGATCATAAACACTGTCTTCTAATTCATCTGGGTCATAACCAAAATAACTGGTCAAAGATCCGTGCGGATCTAAATCAATCAACAAGACACGATAGCCGACTTCAGCCAATAACCCGGCGATTGTCACTACTGTGGTTGTTTTGCCGACGCCACCCTTCTGGTTGGCAACTGACCATACATGCATTTAATTGTCTTCCTGTTCTGGCGACTTCGATTCAGCTTTCCTGAACAAAACATCACCATCTCCGGTTTCTACCTGTTCAATTACGGGTACTGTTTCTTTTTCCGGTGTTGATAACACCGTTGATACAGCATCAGCACTAACTTGCTGACTACCAAATGAAGATACGGTTCTACGGACCTTTTCGTCACGTGATACAACAATCAACACTCGGCGATTTAATTTCTGTCCTTCCGCAGTACGATTGCTATAAGCAGGCTGAAACTCGCCATAACCCACTGCAGCCATACGCTCTGGTTCTACACCAAATTGAGCAAGTAGCCTTACAACAGCGGCGGCCCTAGCAGCTGACAGTTCCCAGTTGGAAGGATAAGCATCTGTCGATATTCTCTGGTTATCGGTAAACCCTTCCACATGAATAGGGTTTGATCGCCCTTTCAACATCATTGCAATCTGTTCCAGCAATTGATCCGCAAGAATATTGGGTAACGCACCACCTGAATCAAATAAATAATTAGACCGCAGCTCGATAGAAAGCCACAGATCATTACCTGTAATTCTTAATTGGCCCTCATCAATCATCTTAGCAAAAGCTACAGCCATCTCCTGCTGTAATGCCTTTAAAATGTCAGTTTCTTCCTGATCCGGCGGGGAAATTGTAACTTCTGGTACATCCACATCAGTTTTGCCGCCGATAAAGATAGCAAAACCGCTTTCACTTTTTCCTTCACCTGGCGCAGGATTAACATCGATTGCTTGATCAACACCAACAAAGACACCTGCTAGCGCCTCTGTTAAATGCTTGTATTTTTCTTCGTTAACCGACGATATCGCATACATAACGACAAAGAATGCAAATAGCAAAGTAATAAAATCCGCATAGGAAATAACCCAACGGTCATTCCGAATGCTATCATCTACTACCTGTCGACGAGGCATAACTATCTCAAATAACCTTGGAGGCGCTGTTGAATCGCCTTAGGGTTTTGCCCCTCTGCAATAAACATCAATCCTTCTAGCACCATCTCTTGAGCCTGATACCTCATAGATATCAAACTTTTAATTTTATTCGCTACCGGAATTAAAAATAAGTTTGCGATACCTATTCCGTAGATAGTCGCCACAAATGCTGTCGCAATACCCGCACCAAGACCTTCAGGGTCAGAAAGGTTACTCATTACGTGAATCAAACCTAATACCGCACCAATAATACCTAGAGTTGGCGCATACCCACCCATACTTTCAATAACTTTGGCGCCTTGAAGGTCTCTTTGTTCTAGCGTAATAAGGTCAACTTCTAAAGTGCTTCTTATAACATCAGAACCTTTACCATCAGCTAATAAGAGAAGACCTGTTTTAACAAAATCATCGTTATGCTTATCAGCTTCGCCTTCTAAAGCTAAAAGTCCTTTACGGCGTGCAATGACGCACCATTGCACAATCTCCTCACTCTTACTTTTAAGGTCCTGCTGATTATTCCCAAAAGCCCAGCCAATCAACTTGATTGCTCGAACAAAATCTTGTTTTGGTGACTGAATGATTGCGGCAGCCAAGGTACCACAAAGAACAATTATCGCAGCAGGCAGGTTTAACAGCTCCTGCGCATGACCACCTTCGAGATAGTTACCACCAAGAACAGCTGCAAAAGCTAGTAATACACCTATTACAGCAGTGAAATCCATCACAACTACCTTCTATTACTCAAAATCGGCCCGAATTCAGTTAAATCGAGAATGTCATTAGCTAATCCAGCATTAACAACAGCTTGCGGCATACCGTAAATAGTACAGCTTTCTTCATTCTGCGCCCAAATTGTGGCTCCTTGCTGTCGTAACATTTTGGCACCATCACGACCATCAGCACCCATACCAGTCAAAATAATTCCTAGCACTTTATTTCCATAGCTTTTTGCTGCAGAAGCATAAGTAACATCAACACTTGGCTTGTAGGTTAAACGCTCATCTCCCGGCATAATTCGAATTTTATCCAAACTACGAGGATCAATAATCATCTGATGACCACCTGGAGCCAATAGAGCACGACCAGGCATCAAACGATCACCATCTTCAGCCTCTTTTACTGAAATTTTGCATTGCTGATCAAGACGGGTAGCAAATACCGACGTAAACGTTTTAGGCATGTGCTGGACCAACAAAATAGGATGTGGAAAATTAGCAGGTAATTGAGTCAATATTTGCTGTAGGGCAGCAGGCCCACCAGTTGATGACCCAATAACCACAATCTTACACCCAGAAGGAACTGAAACTTTTGATGCAGATTTATAAGCTGTAGATTTCTTTATTTCTGGCTGTGCAGGCTTAGCTCTTAGTTGCGAACTCGCCGAACGCTCCCTTAATGTCGAGCCTGAAGGGTAACGCGGTTTTTCAATGGGCCTTGTTGGCCTAGCAGACGGTGTTGAGCGAGTCGTTTTACTTTCAGCCTCTGGTCTAAACACCATTGATTTACTTTTACCACTTCCAACATTATTTGGAGAGATAAACGTACTACGAAGCTTAGAGTGACGAGATCGACCAAGTTCTACAACTTTATCCCTTAGTTGCTTTTCCAAAGACGCAGAATGCTCCATCCAAGCGCGCATATCCTTAGATAGATAATCGAGCGCACCTGCTTCTAGGGCTTGCAGTGTCACTTGCGCTCCTTCATGAGTTAATGAAGAGAGCATCAGTATATTAGTTGGGCATTCCCGCATGATCACCCTGACCGCTTCAATGCCATTCATTTGTGGCATTTCCACATCCATAGTGATCAAGTCGGGTTTAAGTTTTTTGGCCTGCTCAACTGCTTCCATGCCGTTTTGAGCAGAACCAACCACTTCTATTCGACTATCTCCTGAAAGCAAGTCAGTAATACGGTGCCTAAAGAAACCAGAATCATCTACTACCAGTACCTTAATAGACATCTTTAATTGCTCTCATTCAGGTACATCAAGAAGCGTGATATTTCAGCAAGTTCGGAATATCAATAATCAGTGCGATACGGCCATCACCTGTAATTGTTGCGCCAGACAGACCCGGCGTTCCGTGCAAGATTGTACCTAAAGGCTTAATTACAACCTCTTCCTGACCTACTAACTGATCAACTACAAATCCAACGCGCTGAGTACCAACCGTCACAATAACTACGTGGCCTTGCTCTGGTAAGTCTGCACTTTGTTGACCACCGATCAACCAACGTTTGAGATGAAACAAAGGCAATGCTTGGTCACGTACAATAATCACTTGCTGACCATCAACAACATTTGTCTTAGTCAGATCAAGGTTAAAGATTTCATTAACATTTACTAATGGTAATGCAAACGCTTGGTCTTCCAAAATAACCATCAACGTTGGCATGATTGCCAATGTTAGAGGTACCTGAATCGCAATACGCGAACCTTGACCAATTACAGAATCAATATTCAACGTACCGTTCAGCTGGGTAATTTTTGTTTTAACTACATCCATACCCACGCCACGACCAGAAACATCAGAAATTTCTTTCTTAGTTGAGAAGCCAGCCGCAAAGATCAGATTAAAGCACTCTTGCTCAGTAAGACGACGAGCAGCTTCAGCATCCATCATGCCTCGCTCAATTGCCAGATTACGCAGTTTTTCTGCGTCCATACCAGCACCATCATCCTGAATAACCAATAGAATATGATCACCTTCCTGCTCGGCAGAAAGTAATACATGGCCTTCTCTTGGTTTACCTGCAGCTTCACGAACATCTGGCGATTCAATTCCGTGATCTACGGCATTTCGAACCAAGTGAATCAAAGGATCGGCAAGCGCTTCAACCAAGTTTTTATCTAAATCGGTATCTTCTCCGCGAAGCTCTAAGCGAATCTCTTTTTTCAAGTTACGTGATAGGTCACGAATCAAACGCGGGAATCGACCAAACACCTTCTTCACAGGCTGCATTCGCGTTTTCATAACTGACATTTGTAAGTCAGCCGTCACCATATCTAGCGTACCTAATGCCTTCGCCATCTCTTCGTCTTCACGTGTAACACCAAGACGAACCAAACGGTTTCGGACAAGAACTAGCTCTCCCACCATGTTCATGATTTTGTCTAGCAAACGCGTATCTACACGAACATTGCTTTCTGCCTGAGGCTTAGCTTGCTGATGCGCAGCTTTCACTGCTGCCGCTGCCGCTTTTTCAGATTTTTCGGGGGCAGGCGCCTGAGCTACAGGTGCAGCTGGGGCTGGGGCTGGGGCTGGAGCAGGTACTGGTGCTTGTACTGGTACTGCTGCAGCGGGTGTGGTGGCTGGCGCTGTATTTTCTGCAAACGCACCTTTACCCTGAGATTGCAGCTCATCTAACAGAGCTTCGAATTCATCTTCAGTGATAAGGTCATCACCGCCTGCTGGTGCCGCTGCTGCTGGTGCTTTTGAAGCGCCCTCAGAACCAGGACCTTTACCTTGACCATGAAGTTCATCCAGCAAAGATTCGAACTCATCTTCAGTGATCAACCCATCATCAGCCCCACTCTCTTCAGCAGGCGAAGGGCCTCCCAAATCATCCAAGAGCATATCAAATTCATCTGAGCTCTGATCTGCATTATTTACTACTGGTTCAGGTACAGGTGCTGGCGCGGCTTCAGGTGCTGCCGGGGCTGGAGCAGGTGCTGCTTCAGCAGGTGCTGGAGCTCCGCCACTAGCAAAGGCAATGAGCGCCTGAATTAGTTGTGGATCAGCATTTTCTGGCTCTTGACCACCTCTTACGGCGTCAAACATCACGTTTACAGTATCCAGTGCCTGCAGTACTACATCCATCAGTTCCGGCGAAACCTTAATCTCGCCATTTCTCAACATATCAAAGAGATTTTCTGCGTTATGGCAACAATCAACCATAGGCTCAAGTTGTAAGAAACCTGCACCACCTTTTACGGTATGAAAGCCACGAAATATTGCGTTGAGCAGATCACTGTCATCTGGACGCTGTTCCAGATCGACTAACTGTTCAGATAATTGCTCAAGGATTTCACCTGCTTCTACAAGGAAATCTTCAAGAATCTCCTGATCCACTTCCAAACTCATACGGCGCTCCTCTTAAAAACCCAGGCTAGAAAGCAGGTCATCAACTTCGTCTTGATTGCTGACAACATCAGCACTGTCTTTGTTGACCTGCGGCCCTTCAGCCTGAATAGGATTCTTTTTATTATCCTGTTTGTCATCTTCAGGCGCTGTTAGCACCTCGATGCCCGACAATTTTTCAACCTGCGCAGCCATCTCCATCAAACTAACTAAGTGCGTTTCAACATTTGTCACTAAGTTAATAACTCGACGGATCAACTGACCTGTAATATCTTGATAGCTCTGAGACACTACAATATCGGTCAACTCTGACCGCAAAGTTTCAATTGTCTTTTCAGATTCTTCTTTTACTGCACATGTACGGTCATAGACGCCATTCAAATTGTCGTGCTCTTTTTCCAATTGACCAACAAGCGACAATAGATCCTTAAACCGTTCACTCTGTGAATCTAAACGATCAACCAGACCCAGTGCTTTATCAACACGATCCATGGTCTCATGTGCATTTTTTTCTGTAACTTCAATAACATAATTTAGACGATCTGCCGCATCAGCATCTTTTGGTGCCGCATCATCATCTAATTCCAAGCTAGTTCCAAGCTCAGTAGAAAAGGCTTTAATTGCTTCATGCAGGCCACGAGTCAGGTGACCCACTTCGCTAAAGAAGGTCTTATGTCTGAATTCGTGAAGCTCTTGAATCAGATCCATGGCTTCAGAGAGGTTCCCCTCATTGAGGACGGAAACTAATTCTTGAGCCTTCAACTGCAATTCCATTTCGAAGCGCCCTACACCTTTATCTGTTCCTGCAATCATTACAACGGACCTTATTTCTTAACCTAGGCGTTCAAAGATCTTATCAATCTTTTCTTTCAGCACTGCCGCAGTAAATGGCTTAACTACGTAGCCGTTCACCCCCGCCTGCGCCGCCGCAATAATCTGCTCTTTCTTAGCTTCAGCTGTAACCATAAGCACAGGCATATGAGCTAAGTTAGGATCAGAACGAACTTCTTTTAAAAGATCGATACCGGTCATTCCTGGCATATTCCAATCAGTGACCAGAAAATCAATTCCCCCTTGTTTGAGGATTGGTAGTGCAGTCTGACCATCATCCGCTTCCTGAACATTTGTCATGCCCAGATCACGCAATAGGTTTTTAATAATTCGTCTCATTGTGGAGAAATCATCCACTACAAGAATTTTCATGTCTTTATTCAAGACGGCCTCCTGTTAGAACTACGCAACTCATTGAGTCTACACTTAATTACCGCAATTACGTTGAGTCTGGTCAACCCTTTTTACTGCCAATCACTTAGTCGTGAACGCAACCTTAACGCTGCTTGACTATGGATCTGACTAACTCGAGACTCACTTACACCTAATACTTGACCAATTTCTTTTAAATTGAGCTCTTCATCATAATAGAGCGCTAACACCAACTTTTCCCGTTCTGGTAAGTTATTTATAGCTGTAGTTAGCGCTTTTAAAAATGCTTCTCGCTCAAAATTTTTATTTGGACCCGGGTCATCATTTGCAAAAGACTCCCCTGGACCTTCATGTTGAGGATTGATCATCTCCTCAAAACTAAAGAGTCTGCTATCTAAACTATCCTTAAGCAAATTATGGTAATCAGCAACACTGATACCCATCTCTTTAGCCACTTCTGAATCTGTTGCATCGCGCCCTGTTCTAGCTTCTATCTGCTGGATAGCTTCTGTTACGCGACGACTATTTCGATGTACTGAACGCGGCGTCCAATCGCCACGGCGTACCTCATCAATGATGGAGCCACGAATGCGGATCCCTGCATAAGTTTCAAAGCTTGCTCCTTTCGAAGCATCGTATTTACTTGCGGCTTCGAGTAAACCGATCATACCTGCTTGTATAAGATCATCCAGCATTACGGTCGCAGGCAAACGAGCAAGCAAATGATGTGCAATACGTTTAACTAGCGGCGCATACTGCTCAATTAGCTCTTCACTCGTTTGTAATTGCAGCTGGTTGTACATACCGCCTCTTTGCTAATCCGAAGAACGAACTCCCTGAACGAGTCGTTCAACAAAAAACTCTAAATGACCTCGGGGCACAGTTTGAACCGGCCACCCATTTACTTTATTCGCTAATTGACGATATGCCAAGGAGACTTTGCTCTTTGGAAACGCTTTTAAAACAGCCACTTGACGCTGAACCGCCTTACGAACATTTTCATCATAAGGGATTGATCCTACATATTGAAGCGTCACATCAAGAAACCTATCAGTAACTGTTAATAACTTCCCGAACATATTCCGCCCTTCCTGTTCACTTCGCACCATATTGGCCAGAACACGGAAGCGGGTCATTTTATAATCCCGATTTAACAGTTTAATTAAAGCATAAGCATCGGTAATTGAGGTGGGTTCATCACAAACAACAACTAAAACTTCTTGTGCAGCTTTAACAAAGCTCACCACCGAATCAGAAATGCCTGCTGCCGTATCAATAATAAGAACATCAGTATCGTCAGCAACCTCATTAAAAGCATGTATTAATTCTGCATGCTCATGCGGGGACAATGCTGTCATCTCTTGTGTACCAGATGAAGCAGGTACAATTTTTAGATGCTCGCCTACGTCCAGCATAATATCCTTTAGGCCACATTCACCATTCAGAACATCAGCAATATTCTTTTTCGGGCGCAAACCTAACATCACATCGACGTTTGCTAAACCTAAATCAGCATCCATCAATATAGATTTATGACCTAGATCACCTAATGCAAGCGCCAAATTCACCGAGACGTTAGTTTTACCAACGCCGCCTTTACCACCGGTTACCGCAATTACTTTAACGGGTTTATGTTGATTCATTATTAATTCCCACCATTAACCCGTCTTATAAATAGAATCGAGTGCAGACATTTTCTTTTCTGCTTCGATAGCGCGTTGAGCCGTTATAACAGCTCGACTAACCAACTCATGTTTTTTGGCAATATCAATATCATCAGGAATACGTTGACCATCAGTAACATAGGAAACAGGCAAACGCTTTTCAACGATCAAAGAGATTGCTTCACCTAAGCTACCAGACTCATCCATTTTACTCAGAACACAGCCATTTAAACCTAAGCCCTGATAAGCATTAAACGCCTGTTCGACAACCCTACGTTGACTACTACAAGAAACCACCAAAAGCTTTTTGAGACGCAAGCTTACACCTTCTAGCATGGCCAACTGAGCCTCACTATGCGGCTCATTGGCGTTAAGTCCAGCCGTATCAATCAGCACTAATCGTTTATTTCGAAGAGAATGAAGAACATCATCCAGACTGTTACTTTCATCAACAACCCGGACCGGAACATCTAGTATTCGGCCAAAAGTCCGCAATTGTTCATGCGCAGCTATTCGATAAGTATCCGTCGTTACTAACGCCATACTCGAACTGCCGTATTTCAATACATGACGCGCAGCAAGCTTACCAATTGTTGTTGTTTTACCAACACCAGTAGGACCAACAAAAGCAATCATTCCGCCGCGCTCAATGAAATCCTCTCCCATCACAGGAATTGCATCTGACAAGCGGGTCAAAGCATTTTTCCATGCCTTGTCCGGCGCCAAACCTGACTCAACATGAGATAGAAGATGCGTAGATAATTTTTCACTCACACCTAACAGCTCAAATTTCTTCTGTAATGGTGATTTTGCTGGCGCGGAAGCTTGCACATTACCTTGAGCTAGAACTTGCTGACTAAGAAGGTTTTTAAGCTGTGCAATTTCATCCTGCATTGACTGAATAAGATGATCAGCCCCGTCATTAAGCGGAGCAGCAGACATGGACAGCTCATTTTGGAGATCCAACCCCAAGCCTAATTCATCAGTAGCTGGCTGTTTGATAAAATTCTGATGAGCAGCATTAGCTTTCTGCCTCTGCCTTTGCTTAAGCGAGGTCAAAATTTCTCTGAGATCATCATCTTGCTCGATCTGCTTATTTACCTGCCCAGGAACGTCATAATTTTGACTATCCTGTTTGCCTTGCGCTTCCGCAATCTGCATTCGCGCCTTTTGCAGTTCCCCTTCTAAGTCTCGGTTAGAAGCACCAGCACCTGTCAGGACATCAATCTGAGATTGTCGCTTTTGCGTTTTCTTTTGCTTGCGGGAGAACTCTTGTTGGGCAGCCTCATAGTCATTTTCGTGCGCAGCCACAACCTCAACCCCACCAGCAACACGATGATTAGACACGATCACAGCATCAGGACCTATCTCATCCCTAACCCGCTGCATTGCCTGGCGCATATCTGGTGCAAAAAAGCGTTTTACTTTCATATCAATTCCTTATCGGCCACCACAAGCTGGGCTAAAGTACGTTTATGCCGCATTTTCCCCTCCCACTGTCGAGACAATCGTGACCTTTTTATTTTCAGGAATTTCCTGATAGGAGAGCACATTAATCTGGTGCTCTCCATACCTTACAAATTTAGCCATAAGCGGTCGCACTGGTGCTGCAACCAAAAGAACGGATGGACGCCCCATCATTTCTTGCTGTGTTGCAGCTTCAGACAGAGAGGACTGCAGCCTCTCAGCCATACCAGGCTCCAACACCAATCCATTATCTTGCCCCTGCTGAACAGAATTCAGCAAGAGCTGTTCCAATTGCGGAGCTAAAGTAATGACTGGCAGCTCAGCCTCAGATCCATTAATGTTCTGCACGATCAAACGTGATAAAGAAACCCTTACTGCCGCCGTCAGAGCCAATGGATCTTGAGTTCTATTAACCGCATCCGCCAAAGATTCCGCAATCGTACGAAAATCTTTTAACGGCACCTGCTCCATCAACAAATTTTGAAGTACCTTAAGAAGAATACTGAACGACAATTTAGCTGGAACCAACTCATCCACCAGCTTCGGAGAGCTCTTCGTAAGCATATCCAATAGCTGCTGAACTTCTTCATGCCCCAATAATTCATGGGCGTGAGACTGAAGCAACTGATTCATATGTGTTGCTACAACTGTCGAAGCATCGACCACCGTATAACCCAATGATTGTGCATGTTCTTTTTGCGACTGTTCAATCCAGATCGCATCCAAACCAAACGCAGGATCTTTTACCTCTACCCCCTGCAATTTGCCAAACACCTGCCCAGGATTAATAGCCAGTTCACGATCAGGGTAAACTTCTGATTCACCTACCACCACACCCATCAAAGTAATCCGATACGCACCAGGCAATAGATCCAGATTGTCTCGAATATGTACCGATGGCACCAGAAAACCTAAGTCCTGCGACAGCTTTTTCCTCACACCCTTGATGCGGCTCAACAACTGACCACCCTGCATCTTGTCAACCATGGGAATTAACCGGTAACCCACCTCAAGGCCAACCATATCGACTGGCATAACATCATCCCAATCAAGCTCTCTCTTCTCGGCCTCATCCTCTTCAGGCATTTCAGCTTCTTGCTGCGCCTGTTCCTCTTGTACAGCCTCTTTCTCAACCTGTTTTTTGTGAATCCACCAAGCACCACCACCGGCAAGAAGAGCTAAAGACAAGAAGGCAAAATGCGGCATCCCTGGGATAATACCCATGATGGTAAGAATACCCGCAGCCACAGCTAAAGCCTTGGGCGATGCAAACATCTGCGATACAACCTGACCACCCATATCATGGGCAACGTTCTGACGCGTTACCATAATGGCCGCAGCAGTTGAAAGCAGCAATGACGGCACTTGCGCAACCAAACCATCACCAATGGTTAGTAGTGAATAGAAACGCATAGCAGTTTCAAAATCGAGATCGTGCTGCAACATCCCAATACCAAGACCACCCAAAAGGTTGATCACAAGAATCAAAATACCAGCAACCGCATCACCACGAACAAACTTGGAAGCACCATCCATCGAGCCATAGAAGTCTGCTTCTTGCGTCACATCCTCTCGCCTTGCTTTTGCTTCCTCTTGTCCAATAAGACCTGCATTTAAGTCAGCATCGATCGCCATCTGCTTACCCGGCATCGCGTCCAAGGTAAAGCGAGCACTTACTTCCGAGATACGACCCGCACCTTTGGTCACAACAACAAAGTTGATAATAATTAGAATAAGGAAGACGACAAAACCAACAACGTAATTACCGCCGATAACGACTTCACCAAAAGCCTCGATCACTTTACCGGCTGCATCGCCCCCCTCATGACCATAGAGTAAAACCACACGAGTCGATGCTACATTTAGAGCAAGACGCATCAATGTCGCAACAAGGATAATGGTGGGGAAAATTGCAAAATCTAGCGGGCGATTTGAGTAGACACAAACCAATAGAACAACAATTGAAAGCGCAATATTAAAGGTAAAAAGCACATCCAATAAAAAAGGAGGTACCGGCAACGTCACCATTGCCAAAATAACAAGCAGCAGTAAAGGTACGCCGATATTACCGCGCCCTAAACTTTTAACATTGTCTAAAATAACTGCCTTATCCACTCAGACCCCAAACGTCAAAAAAACATCACAACAACAATAAACACTCAATTCATCTTACAAACAGACATAGGTAGAGCAATAAAATCTGATGTTTTTTTGACGAATAGTTATACCGACTCTAAATTCTGCAATTTTTGCGCCAATTAAAGGTCATCTTTAAATTCATCAGGGATAGGTAATTTATCTACTTGTAAGTTACTTGGACGCTCAGCTTCACGCTCTTTATATCGCTTCAACTGGAATACATAAGCAAGCACTTGAGCCACAGCCATATACAAGCCAGATGGAATCTCGTCATCTATTTCAGTGGAGTTATAGATCGCACGCGCTAAAGGCGGCGCAGAAAGGATAGGAATGTCATGTTCATCGGCTATTTCTCGGATCTTTAATGCCACAAAGTCCGCTCCCTTAGCCACTAGGATCGGCGCACCACGCCCTTCGCTCTCGTATTTTAAAGCGACAGAGTAGTGAGTCGGGTTGGTGATAACTACATCAGCCTCAGGCACTGATTGCATCATTTGCCTTTGAGCAATTTCACGCTGTAACTGCCTAATACGCCCCTTCACCTCAGGTTTACCTTCAGTGTTTTTAAGCTCATCCTTAACCTCTTGCAAGGTCATTTTCATTTTTTCTGTATAGTCGTACAACTGATAAGGCACATCTACCACAGCCACAAGAATCAAAACTGCACTCAGCGCCATAAAAACCCAAATAATGGTCTCTAATGCCGCATCTATTGCGGGTCGCGCCTCAAAGGTACCCAGCGCCAACAGATCCCCCCTAATTGTCCATAAAATCAATATGGCAAATCCACCGACAAGCGAGAACTTTGCAATCGCCTTAAAAAGCTCAATCAATGACTTTAGGGAAAACATCCGCTTAAGGCCTGCTAAAGGATCTATTCGGCTACCTTTAGGCGCAATCGATTGCGCACTGAAGTTCCAGCCCCCTAAAGCAATAGGCCCAACCAAAGCAGCGATTAAAAGAACTCCAAATATTCCAGCTAAGCCCATGAGCGATTCTTTGGCTGAGATAGCGAAATGAGCCAACATTTTCTTAGGATCAAACACTGCATCTCTATCGAGAACAAAATTACTTTCCATAACGCCGAGCATGCTGTTGGCGAGCTGAGCACCGAAAACAATTACAGAAAAAACCGCAGCCATAAGCACTAGCGTTGTCGCCAGTTCTTTCGACCGCGGAACATCCCCCTTCTCCCGAGCCTCTTTTATTCGCTTGGGCGTGGGGTCTTCTGTTTTTTCCTGACCAGAATCTTCAGCCATAATCGCGCATCACAGAAAAAGGTTCTCGATATAATCCAAAACAAAGGCAGATATCCGCATATACTGATCTAAAAAACCACCTAAGTTCACCCAGTTAATAAATAAGCCAAGCACCATGGTAAATGGAAAGCCTACCGCAAGAATATTTAACTGCGGAGCAGCTCGAGACATGATACCAAACGCCATATTTACCACTAAAAGAGCCGTTACAGCCGGTAATGCCATAAGCATAGCAGCAGAAAACATCCAACTACCTGCCATCAAAATTCGCCAGTAACTCCTTCGATCTATTGCTTCCAAACTTATAGGAACAACATCAAAGCTTCGTACAACTATTTCAATCATAACCAAGTGGCCATTAAGCGCCACAAAGATCATCATAATCAATGTTAGATAAAACTGACCCAACATAACGACCGAGATACCATTAGCAGGGTCTGTCATTGACGCGAAACCAAGACCCATCTGAAGTGCGATCATCTGACCACCTAAGACAAAGACTTGGTAAAACACTTGAAATAGAAAACCCAGCATTGCCCCAACCAGAATCTGCTGAGCAATAATTAGATAGGTATTAAAATGTAGACCATCGAATTCAGGCATCGCCGGTAGCAATGGCGCGACCACAACAGTTACAGCTAGAGCCAAAAACAAACGCACACGGGCATTAACAAGCTGACTACCTAGTAAAGGTACAGCCATAAAGAATGAAGCAATTCGAAAGAAGGGCCACAAGAAGGCCGCTACCCACTGTTCAATCTGCAGAACACTCAGTTCAAACAAAGGGCTAACCTATAAGGTAAGGAATGTTTTTCACTAGAGTAGTGAAATGCTCAGTCAACTTGGTTAAAAGCCAAGGACCTGCCCACATAATTACAATAATTGTGATTATGAGTCGAGGCAAAAAGCTCAACGTCTGTTCGTTAATCTGTGTAGCCGCTTGAAAGGTTGATACAGCTAGACCCACTATCAAGCTTGGCACAATCAAGACACTAACAATCAAGACTATTAACCAAAACGCCTCGCCAAAGAGACTAAGTACGACTTCGGGTGTCATATCTCCTCCTTAGCTATATACCAAAACTGGCGGCTAAAGTTCCAATCACCAGCGCCCAACCATCCACTAATACAAATAGCATAATTTTGAACGGCAAAGAAATAATTACTGGTGATAGCATCATCATACCCATAGCCATCAATACACTAGCAACCACCAAGTCGATAACCAAAAAAGGAATAAACAGCATAAAACCGATTTGGAATGCTGTTTTTAATTCACTGGTTACAAATGCAGGCACAAGCACGGTAAAGGGTATCTGCTCAGCTGTTTCTACGGCTGGACTACCGGAAATTCTCATAAAGAGATCAAGGTCGCTCTCTCGGGTTTGCAGCATCATAAAATCACGAAACGGCCCACTTGCCGCTTGAAACGCCTCAAACACACCCATCTCTTCATTAACATAAGGCGTGACAGCCTGCACATACACCTTATCCAACACTGGTGTCATAATAAACAACGTTAAAAACATCGCCATACCGACCATAATCTGGTTTGACGGCGTCTGTTGCAAACCTAAAGCCTGCCGAAGAATCGCAAAGACAATGATAATACGGGCAAAAGAGGTCATCATCATGAGCATTGCTGGCAAGAAGGTCAGCATTGTCATGAGTGCAAGCACTTGAAGTGTCACACTGTAATTACTTTCACCATTTTCTCCGGTTGTAAGCGTTACAGCCGGAATCCCCACATCAGCAGCGCTAGCCAAATGCGGAAAAAGAAAGGAAGCAAGAAGAATTGAAACTAACTTAATCAGCCTCATCAACGCTCCGTCGCTTTGAAATAGCTTCTCCTAGGCGTGCAGCAAAGCTCTCACTCGGCTGATCATCAACAATAGGCTCATCAAAAGCGTGCAGATGAGAAACACGACCTGGCGCCACACCTAGTAATAGCTGCTTATCACCAACCTGGACTAACACTGCTTTCTCACGTGTACTCAAAGGCAATACGCTTAAGACCTTCATATGGCGAGCCATTGGCGTAACACCGCTAAAACGTTTAAAGCACCAAGAAAGGATAAAAATCATGCCAATGACAAACAGCAAGCCTAATAACAATTGCATGAAAGCAGCTGCAGAGAATGGCTCTTGATAGGTTGCAGCAGGCACGACTGAAGGCTTTGCACCCGAAGCAGTTTCAACACCCAACGCAAAAGCAGTGGGCGAGATAATAACAAGCAAGCATAACAACCAAGAACGCATAGATTACTTAAGACGCTTGATTCGTTCTTGAGGACTGATCACATCGGTCAGACGAATACCGTAACGATCATTTACAACAACCACTTCACCATGTGCGATAAGTGTTCCATTAACCATAACATCCAAAGGCTCACCCGCGACGCGGTCTAACTCAATAACAGAGCCCTGATTAAGCTGTAAAAGATTACTAATTGGAATATCCGTTTGACCTACCTCCATAGAGAGCGTGACCGGAATATCCAAGATTACATCAAGCTTAGGATCTGTAACTGGGGTACCTTCATCAGTTAATTCATCTAACTCAACTGAATCACCCGTTACACCTGTTTCGGCAAGCAAAGCATCAGGGTCGACAGTTTCGCCACCCTCTTCGGTGACCTGCTCTTCCATGGCCGCAGCCCATTCGTCGGCTAACGCTTGCTGGTCTTCAGTTTCATCACTCATTGCTTTTGCTCACTCTAATACAATCGCTTGCACATTTACTTGGGGCGCTGGATTTGATCAACTATTTTAACGGCCAAATTCCCTCGGGAAACACCCATAGTGCAATTATAAACAGGTACTTTATTAGCTTTTAACTCAAACGTTTCAGGCAGTTCGATCGGTATAACATCACCAGCCTCTAATTCCAAAACATCACGTAAAGTCATATCTTGCTGTGCAAGCGTCATCTCTAATGGCAAACCGGCCATTAAAATATCTCGCTGTAGAGCGATCTGCCAACGCTCGTCTTTTTCATCTTCGCTATTTTGGAAACCAGATACGAGAACATCTCTAATTGGCTCCAACATTGAATACGGCATCGCCACATGAAACTCACCCGACCCACCTTCCAAATCCACCTGAAAGGTACTAACAACCACAACCTCAGTAGGGTTAATAACATTTGCCATTGCCGGATTCATTTCATGACCGAGATGTTCGAAAGTGAGGTCTTTCACTGGAGCCCACGCCTCCTCCAGATCAATGAAGAATTGCTCTAAGGCTTTGTGAATTAGGCGTGTTTCAGTAGGTGTAAATTCTCGGCCTTCGATCTTAGCATGACGACCATCGCCACCGAAAAAGTTATCTACCAGCTTAAATACCAGCTTAGCATCCATAATAAACAGAGCGGTACCACGCAGTGGATTGACTCTAATTAGGTTCATACTGGTAGGAACATACAAAGTATGGATATAGTCGCCGTACTTCATCACCTGAACACCACCCACAGTCACATCAGCAGCGCGGCGTAACAGATTAAAAAGGCTTATACGGGTATAACGTGCAAAACGCTCATTGACCATTTCGAGCGTAGGCATACGGCCACGAACAATTCGTTCATGACTTGCAAGGTCGTAACCTCGGACTTCGCCTTCTTCTACTTCCGCTTCTTCAGATGTTTCAACATCACCATCATCGACACCATGTAATAGAGCATCGATTTCATCTTGCGAAAGTAAGTCTTTGACCGACATTTAGGAATAATCTCCTATCAGCCCAAATAGCATTACTGCATAACCATGTTAGTAAACAAGATTGTTTCTACACCCGGTTTACCAATTTTTTCCTGCATAATTTCACGCACGAGTTCAGTAGAGCTTTCTAACAAAGCCTCTTTACCTTCAACCGTTTGCAGAGTACGGAACTCTTGAGTGCTATATAAATTATTTAGACGTGAAACAATTAAAGGCATATGCAGGGTTAAAGCATCAGCCACAGCTTGATCGCGACTCTTAGCCTCGACATACAATTGCATATAATGCGGTCGGTTATCATTTGACTGCAGAGTCACAACAAACATCGGCTTACCACCCATAGTTCTCACTTTGGTGTAGATAGCCTCAGCTCGAACAGGCTCAGCCGGCGCAGCTTCCTCAGACGCAGACTCACTATCACCACCTAAGAAAAATAAAGCAGCTGCAGCACCACCACCGCCGACAACAACAAGCGCAAGCACAGCAATGATGATCAACTTGAGCTTAGATGATTTCTTTTCGCCGCCCTCAGCGTCTGTTTCCTGCTCTTCAGCCATCTCTATATCTCCAACAAAAAGCGCGATACTCTACAGTATGAACCACATATCGCTTAAACAGTATTGCGCCTAATATAACACACTGATTTTAAGGCTGAAGATCAAGAACACACAAAAATACTATTTAGAGCAAAGAGCCTTGTAAAAGCATAGATTATATTAGCTAAACAAAGCTCACAAACTGCTCAATTACGCGTAATAATCCACAAGAGATACCGACCGAGCATTTTCTGGTTTAGCCCCCTCTTCCCCTTCGGCACCAACGCCTCCTCCATATTGATTACCAGAACCATCGCCGTCTGCAAACTGCTCTCGTCGTTGCTGATCTGCGGACTGATCAGAAACAGAGGAATCCTGCAACGCCAAGCCCTGCTCTGCAAACATCTCACGTAATCTCGGCAAACTTTGTTCAACCGCATCCCTTACATGAGCATGAGGCGAGGTAAAGTTAAGACTCACCTGATCCTGATTGATATTCACTCGAATATTCAGAGACCCTAACTCAGGTGGGTCTAACTTAATCTCTGCGACTCGCGTATTTTGGGCGGCAATCATGATTGCTCGCTCGCCCAACGCATTGTTCCAAGCAGGCGTATTCACTTTAACATTCTGAGGCATCATCAAATTTTGCCCCTCAGTAACAACCTTTTGAGCCGCTGTAGGCGAAGCAGAATTAACCTGACCAATAGTATTTGAGGCCAAACGCTCCACTACCTGTGTAGCTGTCACATCCCCTTTTTCACTTGCAGCCACTTTTTGCATCAGCTGTTGAGTCATATCCAAAGCGGATTCAATCTTTTTAATGCTACTGTTATCAGCCTGAGGATTCAGAACCAAATCCGATTTAGCGCCTTGTACAGATACTGGTGGTTCTGTTACTGCACGATTAGCTGATTTAGCAGCATCCACTTCAACCTTTCTTGCAGTTGGGTCAAACAGCTTCACTTCATCAGTGCCGGCAACTGGATTTTCACCTTTAACTGGAGCGGACTTTATATCCGCCTGAGCATTTACAGATGGTACACCAACCTTAACGGACGGATCATTAGCTACTGCCTGCTGTGAATTAGACATATCCGCAGCAGCATTAACTGTAACTTGAGATTGCTGAATATTTTGCTGACTTAGAGACTGCTGAGTAGCTTGCTGATTTTGAATATTTGAAGCAGGAACATCAGCAACATTTGTAACATTTGCAGCATTTGCATTGTCTTTCGCAACTAAATTTTGATGCGAATCCTGAACCTCAGTGAGTTGAACTGAATTTGCAGATGTAGCCGCTGAAGCTTTAGAGGCAGTACTCTTAACATCTACTGACGGCTGAGTTTGAGAATTACCCGCCCCTTCAATAGAAGCTTGAGCAGAATTTGCATTAGCGCGCGAAGCTTCAACTTCTTGCTGAGTAGAATCAACCTCTGCATTTGGATCTAATGTAGCAGTCTTCGGCGGAGGAGTAATAACAACTTTATTCTCGCCACCCACCGTAGCTACACCAGGGTTACTCGGAACCGAAACAACTTTATCCGAATCAGCATTTGAAGGAAGAGTCCCTACCTCTTTCTCACTATCACCTTTAACCGGCATTATTGGCTGCTGTTCAGTGTATTGTCGTAACGCCCTTGCCAACTCAGCACTAAGCTCTGGAGGCAATTGAGAATCTTTAGCCGATTGTTGCTCTAATAGCTGTGCAATTTGACGAAGCTGATCCTGCATTTGCTCTTCTGGCAGCAATTGGTCTAACTTCTGCGGCAACACATCCCCTTCTTGCGGCAACATCCCGCCGCCAGAAAACTTAGCAACAGGGACGTTAGAGTCGGCCTGCTGATTAAGAACTGCACCAAAACCACCTAACAAAGGAACAGTCCCAGAGGCCACAGACGGCGAATCCTTAGGGGTTATAGATAAATTAAGAGATAATAATCCGCCTCCAGTAGACGGGGATACTTGCTCACTCATTTCAGGCTCCTATTAATATTGCCTGATTTGAATAAAGCAAAATGGAGGCCAATCTAGATAAAAGGTGTTTTTATAGTTTGAGAGCGTTCATCTAATTGCTTCTGCAGCGCCTTTTCTTCTTCAAGCTGCTCAGTCTGAATTGCCTTATCCGTAAGTTTCTGTAGGCCCTTCATTCGCGCATATGCAGCTTTCCAATGCTGCTCAACAGCTTGAAGCTCTCTTCTATTCTGGGCCATGGCATTCGCTTGAGTCGATTTTGCTTGTTGAATTTTTTCCAAAAAAGCCTGCTGAGTGTGCAATTGAGCACCCGTACAACCTTCAGCATGAGCCCCTAAGTAACTCTGCTGATATTCAGATACATACTCATCCAATTGAGCCATGGTCCGCTGATCTTGCTCAACACGCTGACGGCTCGCAGCTAAAAACTGATCTGCTTGTTTTTTCTTTTTTTCAGCCAGATCCAAAACTAACTGCAAGCGCTTGGAACGTTTACTCATTTTTGCAGCCCATTAGTTACTACAGGTCGACGCAATTGCTGCTGTTCAGGCTCTGCATTAGGTGTTGGCGGAGTAGTCAGAATCATCACCATTTGCTGCATAGACTGCTGCAAAGGAAATGCCTCATTAATCCCCTGCCTTAAATAAGCATTCATCGAAGGTAAGTTATCCATAACAAAATCAGTGTCAGGATCACTACCTTTGACATAAGCTCCGACATTAATCAGATCTTCATTCTGCCTATATTTAGAGTATAACTGCTTAAAGCGCATTGCCATCTGCAGATGATCAGGCTGAATAATTTGCGGCATAGCTCGACTGATAGAGGCTTCGATATCGATTGCAGGGTAATGCCCCTGCTCAGCCAAACGACGAGACAATACCACATGCCCATCAAGAATCGCCCTAGCGGAGTCTGCTACCGGATCTTGCTGATCATCACCTTCGGTCAACACCGTATAAAATGCAGTAATTGAGCCACTTCCAGCTTCACCGTTACCTGCTCGCTCAACCAATTTAGGAATTTTAGCGAATACCGAAGGCGGGTAGCCTTTTGTTGCAGGCGGCTCCCCGACAGCCAACGCAATTTCACGCTGAGCCTGCGCATATCGAGTCAAGGAATCCATTAGCAAAAGAACATTTTTACCCTGATCCCTGAAGTATTCTGCAATCCGAGTAGATAGCTGAGATGCACGCAAGCGCATTAAAGGAGAGTCATCTGCGGGTGAGGCCACAACAACTGAGCGCTTTAGACCTTCCTCGCCTAAACTATGCTCAATAAATTCTTTAACTTCTCGACCACGCTCACCGATTAAGCCCACAACAATGACTTCGGCCTCAGTAAAGCGAGTCATCATACCAAGCAGCACAGATTTACCTACACCACTACCAGCAAACAGGCCCATCCTTTGACCCCGACCAACAGTAAGTAAGCCATTAATGGTCCGAATACCAACATCAAGGGTTTGCTTAATAGGATCTCGCAATAATGGATTGATAATATCCCCAGCCAAGCCCGTTTCCGCTTCAGGTTGAAGAGGACCTTTACCATCAATAGGCTGACCAACCCCATTCAACACCCTGCCTAGAAGGCTCATACCAACAGGCACTTTACCCGAGGCACTTAAGGCAATAACTTTGGTTCCAGATTGCAGACCCTCAATAGGGTAAAGCGGCATCAAATAGATACGATCACCAGAGAAACCAACAACCTCAGCTTCGATCTGCTGATCTTGGGATAATTCTATATAACAACATTCACCTACAGCACATTTAATACCGACCGCTTCAATTGTTAGGCCAATCATACGAGTAATACGCCCCTCAATTCGGGGCTGAGGCGTGTCTAGACGATGTTTTTGATATTTAGATAATCGATCCAGTAACTCACTCATGAGCTTGCGCCGAATCACTTTCTACGTTGGAAAGGAACTGCTTAACCACTGTCGCAAAATGCTGATCTAAATGATGCTCAACTACAGTGCTTGCAGCTTGAAGCTCGTAACTACCTTGAGAAATATTGTCATCAACAAGATATTCCAAGGTAACACCTGGCATTAGCAGCATTTTCTCTAGATAAGGAAGATCATTCTTATTAACTTTGGCAACAACTGTACCTAAAGGCTCTGGCACACTTCGTAGCGAACCACTAATAGACTGCAGCAACAACTCCTGTCTAACAGATAGCTCAGCTCCAACAGTAGCCTCAGCCAATGAAACAACCATATCAACTAACTGCTTTTCTATTTTTTCAGTTTGCTGCTTTAAAGGTAGCTCAAATTCAGACAGCATATTGCCTAATAAGGCTTGAAGACGCAGAACTTCAGCTTCACCTTGCTGAAATCCTTCTTTATATCCCTGCTCTTTTCCTTCTTCAGCCCCTTTAACTCGACCTTCTTCAAGCCCTTTAAGGCGCCCTTCTTCAAGCCCTGCAGCCAAACCTTCAATTCGCGCTGTTTCACGAATCTCTTCCAGTTCAGCTAGGGTAATTTTTTCTGCGGCTATAACTTCTTCAACGACTGTTACTTCAACAGGATCTTTTTGCTGCAAGCCAACTATATGCTGACCTGCAACTTGCGGCAGCTCCCACCCTACGAGCCCAGAAGCCTCTTCAGCTTTTATGCGTTTAAAACCTTTATTTTCAGACATACGCACTTAGCCTAGAGCATCTCTTCACCACCGCCACCAAGGATGATTTCACCCTCATCAGCCAGACGACGTGCCACAGATAGAATTTCTTTCTGTGCTTCTTCAACCTCAGAAACACGAACTGGACCTTTAGCTTCAAGGTCATCTCGTAACAATTCAGAAGCTCGTTTAGACATATTACGGAATACTTTTTCTTGAAGAGCAACATCAGCACCTTTCAGCGCAACAACCAATACGTCAGTTGAAACCTCTCGAAGAATTGCTTGGATACCCTGATCCTCTACATCTTGTAGATTTTCAAATACAAACATCAGGTCAGAGATCGTCGTAGCAAGATTTTCATCACTCTCTTTAATCCCTTCCATCAACTCAGCTTCAATACTCGAATCAATAAAGTTCATAATATCAGCAGCATTTTTAATGCCACCAAGAGTTGCAGAACTAGCACCACTTGCACCCGCAAATTGACGTTCAAGAATATCATTTAGCTCTTGTAATGCTTGCGGCTGGATACGATCTAATGCAGCAACACGCATCAAAATATCTAGGCGCTGTTTATCATCAAAGAAACCCAGCACACCGGCTGCAGCATCCGGTTCAAGATAAGCACAAACAACTGCCTGAATCTGCGGGTGTTCGTACCGGATAATTTCAGCAATTTGACGAGGCTCCATCCAGCGAAGAGTATCTAGACCAGATGTATTCGTACTCATCAAAATCCGATCAAGGAGAGTTTTTGCTTTCTCTTCGCCCAAGGCCTGATTAAGCATTGAACGAATATAGATATCGTTGTTAATTCCAATACCGGTTTGATCACTTACCAAACCCATAAAGTCACCAACAACTGATTCCACCTTTGTCTGTGGAATATTATTCAGTTGAGCCATTGCCTCCCCAATCATCTGAACCTCTTTAGGGCCCATATGTTTCAGGATTTCAGCAGCATCGGCTTCACCTAAGCTAATCAGAAGAATTGCAGCTTTATCTATCTCACTGAATTCACCCTGACTTGCCTCATCACTCATCGTTACCTACCCATTGCTTCACAGCCTGCGCAACACGCGCAGGATCTTCCGCAACCATACTACGAATCGCGTTCAACTGATAATCAAAGCTTTCATTTGGCGTTGGTAAAAGACCATCATCGCTACCAAAAGTAACCGAATCAGATGAGAACTCGCCTCCATCAAGGCCTTCCAACTCTGCAGAAACTTCACCTGCAGCACCCAGACCAGCCACATTGCCCGCAGTTCCTGCTGAAGCAAGGTTTTTAAGGATAGGGCGCAATATACCGAAAACAAGAACAAGTACGAATACCGCTGCCATTACTTGCTTAACGATATCCCAAATCCATTCCTGCTCCCAAATAGGCAAATCTTCAGTAACAATAGGTTGTTCAGGTACAAACGGAGTATTAACAACATTTACACTATCTCCACGTAACGCAGAGTAGCCAACGGCATCTTGAACCAAAATGCGCAGACGCTCCAACTCATTTTGCTGCCAAGGTGTACGTTTAGTATCACCGGAGGATGGGTCTACACTCGAAAGATCATCAACGACAACCGCAACAGTTAAACGACGCACACGACCTTGCTGATGTTTGGTATAGCTAATAGTACGGTCTAATTCAAAGTTACGCGTCGCTTGTTTACGAGAAGAACCCGGCGCACCGTTGTTGGCCAACACCCCCTCGCCTGATGCTTCTTCAGGTACACTGCTCGGCCCAGGAGGCTGATTAGACAATGCGCCTGGCACACCGACTGGTGCAGCACCACCAACCCTTGACTCATCCATTGTCTGCTCACTACGAAGCGCTGGAAGATCAGGGTTATATAATTCGTCAGTTTGTTCGACTGCTGTAAAATCAACATCTGCTGACACTTCTGCACGGAAGCGCCCCATACCTACAACCGGCTGAAGGATACTGTTTACACGGTTGAGCATCGTTTCTTCTAAATTACGCGTGTACTCCAATTGCTTAGCAGCTAAAACAACATTAACGTCTTTATCACGCATATTTAGTAAACGGCCGCGCTGATCCACAACAGTCACATCTTTAACGTTTAACGCTGGAATACTTGAAGCCACCAAGTTAGCAATAGATGCAACCTGATCACGCTCTAGTTGACGCCCAGAGAATAACTCAAGGAATACAGATGCTGTCGGCTTACGGGTATCACGGATAAAAACCGTATCTTTTGGAATAGCTAAGTGAACACGCGCATTGCGCACAGCAGTCATACTGGAAATTGTCCGAGCCAATTCACCTTCAAGACCACGACGATATTTTGTCGTTTCCATGAACTGACTGGTGCCTAGGCTTTGCTCACGATCTAGAATTTCAAAGCCCACTGTTTTATCAGCAGTAAAACCTTCAGAAGCAAGCTTAAGTCTAGCCTGATGAACATATTCATCCGGAACCAAAATAGCTCGGCCATCTGCATCAAACTTGTAAGGGACATTATAAAGGCGTAGCTGCTCTATAATCTGGTTAGCATCAGAGAAATTAAGATTACTAAATAGAACACGCTGATCTGGCTTTTGCGACCACAAAACAACAGCAAAACCAATAGCGACACTTGCCGCTAGACCAACCATCAAACCAATCTGCCTAACAATACTCAGTTTATTAAAGCCAAGCATTGGGCTTCCGCTTAATGTTTCTGCGCTATCTGCCACTGCCACTTATCCCGTTAATTCTATTTATTGTTATATTGGCATCTTCATTACATCTTCATAGGCCGAAACTAATCGATTTCGTACCTGTGTCATCGCTTGAAACGAGACTGAAGCTTTTTCTGCAGCGATCATTACTTGCGGGAGATCGATAGTAGGATCACCCTTTTCATATGCAACTGCCATTTTTTTGGCATCTGCTTGAGTCTCACTCACAGCATCTACCGCATTTTTCAAAATATCACCGAATCCCGTACGATCAGAGGGTTTAACAGCACCTGGCTCAGAGACCATACCTGACATCATTTCTGGAGAGACACTCTGCACTTGAGTCTTAATTGTCCTCATCTGCATCAGAACACTATTTATGTCAGCTCTATCTACCATAACCACACCCAACGGCAATTTATTGACATTATAAACTGTCAATTTACTTCATCAAGGTAAAAACCAAGAAGAAAACGACATTTTTTTGTCTATTCATGCTTGATTTTACTTTTTATATGTAGATAAAAGCAAAAAGCGGGCCAATGGCCCGCTATTCTTTTGACGTCTAATTAATAATGAGCTTCTGGAGGATCGCCATATTTTAGTCGCACATACATCAGCGCCACGGTTAAAGCATCACCAATAGCTGTATGCCTCTCAAGCATCGGGATATCTAACTTTTTGGAAATCGTATCGAAACGCAGATCGACATTACCGCCTACAGATTTCCATTTAATAATATCGTGATAGACATGGGACAACTCAATCGCCTTATTCGGCAAGCCAAAACCAAATTGGGGTCGAATGAATTTATCCAACATCCTAATATCGTAGTTAACATAGTAACCAAGAATTGGACGATTACCGACAAACTCTAAAACCTGCTCAAGCGCATCCTCTATATCAATGCCTTCAGCCAAATCACTTTCACGTATCTTATGAATCTTAATAGACTCACCCGTCAGTGATTTGGGTGGCTTAAGCTTAATATCCAAACGATCACTCGTAAGAACCTTTTTACCTTTAATCTTAACCGCACCAATCGATACAATTTCACCTTGCTTCACATCGAGACTAGTCGTTTCACAATCTAAAGAAACAACCTCATCACCATCATAAGCATCGAACAGGTGCGCATAAGGACCAGATTTATGGTCATACTTCTCTTTTATTCTTCTTACCGCTCTGGGTATGATCATTAAAACTTACCCTCCAAGGTGATACCTAAGCTCCAGATGCTTTTTAAAGCCTTTAACAATATGTAACGCATCTCGTAGCAGCTCTCTTTCAAGCTTATCTAAGGACTGCAAATCAATAATATTTGGGGTTTGGTCGTGCCCCGTTTCACTGCTTTCCATACGTTTAACTTGCTGTCTTAATCGAAGACTAATAAATAGACTCAAAGCCTCCGCTATCTCTCTACCATGTTTTTCTTTAAGCTGACCAAGTTCAGTCAAAGCCTCTATACGCTCAAAGGTATTTGTCACTTTAATGCGATGTTCTAGAGCTATCGTGCGAATCCCATGCACAATTGGGAATATCCCGCCTTTCTTAATATCTAACTGACCTTTATCTTTTAAGTTACCAAAGAAAGTCAGAGGCGTATCAAACTCAAGAGAAGCTTTAGCGAAATGAGAGAAGAAGACATCATTATTACGTAAATGTCTCATAAACCAGTTTCGGCTAGCTTTAAAGATAGCTGGGTTACCTGCTACAGGCTTAGCATCAACAGCAATAGCTAGATTCATCTGCGAATCGCCATCGCATCGATCAGCCCAATCACCTAACATTTGCGTCCAGCCACCCAGAGATTTAACCCAATCAGGATTCGATACCATGATGTTACCCGGGCAAGGGGGAAAGCCAAATTCGATCAAAGTCTGACTGAAACGATTCAGCGTTTCAGTCATCTCAGGCCAAACCAAACCATCCCTATGAATAATGGCGTTATCCTGGTCCGTTTTCATGATCTGCTCACCACGCCCTTCGGAACCCATCACTAACAAACACACATGCGGCTGCATATCACTTGGGATCATAATGTTGAACAATTTGGCAATAATACGGCCGTTCATTGCGGCCAGTAGATCCATCACAAAACGAGTTTTAACGCCTTGCGACACAAGCGCCTTAATCAAATCATCCAAGCCTTTTTCAGCTTCTTTTAAATCTTCAACCGTTTGCGCGCGCTCAATTCGTAAACCAATCACATGAGAATGACTGGAGAAATAACTCAATACATCTGTCAGCTCGACAATGCCTGACATTTCTCCATCCTTCATCACAACAACACGCTCAATATGCTGTTGAGTCATTATGATCAAAGCGTTAAACAGGTAATCATCTGGCCTAACGGTGATTAAGCGATAGCTAGCGATTTCTGCCAAATCAGTATCCATAGCCAGCTCATTAACTACCACAGCATCTAATAGATCCGTGCCGGTAACCATACCGTAACGATTACCACGCTTTACCAGAATACAATCTGCCTTTTTCTCGCGCATAAGCAGAGTTGCTTCGCGAATAGATGTTCCTTCAAGGATAACCAACGGCTCTCGCACTAGACCGTCAGACACTTTAGCCAACATAAATTCAGCCATGTCCTGCTCTTTGCCGTGCTGCTGAACGATCTCTGTTTTAGCTGACAGGTTTTGCTGAAAATAATCAGCAAATAAGCCGTTTGTAGACATAAGATCCAATAGAATCTTAGTCGGTAAGATATGACAGATAGTCTCTTCTTCGGCGATAAAATTGTGAATTGCTTTACCCCGAATAGCAGACCAACCGCCAAAGTAATCCTCATTGGTATAGTGAACAAAGACATGTTCAGGTGTATCACTACCCTCTTCCTGAACTTCGCTTTCCCCTACCTTTCCTTTAAAAATAACAAAGACGCCTTCGGGCTCTTCACCCGCCGTCATGATGTACTCGCCTTTTTGGTAGTAACCAATATCTAGGCTTGAACGGAGTAAATCTTGCTCTTTCTCATCCAGTAAACTGAATGGCAAATTTGTCATTTTGAAAGAATCAGGCATTTCCAACATCCTCTTTGTAGGAAAAAGAAAAGGGCGCTCCAACCTACGCTGGGCGCCCTTTTTTTAGATTTATCTAATCGATCTTAGTGATCGTGAGCAGCACCAGCACCACGTGGGATACGTAGATCTTCTACGATATCCTGGATTTCCTGTGGTGGTTCTTCAGTCATGTTGGATACTACGAAACCAACGATGATGTGAAGGATCGCACCTACAGTACCGAAGCCACCTGGAGAGATACCCATGATGTATTCAGATGGAGTACCGCCACCGAATGCGAAGTAGTACATGTAGCACATAGTAGTGATAAGACCTACTAGCATACCTGCAATCGCACCTTGAGAAGTGTGACGCTTCCAGAAGATACCCATGATGATAGCTGGGAATACGGACGCACATGCCAGACCGAAGGCTAGGGCTACAACCTGTGCCACGAAGCCTGGAGGGTTGATACCGAAGTAACCTGCGATACAGATTGCCACGATAGCAGCCAGACGAGCGTACATAAGCTCCTGCTTATCAGAGATATTTGGATTGATGGTTTTCTTCATCAAGTCATGCGAGATTGCTGTAGAGATTACCAACAACAGACCTGCTGCAGTTGATAGTGCCGCAGCTACCGCACCAGCAGCTACCAGAGCGATTACCCAGTTTGGAAGCTGAGCGATATCTGGGTTAGCTAGTACCATGATGTCACGGTCTACGTATACTTCGTTTGCAAATGGCTGTTTAGCCGCATCAAACTCTGCACCTGCTTTAGCATTGGTAGCAATACGCTGACCGTATTCGCCACGCTCTTCTGTAAATGCAGGCTTACCTTTCTTCGCATCGAACGCAGCGCCAGCAGCGTACTGTACTTTGCCGTCACCGTTACGGTCAGTCCAACCTAGAAGACCAGTGTTCTCCCAGTTTTTGAACCATGCAGGCATTTCAGAGTACGCAGTACCTGTACCGTCAGCACCGTTGATAGTCTGGATAAGGTTTACACGACCGAAACCAGCTACACCAGGAACCGCAGTGTAAAGTAGCGCGATGAAGATTAGTGCCCAACCAGCAGATAGACGAGCATCTTTTACGCGAGGTACTGTGAAGAAACGTACGATTACGTGTGGAAGACCAGCAGTACCGCACATCAGAGCAACTGTTAGGAAGAATAGATCGATAGTCGATTTCTTACCGTCAGTGTACTGATGGAAGCCAAGATCTACTGACAATTGGTCAAGAGTAGCCAATACAGACAGACCACTGTCCAGAGTCGCACCCAAACCAATTTGTGGTAGGAAGTGACCTGTAACCTGAGCAGATAGGAAGAATGCTGGTACTGTGAACGCAAGAATCAATACAACGTACTGAGCAACCTGAGTATAAGTAATACCTTTCATGCCACCTAGTACAGCGTAGAAGAATACGATCGCCATACCGATAACTACACCAGTGTTGATGTCAACGTGTAGGTAACGAGAGAATACGATACCAACACCACGCATCTGACCAGCTACGTAAGTGAAAGAGATTACGATAGTACAAACTACTGCGATTGTACGTGCAGTAGAAGAGTAGTAACGGTCACCGATGAAGTCAGGTACTGTGAACTTACCAAACTTACGTAGGTAAGGTGCTAGCAATAGTGCTAGTAGTACGTAACCACCAGTCCAGCCCATTAGATAAGCAGAACCGTCACGGCCAACGAAGGAAACCAAGCCAGCCAGGGAGATAAACGATGCAGCAGACATCCAGTCAGCAGCAGTCGCCATACCGTTAGCAACCGGTGGTACACCACCGCCCGCAACGTAGAATTCTTTAGTCGATCCTGCACGCGCCCATATCGCAATACCGATATATAGCGCAAAGGAGCCGCCTACAAAGAGAAATGTTAAAACGTCGAGACTCATAGCAATGCCGTCCTAATAGAAATTATTATTGTTATTCGTGAACGTCATACTTCTCGTCAAGCTTGTTCATGCTGAACACGTATGTCCAGATCAAGATGACGAATACGAAGATTGACCCTTGCTGGCCGAACCAGAAACCTAGTGGGAAGCCGAAGAACGGAATCGCATTAAGCTGTTCGACAAACAAGATCGCGCAGCCGTAGGAAACTACGAACCAAATCGCGAGGTGAGTCATAATGATGCGCAAGTTTTCACGCCAGTAGGCTTGCGCCTGCTCATTACTGATTGACATAACACCATCCTTATTTTTGTTATTTAAAAATTGGTGAAAATTTAAGACTGTAAGAGACTAACAAACAGCGCAGCCAAACAAAGCTAAACTTTAGTCGACTCAACTTTCCTCTAAGCTATTGAAAAGTCGCTTCAAAGCGCGGTATTACGGCATTTCCTCGATATTGAGTAGTAAAAGACCACAAAAAACTCTAGACAAAGGTATTAACACTGCCGACCCTAATTTAGAAAAGCCACAACTACTCCATTCAGACAATTGTTGGGTTCCTGTCAAAATTAAGTAAACTAGCAACACATCTGTTTTTACTATTCATTAAGGAATGCATGATGCTTTCTGGCTGGTCGATAATTCTTATCTCTTTCACCTACCTTGGCCTTCTATTCGCCATTGCACACTATGGTGACAAAAGTGCGCAAAAGAATGATCGCATTATCAGCCGACCAATCATCTATTCCCTATCTCTTGCAGTTTACTGCTCCTCATGGACTTTTTACGGTGCTGTAGGACGGGCAACCACCAGCGGCTGGGAGTTTTTAGCTACCTACCTAGGACCTGTCATCGTCTTTGTATTTGGCTGGCGCCTTATTGAGAAGATGATTCTGATCAGTAAGCAGCAGAACATCACTACAATTTCAGACTTTATCTCTTCGAGATATGGTAAGAGCCAAGCTTTAGCAGTACTCGTCACCATCATTGCGGTTACAGGCACTATGCCTTACATCGCCATGCAGCTTAAAGCGGTGGCTATCAGTTATAACGCACTTACACCTGGGACAGAAGAAGTTATCAGTAAGGGTAGCGATACTGCCCTTTTCGTTGCGATTGTAATGGCGATCTTCGCCATACTATTTGGTACTCGGCAGATTGATGCAACAGAGCACCACGAAGGCTTGGTATTAGCCGTAGCTTTTGAATCCATTGTCAAACTAACAGCGTTTATCGCTGTTGGTATTTTCGTTATGCTTGAGGTATTCGACGGTTTCGAAGACCTCGCCTACAACATAGCCACTCAGCTCAATAACAATTCCAATTACTCATCATTTCTAGACGACAGTTTTTTGACAGAGATATTACTCGCCTGCGCAGCGGTAATCTGCTTGCCACGCCAGTTCCATGTAACGATTGTAGAGAACACCAATACAGGCCACTTAAAGCTAGCTCGCTGGTTGTTTCCAATCTACCTAATCCTCCTAGCTATCTTTGTACTACCTATCTCGACTGCTGGCATGCTGTATTTCGAGAATACTAGCGTCGACGCAGACACTTATGTTTTGATGCTGCCATTAGCTGCAGACTATAAAGAACTCGCCACCTTTGCTTTCATTGGTGGCCTTTCAGCTTCTACTAGCATGGTTATTGTTGCCAGCATCACCTTATCCACAATGGTCTGTAACGACATCGTGATGCCACTTCTTTTCCGCATCTCTTGGTTACGCCTATCCGACACTAACGATGTCGGTGCACTCCTACTCAAAGTCCGTCGAATCACCATCATGTGCTTAATGATTCTGGCGTACTTCTACTATCGAATTTTAGGTGAGCAATCCCCTCTCGCCTCATTCGGTCTACTTGCTTTTGTTGCGGCCGCACAATTCCTTCCAGCGATCATTGGCGGTATATATTGGAAGGCAGGATCTCGGCACGGGGTGCTTGCTGGCTTAACAGGCGGCTTCCTTCTATGGCTATACACATTAGTACTACCATCATTCAGTGAAGCAGGCTTACTCGGCCCTGAATATTTAAACAATAGTATTTTTGGAATTGAGTGGTTAAAGCCAACTCAGCTATTCGGAATAGAAGGCTTAGAACCGCTTACACACGGTGTTTTCTGGTCTCTATTCTTTAATACCTCGCTGTATTTCTTAGTTTCCAAATATACGAGCTTGCGCCTTGTTGACCGTATTCAAGCCAGTGCCTTTGTTGATGTTTACAACAAGGATTTAACTGAAGCTACACGTCAATATGGGCAGGTAACCGTTGGCGATCTTCAAATGCTAACAGAGCGCTTCCTTGGCATCAGCAGAACTCAACATTCTTTTACTGGCTTCGCACTGCAACATGGAGAAGAACCACCTTTATCAGGCGATAAAGCGACCCCAGAATTAGTACAATTTACCGAACGCCTTTTAGCCGGTGTCATCGGCGCATCCTCTGCACGCATCGTCTTAGCGTCTACTTTACGCGGCAAAGACATGCATATCGGCGATGTCGTAACCATTGTTGACGAAGCCTCACAGGCACTGCGTTTTAACCGCTCACTCCTGCAATCAACCATTGAGAATATCAGCCTCGGCATAAGCGTTGTTGACCAACAGATGCGACTCGTTGCTTGGAACCGCGTTTACGTAGAGATGTTTGATTACCCTGAGGGCCTCATCTGCGTTGGCCGGCCGATCGAAGAAGTTTTCCGTTATAACGCCATGAAAGGTGAATACGGTCCGGGCAACAATGATGAACAAGTAACCAAACGCTTAAAAGTCCTTAAATCAGGTAAGCGCCATAGCTACGAACGTTTCCGCCCGGACGGCACCGTTCTAGAAGTGCGTGGTAACCCAATGCCAAATGGTGGCTACGTAAACACCTACATGGATATCACAGATCATAAGCATGTCGAAGAGGCACTAAGGGAAAGTGAGCAAAACATTAGAATCTACACCGATAATGTACCGGTACTAATTGCCTACCTTGATCCAGAGAGACGCTACCTGTTCATCAACAAAGCCTATGCCGACACCTTTGGCCTTGATCGCAATACCATCTCAGGTCAACCTTGCTACAAGACAATGAGCGAGGATGAGTACGAGCTTAGAAGCCCTTATATAACAGCTGCTCTCGCAGGCAAACGTCAGCGCTTTGAAACCACGCTTCCGAGTGACAGCGGCCAGCCCCGTTATGCCGAGGTTAAATACATCCCGCACATTGGCGAATATGGCGATGTACTGGGTTACTTCACTCTATACCAAGACATTACTGAGCGTCGTAAAGCTGAGTTAGCGCTGAAAGAGACCAATGAGACGCTAGAACAACGGGTACGTGAACGTACTCACGCACTCTCTGTTGTTAACAAAGAGCTACGAAAAGAAAATACGATTCGATCTTTAATGGAAGACGAGCTCCGTCAAGCCAAGTCTGATGCTGATGACGCGAACTTGGGTAAGACCAGATTCCTAGCTTCTGCCAGCCACGACTTATTACAGCCACTTAATGCTGCGCGCTTATTCACATCAGCCTTAGCTCAGCAAAGCCATAGCGAAGAGACCAGCCAGCTGGTAGAAAACCTTAACGGCTCTCTAACTGCCGCTGAGGAGCTTATCACCGCGATCCTAGATATATCCAAACTAGATGCTGGTGCACTTGCGCCATCCATTACGGACTTTCCTCTGGATGATATGTTTAGTGCATTAAATACTGAATTTACCGCAGTCGCCGCTAAAAAGTCGCTTAAGTTCCGAACTGTACAATGCAACAAGGTTGTACGCTCGGACCAACAGCTCCTAAGACGAATCATCCAAAACTTCCTATCGAACGCTATGCGCTATACACAAGAGGGCAAGATTCTGCTTGGATGCCGTCGCCGTAAAAACATGCTTAGAATCGAAGTCTGGGATACAGGCGTAGGTATAGCTGAAGACAAAATCAAAGAGGTCTTTGAAGAGTTCAGACGCATCGATAACCCTAAGCACTCTCAGGTACAAGGCCTAGGTCTCGGGCTTGCGATTACAGAACGCATTGCTCGCATGCTGGGCCACAAGCTTAATGTCCGCTCTTGGCCGACTAAAGGCACCGTATTCAGCGTCGAGATCCCCCTTGGCGACAGAACCAAAGCGGTTAAACCAAAGCCCGAAAAACGCGGCTGGATCCGCAGTAAAGGCCTAAACGGAATCCGAGCCATAGTGATCGACAACGAACCTAAGATCCTAGAAGGCATGTCAGCACTGCTTAACGGCTGGGGCTGCGATGTGAAAGTCGCTCTTTCCTCTAAAGAAGCAACCGACCTAATTCAATCAGAGAATTTCCAGCCAGAGATCATTCTAGCTGATTACCACCTCTCAGAAACACTAACAGGCATCATGGCTCTAGATGACCTAGCGCCACTGTTGGATAAACCAGTACCAAGCATCGTTATCACTGCTGACCGAACTGAAGAGGTGAAGAACGAAATCCAAGATTATGGATCACAACTATTAACCAAGCCTATTCGCCCTGCGGCATTACGAGCGATGATTAATAAAACCATTGCCACAGCACGCGCTAGCGAAGCTGAAAACGAATAACCTTGAACCAATCACAACCAATAAAAAAGGCGCCATAGGCGCCTTTTTTAAAATCTTTATTTTAGGTATTACTCAAGATCAGTCTTAGGCGGCTCGACACCAAGGCGCTGAGCAGCAATTACCGCTTGTGTACGACTATGAACACCCAGCTTACGTAAAATAGCTGTTACGTGCGCTTTGATCGTCGCTTCAGAAACGTTTAACTCATAAGCGATCTGCTTGTTTAACAACCCTTCAGTCAGCATCGTCAATACACGGAACTGTTGAGGCGTTAATGCAGATAATGCCGCAGCGAACTTTTGGTCATCTTCGCTTACATCACCTAAATTATCAGCTACTTCCTGAGGCAACCATTCCTCACCTTCAAGTACAGCAACAATGGCTTCACCAATTGTTTCGAGAGGTGCTGATTTCGGGATAAAACCAGAAGCGCCGTAATCAATAGCACGCTTCATTACATGCGGTTGCTCACTGCCAGATACAACCACAACTGGGATCCCCGGGTTTTGACCACGCAAGAACACTAGACCAGAAAAGCCATTAGTGCCTGGCATATGAATATCTAATAACACCAGATCTGCATCAGAGTGCTGATCCACGGCTTCCTGCACTGCAGCCAACGAATCCGCTTCGATTGTTTCTACACCAGGCATTGCCTGAGTAACAGCCTGTTTTAAAGCTGCACGGAACAACGGATGATCATCTGCAATAATAATTTTTTGTGCTAACTGCATGCGTTCACTTCCCCCTTAAGAACCCTGTGACGAACGCCAACCGTTAATGAACGGTTAATCCAGTGAAGAGAATACCACTATAAAACAAAAAACTCCCGCAAGTCTCGGGTAATCCGCGACTTACAGGAGTTTTTTCAGACTAATTTATAAGAAGAATTAGTCCTGACGGTTCATACGGTTTTCGATTAGGTCATCTACTACAGATGGATCTGCAAGTGTAGAAGTATCACCTAAAGCACCGAAATCGTCTTCAGCGATCTTACGAAGGATACGACGCATGATCTTACCAGAACGTGTCTTAGGCATGCCTGGTGCGAATTGAATCAAGTCTGGAGATGCGATTGGACCGATCTCAGAACGTACGTGCATACGTAGTTCTTTAAGTAGCTCGTCAGACTGCTCGAAACCAGACTGTAGAGTTACATAAACGTAGATGCCTTGACCCTTAACTTCGTGCGGGTAGCCAACTACTGCTGCTTCAGCAACTGCTTCGTGAGCTACTAGTGCAGACTCAACTTCCGCAGTACCCATACGGTGGCCAGAAACGTTGATTACGTCATCTACACGACCTGTGATCCAATAGTAACCGTCTTCATCACGACGACAACCATCACCAGTAGTGTATACACCTTTGTATGTAGAGAAGTAAGTTTGGATAAAGCGCTCGTGATCACCCCAGATAGAACGAGCCTGAGATGGCCAAGAATCTTTAATTACTAGGTTACCGTCAGTCGCACCTTCCAACTCGTTACCATCAGCATCTAGAAGTGCTGGCTGAATACCGAAGAATGGACGAGATGCTGCACCTGGCTTAGCTGCAGTAGCACCTGGCAGAGGAAGAATCATCATACCGCCAGTTTCAGTCTGCCACCAAGTATCAACGATTGGGCAACGACCCTGACCGATAATGCGGTGGTACCATTCCCAAGCTTCTGGGTTGATTGGCTCACCTACAGAACCAAGGATACGTAGTGTAGATAGGTCAGAATCACCTAGTACATCTTCACCTTGCTGCATCAATGCACGAATAGCCGTTGGTGCAGTGTAGAACTGGTTAACTTTGTGTTTTTCGATAACACGGCCGAAACGGCTGTTATCTGGGTAGCTTGGAACACCTTCAAACATTAGTGAAGTTGCACCGTTAGCTAGTGGTCCGTATACGATGTAAGAGTGACCAGTAACCCAACCTACGTCAGCAGTACACCAGTAGATATCACCTTCTTTATAGTCGAACGCGTACTCGTGTGTCATGGAAGCGTAAACCATGTAACCACCAGTAGTGTGCTTCAGACCTTTTGGCGCACCAGTAGAACCAGACGTGTAAAGAATGAACATTGGATCTTCAGCGTTCATCTCTTCAGCAGGGCAATCAGCAGATGCTTCAGCTACTAGATCTTCGTACCAAACATCAACATTGCTATCCCAAGCAACATCTTGCTCAACGCGCTTAACAACGATTACGCTTTCAACATGCGCTTTAGCTGCATCATGCTCTAACGCTTTGTCTACGTTAGCTTTAAGCGGAACAGACTTGCCTGCACGCAAAGAGTAGTTAGACGTTACAACAACTTTAGATTTCGCACCTTCGATACGAGCTGCTAGCGCTTCAGGAGAGAAACCACCAAATACGATAGAGTGGACAGCACCAATACGAGTACATGCCAACATAGCTACAGCAGCTTCTGGAATCATAGGCATGTAAAGCGTTACAACATCGCCTTTCTCTACGCCACGAGCTTTAAGAGCGTTAGAAAACTTACAAACGCGCTCATGAAGATCACGGTAAGTGATATTTTCAGATTCGCTTGGATCATCACCTTCCCAGATGATAGCAACCTGATCACCACGAGTTTCTAGGTGGCGATCAAGACAGTTGTGAGAAGCGTTCAACGTACCATCTTCGTACCAACGAATATCTACATTGTGTGGATCGAAAGTGGTGTTTTTAACTTTAGTGTATGGCTTAAACCAATCCAGGCGCTTACCTGCTTCACCCCAGAATGCATCCGGATCGTTAACTGATTGCTCATACATCGCTTCATATTTTTCGTTGTCGATGTGCGCGTTTGCCGCAATCTCCGGACTTACTGGATATACCTTTTCACTCATCGTGATGCCCTTAGCTTGATTGTTTTAGTTCTAAAATAACCCCAGATCGCTCTACTCCAATATTATTATTCTACGAGTCAGTTTGAGGCTTTATATCAGTACCTAGATTTATACAGAAGGGGTAGCGGGCCTCTGAATTAGACATTGGTATATCCGGTGTAAGACCTTAGTCTCTACAAGCTTTTTTTAAAAGCGCGTAAAAGGGATCTTTAAAAGCCTATTAACGACCAAGCAATTTATCTAAATCCAAGCCTTGCTCACGCATCTTAGCTAGCTTGTATCGCAGAGTACGCGGGCTTATCCCGAGATTTTCCGCTGCTTCCTTACGACTTCCGTGAGTAGCTTTTAGGGCATCAATAATCAGCTGAAATTCTCGCTGACGAACGCCCTCTCCCAACTGTCCTGAAAGATCTTCATCTTGATCAGTTTCTTGATTCACGTCATGTACAGTTGTGTGTGAAATATCTTCAGGATTGAGCATAAGGTCAGCAACACCGATTTCTGTACCGGATTGCAGTATCAAAGCTCGCTGCACAACATTGTCTAATTCACGCACATTACCCGGCCAAGAATAATCGGTCATCAAACGCTTAACATCATCAGATAACGCAACTGAAGTACGCAGCATTTTCTGGCAATACTTACCAAAAAGCCTTTCAGCCAAAGGCACAATATCAGCCGAGCGCTCACGCAAAGGTTTCCATTGCAATGGAAAGACATTAAGACGATAGAATAAGTCTTCTCTAAATTTACCTTCTGCAACGTAACTATCTAATTTGCGGTTTGTGGTTGCCAACACACGAACATTAAGCTTGATAACTTTACGACCACCAATTCGCTCCACTTCTTGCTCCTGCAATACACGTAGCAACTTTGCCTGTAAACCAAGATCCATCTCGGAAATCTCATCAAGCAACAAAGTACCGCCATCAGCCTGCTCAAACTTACCGGGTGCACTTGCATAGGCACCAGTAAAAGCCCCTTTCTCGTGTCCAAACAAAGTAGCTTCGAGCATATTTTCAGGGATTGCAGCACAGTTAATCGCAATAAATGGCTTCTTAGCCCGCGAAGAGTGGTTATGGATGTATTGAGCCAAAACTTCTTTACCTGTACCTGACTCTCCAGAGATCAACACTGTAGAATCTGACGCTGCTACGCGACGAGCCAACTGCAGTAATTGCTGACTACTAGGCTCTTCCGCTATAGGCTGCTCCATTTCACTTGCCGCAGTCTCTCCAACCGCAAAGCGACGTACTGACGATATCAAGGCATCAGAATCAAACGGCTTCATCAAGTAATCGACAGCACCGGCTTTGATGGCCTCTACCGCTTTACTTACTTGCCCAAAAGCAGTGATAAGCATAACCGGCAATGCAGGGTAAGTTTCGTGAATCTTATCTAACAACTGATGCCCATCCATACCCGGCATATTGACATCGGTTACGACCATAGCCACCTGCTGACGCGACAAAATATCCAAAGCGGTTTCTGCATCTTCTGCTTCAAGATATTCAAAGCCTGCCAATTCCAACGTATCACAAAGCGCTTCGCGTAACTCGTTATCGTCTTCAACTATTAATATACGATTAGCCATTGCAGATCTTTTAACCCTCTTCCGAAGCAGACGTTATTGCCGGCAAAATTAGACTGGCGACAGTTCCCTGACCCGGCAGAGAATTAAGTAAGAATTGACCATGATGAGCATGCGCTACAACTTGAGCTACCGCTAAGCCCAATCCCGTACCATGGGATTTGGTGGTATAAAATGGTTCGAGCGCCCGCTTCAATTCATCTGCGCCCATTCCTGGCCCTTGATCAATAACATCGATGCGTAACTTCCCGTCCTGATCAGCGAAACGAACCATCAACTCCGCACCCTTACCGCAAGCCTGCAGAGCATTCTCAATCAAATTACTACAAACACCTAACAGCGCTTCTTTATTACACTGCAAACTATATTCGGGGACAGAATTCACACAGTCACAATCAGCATCGTAGTTTACCAATGGTACATCGAGCATATCTTCTAGTTCAGCCATCAGTGCTTTAGAGCTTACCTGCTCATCTAAACGCATTTCACCACGCGCAAAAATTAACATATCCCTAACTTGCTGTTCTAAATTAGTCAGGCGAGATTTGGCTTTAGTGGCAAATTTCTGACGCTGCTCTTGCAATAGATCTGGGCGATTAAGATGATCAACATAAAGTAAGGCCGCCGATAGAGGCGTTCTGATTTGATGCGCAAGTGACGCCATCATCCGCCCCATTTCAGATAGACGCTGATAATGAGACAAACGCCCCTGAAGAAGACGAGTTTCGGTCTGATCCGTTAATACCACCAATTGCCCTGGTTCATTATCCATTGCTCGTGTCATCAAACTGACTTTACGGCCATCTTTTAATGAAACTTCATGACCATCATCATTTTGAGGAGCAAAGCTACGTTCAATTATCTTAAACCACGGCTGTCCTTTGATAGGAGAACCCAACAAGTTCTCGGCTACCGAATTAACTTCTGAAATCAACCCAGAACCATCAATAATAACTACACCAACAGGCATAACCGATAACAAATGCTGAAAACGATCATTCAACTGTTGGCTATCCTGACTTTGACTTGCTTCAAGTTGAACCAACTTCTTCTTATTAGCAGATAGCTCATTTTCTAATTGCTCTATGCGCTGTAGATACTGTTCTTCGCTGGACATATTACTTACGCTGCATTCCATATTTACGCATTTTTTCTACTAAAGTGGTCCGTCGAATATTTAACGTCTCCGCGGCTCGTGCAACCACATTGTCATTTACAGTAAGAGCCTGCTCTAATAAACGCTGCTCGATTGTTTCCAAATGCCTTTTAAGGTCAATACCTTCATCTGGCAGTTTATCCAGCTCTACGGTGTGAGGAATACTAACTCCTTCTGATGAAACAGCATTTTCGGCTTGTTCGTATAATTCAGGATTTGGTTCAGGAACATTCTGAAATTTAGGCGGCAACTCAGAAACACCAACCACGCCGTTCGGGTAAAGGATCGCCATACGCTCAATTAAGTTGGAGAGTTCCCGCACATTACCGGGCCAAGGATGCAATTGCAGGGATGCTATCGCACTATTTTGAAAACGAACGGCATCTAAACCTTGCTCTGGAAGTCGACGTGAGAGCTCATCCAGCAATAAAGGGAGGTCACCTGCACGCTCTCTTAATGGCGGCATATCTATAGGGAAGACATTTAGGCGGTAATATAAATCCTCCCTAAACTCACCCGTTTCGATCATCTCTTCCAAGTTTTTATGCGTTGCCGCGATCACTCGAATATCAGCGTCTAAGGTTTTAGTCCCACCAATTCGCTCAAACTTACGCTCTTGCAATACTCGAAGAAGTTTAACCTGCATAGGCAGCGGCATATCACCAACTTCATCCAAGAAAAGCGTTCCGCCTTGAGCCAACTCAAAACGCCCAGGTCGACTAGACACCGCTCCAGTAAAGGCGCCTTTTTCGTGACCAAAAAGCTCGCTTTCGAGAAGATCCGCAGGAATGGCGCCACAGTTTATAGGTACAAAAGGACCATTTTTACGCACTGAATGATCATGAAGACTGCGAGCTACAACCTCTTTACCTGTGCCTGACTCACCGGTAATCAAGACATTTACATCTCTACCAGCCACTTGAGACATCGCCCGTCTCACTTGCAACATTGACTGGCTAATACCCACTAATCCAGAGAAAAGATCGACCTGTGCAAGCGATGCATCATCTGCTCTCAATCTAAATAACTGAGCTCGATGCAAACAATCCAGTAACTGCTGATAGTTAAACGGAACTGAAAGCTGCCCAACCACACACTGGCGTAAGGAGTCAGACAGTTCTGCAACGTCTGACCATTCATCCAACGTCACCACAGCAATAGAAGCAAACTTATCTTGAAAATCTTTAACAAGCTTTTCTAAAGAGATAGGTAGCTGACTTTGACCCAGCAGCACCAAATTGATCTGATCTGTGCTTATCTCACTGTTAGATTGAAACCAATCAACAAAACCGCAAAATTCACACGGCTGATCAAGAAAAGAAAAAGCGGAACTCAAAAGCTCCCGCCGACTTAGATCATCATCTATGACTAAAACCGAAGACATGCCTAACCATTATTAAAAGCTGCTTGTTAATAATGGTAATAATTAACCGAGAAAGGGGTAATGTCAATAAAATGTCACAAGCATAAAAAAATCAAACAGCACGATATTTTATTGACACCGATTAATAAACCACCTTATATACAGTGATCAATACTGATTAACTTCTTATCAATAACGTAATTTCGGAACATGATCATTAGATGCAAACAAATAGGATCTAATGAGTGAGGAGCTAACAGATGATGCCGTGATTATGACGGAAAAAGCTGATATCCGATTATACTCCTCTCCCTAGAGCATAAAAAAACAGAACAATCTTCAAGTCTCATATTATATGTCAATAGCATGCAAAAAAACTCATTCCTGAAAATTCAGGCTAATGACTCTATAACCTAGATACGCCACAGACCAAAACAGTAGATTTTGGCAACCAGTATTGCTCAAGTAATAAAAGGTGATGAAACATTGTCTCTTACTGAAAACAAGTCTACACACATCCCAATTGATGCAGCACATTCGCTAGTAAACTCACCCTTAAGCTTAATCGCTCTAGAGTGATTTAAAGTCCAAGTAGGCACTTATCCAGTGCGTGGGTAACATCAGATTCAATGACGCTATCGGGGAAAAACACGATACACAAAAGCACTAACATCTTGGATGACCTTCGAAGCTAATATACACTGATTATAATATCTATAACTTGTAGCACCCCCAAAAACTCAAGAAGACTGACGTCAAACCACAGTCTAATATTTAGCCCAAATTTCAAGAGATAAAGCATGGATTTTGACCAAAAGAAACACGCAGAAGAAATCCTGAAAATGCAACAAATGCTGAATCAGCAATTTGCAAAAAATATCCTTTTTTTCAAAAAAGAGATACCTGAGGTGGCCGAGAAATTCTCTAGACACACTCCGACCGATATATCACTTAAATTGTCAGATCAGGGCTATCTTAACCTTTTCAATAACAAATTAAACAATAAACCCGTTTACAGATACGATCCTCAAAAGTTCTGTCAGGATTTTGTTGACCAGTTCACTAAAAAACCACATATCTTCGATTTCACCCCTCAATCAAAAGACGCATTAGATGCTGAAAATATTTTACACATATCACATATGAATAGATGTGTGGATATCCTAAAGCAGCATACAAAAAGAACCATAGACCTAACAACCGAAAAAACGTGTAACCTACTGATATTAAACGGCATTGGCATGGGCTATATCGTCCCACAAATGCTAGAACTGTGCGATATTAAGAACTTAGTAATTATTGAGCCTCATTTAGATATTTTTTTCGCAAGTTTATTTATCTTAGATTGGAAAGAGGTCTTCTCATATTTCAAACAGGAAGGCCATTCTCTCAAACTAATAGTGGGTCAATCTAGTCAACAGTCTTTAACCGAGTTCAAAACATATCTTGATTTCATAGGCGTTTATAACGCGGTTAACAGTTGCAAAATAGACCATCTTTCCAGTAAAGAAATGAAAGAAATCACTGATAATTTTCTTGATAGGCTAGGAATTATCTTCGCATCATCAGGCTACTTTGATGATGAACAAGTTGGTCTTGCTCACACTATACAAAATTGGGAATGCCAAATCCCTCCTCTAAGAAACCATAGTATTATTAGCAAAGAAAGCTTAGATATTCCTGTTTTTATAATCGGAAATGGTCCCTCACTAGACGAAGCAAAAGACTTCCTATCAAAACATCAAGAAAACGCCATATATATATCTTGCGGCACAACGATCGGCTCCCTCTACAAAATGGGCATCAAGCCCGACATCCATATTGAAATGGAGCGAACTAAGCCTGTTATAGAATGGCTTGAGACCTCAACTGATAGCCAGTATCGAGATAACATCTTATTACTTACACTTAACACTGTTCACCCTGACGTATTCAAATTATTCGATAAGAAAGGCATGGCCTTAAAGGCAAATGACCTCGGAACATATTTCATATCAAAATACATTAAGACAGGTAACTATTGCGTAAATTTAGGTAACTGCAATCCAACCGTAGGGAATACAGGGTTAGCGCTTGCTATCGCTTTAGGTTTCAGAGAGGTTTATCTTTTTGGAATGGATTTCGGCTTCAGCTCCGGGACTCAGCATCATTCAAAACACAGCACCCATTACTCCATAGACAAACAACATACAGCTAGCTTGAACCTGTACAAAACAGATGATAATAAAAATTTCTATCTCAAAGGCAACTTCCAAGAGCAAATACTTACAAATGCAACGTTCAAATTTGCAAAGATTTCTATGGAAATGTGCCTCAGTCAACCAAAGTCTATCAACTGCTACAATACAAGCAATGGCATATACATTGAGGGAACTACACCAATCAAACCAAATCAAATAGAGTCTAATGTTCAGATCAAAAATAAAGGTTCAATAGTCAATAACCTTTTTGAAAATTATTTCTATAACTCAGGTATAGAAAAAAATGCTTCTCAAGAAGAAACTTTGAAAGATTTCTACTTCTTGGAAGAGTCAATCGAAAACTTGAAAAAAAGCTTCTCGACCAGACCCAAAAGCATTGATCAAGTTCAATATGAACTTTTCAGACATCATAATATCCTCAATAGCTTAAAAAACTCCTCTAAAGGAAAGTACTTATATCCATTAATCAAGGGAAGCATTACATCTTTTTGTATTATTCTAAACAAAGCTCTATACCTAGGACATAATCAGAAAGACAGCATTATAATTTACAAGAAAGTTTTAAATATATACCTAGATTTTTTAGATTCTATAAAAAACAGATCCGGCAAAAGACTTCTAGATATAGATAATAAAACGAGAAATTTAGACAGTAAGCTTATCAAATGATTATTGCTATAATTCCAGCAAGAGGAGGGTCAAAAGGAATCCCTCGCAAAAACATAAAACCAATAGCTGGCAAGCCTCTTATTGCCTGGACAATAGAACACGCTCTTAACAGCAAAAGAATAGATAAAGTAATTGTATCTACTGACTGTCCTGATATTGCTAAGATAGCATCGGATTGCGGAGCATATGTACCGTTTTTAAGACCAAGTCAAATTGCAAATGACACTGCAACAACCGAGTCAGCTGTTATAAATTGCCTCGACTGGCTTAGGGACAATGATGATATTGTTCCCAGTATAGTTGTATTACTCCAATGCACTTCACCAGTTAGGTTAGATGGCTCTATCGATAATGCTTTATCCCATTTTTTCTCTGGAAGTTACGACTCCTTACTAAGCACTACAGAGTTCTGGCACTTTCTATGGGAAAATGAAAAACGCCCGACTGCTAGATATGACTTTTTAAATCGTCCTCGCAGACAAGACATCCCTCAGAAGCAATTAACATATAGAGAAAATGGTTCCATCTATATAACAAAAGAAACTATTTACCGAGACACAAACAATCGCCTCGGTGGCGAAATAGGTATGTATGTTATGAGCGAAGAGGAAAGCTATGAAATTGACACACCGACAGACTGGGTAATCAATGAGGCTATACTAAAACTTCAAGCAGGCAAGAAATCGTGATTATCCTTAAAAAAATATCTGATTTTATCGTTTATGAATATGAATCTGTTTTTCGCGCTCTTGAGAAAATCAATCAGAACAAAAATCGAATCGTATTCGTTGTTTCTAGTTCAGGCCAATTGCTTGGATCATTCACAGACGGCGATTTCAGGCGCTGGTTAATTAACGTTGAAAACTTTGACCTCAAACAGGATGTTGGTTCTTTAACCAATGCTAATGCACAGAGCCTACCCATAGAAGCATCACGTAAAGAGATAGAAAACAGTTTCAAGCGCCCTATTTCAGTCATTCCATTATTAGATGACTCGAAGCGCCCTGTTGCTATAGCCATTAAAGGCGAAAGAGGTATTGTACTCGGCCTGCAAAAGATAGATGAATCAAGTCCAGCTTTTATTATTGCTGAGATTGGTAACAACCATAACGGTAGTCTGGAGCTAGCTAAGAAACTGATCAAACTTGCTAAAAAGGCAGGAGCTGATTGCGCTAAGTTCCAGATGAGAAGCATGAATTCTCTGTACAAGGAATCAGCCGATGGATCATCTGATCTAGGAACTGAATATACTCTGGATTTACTTTCAAGATTTCAATTATCAGATGAAGAACTTTTCTCTGCATTTGATTACTGCAAAGAATTAGACATGATGCCTCTTTGTACTCCTTGGGATACCGAATCCCTGAGGAAACTTGAAAACTATGGAATGAATGCTTATAAAGTTGCCTCAGCTGATTTAACTAATGACGCTTTGTTAACTGACATTGCAAAGACAGGTAAAACCTTAATTTGTTCAACTGGAATGTCCAAAGAGTCAGAAATTCGTCATGCAGTGGATTTACTAAAATATCATGGTACAGAATTTATCATGTTACATTGTAACTCTACATACCCAACACCTCTTAAGGATGTTAATTTAAAATATCTGCAAAGATTAAAATCCATCACTGGCAGCATTGTAGGTTATTCTGGGCATGAGCGTGGTATTACTATTCCAATTGCTGCTGTAGCACTGGGCGCCAAGGTTATTGAAAAGCATTTCACAATTGATAAAGAAATGGAGGGAAATGACCATAAAGTATCCCTATTACCCGACGAATTCAAACAGATGGTTCAGGACATCAGAGTCTTAGAGTCAGCACTAGGGAATAATGACTCTCGACTTTTATCACAAGGGGAAATGATAAATAGAGAAATACTTGCTAAAAGCTTAGTCAGCAATACCAATATCCCCAAAGGAAGTACTATCACACGAGAAATGCTGGATGTGAAGAGCCCTGGGCAAGGCCTTCAACCGTGTTATCTGGAACAACTAGTAGGTATGAAAAGTAAGCGAGACATGAGCCCGGGAGATTACTTTTACAATTCAGACCTCAAAAGTCTTGAATCATCTCCTAAAGCTTATAAATTTGATCGGCCTTTTGGCATACCTGTAAGATATCACGATTATAAAAAGCTGACTGCCCTCTCTAACATGGATTTTATCGAGTTCCATCTGAGCTATCAGGACATGGAAGTGAACATCGCAGATTTCATTAAACCAACGGCTAACCATGGATTTGCCGTACATTCACCGGAGCTTTTCAAAGGCGACCATATTCTTAATTTGGCCAGCCCAGATACTGAATATCGTAAACATTCGATAGAAGAGCTTACTCGTGTTGTAGAAATAACCCGAGAGTTGAAAGGCTTTTTCCCCAACACGAAAAAACCATTTATTGTGGTCAATGCTGGGGGATTTAACACTCAAGGATTTGTAGACAAAGACGCCCTTCCATCGATGTATAACCGTGTAGCAGAGTCCCTATCAGAGATAAACACGGAAGGTGTCGAGATCATCATTCAAACAATGCCCCCCTTCCCTTGGCATTTTGGCGGGCAGAGTTTCCACAATTTATTCGTATCAGCCAATGATATAGCAACATTTTGCAAACAGAATAACATCAGAATATGTTTGGATGTTTCTCATTCAATGATGGCATGCAACTACTATGATTGGGACCTTATAGAATTTATTCGCACCATAAGGCCATACATTGCCTATTGCCATATCGTAGATGCTAAAGGTGTAGACGGGGAAGGTATTCAGATAGGACATGGTGATGTTAACTTTTCAGACTTATCGAAAGTACTGAAAGAACAAGTATCTAGTATTCCATTCATACCTGAAGTTTGGCAAGGCCACAAAAATAATGGAGAGGGTTTTTGGGAAGCATTGAGCTATTTAGAAAGATACTTCTAAATCCTTCACATAGATTATTAACGCCGTATAGACACGTCCTGCCTTTAATATGTAAGTCGTGCTTTGATGAATAAACATGTGCATAAGTAGATCCACTTGGGATTATTTACTAACTTTTATCTAAAAGTAAGGCTAACTTATCCCAAAATAATCCCACATCATTTCTTAGCCTATCAACTACAGTATTATTTTGCTGCCTGAAAATATGAGGCTTCTCGTTCATTTTTGACAACAAAAATAATAATTTTTGCATACAATCATCTTTATTAATCCGAACAATCCTATCTCTAAGCCCTATTTCTTCGTACAAATCTTCGAGCTTTGGTGAGCTGGAAAGGCCTATGCTTGGAATATTCATACCCATAGCACATACATTCGTATGGAATCGCATTCCCATAATAAGAGAGCATGAGTTGTAAAGAGAGAAAACTTTGTCTGCTCCATCCCAACCATATGAATATGGAGCTGTCTGTATACGATCTCGACAAAAACGATCATCCATATACGCTAAAAGTTCACTAATTGCTTCTAAATCCTTATAGATATGCGGAAAAAAAATTAACTGTAGATTTTCTTGTTCGGTCAACTTGGTAGATAATACTGCTGCAAACCCTCTAAGAAATCCTTCCCATGTTATATTCCCTTTGCCTCCTTCAGGAAAGCGCACGTCTTTCATATCAGAGGCAAGGTTAATACCCCAATATTCATTTTTACTGTCAAATGGAAAGTTCAATTTACAATCTGGTTGATAGAAAAAACCGCCATCTGGTACAACATCAATGGCTTCCGACATTGCTCCATACGTTTTTTTATAGTTTTTCAATGAACCATCGTTTCGAAAGGTTAGTATGACGTTCGAACGTTCACTAACATCAACAACAAAATCTTGAAATTTTTGAAGGCACTCTGCGGGACAATGCTTATAAGTATCAAACCCTACACCGTAAAATAGAATAGGTGAATGAATTTTATCCAGAATTTCTTTAGACAGGTCAATAGTTGTACCTGTGCTAGATTCAGGTAACCACGGTTCAAAAAAGTTTCCACCGCCAATAATTATTAGATCATGTTGGTTCGCTAAACTGGCAAACTGCAGGTCAAATTCCCAACGATCTCCACCGGTGTATATACGATAACACTTTCTAATTTCTAACTCTGTGTAAGTATGTATACCAGAGAACCTTTCAGACAGTGTGCGTCGAACACCTTGATGATTTGCATTGTCTCCGATGTTTCCGACAAAACTAGCAATATGAAGAATTTTGAGACCAAGGCGTTCTGACATGTAATGCTTTTACCTGATGATTACAGCTGTAAGTCATTCGGCATTTCGGACCAACCTTGCTTTATTTCAAGGAGTAAATTCATAACCTCTTGAACCTTCTCTGCATCATTCTCGCGGTTAGCTATTACGATGGAACGTAAAATATAGTCGTAAAGTCCATCAAGATTCTCTGCAACTTCACCACCTTTTTCCAGGTCTAAACTTCCTTTTAAACCCACAACTATCTCTGTTGCTTTATTCAGATGCTTCGTTCGCTCTTCAATCACTGAGCGTTCAATCGATCCTTTTGCTTTTGCTAAAGCTCCCAAAGCACCATCCAATAGCATTGATATCAATTTATGTGGGCTAGCAGTTTCAATCGTAGCGCGAAGATCTACACTTTGATATTGCTTTAATGCGTTTAGATTAACGCTCATACTTACACCTACAAATTACCTTAAACACGAAAAAATCGTGCAAAATAAACAAAAAAGAGAATTAAGAGTTCGACGCTGTAAACGGCAAACGATCTAAGATCCCGTCCAACTGATTACCAGTACTCTGGAAGCTACTGACAATTCGCTCCATCGCTAAAAACTGAGAATATAACCTTAGCTCAAGCTTTTCCATTTTTCGATCAAGCTCAGCGCGATCATCGGTAATATTTTCTAAGGAATTATTAATATTAGTTTCACGAGTTTGTATTGAACCATCGCTAGCTAATAGGTCATCAATTAGCTTACTTAATTCACCGGCCAATCCTCGTGAAAATGTTGTTGTTACCGCACCAGCAGCAACTGCATTTTCTCCAACAGTGAAGTTAAGGCCATACGCATCGGAATCAATTGGTGGCAAAAGGACATTACCTGAGCCAAATGCAGCTTCACCCGCAATTGTTCCGGCAGCGTCCACCCCATTATCATTCAGATCCGTCAAACCAAGCTGCCCAGCACTTACACCAAAATCAGCCGAATCAAAATCTATTTCAGAAGCACTACCATAAGCCCTAGAGGTAAATGTGAATTCACTACCGTTATAACCAACATCCAAAGCAACATTCGCATCTTTGATATTGGTATCACCATTAATCATTGCTTGAAGGTCAGCCCTAACTTCTTCGATACTCGAAAATGTCCCGCCAAGAATAATATCTTCGGACTTCACTCCATCCACTGTAATTTTAAAAGCATAATCAGCACCAAGAGTCGTAGTTGGGGCAAAAGTAAGCGTTTGCGCATTTCCTGTTACTGTTGCTTTTTCAGGGTTGGTAGTGACAATAACCTCATAATCACCCGCTACTGTATCTGAAGCATAGCTACCCACTTTTACAGAGACTTCATCATTAGCACTTTCTGTCGTAGTAGCAAACAAACTTTCAATGAGATCAAAGTTATCACTAAAGGCATCACTAAAATCATCTTCATCTATCGCTAGTGTGCCATCTAGCTCTGTGCGTACACCTATATTAGTCAGAGCAGTAAAGCCTGAATCTAAACCGGGTACAGATGCCGTCACAGAGGTACGCAGACGGTTTATAAGTGTTTTAGCCGTACCGTCTGTTGAAAGGTCACCCTTGACGATCTGGTTATTTTCATCCCTTGAAACACCTGTGAGATTGGATGATGTTTCAAAAAACAGGTTATACGCATCAACAAAGTCTCTCACAGCTTGTTCAGCAATGGCTGTATCAGCACTCACAGTAAAAGTAAGACTTGTTCCAGGGTCCGCTTTATTAAGAGAAAAATTAAAACCCTGAATAACATCATCTATCTCATTGGTATCTCGATAGACAGTTAATCCATTTACTTTAATTTCAGCATCTTTACCCTGCTGAGTTTCTGTGACTTGAGAATGCTCTGTTTCATTAAATTCAAATACACTTAATCCCGTGCTATCACCTTTTGTTGCATCATCACTGGATATACGTAAGGCATTATTTTCACCGGACGGTGCCGTCAACAGGAGCTGATATTGGCCATCAACAAGCAACACAGATGCCTGAACATCTGCATCTTCCTCATTAATTTTATCTGCAATATCTTGAAGAGAATCACTCTCCTCTACCGTGATATTTAGTGCAGCCCGATCAGCATTCGTCGTAAAGCTATAAGGGTCTTGATCCGTATCCACATCGGCCCCTGGATCGGCATCTTCATCATAAGTCCACTGACCAAAACTAATGGTTAATGTGCCCGCATAATCCGCCCCTAAAGCAGCATCTTTATCAGCATAAGCCCCTGACGCCAAGGACTGTGACTGAGCAACATCAACTACTTCTATCTGATATGTACCTGTCTGTGCCCCCGCATCTACCGAGTTGGGTGTAATCACATCAGAGTCAGGAAATGATACAGAACGACCATTAAAAGTATCATTATCAGCCAGCGTAGCCATGGCACTCTGAAACTCTGACAGTGTACTTTTTAATATCCCGTAAGCTGAAATTTGTGCTTCAAGACTTTCCTGTTTGCTATCAAGTCGCTGCTCTTTGGGCGCACGCTCAATTTCAACAAGATTACTAACAAGACTGGAGGTATCGATACCAGAACCGGCCCCCAGTGATCTAATGATACTATCACTCATAGCCAACGCCTCTGGTTTTTAGGTGAGTGGAAGAAGCCCGTAGTTTCTCAGGCTTCCTCGTTAAAGATCAAGCCCATCATGCGATCAAATGACTCCGCAAAACGCAGTGCTTCTTCATTTGGAATCTGACGGATGACTTTATCTGTGCTTAGATCACGCACTTGAACTACTACTTTTTCTGATGAGTTATCTACAGAAAAGTTCAGAGAGCGCTGACTGCTTTTCATCATCTCATTTAGACGATCAATCGCAGCATCCAACTTCTCAGCGGAGAGTTCCTGCGTTTGTTTAGCTTGCTCTTGAAGACGCTCATTGCTTTGCGACTCCGCAGCCTGACGCTGAACCTGCTCTGCTTGCTGAGGCTGCTGGGTAGGCTGAACTACGTTAGCCGCACTGTTCGCAGCATTTAGTGATTCTATAGCCATAACGCATTCCTCTTTTTTATCTCTTTAAACTACCCTCCATTGCGGTGTCGCAATGGAGGGTAATAAGCTACTAGTTAGTATAGCGCTTATCTTACTGAAGCAGTGATAGAACCTGCTGTGGCGCAGCGTTTGCCTGAGCCAACATTGCAGTACCTGCCTGCTGTAGTACCTGAGCACGAGATAGTGCAGCAGATTCTGCAGCGAAGTCCGCATCTTCAATTCGTGAACGGGCAGCCGCTACGTTCTCAGATACGTTTGCTAAGTTGTTCACAGTAAAGTCTAGACGGTTATTGATCGCACCCAGATCACCACGAGTTTCGTTGATCGTTTCTAGGGCATTATCAATTACATCAATTGCTTTCTGAGCCCCAGCAGCAGTTGAGATATCAATAGAGTTAATCGCTGTACCAAAACGACCATCTTCAGATACATTCTGATCAGTCAAACCAAGTGCTACGGCATCTGCAGTTGTAGCTACATCCAATTGAATTGGATTACCGTTTGTACTGCTAAGCTGGATACCTGCTTGTATAGTTTCATCATCAGTCAGAGCAGCACCTGCCGCCGCTGTAAAACCATCAGTGCTACTATTTGTTTTAGAAGCCTCAAAAGATAGATCATCAAAGTTACCCAAAGTCATAGATCCATCACCTTCTAGAATAAGATCCTGACCCGATACATATGCAGTAACACCTGTATCTGTAGACGCATTGTTTATCAGTGTAGCGACATCCTGCAAAGTATTTGCTGTTGTAGTTGCAGCAATAGAAACACCGTTAATAGTCAGTGCTGTACTTGCAGCAGAAGTATAGTCAGTCAACTGAACTGTAGAATATGCAGATGCAGTAACACCCGTTTCTCCGGAAACGTCATTGATTGCATCTAGCTTACCTGCAAGATCTGTAGTGCCGTCGTTATCAATAGCCACTCCATTAATCGTAACACCGCCTTCGGAGAACGCATCAGTTTCTGCTGTACCATCTAGACTAGTACCTTTCAAGCTACCAGCTTCAGAAGTCTCAATAAAACCAAGATTATTCAGATCAGAAAGGTTACCCGTAGTACCTCTAGTAATCGTAATATCATCACCGTTATCAGACGTTAGAGCGATAGAAGCATTCGCTGACTTATCACCACCTACGGCTGCATCACCAGTTGAATTATCAACTACTGCTAAAGAGGTAACATCCTCTGCATTAAGCACCAATTCGCCATCATCATTGATAGATGCACTAACCTGGTTGCCCGTCACAGTACCAATTTTGTCCGCTAGCTCTTCTAAGCTGCTCGTATCACCGACGTTATAAGTTTGTGCATTACCAGCATCGTCAGTGACTGTAATTTGGATACTATCAGCACCCTCTAGTACGCCAGTGCCTGTTTTACCTAGGTTAACTTCGGCTCTTGTACTTGCAGTAACACCGTTAACATTCTCATTAATACTCTTAACGAGATCATCCATTGTTTCATTCTGCTCACCAATGCCAGCAACAGCTGCGTTTGTACCGTTAAAATCGCCGATAGACTGGCCATTGATAAGAACATCGCCATCGTTCAGAGAGAAACCGGTCAATGCCTGAGTTGGCGAACCTAATACATCGACACTAGTGGATCCTAAGCCTAATGTAGAAGCATCCATAGCCTGGATTTCCAAAGTAATGGTCTGGTTTGCTTCAGAACCAACCTGAAGATCAACTTCACCTAAAGTACCATCAAGAATATTTAGGCCGTTGAATGCAGTTGTTTCTGCGATACGATCCAATTCAGATACAAGCTGCTGAACCTCTGCATTCAATGTAGAACGGTTACCTTCATCGTAAGTACCGTTGGCAGACTGGATAGATAGTTCACGCATACGCTGCAGGATGTTTGTAGACTCATCCAACGCACCTTCAGCAGTTTGGATAAGAGAGACACCGTCATTCGCGTTACGGATCGCTTGGTCAAGACCACGAACCTGAGAAGTCATACGGTTAGAGATCGCAAGACCTGCCGCATCGTCTGCTGCGGAGTTGATACGCTTACCGCTTGTTAGACGCTCCATAGCTTGGTTCTGTTCACCCTGAGAAAGGGTCAAGTTACGCTGAGCGTTCAGCGACATAATGTTTGAGTTAATTACCATTGCCATGAGATTTTCTCCTCACATTCAGCCGAGTCTGACCGGCCGTAATAAAATAGTTTGCTGTTCGAATTTCCTGATTTAAAAGGGGTTAGGAAATCCAAGCTTGAGAGTGTTATCGACCGCAAACAAAAACGCTTTAGAAAAAATTTATATTTTTTCCGAAGCTTTCTTATTTGCTCGCAACGCCTCGTTGATTTTTGTTATCGGCAAGCACACACTTAGCATTAGAAAAATTTTGTAGGAATATTTAAATGAGCGTTTTAATTGAAAAAGCCCAAACAGCTTTAGTTCAAGCAGAAGAGATGAATAACGCTGCCAAAGAAGACAAATGGGACTTAGTTCAGGAGCTACAATCCGAACATGGCGAACTGGTTTCGCAACTAGCCATCGCAGAAGTACCTTCCGAGCTAGCAACCAAACTAAGAGATATTTTAATTCAAGTAAGAACCTTGAATCGCGAAACAGAATCACTTGCTGATGAAACAAAGAAACACTTAGTGCAAGAGAAAAAAACGCTAGAGAAAGCCAACAAAATGCAGAAAGCCTTAGATGCATTTAAATAATTGTAGGAGGCCACACTGTGGCCGATTTTACAGAGCATATTTCTAAGAACCCTTCGCTCACAGGGTGAGCTCCTACACATCCCTCCCTGTAGGAGGCCAACCCTTGGCCGATATTGCCAAACACTAAATCATCTATCTTTCGCCCACGGGGTGAACTCCTACAAACAGGCTTTTGCGAACAGGCAACGTCCCTATAGATAGACGTAATCCCACCAAGGGTATTGCCTCACATTTTCACACAACCCGGCCCTAACCGGATTTAACACAATGTAACGCGCCACATCCTCTATCGCTTCCTCCTTTCTCAACGCATGATCATAATATCCTGACTGCCAAATCGGTGTTCCGGCTTTTTGCGTAACCATGACTTTCAACAGTCTCACCGTTTCAGAAAGATTCTTTATATCATTAAGCTTCATTAGCCAATGAATATGGTCCGGCATAACAACAAATGCCAAAGTGAATGCTTCTGGAGTTAAACGCTTTAAACACAGAACAGCATACCTAGCTAGCGAAGGATCGTTAAAAAAGGGATATCGATTTTTGCAAGTTATGATGATGTGATAGATATGTCCTGTACAACTATACCTACCTCTGCGAAGCGCACTCGCATTTCCTTTTCTCATATACACATCCTTGTGTTATTTGATTTAAATCTAATTTTTCGCTCACGGGGTGAGCTCCAACCAACATACCAGTAGGAGGCCACCCTGTGGCCGATAAAGCCATATCAAAAAGCTAAAGAACCTTAGCTTTCTCCTTAGACTTATCCTTACTCGGAAACAGCAAACACGCGATTGCTGGTAATAGAATCAACGCACCAAGCATGTTCCAGATAAACATAAAGGTTAAAAGTATTCCCATATCTGCTTGGAACTTTATTGGTGATAATGTCCAAAGGACTACACCAATCGCAAGGGTTAAACCGGTGAAAGCAACTGACTTCCCTGTACTTTGCAAAGTTTCTAGATAAGCCTTGGACAGTGAATGACCTTGTTTGAGAAAGGTCTGCATTTTGGAATAGATATAGATACCATAATCAACGCCTATGCCTACACCTAAAGCAATCACGGGCAGGGTTGCCACCTTAACGCCAATACCCAACTGAGCCATTAGCGCCTGACAAAGAACTGATGTTAGCGCTAGAGGCGCGATAATACAGATAACTGTTCTTATTGACCTAAACGTTAGCAAGCAAAGCAAACTTACTACTGAGTAAACCCAAATCAGCATCTCATACTGAGCCGTCTCAATGACTTCATTGGTTGCAGCCTCAAAACCGGCCTTACCTGCAGCCATTTTGAATTGGATATTTTCAGTGCCGTATTCAGCAGCAAAGTTATCGACTGCCGCTGTTATATCTTTGAGTGTCTGGGCTTTATGATCATCCAAGAACACGATTACAGGTAGTAAAGAACAATTTGAGTTCATCAAACCTGCTGGCACATGGGAGAGGGAGGCATTAATAACGTACTGGTTACGTAGCACTGTTCGCCACTTAAGACTGCCCTCATTAAGCCCTGCGGTAACACGTTCAGATACGTCAACTAAAGAGATACTGGATTGGACACCCTTAATGGATCGCAGATAGAACTGAAATCTATCTACAACCTCTAAGGTTTTATAATGACTACACTGTTCCTCTTGTGTAGTGACCATCACCACAAACACATCACTGGATGTCGAGTAATTAGAGGTTACAAACTGATTATCCAAGTTATAACGAGAGTCAGCACGAAGCTCTGGCGCTCCTGCATCAAGATCTCCTATTTGTAGATCCTTACTACCATACAAACCTAGCACTAACATAATGCAAGCTGTGGTTACTGCGATCGTTGCACCTATAGGGCGAGAGAAAAAGCTTAGGTAATGCCAGTAAGAGCTTTCCGACTCAAGACTACGCTTAGCTTTAGCTATCGCTCGCTTACCCACCCCAACGTAACTCATGAGTAATGGCAACAGCATCAGGTTAGTCAGCACAATAACAGCAACACCCAGAGAAGCAGCGACCGCCAAATCTTGGATCACTTCGATCTCTATCACCATTAAAGTGATAAACCCAATACCATCAGAAATTAGCGCTGTAATGCCTGGAATATAGATCGCTTTAAATGCATGTCGTGCTGCAGCCAGCTTGCTCGAGCCTTTAGTGGCCGATTCTAAAGTAATCGTATTTACAATCTGAACACCATGACTAACCGCTATAGCAAAGACTAAAAACGGCACCAGCATCGAATAGGGGTCGATACCATATCCAAGCAGATTAAGCAGACCTAACTGCCAAATAACCGCTGCGAGAGAGCAAACCAGCGGAACGATGGTCCCCATCACGCTGCCAGAATATAGATAAAGCAGTATCAATGTAACAACTATTGCCACAGCAAAGAACAAGGCAACTTCAGTCGCACCATCAATAAGGTCACCAACGATTTTGGCAAACCCTGTCATATGAATATCAATTTGATCTGAGCCGTACTTGTCTCGTACTAGAGTCTCCAACTGCTCGGAGAAAACCTGGTAATCTAGTTTTTCACCGGTTTCAGGATGTAAATCAAATAGCGGAACCTGCACCATGGCCGATTTAAAATCGTTACCTACCAAAATGCCGACTTGCCCAGAACGTAAGATATTCGTTCTTACCTGCTCCAAACTTTCACTCGAACCATCATATTTAGCAGGGATAACAGGCCCGCCTACAAACCCATCCTCGGTTACCTCGGTCCAACGAACATTTGGCGTCCAGATAGACTTAAGTGCAGATCGGTCCACCCCTGGAATAAAAAACAGCTCATCCGTTACTTGCTTTAAAGTTGTCTGAAATTCAGGTGTAAAAATATCACCCTCTTTGGCAGCTACAACCACTCGGATACTATTTCCAAGGCCCGCTAGGTCATCACGATATTCAATATAGTTTTCCACATACGGGTGTGATGCAGGGATCATTTTCACAAAACTAGCATCAGGGCGAACCTGAGATGCTTGCCAAGCTAGCAATGCTGTTATCAATACAAAGATGAACAGTAATACTTTGCGATAGCTAAAAAGAAGCGTCTCAGTTAATTGTTCACTGGTGTTAATCGGCCATAACAGAAGAGCGGATAGCTTATTCATTCTCAGCACCCTCCTCTAAAGCGATCTTTGTGACACCAGCCTCACCTACCGCTATAAGCTTATTCTCGAGATGGGAAACAGCTGCATAACTCAGTAAGCCTCGCTTAGAAAAAGCCTCAAACCCGCTCGCGGCCTTTTGTAAAAGCACGCCACCTTGCCCTACTAGATATAATTTTCCATCCACTTCCACTGCGTCATTGATTGTCGATTTAACAGGTAGTTCTATTTGCTCCCAAACTCCCGACTCAACTCTTTTCAGCGCATTGCCTCTTAACCCCATCAGATATAGTTCATCACCTTCCACCATAGAAAAAAAAGAGCCCTGATATGGTAAAGAAAGGCTTTCCCAGCTCAAGCCTTTATCATTGCTTTTTAGTAACAAACCAGCTTCACCTAACACAAACAACTCATCCTGTTTGGAGTAGAACAGTCGATTAAAATGAAGGCCCTCAGGGTTAGGTAATTTATGGCCTGTGTAATGCCAACTAGCGCCCGCGTCCTCTGTTTGAATAAAAAGGCCGTATGCACCTACAGCAAACCCTCTCTGGGAATCGATAAATGCAATATCTAATAATGGAGAGCTTGCTCCTTCATCAACTGCGAACAAAGCATCATCTAGTTGGTATTCGAGGTTTTCTAACTCAACTGGATCATATTCTTGCGCAGAAATTTCTGAGATCGATTTTTCAATAGCTTTGACACGCAATTGGTTGAGCTGGTTGCCATTTAGTATTAACTGCCATTGCGCTCCTGAATCTTTACTTGAGAGCAGTACGCCATCATGCCCTACTGCCCAACCAGCTGCATGGTTAAAGAAGTTAACAGCCGTCAGCATGGTACTGACAGGCACTTTAGCTTGTTGCCATTTTTCACCTTCATCATCCGAGAAGATAATGACTCCTTGCTCGCCCACAGCAACCAATCTTTGACCGGCAACATCAATATCAAGCAGCAAACTACTATCCAAGCCGCCTTGCTCTAAAGCAGAAAGCTGTAATCTATCAGCTTTTACCAATCCTATATTTAACAAGAGCGCTATACTCAGTAGCGCTGTTGGCAATCGTTTCAGCATGCAAAAACCCAATTATTATTTTTGTCGGGAGGATTATGGCAGCTTGCTACAAAGCCAGCTTTTGCTCAATAACATCCATCCGCATAATCACTAACAATAATAGTCAGCAATTTAATACTGATTGAAGATCAGTACAAAATTCGCTCGCCAGCGCACGTCAAATACGAATATTTAAAACTGATAATTTAGGCTTTCTCTTATATAAAAAACTGCCATTAGAAACAGACAGTTACCAATAAAATTTATTACATTTATATGACATGACGCATATTCAAACATCAACTTCCATGCTAGGTTTAGCCTATGCTTGTTGTAGGGCTCAAAATAGATATGCTTAAACCTATTCGTAACTTCTTCGTGCATTTAGCCACGATTTTAATTGCCAGCGGCCTTTCCGTATGCGCTACTGCCAATGACAACGATCAATATATTCGTGTTTCTGACTACTTATTAGAACACCCCGAACAACGCCAAAAGATGCTGACGTTTTCTCAAATAGTGCGTAACGAAGCCTCTCCCTTACAAACAAGCAACGAGAAACCGATCAAAATTGCAATCATCTATCCGGCAGAACAATCCTCAGACTACTGGAGAAGAAGCGTAAGCACCCTTGAAAAGCGCTTATCCGAACTTAATATTTCCTATGATATTAACAGTTATTTTTCCCGGCCCACTGTCGATATTTCACTGCAGAGCGAACAACTTAACGACGCAATCGCTTGGAAACCCGACTATTTAATCTACACACTTGACGCTCTTCGCCATCAAGCAATGATCGAACGAATTTTACTACGCGGAAAACCTAAATTAATTCTGCAAAACATCACAACCCCACTTCAGCAATGGCAGCAACTAAAGCCCTTTCTCTATACCGGTTTTGACCATGAAAAAGGGACTCAGCTTCTTGCAAATCAGATGTTAAACCAGCATCCACAAGGCACTTATTCCATGCTTTACTTCTCTCAGGGATATGTAAGCCAGATGCGTGGGGATACATTTACACAACAAGCTGCAAACAATACCGACCTAAAATTAGTAAGCAGTTACTACACAAAAGGAATCAGCGAAATTGCTTATAAAGCAACACTCGCCTCCCTTAAAAAGACACCTGATTTAAATATGATTTTTGCTTGCTCAACCGATATTGCTTTAGGTGCACTCAAAGCTTTAGATGAAAACAATCTAAGCGATCAAGTAACTCTAAATGGTTGGGGCGGCGGCGATAGGGAAATAGAGGCACTCCTTGAAGGAAAATTAGACCTCACTGTTATGCGAATGAATGACGACAGTAGTGTCGCAATGGCTGAGGCAATAAAGATGGATATTTCAGGCCAAAGTAGTAGTGTGCCTCACATCTATTCAGGCGATATTGTTTTATTGAGCAAGAACACACACAAGGATGAGATTGAGCAACTAAAGAAAAGAGCTTTTCGCTACAGCAGTAACGGGCAGTAATCATTGAAAAAATTTAAGTTCTCAACAGCTATCTTATCTATTGTACTCTGCGCACTCACCGTAGTCGCTTTAGTGCTGCTAATACCTGCCTATCAAGGCTCTCAACGAGCATTACTGGAAGAGATCAATCTATCCCATTCCCGTAACCAAAAGGTTCTCCAACAATTCTTTGACAAATACCTAAAGGCAGCGGCCTTTAATGCCGAACAAATTAGTCAGCGCGATATTCTGAAGAACGGTATTGATAAACAAAACCATAAATATATTAACCAATTTCTACAGCAGCAACTTGCAAGCCAGACTGGAGAGAGCATTCATGCATTTGTGCTAGAAACACAAGAAGGCGATCACTTTGAATTTATTAGTACCTCGCTATTAGGCATGCAACTCAACCTTAATGAATTAACTAAAGAGTTCATCCCCAATCGTAGCTGGAAGGTACAAACATCTTCTCAGAACACAGCCCAATCCCAACAACTCATGCGAATTACCTTCCCAATAATCAGCGATAATTTAGGTGAAGTCGTTGGAACATTACACGCATTTATCTTATTAAATGATCACTTCAAACTACTTAGTGAAATCCAAAGTTTAACCGGCGCAGAATCCGTCGCGCTGTACTTTGATCAACAAGTCACATCGAGTTTAGCCCTCACCCCTAAGCTACGAGCAGCACTCCTACAATCAAAACCAGATACTCTGTTTGAGATATTCGAAGACGATAGAATCATCCACCACTATCAACTCACTTTGAGCACACAACAACAATTAAAAGTTGTAGCCACACTGCCAAACTCTTCGATCCTTGCTCTAGAACTGGCATATACAAAAGATTTGGGTATGGCGATTACAGCAGCACTAATCATCGGATTACTAACTGTATTAGCGATCTCACGACTGACAAAAACATCGCTGGTGCGTTTAGTTCAATATGCTGAAGACATGGCGATCAATCGTGATGCCGAACCTTTTAAACCGGGTCACTTCTCCGAATTTAACCTGCTAGGTAAAACTTTAGAGCATATGGTTGGCCGAATAAGTGAGCACGAACAGCAACTCAATGGCATTATCACTAATACACCCAACATCATCTTTATAAAAGGAGCTGATCTACGCTACCAGATGATCAGTCCTAATTATTATGATCTGATTAAAGACAGCTCAGTAAAAGTAATCGGAAAAACTGACCATGAGCTCTACAGCCCCCAACACGCCGACACTCTTAGAAACAGCGACTTAGAAGTTATCCAGACAAACAGCCCTATTCAAATCGAATACACAGGTGCGACTGAGCTAGGCCGCCGAAATTATTTAAGTACCAAATTCCCTCTGTTTGATGAATCTGGAAAAGTCTATGCCATTGGTGGAATCGTAACTGATGTAACTGATCTCAAGGATGCACAAAGCCATATCCAATTGGCCGGACAAATTTTCGATCAAGCCGATGAAGCTATTTTGGTTATTGATACCCATCTAAAAATGATTACTAGCAATAGTGCCTGCCATCAGCTTTGCGGCTTTGACGACCTCACTATCAATCAATTTAGCCGTAGGTTCTTCGCTGAGCACCCAGAAATCCGCCATAGTTTAAAACAAGATAAACGCTGGCAAGGCGAAACCCAGATACGTAAGCCAAACGGCCAAGCCTTTCCTGCATGGCTTTCGGTCAGCAATTTGTATACGGAAGATGATGAAGAGCGCTTTGTACTGATTTTTTCTGATATTAGCGCCAAAAAAGAAACAGAAACCAAACTTGAAAAACTGTCTCATTATGACGGCCTAACAGGATTACCAAATCGCAGTTTGTTCTTCGATCGTTTACATTCAGCTATTGCACGCTCTAATCGTGAGAAGAGTCAAACTGGCTTACTGTTTATCAATATTGATCGCTTTAAAAACATCAATGACACATATGGGCATGCCGCAGGTGACGAATTACTTAAGGCTACTGCCAACCGCATCTCCGGTTTTATCCGACCTGACGACACCGTATCTCGCCTAGGTGGGGACGAATTTGGCGTGATTTTACAAAGTATCGATAACGTCGATACAGTCAGTCATATTTCTCATCGAATCATCGAATCATTAAGAACGCCATTCCAGCTCGACAACTTCACAAGCAACGCTCCGGTAAGTATCGGCATTGCCCTATATCCAGATGACGGCAAAGATGCGAAAGAGCTACTTACTAACGCAGATACAGCGATGTATCACATGAAAGAGAAAGGCAGAAACGGCATTCTTTTTTATGACCAAGAGGTCAACCAAAAGGCTGAAGCGCAAACTCGCTTGGAAGAAGACCTTAGGCTTGCCCTGCATCACCAAGAAATCTTTGTGGTTTATCAACCTCGTTTCCATATCAATGGTGAAGATATCCTGAGTGCTGAAGCACTAGCTCGCTGGAACCATCCAGAAAAAGGAATGGTGCCACCAGGGAAATTCATCGAGCTTGCAGAGCAAACAGGCCTCATTGTAGAACTGGGAAGAGAGATTTTAAGCCAAGCCTGCCACGCAGCAAAAGCTTGGAACATCAATCCAGAAAAGCCAATGCCTGTATCAGTTAACCTCTCGGCCAGACAGATTTATGATCCCAATTTAATCGACGATATCAAAGGCGCACTGATTGGTAGCGGCCTTGCCCCTTCACTACTGGAACTTGAGATCACAGAAACACTTGCTATTGATGACCTAGACAAAGTCATCAACAAACTCCAACAGATATGCGATCTTGGTGTTAACTTATCCGTAGATGACTTTGGCACCGGCTATTCATCGCTCATCTATCTAAAACGCCTACCTGTAAGCACCGTTAAGATCGATCGTTCTTTTGTTACTGGTGTACCAGGTGATGCGGATGATGAAAACATCATCGCTGCGATTATATCCATGTCCCATTCATTACAACTCAAAGTGGTTGCTGAAGGCGTAGAAACCCAAGAACAGCTTAGCTTTTTGAAAAATCATCATTGCGATGAAATCCAAGGCTTCTTACTAGGCAAACCTGGTAGCAGTGATCGCCTCCTAGAATATGCGAACATTACATAACCAATTGATTATATTAATAATATAAAAAATTAAGAGCTCATCCAAAAAACCATATTTATTTTCAGAGTATCCATTGCAGGGAAGCTAAAGCCATGGAAGAATACCGACCGTTCAGTCCGAGCCCTATAAAAACTTATAATTTGTATGTGAATTTTCATGCAATTGTCATTTACATGAATATACTAAGTTATTAAGCAGACAAACATCTGCTGTGGTTCTGCACGGAAGAATAAGTACTACACGGGATATAAAGATCCCCGTCCAGAATAAACCGGAATTAAACTGGAGACAGATATGGCTTCTGTTCGCACAACAGATCGGGAACACGTGTATCCCGAAAATGTTCGCCTTATTTCAACTACTGATACCCGTGGTATCATTACCTATGCAAACCCAGAATTCTGCCAAGTTGCTGGATACACTCAAGAAGAACTCATCGGTAAACCTCACTGCTTAGTTAGGCATCCTGATATGCCTGCAGCAGCTTTTGAAGATCTGTGGAACCATATTAAAAATGACCAACCTTGGATGGGGATGGTAAAAAACCGCTGTAAAAATGGTGACTATTACTGGGTTCAAGCCTATGTCATGCCGATTTACGACAACAACGGGACAAAAACGGGTTATCAATCAGTCCGTACTCGTCCAACCCAAGAGCAGATCCAACGTGCTGAACAGGTCTATGGCAAGATCCGAAAGTCTCCGCCTAAGTCAGTTAAAACAACCAGTTTAGCTGCCCGTATTATGGGCATTGCCGGTTTAATGGGAGCCGGAATACTCGCCTTAAACTTCGCTCCTATTTCAGAGCTATATCAATCTATCGCAATGCTAACAGTATTTGCTGCTGGGCTTTATGCTTTGTTCGCTAGCACCCGCGGCCTCAAAAAGATCTCCTCTACTGCAGACCAGATCTATAACAACCCGTTAGCGCAATTAGTGATGACAGAAAACATGCACGAGCAAGGCTCTGTTGATCTAGCTACTCGCATGATGCGTGCGCGCCTACGTACTGTTATTGGCCGAGTTGAAGACAGCATAGAAACCCTTGGTGAAGTCATGAGCGAGACAGATGCTGCAATAAACCAAACAACCGCGGGTATTCAGCAGCAAAATAGCGAGAGTGACATGCTTGCCAGCGCAGCAACCCAAATGTCCGCTACAGCCCATGAAATAGCACAAAATACCGCTCAAACTTCTCAAGCAACTCAGAAGGCATCAGACCTTGCTAATAATGGTAAAGAGAACATTGATGTTATGCTCGAAAGCATCACCGAGCTTGTTAGAGATGTAGAAAAAGCTTCAGAGTCATCAGATGAGCTGAAACACCAAGCCTCATCTATTGAGCAAATCGTTAACATCATTAACGATATTGCAGAACAAACGAATTTACTGGCACTCAATGCTGCTATCGAAGCTGCACGCGCAGGTGATCAAGGCCGTGGCTTTGCCGTAGTAGCTGACGAAGTACGCACACTAGCACAACGCACCCAAACTTCTACCAGCGAAATCCGCAGTACTATTGAGGCCATTCAAACGCAGGTTGCAGTAACTGCCGACACCATGCAACGTTGCTCAGAGCAAGCCCAAAAAGGAATACATTTAGCTAACGATGCAAGCCAATCATTTGACTCTGTATCTGAGGCCATGGTTGAAGTATCTGACCGCTGTATTCAAGTTGCTAGCGCTTCTGAGCAACAAAGTTCTGTATCCGATGAGATCAACAACAATATCCTTAATATTCGTGATATTGCTAGTAGCAATATGACTGCTGCAGAGCAAACCAACAATGCCAGCAACAATCTGCATAAATTGGTAACAGACCTACGCTCTATGATGAAGACCTTTACGGTTTAATTCACGCCGCAAACCCTTTATAGGCCCTAGCTAAGCTAGGGCCACCGACATCCTCCTAATACTTTTATACCGACCTTTCGGTCAGATATAATGTCGTATTGTATAGACTAGTAGCCATTTCACATTTAATATTGATTATCATTAGCAAATTTTATAGCCCATTCTGAATGAGCAAATCTAAAACCTTATGTAAGTTTAGTAAGAGCGATATAGAGCATCACTTCAAAGAGATTGCGAAACATACCCGCTCAAGCACTTACCTCTGCCGTAAATGCGCTCGTTCTGCTAATTGCAAAAAATGGCTATGTAAGCCTGTTGCTATGTGACGTAACTAATTAGTAAGGATTTACCTATGCTCAGCCCAGCAATGCTTGAAAAGCTAAACGAACAGATTAATCTAGAATTTTTCTCATCCAACCTTTATCTACAAATGGGTGCTTGGGCCGAGTCAAAAGGGTACGAAGGATGCGCCGAATTTCTATACAAGCACGCTGATGAAGAGATGTCGCACATGAAGCGTCTATTCACTTATGTCAATGAAACCGGTGCGATGGCGCTGATCGGCACGATTGAAGCTCCAGAGGCAGAGTTCGACTCAATTCGCGACCTATTCGAAAAAGTTTACGAACACGAATGCCTAGTTACCCGCAAAATAAACGAGTTAGCGCACACAGCTTTCACAAACCAAGATTACTCAACTTTTAGCTTCCTACAGTGGTATGTAGCTGAACAGCATGAAGAAGAGAAGCTGTTTAATGGCATCCTAGATAAAATCAAAATAATTGGCGAAGATGGCAAAGGCTTATTCTTTATCGATAAGGAGATCGGAGAACTAGCTAAAAACGGTGATGGCGGCAGTATTATGGCCAGCACAGAAGAGACCATTTAATCCTTAAATTTCAACAAGTTATAATAAAATCTTAAAAACGGACAATAAATAAACAAAAAAAACTCATGTTTTTTATATTTTTTTACTAAAGAATATTATTTATTGTCCGATATTTAACCGAAAGTAGCCTCTCATGCCCAGCAAGGAGATATAGCGTGAACACTGATTGCAAGCATTGCTTTGAGTTAGTTAAAAACGGGAAGGAACACCCACAGCTAAAAACGGTTAGTGATTTAGGTAATTCTCAGATCTGTAAATGCGGCAACTGCGGCGCAATGCTGATGAGCACAGCAGACAATTGGGAGATTGTAATCAAGGGTTCTGTTGCTCGACATCACAAAAAACGTGCTAAAGAAGCGAAAGAAAAAGTTGCTTAGGTAAATACCCTAGCTAAATTTTACTTGGCACCATAGATAGTTACGCGTAGTTTTGTACTGGAAACATAAAGACGATGGGTTCCTATGCATTCACTACGCCAGCTGATTGAACAAGATAATAATCACAACTTATTCGATCTACTTTCAAGTCTATGCCAAGGCTCCATCGCCGTCGATGAAACAGCTTCTATTCTGTGGATGAGTGATGCTTATCGCAAGCTTGTCGCTATTCCTGAACAGATGGATCCCATTGGCTGTAACGTAGAAGAACTAATCCCCACAACGCAACTCCCTAGAGTCATCAAAAGTGGAAAGCCATCCTTTGTAGATCTCATGCAGATCAACAACCGCTGGTGCGTTGTTACCCGTCTCCCTATCAAAAACCCTGACAATAAAATCATTGGAGCTATAGGTTTTGTTTTTTATGATGATTTAGATAGCCTTCAGCCACTGTTTGATAAATTTGCTCGTCTACAGCGAAAATTTGAAGATGAGAAAATCATCCGCCCAAGCCGATACGCCCTAGACGACATGATCGGTAATGCGCCCAAGACGCAACAGCTTCGTCGTCAAGCACTAAGAGCCTCGCAACTCGATACCACCTTACTTTTATTAGGCGAAACCGGGACAGGAAAAGAGCTATTAGCTCAAGGCATCCACCATGCTTCCACACGTCGTAGCGGACCTTTTGTAGGCATTAACATGGGCGCGCTACCCGAATCTCTTGCCGAAGCCGAACTGTTTGGCACAGCGCCCGGTGCTTATACTGGCGCAGATAGAAAGGCTCGACAAGGCAAAGTCCAACTAGCTGAAGGCGGTACTCTATTTCTTGATGAGATTGCAGAAATGCCTCTCGCCATGCAGGCAAAACTACTTCGAGTGCTTCAGGAACGAGAAGTAGAAGCACTCGGCTCCAACCGCCTTGAAAAGGTAGATGTTCGCATCATCGCAGCAACAGCCAAAGATCTACGCAGCCAAGTAGAACAAGGTTTATTTCGTGAAGACCTTTACTACCGCTTAAACGTCTTGCCGATCAATCTACCGCCTCTACGGGAGCGCATCCAAGATATCCCTCTGCTATCCGAACACATGTTGAGCGAGATTCAGCGCCAATCGCAACTACCAGAACTGCCCTTGTCTCCGTCAGCCCTAGAATGGCTACAAAGCTATAGCTGGCCTGGTAATATTCGCGAACTTCGAAATCGCTTAGAACGAGGCTGCGTTATGGCTGAAGGCTCTTCAATTGAAGCGCCAGATTTAGGCGCAAATGAAGAACAACCCCTTCACAGAAACCCTTTAACAAATCTAAAAAGCTACCGTAAAGAGCATGAGCGTTCAGCCATTGAAGAAGCGATACAGCAATGCAATGGTAATAAAACAGCTGCAGCTAAACTGCTAGGTATCTCTAGAGCAAGCCTTTATCAACGCCTAAGAGACAACAAAAACGTTTAAAAAAACAGACACACAAAGCACACTGTCTATTTTATTAGACACTTATCTACATCCAGCCTGCAACAAAAACCTTCAAGCCATTGTTTTTAAAAGATATTTAAAACATGGCCCCCGCCTTGCTATGTACAACTGAATTAAAAATAACAAGAATGGTATTCAGGATGTCTCAGAATAAGCTGATCTCAGCCGATCAAGCGGCAGCATTAATTCAATCAAATGACACCATAGTTACAGGCGGCTTTATCGGTATTGGCTTTGCTGAAACCCTTGCAAAAGCGATCGAAAAACGATTTCTAGATCAAGGCACCCCCAACAATCTCAGCCTACTTTACGCGGCCGGCCAAGGCGATGCCCAAACCCGTGGTTTAAATCACTTTGCCCATGAAGGAATGATTAAGCGCGTCATCGGCGGGCATTGGGGGTTAGCACCCGCCCTCGGGAAAATGGCGTTCGAGAATAAAATCGAGGCATATAACCTTCCTCAAGGAGTTATCTGTCACATGTTCCGCGATATTGCTGCAGGTAAACCGGGCACTCTCACACGCGTAGGGTTACACACCTTTGTAGACCCACGTATTGAAGGTGGTCAAGTTAATAGCCGCACAGAAGAGCAACTAGTACAACTACTTGATCTTAACGGTGAAGAAGCCCTTCTATACAAACACTGCCAACCCAACATTGCCCTGCTACGTGGCACAACAGCAGATAGTAAAGGCAATATATCCATGGAACGTGAAGCCCTGCCTTTAGATGCTTTAGCGATTGCGCAAGCCGTCAAAAACAGCGGCGGCAAGGTGCTAGTGCAAGTTGAACGTATTACTGCACAACACAACCTAACACCAGATAGAATCCGCATTCCGGGAATTTTGGTCGATCATATTATTCAAGCTCCAGCTGAAGACCACCCTCAAACTTTTGCCGAATCCTATAACCCAGCCTACAGTGGTGAAATTACGTTACCGGCTCAAGCAAGCAAACCTGTTCCTTTAGATGCAAGAAAAATCATCGCACGTCGCGCACTAATGGAGCTCAAAAATAATGCTGTGGTCAATCTGGGGATCGGCATGCCAGAAACGTTAGCAGCCGTTGCAGCTGAAGAAGGAAAGATAGAAGATTTCACTCTAACCGTTGAGCCTGGCGGCATCGGCGGCCAACCCGCAAGCGGGCTTAGCTTTGGTGCAACAAGTAATGCAGAAGCGATGGTAGACCAACCTGCTCAGTTTGATTTCTATGATGGCGGCGGTTTGGATCAAGCCTTTTTAGGGTTGGCGGAAACATGCCCTGAAGGTCACGTTAACGTAAGTAAATTCGGCCCTAAACTCGCTGGTGCTGGCGGATTTATCAACATTACCCAAAACACTAAAGATGTGTACTTCCTTGGAACATTCACCTCAGGGAAACAGTTATTAGAAGTACATGAGCACGGATTAAAAGTGATAGAGAACGGGCCTCTTAAGAAATTTAAAAAATCTGTACAACAAATCACATTTAATGGCGGATACGCCATGCAATGCCAGCAACGGGTCACCTTTATCACAGAACGTGCCGTATTTAAGCTAACTCCTAAAGGATTGTTACTGACTGAGATTGCACCGGGTATCGATCTGCAGAAGGATGTTCTGGATCAGATGGAGTTTATGCCATTAATAGATGATCACTTAACACCGATGGACGAGCGCTTATTTCGCGAAAGCCCTATGCGCCTCAATCAACCCGGTAGCAGACCGATGCAGCAGATGCGGGCATTAATGAAGAACGTTCTTCAACCGCAAAAACCGGTCCCACAACCGTCAAAGATGTACTCAATTTCGTAAGATCGTCCTTTTATCATCCAGCAATAAGATAGGGGAAGGTACACAACGTACTGACCCCATTGCCATATTCTCGCTGTGCGGCGGACTTGTGCTAAGGCTCTATTCTTATTGCAGAGAGCGGTTCACGTCATTACTCAAATCTATACTGCACTTCACCGCAGCCCCGGATTTTAGTCTTTTGGCCGCTCTCCGGATGTTTTTTCATCTCGGCTGACTCGCAATTCCAGCTATCTAAAGTAATACTCCTAAGAGCGTCTAACTGCGGGAGCGCTTTATGAAAAAGCTAACTTTAGTTCGTCACGCAAAATCCAGCTGGAAAGACCCCACTCTTGATGACTTTGAGCGCCCTCTCAATAAGCGTGGTCAGAGAGACCTTCCAAAGATGGCTACGCGTTTAGGTGAATATGGCATCGAACCAGAACTCATCTTAGCAAGCAACGCAAACAGAGCATTAACAACTGCCTCCGAAATCCACCGGCACCTCAATTTAAAACCGGAACAATTGCAAACCCATCCAGAACTGTATGCATCTTGTGCCGAAACACTGATGTACCTTTTGCAAAACCAATCAGATCATCTGAGCAGTATTATGCTGGTCGGCCATAACCCAGCGCTACACCAACTAGCTGATATGCTGACTCAAAGCCACTTAGAAAAGTTTCCAACGGCAGCGGTTCTTCACATGCATCTAAGCATTACCCAGTGGCATGAATTAGCAGCGGGCTGTGCCACCAGCATTCTATTCGATTACCCGAAAAAGCACGCTTCAACCGCCGCCTAAGCAACTATGATAAACTGTACTCTTTATTCCAGAGTGAGTGCCTGTGGATCTTTACCTTTCATCGCTCAGTTTTACTGCGAGTATCACTGCCCCTATCTTTTTTATTGGTTTCCTTGGCTACGTACTAAAACGTGTAGGGCTGATTGATGATGCCTTCATAAATACAGCATCAAAGCTCGTATTTATGATCACTCTGCCAGCCTTGGTCTTTATGTCTATCTCAAGGACAGACTTTCACGCAGTCTTTAATCCGGAACAACTGGGTTTTGTCTTAATAGGCACTCTGATCAGCTTTATCGCTCTTTGGTTTCTTGCTAAGCGCTGGATCAAACAACCAGAAGACTTAGGCGTTTTTATACAAGGTGCGTTTCGAAGTAATTACGGCATTATTGGTTTAGCTGTGAGCTATAACCTGTTTTCTGATTCCGGTTTAGCTCAAGCATCCCTATTACTGGCACTCGTGATTCCTCTATTTAACGTCCTTTCAATCATTGCATTAACTCTGCCAGCCAAACATAAAGGTGGCGCAAGTATCGGCAGCACTGTATTAGAAATCGTAAAAAACCCACTGATCATTGCGGTATTGCTGGCACTTCCGTTCTCTTACTTCGGTTTCCAGCTTCCCGAAATTGCACAAAAAACGGGGCGTTACTTCGCCAATCTGACCCTACCTTTAGCCCTATTGGCTATAGGCGGCTCATTGAACATGAAGAGCTTACGTAGCACTTCTTCACAAGCCACTTGGGCGACCTTATCAAAGCTACTTTTTATCCCTCTGATATTAACACTCGCCGCATGTGCATACGGCTTCAAAGGGCAAGATTTAACCATGCTCATGGTTCTATTTGGATGTCCGACAGCTGCTGCCAGTTTTGTTATGGCTAAAGCGATGGGAGGAAATGAGAAACTAGCGGCGAATATCATATTGATGACGACCATAGGCTCTATCCTCAGCCTATCGGCGGGCATCTATATCATGCGCATTACAGGTGTAATTTAAGCTTCCGTACATTCTGTACGCTTAAGATAGGTCTGCAAGCTAATTTGATCAGTGGTTTCAAAATGACGGGACAATTGCGTAAGCGACTGGATACGATCCAATCTAAACATACGAAAATCATCGCGCAGCTCACACCAAGCGACCAAGGTCCAAACAGCGCCCCAGTAAACCAAACCTAAAGGCCAGATTTTACGTTCGGATTGTTGTTTATCTTCTCGTTGATAACCAATAGAGATCACAAACCGATTCTTGATTGCGACTCTGATCTGGTCGCTGTATTGCGTTGTCCATTGTCGATGCAATCCAGGAACAACAAACCATTCAGGACCTTCAATATATTGATCATAAAGTTCAGTCGGCAAAACCGCTTTGACCTTATCTAGCACTCGGGAAGCAGACTGACCCAGATGCTGATCACTACAACCCTGCACTAAACGTACGCCAAGCAACAGTGCTTCGAGTTCTTCTTCATCAAACATCAAAGGTGGCAGGTTAAATTCAGGGCGTAGGCGATAGCCTACCCCCGCTTCACCTTCAATAGGTACACCGGAAAGCGAAAGCGCCTGTATGTCTCGGTAGATAGTTCTCTCAGAGACTTCCAACACCTCAGCCAAGGCGCTGGCCGTTAAAGCGGTTCGGCGGCCGCGCAAAAGCGTTAATAATTGAAATAAGCGTTCCGCTTTCCTCATTGGCAATTTAGCTCCCTAAGCCCCTTCGCAAATCATCGCTTCTGTTTGTACTTCCATATGGCGCATATGACAACTGTCCATATCAATAAGGCCGCACAACGACTGGCCTTCGTCAGATTTCATAAATGCATCTCCCGCCGCTTTAGCTGTTGGCATATTCTGCCAATAAGCTAAATCGTGCAGTAAGCCATTTTCATCTTCGCTCACTGAGCGATACAGAAAGCCTTCCTGCTTCTTCAGCCACTCATTAACCTTGTCATGAGTCGATGCAAAGTCAGCTTTATTCACGCCCGATTTCAGATTGTAAGTTACCATTTCCACGACGGTTGTTGTCATTGTTATTCTCCTTAATCCAATTCTTAAATATGACAACAGGGATGCTAAACTAGGCCTACTGACAGCGTAGTGTCAGTAGAGTTTTATTAAATGAGGATAAAGATGTTTAAGTTATTCAAAAGCGATCGATTAGCAAAAGCTTTTAAGGCGATCGATGCCGATGATCTGACCAAGCTACAAAAACATCTGCAAAAACTCGAACCGGAAGAAATCAATCAACCAGTCTCTGATGATACTGCGCCTTTAGCTGAAGTATGTATTCTTAAACAAGCACCAAAAGCGTTAAAGCTGGTGCTAAACTTCGGCGCTAATGCAGACCAAACAAGTCACACCAATGCAAATCTAACACTTGCAGAACTGTCACTTAGACAAGAAAACAGCCTGCCATTATTAACAGTGCTTTACACTGCTGGCGCCAAAACAAATCCAACACCACTTCTGCAGCAATGCTTTGATCATTGCTCCGAACAAGAACTCATGCTGCATCTATCCGTCTTGCTCCAGTATGGTGGGCAGCTCGATGATGAGCTTATTCATAAAGCCTTAGCTAGCGATCAGTTACCGCTTATCCACTTTATTATAAATTCTGGCGCATGTTGTCCGAACGATATCGACCAACACAGTTACTCAGAAGAGACGCTAAACTATGCGCAAAAATGCTGGGACGATCAGAAAATTAGAGCGATGTTTCTCTCATGACAGATTCAAAGAGATGCTTTGTAATAGCCATCGCAGGCGCACCTGGTAGCGGTAAGACCTCTTTAACCTTAGCCCTAGCTAAACTGCTAGATGCAGACACACTCTTCTACGATGATTATCAACAAGCCACAAATCAATCCATGGCCGAAATCCTTCAATGGATGAAACAAGGTGGCGACTACAACAATTTAAATATTCCCGGCTTTGCTGAAGCGATTGCCGCCCAGATCCAAACCTCTGATAAAAGCTTCTTGTTGATTGAAACCCCATTAGGCCGACATCATCACGCCAGTGGGCAATATATTGATTGCCTAGTTTGGCTAGACACCCCTCTTGATATTTCACTTGCTCGTAACATCAAAGCCTTTAGCAACGAATTTAAAAAAGCCCCATCTGACTACGTTCAGCAACTGGACTGGCTAGCTCATTACCTTGAAGGTTACATTCAAGATATCCGCGCTACACTCGTCATACAACAAGAACGCCTAACCGAAGATGCCGATATTAATATCGATGGCACACTACCACTTGGCGAAATAGCTCAGCGCATTTACCAAGCGATCTCACAAGAACAATCAAAAGGATAAACAATGCAGCCTCTTTGCCTTGATGATTCAACAGCTGAACAACAGGACTGGAAAGCCTACCTTTGCATCGAGGCATTTATTCAAGATTTTGTCACAGCCCAAGCACTGTTTACGGCTTTACAACTAGGCCTGATCAAAATCCTATCAGACCAACCTCGTTCTGAAGATGCTTTGCAACAAAGCCACCCTAAAGTGACAGCCCTGGGCATGCTGCTCCAACAATTAAAAGCAGCTAATGTCATTGAGCAGGACGATAAACTTCGATGGAAACTGACGGCGGATTTCAGCCAAACACTCCCCTTCCAAGATCTGCTACTTTCCAAATTGGAGTTTGCAAATCTATTAGCACCTGACCTTTTGGAGCACTACACACTGTTCCTTGAGGACATGCCTCGTTTTATTCAGCAAGCTAAGGTATTTGAACTGTTCGCTTACAATCGCTGTTTTGAGGTCACGCCAGAAAACATTACTGCAACCCGTCGCTGGATGCGCTTCACCACCTGCTTAACCCGCTACGAAGGCCGTGTAATTGCTAAACACGCCGATCTGAGCCATATAAAAAATCATTTGGATATCGGAGGAAACAGTGGAGAATTTGCACTGCAATTATGCAAAACCAATCCAGCACTCAATTCAACTATTATCGATCTTCCTGTGGTGTGTGAAGTAGGTAAAAGACACATTAGGGGTGAACAAGAAACAGATCGAATCGATTTTAAAGCTGCAGACGCTCTTGTGGATAAACTACCGCAGCAACAAGATCTGGTGACCTTCAAATCGATCTTGCACGATTGGCCAATAGAAGCCTGTGCACAATTTATCCGCCAAGCGACGAGCACATTAAATGATCGGGGTGAAATACTGATATGTGAAAGAGGACCATTAGATCTAAGTGATCCAGTACCTTATGGCCTCTTGCCTATGCTGCTATTCAATCGCTCTTTCCGTGAGCCCAATGCTTATATTGAGTTATTGGAAAGCAATGGTTTTAACAACATTGAGATTGAAACCATTCAGTTAGAAACGCCGTTCTTCCTAATTCGAGCTAGACGTTAAAACTTGAGGGGGGTATTAATTGATAAGTCAGGAATATCGATTTTAGGGCAGCGATTTACTACAACCTTAAGGCCTGCATCTTCAGCACGTTTCTGTGCGTCAGGGCTGTAAACCCCTAACTGCAACCAAACGGCCTTAGCTCCGATTTGAATAGCCTCGTCGATAACCTCTCCAGCCTGATCGCTGCGACGAAACACATCGACCATATCTACCGTTTTATCAATATCAGCTAAAGAGGCCACAACCTGCTCACCGTGCAGAGTTTCACCCTCAAGTGCAGGGTTGACCGGGATAACGTCATAATCGCAAGTTTTCAAGAAAGCCATCACACGAAAACTTGCGCGCTCAGGCTTGTTACTCGCACCTACTAGCGCGATAGTCCGGACACTTTCTAAAACATCGATAGATAACTGATCGTCAGTCATGACTATCACCTTCGGCATGCATGCCTTTGCAAACACTACACTCTGGGTCTTTGCGCAATTTAAGGGTGCGCCAATCCATGGCTTTTGCATCTAAAAGCAGTAAACGGCCTGCCAAGTTCTCGCCAACCGAAGCCAAAACTTTTAATGCTTCTAATGCTTGAACCGATCCGATAATACCGACTAGAGGCGATAAAACACCGGACTCAGAGCAAGTAAGCGCTTCATCACTTCCCTCTTTGTAGAGGCATTGATAACAAGGTGATTCTGGATTAAGCGGATCGTAAACCGCCACCTGACCTTCCATACGGATAGCCGCACCGGAAACCAATGGTTTCTTGTGCATAAAGCAGGCACGGTTAATCGAAAACCGAGTACTAAAGTTATCAGTACAATCAACCACAAGGTCAACGGTTGCGACTAAACGCTGCAAAGCCTCGTCGTCTAAACGCTCATACAACGCTTTAACTCGAGTATCTGGATTTAGACCAGCAATGGTATTTCGAGCTGAATCCACTTTAGGCGCACCAATGCGCTTAGTGTTATGAGCAATCTGACGCTGTAAATTGGAAAGCTCCACTTCGTCATCATCCACTAGGATAAGCTCACCTATACCTGCCGCAGCTAGGTACATAGCGACAGGACTGCCCAAGCCACCTAGACCGATGATCAAAACTGTCGAATTTAACCAGATCTCCTGCCCATTGATATCGACATCAGGCAACATAATTTGGCGGCTGTAGCGTAATAGCTGCTCATCACTCAGCATTGTTTTCTCCTTAAGCGCAGGTATCACCTGGCCATAATGCAAAGGTTACTCGCTCATTATCGCCATAATCACGCTGAGTACCTATTTCTGTATACCCTAAACTGTCCAGCAAGGCGCGGCAAACAGGACCTTGGTCATAACCATGTTCAAATAACAGGTGGCCACCAGGCACAAGGTAACTTCGAGCCTGTTCACATATGTGTTTGATATCTGACATACCCTGATCTTCAGCCGTGAGCGCCGAAAGAGGCTCAAACCGAACATCGCCTTGCTCTAGATGCGGATCTTCCGGATCGATATAAGGTGGATTACTGACGATCATATCGTAATGACCATGGTGGGGTTCAAACCAGCTTCCCTGTATGACTTCTACGTTTTCAAGCTGCAATCGGGCTCGATTGCGCTCAGCCAATTGTGCCGCCTCCGGCACAAAGTCTGATGCAATCACAGTCCATTCTGGATTTTCATAAGCTAAAGCTAAAGCTATGGCTCCTGTTCCCGTGCCCAAATCAGTAATACGTGCGTGCTTCTTAGTGCACAACTGCAAAGCCTTTTCGACCACCACTTCGGTATCGGGACGAGGAATCAAGGTATGAGGGGACACTTCCAAGTCAAAATCCCAAAAACCTCGCATACCGATAATATGCGCAACAGGCTCACCTTTGAGACGCCGATCAATCATCACTGTCAATTGATCAACAATTTTTGGGTCTAACTTTTTTTCAGGCCAAGTAAACAGGTAGCTGCCCGGCTTATCGAGCAGATGACATAGCATCAACTCAACATCTAATTGAGCCGACTCACTGACACCACCGAGTTGATTACTTAGTTTTACCGCTTGCTTAATCTGCATAGAGATTTAATACATATCAAAAAGGGCCATACAGGCCCTTTGATTAACTTTCTTCGGAGAGCGCCCCAAGCTGTTCTGCTTGGTGCTCATTTAAGAGCGGCTCAACAACGTGTTGCAGCTCACCACCAATAATCTCCTGCAGCTTATATAGCGTTAGGTTGATACGGTGATCCGTTACACGACCTTGTGGATAATTATAGGTACGGATTCGTTCAGAGCGGTCACCACTACCCACTAGACTTTTACGCGTACTTGCCATTTCGGCTGCCTGTCGTTCGTCTTCTGCAGCCTGTAAACGAGATGCTAGAAGTGACATCGCCTTAGCACGGTTCTTATGCTGCGAACGCTCTTCCTGACACTCAACTACTACACCTGTAGGAATGTGGGTCAAACGAATAGCCGAATCAGTTTTATTGACGTGCTGACCACCAGCACCTGATGCACGGAAGGTATCAACACGTAGATCAGCTTTATTGATCTCGATCTCAGCGGACTCATCCATCTCTGCCATAATTGCAACGGTACAAGCAGACGTATGAACACGGCCTTGAGACTCGGTTTCAGGAACACGTTGTACACGGTGTGCACCGGATTCGAATTTCAGCTTCGAATACACATCCGTCCCAACGATACGAGAGATAACCTCTTTATAGCCGCCATGGTCACCTTCGTTAACGCTGATAACCTCTACACGCCAACCCTGTACTTCCGCGAAACGAGAGTACATACGGAAAAGATCACCGGCGAAAATAGCTGCTTCATCGCCACCGGTTCCGGCACGTACTTCCAAGAAGACGTTGCGAGAATCATTTGGATCTTTAGGTAATAAAAGAATCTGCAGTTCAGCTTCAAGGTTTTCGATACGCTCTTTAACGGCAGGGTATTCCTCTTTTGCCATCTCTCGCATATCAGGGTCACTGTCAGCCATCATCATCTCGGCTTCTTCAAGATCATCCTGCGCTTGATTAAAAGCTGCAAATGCCTGTACCACAGGCTCTAATTCGGAATATTCCTTGGAATAATCACGAAACTTATCCTGATCTGAGATAATTTCTGGATCAGACATTAGAGCAGCAAGCTCTTCGTATCGATCGCTAAGCTTTTCTAGCTTACTTAGAATAGATTCTTTCATTATTTCTCATTCTTAGCATGTTCACCTAACTGGTGAAGCTCTTGCACCAAGTCCAGTAATTCACTGCGCCCTTCAGCGCTTGCTTTACGCATTTGAATTGTAGGATGGTGCAGCATTTTATTCGTCAGGCTACGCGCTAACATGGTTAACACTTCTTCAGCTGGTTTACCATTCTCCAGCTGTTTTAACGCTCGGCCTAATTCTTGATCACGCAAACTTTCTGCCTGACCACGGAAAGCCGTTAATACATCAACCGCTTCCAGTGAACGCAACTGGCGCATAAACTCATGCGCGCCTGTTTCTATAATCTCTTCTGCCTGCCTAGCAGCATCTTCACGGCTACGTTGGTTCTCTTCGATAACCTCTTTAAGGTCATCGACCGTATACAAATAAACATCATCCAGTTCCGCAACTTGCGCCTCTATGTCACGCGGAACGGCTATATCAACCATAAAGATAGGGCGGTGCTTACGTTGCTTAAGCGCGGACTCAACTGCACCTTTACCTAGAATAGGCAACTGGCTGGCAGTAGAAGCAATCACTATATCGGCCTCGGCAAGCGCATTTGGAATATCACCCAACAAGATCGCTTTACCATCAAATTCATCAGCCAATGCCAAAGCACGATTAAGGGTACGGTTAGCCACCGTGATATCTTTAACGCCAGCATTCGCTAAATGGCGCGCTACCAACTCTATGGTTTCACCTGCGCCAATCAGTAACGCTTTGCTTTCGCGCATATCCGAGAAGATATGCTGAGCAAGGCTTACTGCTGCATAAGCAACTGATACTGGGTTTTCACCAATCGCCGTATCAGTACGCACCTGCTTAGCCACAGAAAACGTCTGCTGGAATAAGCGTCCCAGCTCGGCACCTACATGGCCATTTTCTTGAGAAAGGCTATATGCCGACTTCAGTTGACCAAGTATCTGCGGCTCTCCCAATACTAAGGAGTCCAAACCGCTCGCAACACGCATCATATGACGCGCGGCATCTTCACCCCAGAAAGCATAGGAACATTGCTGCAGTTCATCAGGATCTAAATCGTGGTATTTGCCTAGCCATTCCAACAGGGCTCTCGACCCTTCTATGGCAGAAGAGCAATACAGCTCTGTACGGTTACAGGTCGATAGGATGGCAATCTCTTTCAGATCAGCAAATTCGGCAGCACCATTCATCGCTTCAGCAAGCAGCTCGGGGGCAAACGCCACGCGTTCGCGAACCTCTACCGAAGCCGTTTTGTGATTGATGCCTAATGCAAGTAACGCCATGCGATCCGCCATACCAAAAAATCTACCGTCGTATAGACGGCACTACAAATCAACTGAAGCTGATCTAAATCAGCGCGCTATGATACAACGCTTTGCGACAAAGGTTAAAAGGCAGCACCACAATTTAGGCAACTTCGATCAAAAAACAGCGGATTAATTACAAATCTTTGGACAAAATCCACATAAATCGAACAAAAATAAAGAACCTTAGGTCTAACTCTTTAAATTAAGGTCAAAGTCAGCATGTATGAGTAACAATCTAAAAATCGTTAACTTATTCTCTTTAAAACCTTTGGTCGGTAGCTGACAAGCCACAGGTTATTCAACTATAGTGACCAAATCATTCAGGGATGTCGGGGCTATTACGGCTGTATACATGAATAAATCACTTATCGTTTTAACTTGTGTCTTCGCCTTATTACAAGGCTGTCAAAGCACCCCAACGAAACAGACACAAGAAGTTACCTCCGAGCCAGTTAATTACGTAGATGGCGAGTTCAACCAAGAATCTCTTTACGATTTATTACTTGCCGAGATTGCAGGGCAGCGCAGGCTCTTCCCTGTAGCCCTGGAGAACTACCTCAAACAAGCTGAGAAAAGTCAGGACTCTGGCGTTGCAGAACGCGCCACACGAATTGCTCAATACCTAAGAAACCCTGACAAAGTCATTCAGGCGTCCCGACTTTGGCGCGAAATTGCTCCGTCTAATCCAGAGCCTTATCAAATAGAAGCGAATATGCTTCTACATAAAGGCAAATACACCGAGGCACTGCCTTTGGTTGAGAAGGCCTTAGAGTTCGATCCATTACGCACCTTGGCTTTGATTCGTGGGCAAGTAGAACGTATTGATCCCCAAGTCTTATCCGGCTACATCACGATGCTAAATAAACATCGTCAATCAGCCGATCCTCGCTCCGATCTCGAACTGACTCTAGCATTGCTGCATCGAGCTAATAACAACGAACAGGCGTCACTCACCTCTTTTAATCGCGCCCTTACGATAGACCCCGAGAATCCAGAAGCGTTGATACAAAAAGCTGAACTGCTGCGTTCTCAAAACAAAGTTTACGATGCACTTAAGCTTATCCGCTCTGCTTTTGAACAACAGCCGAATAACCGTCAGCTGCATATTCTTTACACACAGCTGTTATTCCAAAATAAGCAATCTAAACAAGCGGTCTCTCAAGCAAAAGAACTGCTAAAAAACAATTTAAAAGATCATCAGTTAACCTACTACTTAGCCCTGTTGATGCTCGAGAATGAAGCACCTAAGGACGCTAAAGCAGCCTTTTTGCGATTACTTGAACTAAAACCTGAGGACACGTCACCGCATTTTTATTTGGGCCACATCGCTCAGTCGGAAGAGAAGCGTGATCAAGCGATTGAAAATTACAGCTCTGTAAAAAATGGCTCTAACGTTCTGCAATCCCTATCTCGAGTCAGCTCGCTTCTTAAAGATCTAGAAGACAAACCTCGCCTACAGCAGATTTTATCTGATGCCAGAGCTAGCATGCCTAATCAGGCCGCATCAATTTACACATTAGAAGCAGAATGGCTAAACCTCCATAATCTAAAAGAGGAAGCCCTAGCTGTATTAGAAGATGCGCTAGCACTCTTTGTTGATAACACTGCACTGCTATACACCCGGGCCATGATGGTGGAATCCACTGATTTCCCACAAGCGGAAAAAGATCTACGCCGAGTATTAGAATTAGAACCCGGCAATGCTACAGTGCAGAATGCATTGGGCTACACCTTACTTCTACATACTGAGCGTTATGAAGAAGCTTACAAATTGATTCAAGCCGCATTAACTACAGAACCTGAAGATCCTGCCATTTTAGATTCAATGGGTTGGGCTTTGTTTAAATTGGGTAGAAATCATGAAGCCGTAACTTATTTAGAAAAGGCTCATGCTTTATATTCCGATCCTGAAGTCTCTAGTCACCTCATTCAGGTATATTGGGCAATAGATCAAAAAGAGAAAGCTCGTTCACTGCTCCAAAGAAGCCAAAAAGACAATCCTGGTGACCCTTTCCTAGAAGAAGCAGCACAGCTAATTAACGCAGAGTAATTAAACAAGATGTTAAAAAAGTACCTTGGGGCGTTGCTGTGCCTATTATTAGCGGGCTGTAGCTTACAAAAAACGCAGATACCATCAACCAGCGATATTTCTTGGGAAACTCGTCAAAGTCTACTTAAAGATATCTCTGATTGGGAAGCTAGCGGCAAGATAGGCATTCGCACACCCGAGGACAGCCAATCAGCCAGTTTAAAATGGCTACAAGAAGGCTCTGATTATCAGATAGATATCCGCGGGCCTTGGGGACAAGGCGGCGCATCTATTGCTGGAAACCCACAAGAAGTTACCGTTGATATCGCCGGCGAAGGAACGTTTACCGGCACCAATCCGGAAGAAATCCTCCATCAACAGTGGGGCTGGGCTCTGCCTGTCAGTGATATTTTTTGGTGGATCAGAGGGCTACCTTCGCCTCACTCACATTACGACCAAACAATCGTCGATGAAAGACTTGCACAATTAACCCAACAAGATTGGAAAATTGAGTATCTTCGCTATAACCAACAAACACCTGCGTTGCCTACTAAGATGCGTTTGCAGTACCGTGATTTGAAAGTCACCATTGTGATTAAAACGTGGATAAAACTATAGCGGCAGAAAAATCTCTCAACTTTAAACGCGATCTCATTTTGCCATCGCTAAAAGCCAACTTTTACGCTCTCAATCTTAGTAGCGCCTCCCCCTGCTTTAGTTTGACTTTTAACCACGAGTCTTGGATAATCTGCGCCTCTTTCAACGGGAGGCCGGTCCTCCAAGAGGAATAATGTTGGGGTATCGCCAAGCGGTAAGGCACTGGATTCTGATTCCAGTATGCGGAGGTTCGAATCCTCCTACCCCAGCCAAATGCCTATGAACGGTTCCCGATCTACAGATTCCGAACAAATTACAATCGAAAAGGTGCACGCCGTGTCCAAGATGATGGTCTTCACCGGCAACGCTAACCCTGATCTGGCGAGAAAAGTAGTTGATCGCTTAGATATTCCTATGGGTAAAGCGAATGTTGGTCGTTTTAGTGATGGCGAAGTAAGCGTTGAGATTCAGGAAAACGTACGTGGTAAAGACGTATTTATTATCCAGTCTACTTGCGCGCCAACTAACGACAACTTGATGGAGCTTATTGTACTAGCCGACGCTCTTCGTCGCGCTTCTGCTTCACGTATCACAGCTGTTGTACCTTACTTCGGCTATGCACGTCAGGATCGACGTCCACGCTCTGCTCGTGTACCTATCACTGCAAAAGTAGTTGCAGATATGATGGATGCTATCGGCATTGACCGCGTACTGACAGTTGACCTACACGCTGACCAGATTCAGGGCTTCTTCTCTGTACCTGTAGATAACGTTTACGGCTCACCTGTTCTACTCGACGACATCGTTGATCAGGAATACGACAACATTCTAGTTGTTTCTCCGGACGTTGGTGGTGTAGTTCGTGCCCGCGCAGTAGCTAAGCAACTTGATTGCGACCTAGCAATCATCGACAAGCGTCGTGAGCGTGCAAACGAATCTCAAGTTATGAATATCATTGGTGATGTTGAAGGCCGTACTTGCGTATTGGTTGATGACATGTGTGATACTGCCGGCACGCTTTGTAAAGCGGCTAAGGCACTTAAAGATAACGGTGCAGCACGCGTTGTAGCTTACGCGACTCACGCCGTACTTTCAGGCCCAGCAGTAAGCAACATCACTAATTCTGATCTAGATGAATTTGTTGTAACAGATACGATTCCACTGTCTGAATCCGCATCTAAATGCGACAAAATTCGTCAGCTAACACTTGCTCCGCTTCTAGCTGAAGCAGTGCGCCGTGTTTGCAATGAAGAATCCATCAGCGCGATGTTCCGTTAAGGGCAACTCGCTGGTAAAGCAACTTACTCAATAACGAGTAAGTTTTTCCACCCTCGGGTGATTGCTGCAAAGCCTGGTCGCAAGGTTTTGCAGCTTATTTATTTAAAGGTATTAAAAATGTCTAACTTTGTAGTTAATGCAGTAGCACGTGCTGACGAAGGGAAAGGTGCGAGCCGCCGCCTACGTCGCGAAGGTCTAGTTCCTGGTATCGTTTTCGGTGGTGACAAGCGTAAGAAGCCTGCTTCTATCTCTGTTCCTAACAACGAACTAGTTAAAATGATCGAAGACGACGCGTTCTTCTCTTCTATCCTAACTCTGTCTTTGGACGGTAAAGAAGAGCAAGTGATCATCAAAGATCTACAGCGTCATCCTGCTAAGCCAGTTGTACTGCACGCTGACTTCCAGCGCATTACTAAATCCAACAAGATCAAGATCACTGTTCCTGTTGTATTCTCTGGTTTCGATAAGTCTCCTGCTTCTAAAGCAGCTTGCAAGTTCGCTGCAGAAAAGAACACTGTTGAAGTTCTTTGCCTACCAGCTAACCTGCCAGAAAGCCTAACTGTTGATCTAGCTGCTTGTGATTCTGACCAGGTTCTTCACCTGTCTGATATCACTCTTCCTGAAGGCGTTGAGATTGTTTCTCTACGTCGTGGCGGCGACCACGATCAGGGTATCGGTTACGTATACGCGCCTCGCGGCAGCAAGTAATCGGTATAAGCAACCAGCATGAAAGACAAGATCCAGCTCATCGTTGGCCTGGGTAATCCAGGCGATAAGTATGCGCAAACCCGTCACAATGCTGGTGCTGAGTTTGTCGAGCAGCTTGCTGCTCGACATCTCGCCCCCCTCAAGCCCGAAAAGAAGTACCACGGGCTCTACTCTAAAGTTCAGATTGGCAACCAAGTTATTCATCTTTTGGTTCCCACCACGTTTATGAATCTGAGCGGCCAGGCTGTTTCAGCGCTGGCAAGTTTCTACAAAATTCCACCCGAAGCGATTTTAGTCGCTCATGATGAACTCGATATTCCGCCAGGTATTGCAAAATTTAAGCAAGGTGGCGGTCATGGTGGTCATAATGGTTTGCGCGACATCATCAGCAAACTAGGTAACAACAAAAATTTCTACCGTTTACGTCTTGGCATTGGCCACCCAGGCCACAGCAGCCAAGTAAGCGGTTTTGTTCTGAAAAAAGCTCCAGCTAAAGAACGTGATGCCACAATGGCAGCTATCGATGAAGCTGAACGTTATTTGGAGCTTGCTATTGCCGGTGACTGGAACAAAGCGATGAACCAGTTACACAGTTTTTCAGCCAGCTAGATTACTCACAGGATTCAATCATGGGTTTTAAATGCGGTATTGTAGGCCTACCTAACGTAGGTAAATCGACTCTTTTCAATGCGCTAACAAAAAACGGCATTGCGGCAGAGAACTTTCCATTCTGCACCATTGAGCCGAATGCAGGCACAGTATCTATGCCTGACCCGCGTTTAGACAAGCTTACAGCGATTGTTAATCCCGAGCGCACAATTCCAACAGCGATGGAATTTGTAGATATTGCGGGTCTTGTTGCTGGTGCCTCCAAAGGTGAAGGCCTTGGCAATAAATTCTTGGCTAACATCCGCGAAACAGACGCTATTGCGCATGTAGTACGTTGCTTCGAAGATGAAAACGTAATCCACGTTGCCAACAAGATTAATCCGCTATCTGATATCGAAACTATCAACCTTGAGCTAGCACTTGCTGATTTAGAATCCTGTGAAAAACAGCTTCAGCGTATTCAAAAGCTAGCAAAAGGTGGTGATAAAGAAGCCGTTGCTCAAAAAGCGATGCTAGAGAGAGTTATCCCTCATCTAGAAGAAGGTAAGCCAGTTCGTGGTTTAGGTCTTGATGAAGATGAGATGAAAATCGTCAAAGGCTTCCACCTTCTTACCGTGAAACCAACAATGTACATTGCAAACGTTGATGAAGATGGTTTTGAAGATAACGCACACCTAGATACAGTTAAAGAGCTAGCAGCATCGGAAAATGCCGGTGTAGTAGTGGTTTGCAACAAGTTGGAAGCTGAGATCTCTGAGCTAGATGATGAAGAGCGCGATGAGTTCCTAGCTGACTTAGGCATGGAAGAGCCTGGCTTAGATCGCGTTATTCGCGCTGGTTACGAATTGTTAGGCCTACAAACCTACTTTACTGCTGGCGTGCAGGAAGTTCGCGCATGGACAGTTAAAGTCGGCGCAACAGCTCCACAAGCAGCTGGTGTTATCCACACCGACTTCGAGAAAGGCTTTATCCGTGCTGAAGTTGTAAGCTACGACGATTTTGTTGAGCACGACGGCGAAAATGGCGCGAAAGACGCTGGTCGCTGGAGACTTGAAGGTAAAGATTACATCGTTCAAGACGGCGATGTCGTACATTTCCGCTTCAACGTTTAAGCAGACAACTGTACAAAAAAAAACCGGCTTTAGTAGCCGGTTTTTTTTATTCAAAAATTCCTGAAATTTCATGCAGTAATCTATTGACACCCCCGCCCGAAAGTAGAATAATGCGCGCCTCTGAGACGTGGCAATATAGCTCAGTTGGTTAGAGCATCGCATTCATAATGCGAGGGTCGCAGGTTCGAGTCCCGCTATTGCCACCATGTTTCAGTCTATGCTGGGGTATCGCCAAGCGGTAAGGCAACGGGTTTTGATCTCGTCATGCGGAGGTTCGAATCCTCCTACCCCAGCCACTATTGAGCTTAACTCTCCGAGTTAATCTGAGTGGCAATATAGCTCAGTTGGTTAGAGCATCGCATTCATAATGCGAGGGTCGCAGGTTCGAGTCCCGCTATTGCCACCATGCTCTAAAAAGAAAGTGTGCTCAAATCTTAGTTGGGGTATCGCCAAGCGGTAAGGCAACGGGTTTTGATCTCGTCATGCGGAGGTTCGAATCCTCCTACCCCAGCCACTTTCTTCTGCCTTTTAGTACCAGTTTAACTTTATGAAAGGTCAATTCTGACCTAGACACATCCAATTCGATACAATACTAGAACGCTCAATCCTTCGTTAGTTAAAAACTACAATCAGTAATCTCTCGTCAGCTATTTAAATTTTTTCACGTCTTCATTCTGCTGATTTTTATCTTCTATAATTAATACTCTGCATCTGTTTAACACTTCAGTGATATCAAACAAAAACTAATGCAATTTTTAAGTTATACATTCGATTGAATTAATATATTCTCTGTCTATAAGGATTTAGCGAGCAGGAGATCATTCAGGCATGTCTGAAGTTATTGATATTGACGGAAACGCCCTTTTAGAAAAATACGGCACTGGGCAGCAGACTCGTAAACAACGCCTGAGAAAAAATGTTCAGCTTCTATTTCTTGGCCTGAGCGCCGAAGAAACCGCTCCCCTGATTACACTTCTTAGAACTTCACGCATATCTCCTCGCGGCAAACAGGTTAATACCGAGCAAGAGTTTCTAGACGCGCTAGGTGAACGCTCATGGGATCTTATTCTTTGCACTATCGATCGAGGCGACTTCACTTCAAAGCTCGCTATAAGCCACCTCAAACGCTTAGACAAAGATATCCCTGTAATACAGATCATCCCTAGCTCGGATAGCCAGTTATTGTTACAAGGGCTTAAAAGCCATATCCAAGCAGTCGTTCCCTTAGATGAAAAAGAACTTGTCTTGATTAATGTTCGTCGGGAACTAGATCAGCTCGATTACCGTAGGCGCTTACGTAAAGCCGAAGCAGCCTTAGCTGAAGCGGAAAAACGCTCACAGCAGTTAATGGATAGTTCACGCAACCCAATCGTATGTTGTGACCACCAAAAGATAATCTACTGCAATGACAGTTTTCTTGAACAGTTCGGTTTAGATTCGAAGAAAAAGGCCATTTACAAACCATTGGTCGATTTCTTTGCGTTTGATGATCGCCCCGAATTTACAGAGCAACTAAATTCCCTTGAAGAAGGAAACAGCGGTAACCTGATATTACAACTATCAGCTCAGCGCAGTGATCATTCAGAATTCACCGCTAATATGGAACTTTCGCGCTCGGACTATAATGGTTCTATAGTTACTCGCGTATTGTTCCATGTTGAAGAGAACAGCCATCACAATCTTCTCAGTGAAGATCTCGATTTCGTATCCGGTTTGTTCAATAAAGATTATCTACACAAACAACTAGAACAGGTTACACAAAAAGCATTGCGTGGTGGTAACGATAGATGTTTGATGTATATAGAGTTGGACCAACTGGATCAGATTAAAAGCAAGTTTAGTCATGAAGGTAGTGACCAGCTTATTCGGGATATCTCAGCTCTTCTGGCTAAAACGGTAAACAAAGCACATTTACTCACCCATCCGGCTGAAAATGCTTTCGCTATCGTATTCAACGACCCCAATATAAAAACAGCAGAAAGCTTTGCTGAAAAGCTATGTAAAAAAATTGCCCATGTTCACTCTAGTATTGCCGGCGTCGATGTCCAATCAACCTGCTCTATTGGTTTAGTGGCCATTACCGATAGTACACCTCCGCCAATTGAACTACTCAATCGCGCTAAGGCTGCAATTTGCACCTTACGCGAAGAAAACCCGCAGGGTAATGGCGTGAGCATCTATATCCCAGAGGCAGCATTATCTGAGCAAGAAGAAGATGAGTTTGATCAGCTAAGGAAAGCCGTAGATAACAATCAGTTCAAATTGTTATTCCAGCCAATCGTAAATCTAACCGCTGATGATCAAACACACCATCACTATGAGGCGTTATTACGCTTAGTGAATGATGAAGAGGTTGAGCTATCCCCTAACGATTTCATGAGCGCTATAAGCGATGCAGAAACTGCGGTTAAAGTTGATCGATGGGTTATTGAGAATTGCTTGAAACAGCTTAAAAAAACACTCAACCAAGAACACAAAAATGTTATTTTCATTAACATCTCTGCTCATGCTCTAGGAGATCAACATCTATTAACCTGGCTTTCTGGGGTACTACGTAAAAATAATATCCCTGCAGAAAGGCTTGTCTTCCAGATCAGTGAATCAGATATATCCATTGCACCTAAACAGGCTCAAGGCTTCGTAGAGAAACTAACTCGCATCCACAGTCGTGTTTGCATAAAGCACTTTGGTAGCGTGCCTAATTCACAAAATGTGCTATCGACTGTCCATTCTGACTTTATAAAACTCGATGGTGCCTTTATCCCTGAATTAGGCTCAGACCCAGAGCAAGATGAAGAGTTCTTTAGCATGGTGCAACAGCTAAGCAGTCTAGACAAGATATCTATTGCGCCGCTTGTAGAGAATACCAAGACAATGGCGAACCTGTGGAAAGCAGGGATCGACTATGTGCAGGGCTACTATCTTCAGCCTCCAAGGGAAAAAATGGATTACGACTTCTTTGCCGAATAATAAAAAAGCCGCTAAACAGCGGCTTTTTTATTTTTGCTATTTCACTGTATCTCGATCTCTAAAACCGATCAGATACAAGATTCCGTCAAGACCTAATGTAGAGATAGCCTGTTTCGCACTTTCACGAACCAATGGTTTAGCTCGGAATGCGATACCTAATCCAGCAATCGAAAGCATTGGTAGATCATTAGCACCATCACCAACTGCAATTGTCTGTTCTAAACTCACACCTTCTTTTTCGGCAATTTCGCGTAACAGTTCTGCTTTACGCTCACCATTAACCACTGTGCCTCTAACTTCACCTGTCACTTTGCCATCAGCATCGATATCAAGCTCGTTGGCATAGACATAGTCAAAGCCAAGCTTCTTTTGCAGATGGGAAGCAAAGTAATTAAAGCCGCCCGATAAGATAGCTGTTTTAAAGCCAAGCGCTTTCAAGTTAGACACCAACTCTTCCGCGCCTTCGGTCATCGGTAGGCGTTCAGCAATTTGATCCAACACCGACACATCCAAGCCTTTCAGCAGAGCCATTCGACGCTTAAAGCTTTCGTTAAAATCGATCTCACCACGCATAGCCGCTTCAGTGATCTCTGACACCTGATCACCCACACCTGCTTCTTTAGCTAGCTCATCAATAACTTCTGCCTCAATCAGCGTAGAGTCCATATCAAATACTACTAAACGGCGATTACGGCGATAGATATTATCTTCTTGGAAAGCGATATCTACATCTAGATCGCTCGCTGTATTTAAAAACTCAGCTTTCAGTTTCTCAGCATCAGCAGGCGCACCACGCACAGAAAACTCCACACATGCTTTGGTCTGGTCAGAGGTTTCATCCAAACTTATACGGCCTGAGAGACGGTTGATGTTATCGATGTTAAGCCCATGGCTCGCTGCGATTTCGGTCACGCGCGCGATATGTTTAGAGCTCAATTTACGAGACAGTAGCGTAATGATATGACGAGATTTACCTTGCCCTTCAACCCAATGTTCATAGTTCTCTTCTTCCACAGGCTGGAAGCGGATATTCATGTTCAGCTCGTGCGCTTTAAAAAGAATATCTCTTAGCAGTGGCGAAGACTCGGCCGATTTAGGCACTTCAATCAAGATACCTAAAGATAAGGTATCGTGGATCACAGCCTGACCAATATCCAAAATATTGATCTCGAATTCCGCCAAAATATTTGTGATCGCTGAAGTCACTCCCGGCTTATCTTCACCGGAAATATTGAGCAAAATAATCTCTTTCATCGAAAGGGTTCCAAAGGAATCTTTAATTGCTGGCGATTATAACAAAGCCAGATTACAGGGCCTATTCATTATCACTCAGAAGCAGGCTGGACTGGGCTAAACTCAACCCTACATTTCAAACCGGCAGGCAGTAATTGATCTTTATTCGGGATTTCCACACTAATAGCAAACGTACTACTTGCAGCATCAATAAGAGGGTCCACTCGATTCACTTTACCTTCATAAGCCTGTTCTGGGCGCCCTTCAGCATACAACGTGATAGGCATGTCTTTTTTGATCTGACCATAATATTGCGAACGCATAATCACTTCTGCGTGAAGAGGATCAAGCGAGACAATTTTTAAGAATGGCTGATCATCAACAAGTTCACCTGGTTCGAGTAACCGTTCAACCACAACGCCATTGATTGGGCTTTTCGTTTGGCGTAGAGATAAACGTACATAAGATTCGCTAGCTGTAAGCTCGGCCAAACGCTGCTCTGTAAGCATCTCATCTCGTTCATGATCAGACAGCAGGCCTTTTTTGTACAAGACCTCATTACGTTTAACTTTACGCTTAGCAAAATCTACGCGCGCTCGGGCTGTCGCTAAAGCAGCTCGCTCTAGGCGAGAGTTAAGTTTCATGACGACTTGGTCTTTTTTAACTTTATCGCCACGACCTAAACTCAATTCGCTAATAACGCCTGATACCTCACTACTCAGTTCAATCTCTTTGCTAGGCTCTAACAAACAGCTCAATTGGCCATCGCTTAATTGATTATGTTCAACCGCACTGACCAACGGCGAAACACCGAGAAGTAGAACCAATAGTGGAGAAATGTATTTCATATCAAAAAACCTAAACTTTGCTGCTAGTAAAAGACAATATTTCGCGCTGACGTTCGTCTTGCTTTAACAAATCCGCACGCATACGTGCATGATCTGCCTCGAGTTGCTTTTGGGCCCTGCGCATTAATTTCAACAGCAGCCAGTTTTTAAACCCTTTTGGAAGCGGCCATTTAAAGACGCGCTTTAAATAATTAGAGAACTGCTCAGACAATATCGAGTCATCCAAAGACAAGATAACTTCAAAGCTCCCCTGATCGCCCTGACGCGCACAGCGACCTTCTAACTGTCGGTCGATTCGTGACGCTTCATGTAACTCGGTTAAAATCACATGTAGCCCACCCGCTGACTCGACTTCATCATTTAGCTTTATATCGGTACCGCGCCCAGCCATATTGGTCGCAATAGTAACACAACCTGGATCACCCGCATTCGCAACTATTTCGGCTTCTAACTGATCTTGTTTAGCATTTAATAACTGATGCTGCACATCCATCGCCTGCAGACTTTGGCTTAGTAATTCCGAAGCAGCGACGGAGTGTGTCCCAACCAGTGAGGGGCGCTGTGCTTTGTGTAGAACTTTGATCTGTTCGGCAACCTTGTGCCACTTATCACTCTCGTCTACGTAGACATTTGCCCCGAGTTTCTTTCTACGGCTTGGTTTATTGGTCGGGATAAATACCACAGGCAATCCATAAACTTGCCATAACTCTGAGACAACCTCTTTCGCAGTACCTGTCATACCACCTAGATGATGATAAAAACGGAAGAAGTTCTGAAAACTGATGCGCGCTAGCGTCTCACGAGGGTTACTGAGTTCACAGTCCTCTTTAATTTCGATCAGTTGGTGCAACCCTCGCTCCCAACTTCGATCTTCCATTACTCGGCCAGTATGCTCATCAACAATAAGAATTTTTCCATCTTTAACGAGATAATGTTTATCACGAATAAACAGATGCAGTGCCGTTAGTGCTTGAAAAACTAATTCAAGGCAACGTACTCGCCCTACCCAAAAAGGGCCTAGCCCATCAGTTAACTGCAGCACATGCATTTCACCATCATCTGTAAAAGCAACCCGTCGCTCTCTCAGGTTGACCTCGTAATGCTTATCTAACTCCAATTCAGAAGCGATCGCCATCGCTTGCTGATAGACCTCTTGCTGTTCCTCTTGCTCAATCTCAGGGCCTGAAATAATCAGCGGCGTTCTAGCTTCATCTAATAAAACGCTGTCTGCCTCATCGACAATAGCGAAATGCAGCCCACGAAGCATCAAACCATCGAGCATCTGCTGATTGCCTTTTAATCGTTCGGCATGCAAATTAAGCTTATGCTGCTTACCCTCTAGAACGATACTGTCTTTAAGGTAATCGAACACCAACTCTTTATTGGTACAGTAAACGACATCTTTCGCATAGATATCGCGTCTTTCCATGGGAGAAAGACCATGGACAATAACACCAACATCAAGACCCAGTCGGGTATAGATTGGCGTCATCTCCTCGGCATCTCGAGCAGTAAGATAATCGTTAACAGTCACTACATGGACAGGCACTCCAGCAAAAGCCGCTGTCGCTGCAGAAAGTGTAGCGGTCAGGGTCTTGCCCTCCCCCGTTTGCATCTCTGCAATATTGCCGTGAAACATCGCTAAGCCACCAAGTAGCTGGCTGTCAAAATGCTTCATACCCAGGGTTCTACCTGCAACCTCACGCACCAAGGCGAAACTTTGGACCATTAGTGCAGACGTTATGCCCTGTTTAAACAAAGCCTGCCTAATCGCAATGATATGAATATCTAACTGCTCATCGGATAGGTCTTCAAGCTTTCGAGCTTCGTTATGGATGGACGGCAAAAAACGCTTATAAGCCTTAAGGGACGCTCGAAACGGACGATTTAGATAAGCAGAGAGGCTATGTGACCAGCGCTCCATCCGATCCTGTTTGTGGATAAAAAGCTGAGGACGCTCTAAAACAGTTTGCGGCAGTCGCTGAGGCCGTTTATACATCAAACTGCCTCAAGAACACACGCCTTACCGCACGATACCAACGATAGATCAGAGGCTCAGGATCATGTTCTATCAGTACATAGACGCGCTCATCATAACGATTCTTTGGCGCATCAATGACAGATAAGTCGATCCGAAAATGGCTACGGAAACTCTTCAAACCATCTTCACTTTTCGGGTCAGGTGCAATTCGTCCACCACCATCAGTACTTAACACCTTACTCGGCAGTTGCTGAGTTGTAGCAGGCAATGCTCGAACAATTTCACCTTTATAGGTTTCATTTGGATTAGAGGCGAATCGCAACTCAACTGAACGGTTCTGGGTACGCACCTGATCTATCTCATCCTCAGAAACCATCGCAACTAAGGAGAGCTGGTTATAATCCACGACATATCCAATCAACTCACCACGATGGACATAGCGTCCCAGAATTCGATGAGCATCAGGGACAACAAATTCGCCAGTAGCAGAGCTATAGAGATTCACACCTTTAAGGCGTTCTAGCGCCCTTTGATATTCACGTTGAATAAACCGCAATTCTTCTCGTAAAATTTCACTGGCCGCGCGGTCTCTTAGGCTAGCTTCGAGTCTAATTTCAGCTTCAGCTATCTGGGCCTTAAGCACGTCTACTTTAGCTTCGAGATCAGGGGCTGAGAATTTAAGTAACAACTGCCCTTCGACCACAGTCTTACCTGAAGGCACGTCTAAAGATTCAACAAAACCTGAAACTTGCGAGCGCACATAAGCATCCTGCGGTACCCATAAAACACCTTCGGTCTGCGTTTTATATGGCGCAGGTAAAAAGCCTATCAACGCGACCACCGATACAATGATCAGCGCAGAAATGGTAAGCACTCGTCCCTTCTTACTTCTTAGTTCAGGATCCGTTGCAGGTTTGATAATTGTCTTAAGTACTGGCATAAGGAGGGTTGCCCAAATTGACCAAAACGCGAGAAGGCTACCAATCACAAAGTATTGCGTTGCGACAAACAAGGCAATCGCAACCATAACAAACAATCGGTAAATATATGCAGCAGAAGCATAGCAAGCTAGCCAAGTCCCTTCACTGGTTGAGTTAGCAGGCGCAGTGAGTTTCTTGACGCCATAAAGGTACTTTTTGGTTAGATAAGCTACCTGACTGTTACCTCTAGACGCTAAATTAGGTATTTCCAAAAAATCAGCAAGAACGTAGTAAGCATCAAATCGAAGTAGTGGATTGCCGTTAAACAGCAAAGTAGAAAATCCACCGATTAGCATGGTATTAAACGCGACCGCTCGAACGATACCTGGTTCAGCCAAAACCCACACCATCATCGCAATCGCGGCAACCATCAACTCGACCATAATGCCGATCGCGCCCACCAGCATGCGCTGATATTTATTCCTAAATGCAGTTGCCGCACTGGCATCCACATAAGGTACGGGGAACAGCACCAGTAACATCACCCCCACCTCATGCACTTCGCCCCCCCAACGCTTCACAGCGTAGGCATGGCCAAGCTCATGAATTACTTTAACAAAGGGATATACTAGAGCAATCAACAAAAGGTTTTCGACGGCTAAGACTCGGTCACTAATATTCTCGGTTAGTGCCCCCCAATGGACTATCGAAAGCGTTAAACCAAACAGCACGATCGCTGCCCAAAGAAATAAACCAAACCAAGAATAAAACGGCCGAACCAACCACATGGTTGAAGACAAGAATCCCTCTGGGTCCATCATGGGAATACGGACACTCAATGGGGATTTGAGCTGCTGGATAATCTTCTTCTGTGCTTGTTCTCGTCTGCGAACTTGCAGCTCTTCAATATCGGGCAGAATATCGGATTGAATAACATTCGCACGGTTGAGCTGCGCCACCAACTGAATGACTTCATCCTGAGTTGGCATACCATCGCCTAAGCGCTTACAGGCCACATCCCAGATCTGTTGCAACGTTCTGCGGCCATCCATCAGGCCGATGATCTGGTAAGCTTCAGGGGAAAAACGTTGAAATTGACCGGTAACATGGTCTTGTAGCACATACCACGTTTTACCTCTGTATTGATGCCGATGAATATCCGCATGCTTCCTCATGCGGATCTTAAGTTCAGCTACGCGGTACCATGAAGCACTAAACAGAGAAACAGACACAATGCCTCCCGCTAGCCCCACCAAGACCAGACTTTAAGACGCATCCATTCCTGCATCTCTCTAGTCCAAATTGACAATAGGTTACGCTCATCAATGTAGATTTTGCCCACACCTTCCATACCTGGCTGCAACTGCAGAGATTCACCTTGTAACGATGCTTCTACTACAAAGTACGTCGCTCCATCTTTGGCTTCAGTTAGGGGCGTAATCTTCGTCACTACAAATTCGAATGGCGTTTCAGGCAAAGCTGATAAATGCAATATGCCATCTTGACCAATAAGGACATCAGCAATACGACTCTCTTTTACCAAAAGATTAATACGATAAAAATGCAGTGGCGACACTTCAAAGAGCACTTCACCTTTCTGAACTGCCCCACCTAGTCTCTGGCTAAGGTCACCACTGACAATCAAACCATCAAATGGTGATAGAAGCTTAGCGCGCTCCAATTGGCTATTTACCAGATCTAACTGGGCTTTAATCTGTGTTTGCTGCGCGTTAATAATATTGAGCTTAGCGCGATCATGGAACGCTAAAGCTTCTTGATACTGTCGATTAAGCTTGGCTTCTTCACTTAGCCATTTAAGGCGCTCAAGATGTAAGTCTCGATCATCCAGTTGCACTAACATCTGGTCTTTCTTAACCACATCTCCTGCTCGATGAACGGCTGAGTGGATATAACCATCATAAGGCGCAGCGATCACCCGCTGAATATAGCTATCTAACTTAGCATCTGCTGACAAGCGGTAACTACCTTGAGCAACAGAGAAAAAGATGATCAAAATAGCACTTAGAATAAAAAGTAATTTACGGCCTAAGTAACCTGGACCAAAAAGCCTGGAAAATTGAGTTTTCCCAGAATCCCAAACTTTCAGTAATAGCGCTCTATCATTCAAGCGCTTGTCCTCTAGAGCAGGAATCACCAACGCAGCAATACTCTCGCACAGAGCCACGTCCTGCTCGGTAAATGGAATATCGGGGTTTCTTTCAAAGGTCAGCGCGCCAACAATATTGTTAGCCACATATAGAGGTACACTGAGTACAACCGCATCCCCCTGCTGCTGCGAAAGTTTTGCATGGGCAATCACAACCGAACTGCTTTCTAAATCAGGGTTTGGATAGACCACGGACTGCTGCTGGTCTATCGCCTCATCCATCACCTCTTCAATACAGCGAATTAGGTTCATCCGCTTACCAAATTGAGTACTATGGGATAGATGTAAAACCTTGGAGTGGCCTTTTTGATAGTTACCTAGAGACACACGATCACAATTGAGCATTACTGCTAGCTCAGTTACCAAGCGCATTGCTGAACTAGCGTAATCAGGTTCGGACTGAACACTGGCTAAGAAATCAATACTTCTTTCTAAACTAGCATCTTTGGCAGAGCGCTGTTGCTTTTCCAACCGTAGTTTTAAAACTTCTAAAGCCGAACCTCCAAGCTCCAAAAGCTGCATCGCACGTTTTAGTTGTTGCTCTGATGATACGGCGACAGCAACGGTCGCCACTGCAATCAGCTCATCATCCAAAAAAATTGGATAGCCAATCGCAAAAACTTCATGCCCAGGAACGCTAGCAGGTAAAGCGGTTACGAGTGCTGAACGATTAGTAATAATCTCTTCTGCTAATCCATGCAGATCCATTAGTACTCCTGAATCCTGTGGCCAGAGAGCCATAGGGTGGTAGGTATTATCACCTTCATCTAATGGCGCTAGAACTAAAGCAGATTGTGCCCCATCAATTAAGGAACACTGAGAATCCAACCAATCCTGATAAAAACTGTCGGATTGTTGCGAATAGGCATCCAATGTAACGGATGTACTTTGCGACGTTTCTAGCGAACTAGAAGAATCTTGTGGATGTTTTGTGTCTGACTGATTGTCCATGGCTGAGCAGGCCTGTTACTAAAAACGAAAAGGGCTGCATGCAGATAAGCTGCAGCAGCCCCTTATGAAAAGTCTATCCTAATTACTTACGAATATCTTCCCAGCTAACGTAACCAGATTTCTTATTTCTAGCTTTTAGCTGCGTTAATGATTCGCTATCAAGTTTAGAGCTTTCCTTCTTCGTATTGCCTTTATTCGCTTTCATTACGGCCCAACCACTGAAACCTGCTAGTGCAGCTTCTAGGCTGGCAGCAATGCCCGCTGACTCTTCATTGTCTTCAGCTTGTTCTGAAGTTCCTTCAGTAGCTTTGACTTCGGAGTCCTCGCCTTGCTCGTCTTTAACCTCTTCAGATTCAACTTGCTCTGCTTCAGGTGCAGCACATTCAGCTGAGGCAGCGCCCTCTTCGCCTTCAACCACTTCACCCTCAACAGTTTCAACATCTACAGGCTCACACTCTTGTTGTTGAGCGTCTTCTGGTAGCTCACCCTCTTCAGCTATAGCCCCTTCTGGTAGTTGCTCTTCCGAGTTTTCACCAGCTGCAGTTGGGTCAAACTGAATAACAACATCAACGCCCGGTGCAGCAGAACCACTGAAGTTTTGCAGATCACCTAAACGTCCCAAAGCAGCGATAGCATCATCACTTAGCTCTGTAGCAACGGCCGTACGGCTTCGTGCTACCTCACCTAGGTCAGAAGCATCGAAGATCTGCTGAGCAATGCTCTTATACAAACCAATTTGTGATGAACGGATTAAGTCGAGTGCGCCTTGAGCTAGTGTGATAACGAAGGTTGCCTGCTCACCAGATGTTTCTGCATCAGCAGCAAATGTATAACGAGCGTATTCACCCACCATCACATCTTCTGTGAAGCTGCCGTAGAACAGGTCACCGCCTGCACCACCAATCATGCGATCAAGGCCTGCTCCGCCGCGTAAGATGTCATCATCGCCATCTAGTGTATCGATCACTTCCAAATCTTTGGACTCAAGCACGATCGTATCGGTGTTACGCGTGACCATACCGGCATCACCGGTCATTAGGTCATCACCGGCTCCACCACCTAGCTCATCTTTACCGAAACCACCGAAGAGGATATCGCGGTCTTCACCACCCGTTAGCTTATCATCGCCACCAAGTCGGAAGTTATCCGTGTAAGCATTTAGATAACGGCCATTACCATCGTTTTTGATGTAGCCATCATCACCAATGATGATTGTCTCACCAGATTCGTTAGTAACCGTATCGTTACCTACACCTGCGATTGCTTGGTCATCACCAGAGCCTAAGGAGATAGTGTCATCACCACCTGTAGCATTGGTTGTATCAGTGCTTTCTAGGATATCGCGGATCCCAAGATTGAAGGTAATCGAGCCGTTATCACCGATAACGCTGTCATTGCCGGAGCTTACACTAATAGTGTCATTGCCGTTACCACCTAGGACAATATCATCACCTACACCAGACTCGATGGTGTCATCGTCGCCTAGTTCATGCTCAACCGTATAAGCCTCAGTAATAACTTCATCCTCACCGTATTTAAGGACACCGTTATCACCGATGATATGGTCATCACCCCCACCGGTAGTAATATTGTCTTCACCTAGGCCAGCGATCACACGGTTATTACCTTCGCCACCATCGATGATATCACCTGCAGTCGCATCCCCAGCTTCATCTACAGAGAAGAAGGTCTCAACGTTACCGTTACTGTAGAGCTTCATCTCACCGAAGTCGCCCATGATCCAGTCACCACCGGCATTACCCTCGATGGTATCGGCACCAGCGCCACCGAAGATACGATCGGAACCTTCATTACCTTTGATAAGGTCAGCTACACCTTCAGTTTGTTCTTTCGTTAGTAGACGAACAAAGCTATTTCCAGCCAATAATGCAGTCGCATGATCACCGAAGATAATGTCGTCATCACTTACGGTGATAGCGTCGCCACCATCGCCATTACCACCAAATAGATTATCAGCGCCGATACCACCCATAATTAGGTCATCGCCCTCATTACCTTTGATGGTATCGTTATCGCCGTTCACCAACTCAACGGTTGTAACTGAATCCAACGTTGTAATATCAGTATCACCGTCGTTGTAATCTACAACAGCATGGTCACCGATAAGGATATCGTGACCGCTGCCACCTTCAATATCATCCTGACCATGGCCACCCATGATGACATCGTTATCAGCACCACCTTTCAGAATGTCATTCGCTGCTTCGTCACGGTTTGTTGTGGTAATGCTAACCACTTCTGCCGTTGTTAGGATACGATTTGTACCCGCAACTTGATTAACAACACCTTTGTCACCAAAGATAATATCGTTGCCATCACCGCCATCAATCATGTCAGAACCAACCGTCAACGTATCTGCGGTTTCAGGGTTATCATTAACACCATCTGGCGTATTAACAACCGTTAGAATCTGAGTCGATAGGCTCAAGCGCTGAGTTAGATCTAAGTTAAAGCCGGCATCACCATAGATATGGTCGTCACCACCGAGGCCATAGATTTCATCATTACCAGATCCACCAGCAATATGATCACCATGGTTACTACCTGTCAGGGTATCGTTACCCTGACCACCGTAAATAACCACGGAACCTGTCGCACCGGAAGCATCAATCGTGTCATTACCCGCATTGGCAAATTCACGGCCTTTAGTCGTCTTCGCATCAGAGGTCGATGTGTAGGTAGAGCCATCCTGTACAGAGTCACCCAACAAGATTAACGGAGCTGATGCGCCGCCACCGCCAGTCACATAGATCTCATCATCACCGCCACCACCATGGATAACGGTGATTACACCTTCTGCTGTGCTTTGGACTGTGAAGGTATCGTCACCTTGACCATTCAACACTTCAACAACTTCAACGTCATTGTACTGAACGCCGCCTGCACCCATGCCTAATCCGGTAATCGTAGAACCCGTTAGGAAACCAGTATCATCAGATCGGCTGCCATCGTTGAACATATACAACGTATCTGTTTGCGCCGCTTCATCAGTATTGATATCAACAGTTGGCAACGCCTCATCTGTTTCAGTAGGTAGCATCACCGCTTTAGATAGCGCACGCTCTTTACCCTCTGGAACAGAACCTTCAATGATCAATTTACCGCGAATCTGATCCAAGGTATGAGGCTGCAACGGAGGATTTTGTACAGGCTGATTTGAAGCATCAGGTACATAATCAGGATTCACCGCAACAACAATTTCAATTGGAGAATCCCAATCAGCTGCGGTAAAGGTCACTGTGCCATCAGTCGCGTTAAAGCGAGGATCTACGCTACTTACGATAGTTTGACCATCAGTCAGCACATTAACAGTTACCGGATCTGTAGGTTCAGTACTGAGCACCAAACTGTAGTTATCCGTCTCACTGTTACTCACAATGGTAGAACCATTAGTCGGCGTCACTATTACGGTGCCCGTGTCATTATCGACAACGCTAACACGCAATTCATCAGTCACTACCGCATCAAATTCAGAACCTACCGCAAGGTCCGTTGTGGTTGTGAAAGTAACTGCTGAACGGAAGACATTCTCAACATCAGTATCGTCAACTGCAGTTACCGTTACTGTCTGAGCGTCATCCCAGTTATCCTTATCGAAGGTAAGAACCGTCTTATCAAAATCGATTTCGCCTGCAGCATTCTTCTCTGCAAGAACAACTGTGACGGTTTCGCCATCCGCTGGTGCTTGAGTCAACGCTACAGTGAAGGTATCACCAGAAGCAGCCCCTTCAACCACACGGGAATCAACATCAGACTGAGTAATGATTAGATCGGCTTGATCATTATCGTAAACAGTCACTTCAACGTTGTTTATATCTAGGTGATTAAAGTCAGGGTTATCACTCAATACACTGTGATTGATAACAACAGTACGTTCACCTTCGATCGCTCCGTCGTCCACACCTTTAACGTAGATTTTTTGCTTACGTAGCCAGTCATCCACGGAGCCATCTGCTGAAGTAGAATCAAAGTTCAGCACTAATGATTCATAGTAGTTAACACCATCAACGGATACCAAGATACTATCCGCAGGATCCCCTCCGCCAATCGTTGGAAGTTCTTTATCACTGCTAGAAGCGCGTGCTGCAGATACCGTTACATAAGCAATCGTAGCTGCTGTTGGTTTAGCCGCTGTTAGAGAAACTTCGTAGAAGTCATCTAACAGGCCATTTTCATCGACGACCAAACTGCCATCAACCATATCAACCTGAATCTTACCTGTTTCATCATCAGCAACATTCAGGGATACGCCATCAACGAAGATACCGTTAAAGCGAGGATCATCACTCCAAACACTGTGGTTAATAAAGCCACTGCGACCTTCTACGGAGTACGAAACAATATCTTCAGTTACATCACCGGCAACATTGAAGGTATCGCTCCCTAAACCGCCGATAATCGTTGTTTCAACATCTTCGCTAGTACTCAGAATAAAGAAGTTATCATCGCCTTCTAGGCCATCAACTTCAGCAAACTCGATACCCTCAAAGCCGATATTCAGGCCTGCACCGAAGATACCATCCTCAGTGATCATGAAATTATCATCAGCTTCTGTACCAAGCACAACTAGGGTGTCATTACCTGCACCACCGTCGATCTTAAGTGGAGCATTGATGCTGTATTGGATATCGTCAGCACCATCACCACCATATAGTTCGGTTTCACCGCCACCTGCTGTTTCGGTGGTGCCTTTCTTCAAGAAGGCACGAACAACAAAGGTATCGTCGTCATTTTCACCGTACAGTTTGGTCAATGCTTTGTTGCTGTATACCGTGATCTGATCTTCACCATCACCGCCATATACAACCATTGGTAAACTGTTACCGTTACTCAAGAAGCCTAGTGTTGTTTCTGTCGTTTCAATCTCATCACCAACAGCAACAAAAGGAGCTTGTCGATCAGCACCGTAAAGCTGACCAATCTGGAAGGTATCATTACCTGCGCCACCATCCAGCGTGGTGATACTGCTATTGTCATCACTGTAGAAACCATCATCACCGGCATGACCATTAATTGTCAGACGAGCGTTAATGTTTTCGTTGTAAGTGATGCGCTCTACATTGTTCGTAAAGCCCGCGTCCAGATCACCATGAAGGGCCGCAACAAAGTTGGCACGAAGTAAGAAGGTATCGTTATCAGCGGTACCATTGATGGTTAGGGTATCAGCACCACTATCACGAGCACCGGTATCTTCAACATCAATCACATAATCGGCATCGTTACCTGTGCGGTTGATAATGTAGCTGTCCGTACCGGACTCACCATCCAGAACTAGCTGTTCCGAACGACTATGTAGTTCGTTGATTGTAATCGCATCGTTATCAGCACCGCCCTCAATACGGGTATCACCAACCAACTGAAGGGCATCGATCAAGACGGTGTCTTCGCCTTCGTTACCATCGATAAGAACATCAACACCAGCGTGAGTTTCAGCAGCATCAGCAGAAACCGTTCCGTAGAACTGAATATTGTCATCGCCAGTACCACCGTTGAAGCTCATTTCAACATCAGCGATCATCACACCGGTAGCACTAACAATAATCGTGTCGTTCTCGGCGTCACCGCGGGTATGAATAGCATTATCAGCTGTAACCAAACCAGAGATGGTAATGGTGCTACCACCTGTATCAGCAACGCTCGTTAACGCTTCAGATAAGGTGAACGCATCGCCACTCACATCAATGCTATCTGCCAAGATATAAACATTAGTACCGTGAACGGTCGCACCATCTTCAATCAACAGATCATCACCTGCATAGAGGATAACGTCTGCTTCAGTCGTCAATGTCACGCCCGACTTAATGGTTAAGAAGTCAGCCGTCAGATCGGTGCTGTCTGTAGCAATCAGCTCGATATTACCTACAGCAGTAATATCTTCATCCTGTGTAATCGGGCTGTGAGTTACAACTCGGATAGCACCACCAGCACTAATACCTGGCTTGTTCACATCTAGAACACCACCGACGGTCAACGCGCCGGTATTATCCAACCAAACACTACCAAGGATCGCTTCAGCTTCTACGCCGCCAACTTCGGTCTTAATAGATTTATCCACAGCACCAATATTGTTAGCTGCTGCAAGATAAACTTTACCGGATGCAACGTTACTACCCGATGCTCGACCATTTAAGATACTGCCATCTGGAGCCGCTATAAACGCAGTATTACCGTTTTTAGCTTCAAGGGTATTCAGGTATAGATCACCTAAGGTTTCTGTGATGTAACTATGTCCATAACTCGACGTTGTTAAGGTCGCACCCTCAACAGAACCTGTATCGATATCCAGATCATTATCGGCCTCACCGATCGTGCCCAGAATCGTCACTAAGGTAATGCTTGCACCTTCAACATCCACTTGCGGTAGTGCACCATCAACTAGGCCATTATCAAGCGCATCGATAATAGACTGATGAGCTTGTAAGCGAACATCGCCGCCTGTTGATTTAACGTGATCAATGTTTAGGTTGCCATCGCTTTCTGCAAGATTGATATCACCAGAAGCTAATGCATTGACCGTACCGGTTGTAGCGGTAGGCGCTGCAACGATATTAACATCTAGGGCGTTATCAGCTTCACCGACGGAACCACCTGCAACAACTAGTTCTACACGGTTTGCGCGAATATTTTCATACTCGTTATCCAGCGCATCCAGCATTGAACCGCTTTCGGTTTCTAGGTAAACCTTATCGCTAGCTGCATAAATACCCGCAACATTCATATCGCCACTGGCTTCTTTCAGGTAGACGCCTTGGGAAGCGCGAGCGGTGAGCGTAGCGCCATCATTGAGATCGATACGCAGTGTTTCTGGAGAATCATCACTGCCGGTATAGATGCCACCTTGACCGCCTTCTAGGATCAGATGGCCACCACGGATAACTGTTGTATCCGAGCCTTGGCTCGAGGTAATACCATCTTTAACTTTGATGCGTACTGCATCATCTGCATTACCACCTGCAGTAATACTTGTTAGATCCAACTTGCCTTGAGAGCCAATGTACAAGTTAGTGCCAGCGTTGACTGTTAGAGTCTGCGTACCGCCTAACTGGGCATCATCAACGTTAATATCTTCACGCTGATCGATTGCAACATGAGTAATGGTAGAAGTTGTATAACGGCTGCTATCAACAACGACGGCACCACTTTGATCAACACTGTCATCAGCCAGAGAGGCCTCGATCAGATCGGACGTTAAGCGGTCGATCAGGTAGTTTACGCCATCAAGAGTAATTACATCGCCAACAACAAAGCTGCTATTCCAATCTTCAGATGCAGCGATGATTGTCTGATTCGTTGGCGAAGCCAGTACCTGGGCAACCGTTACAGTTTGAGCAACTTCACTGCTATCAAATCCAGAACTTAGAGTGATGGTATTCGCTGTAACAGAGGTAATTTCGAAGAATTCACTTCCTTCTGTAGCATTTGCACTATCACCAATCATGCGGATCTGCATACCTGCAGTAAATCCATCATCGATCCAAGAACCAGAACCGCGGGTAATTGTGCCAGATGAATTAATATCCACCTCAACGTTCTTACTTTCAATGCTGGTTAGGAAAGCGATATCTGAACGTTCAGCAGCAGCTAGGGCAAACTTTTCATCGTCTGTGTAGTCACCATCGGTTTCGATCGTAACGCCGCCAACTGCAGCACCTACACCTGCAGATGCACTTAGGCTAATTGTGCCGCCAGCAACAACGTTTGAATCTTCATTATCAGTTGTGCTGGTTACTGGTTTCAGTAAACCGGCACTAATTAGATTCATCAGTTCATCTTCGGTCCAAACTTTAATGCTACCTTCAATCGCATCAATTTCATCAGCGGTCAGGGTATAGCTGTAATTCGCATCATAAGCGCCTGCACCATACTCGGAGTGCAAAGTGTGGTACTGAGATGATTTCTTCGCTTCAAGGGTGGCTATAGCCGCATCAATTTCCGCAGCTGTATTACCTTGCTCTGCGTAGAATGTGCGGTAATAAGATTCCTCTTCTGAGGTCAGGCTAACGGCATCATTCGAATCATACACACCACCAAACTGCTCATTTCTAATCTGCCAGTAAGATTGGTACTCACTCTCTTTACCTGCCGCATAGACATCTTTAGCTTGTTGGATCTTATCGTTTGCACCAGTACCATCTGTCAGCTGCAATTCAGCCCAAACAGAGTTAATCAACTCTTCTCGTGTACGATCATCACGCTCCACGGAACTGTTAGCATCAAGCAGAGAACCAGCCAACACACTGATATAAACATCGCCTGTTTCAGCCGTTGCTTTAAACAAGTGCATATCACCGCTAGTTTCAGCTAAGTAGATATTTTGCTTGGCCCATACTTCAACCGCATCACGCAGTTCGGTACCTGAATCAAGTTTTAGTTTGTTTGAAGAGCTATTACCTACAGAGCCACCTTCAGCCGTTAAGGTTACAGCCCCTGCTGTAATCAAACCAGAACCGCCTGCAGCTACAGTGATACTTTGCTGAGCTTGGATAATGACATCAGAACGGTTACCCGCTGTAATCGTGTCGATTGCCAAACTACCAGTAAATTGATCCAGATAGATATCACCAGAAACAGTAGTAGCACTGAATGATGCAGAAGCATCATCAGTCTGATTCAAGGCCATCATCATCACTGCGCTACCGATATCATCTCGGGCGTACATGTTGATGTTTTTACCACCAACATAGGCTTCGCTGGACGTCATATATATGCCGCCGTTTTCAGCCTCAACCACTGTAGTACCAGTTGTATTTGCCAACGCCCCTCTTAGGAACAAGTCAGAGCCATCACCCGTGGTGGTAAGATCGATTTTTCCTTCGCTATAACCTTGGAACTTAATAGTAATATCATTATCTGCACGGATATCATGGATATGGGTTTCAGCAACCTTCTCTTCCTGTACATAATGAGAGTAATACGTCTTCTTGCCGTACCAAGTACTAGTCGTCCAATGATCTTTTTCATATTCATTGGAGGATAAGGTCGTCTCTTTCTTATCGTAGTTATAGTTATTCAGCTTATTAGCCGATGTATCCAAGAAGTAATAGATCCCTTCATCAGCTAACACTGGTTGACTATCGATACGCTCATGATCCCAACTGATATCTGCCGGATCAGGCCACAAGAAGTCAATCCCCCATAGAGAGGATGAAGACAGAATAGTTTCTCGATAGATAGATTTATCAACATCAATAGCCCAACCTGCACGCCAAACGCCATTAGCTGAATTACCAACTTCATAGTCAAGTTGGCTAGCTATCGCACTGCTGTTGACAGTAACAACATCACCAGACTGGGTAGTTATCGTCGCTCCATTTGCTGTTTTTGTATAAACCGCTTCGACGATAACATCGACACCGTTTTCCTGGATAACCGTTTGATGAGTATAAGTTGAAGACTTACCTTCAAGGAACAACAGTGTTGTTACACCAACTTCATGCCCTGCAGACTTCAAGTAATTAATTACCGATTCATTACCTGTTGTCGTCGCATCCCCAAAGGCAGTTTTTTCATACATAGTGACCTTAGGCTCACTACTGCTACCTTTGGCTTTATCGGCCATGATCAATGTTCCCGCACCGCGTTGCGATACATCTAGGCCTAAGATCTCAATATCATAGTTGGAGGAGTTAGCTACACTGATCTTACTATAACCGCTCAATAGACGTACTTCGCCTTTGCCTGTATTCAACAGGTGTCCGCGTAGTTCAATATCACCACCGCTGGCACGTACTTCGTCAATCAAAATACGTTGATTTTGAGTATCCCAGTAAACACTGAAGAAACGATTAGAAAGGTCTGTTAATTTAACTAGCCCTACAGAGCTAGCAGTAACATTGCTACTGATTTTAGCCGCATCAATATCTGCTTGAGTCAGTTCTAGCTCAATATCTTGCTGGCCACTCTGAACAATACCATTGAGGTTGATATATTCGGCATCAATATAAACTCGATCACCATAAATCATTGACTCATCGCTAGGCGACTGATTTAGAATGTCTGATACATCTGCATCACTAATTTTACCGACACCTTCACCTTTACCAAAATCAACATTCTTAGTAACGGTACGTGTGCCTTCTAAAGTGATACCAAAGATTTCGTAGGTATAAGTTTCCTCAACCTGCATAGTGATGTTTTCACCTGGTGATTTTTCGCTCCAGATTGAATATGGTTCACCACCTGTACTAATGTCGGTAAGACCTGTAATAAATACACTGCCACCGGCAACAATGTTTAGATCCTTAGAGCGGATCTCCGCAGTAATCTTAATATCACCGCCACTAACATCATTTTGAATGTTAACTAAGCCATTCAAGTTCTCAATATCACCAACAATTTCGATGGATGGCGTTGGAACTCTTGCTGTTTCTATAAACTCTCCTGTATCAGCATCATAAATATCATTCAAACCGCCTTCATATAAGTTGATGATGTTTATCTCAGGATCGCCTGCAGAACCACTATCAACGATGGTGTAATCTTTACCGGTTGAATCTGTAACTTCGATACCGTTATGGAATAGTCCGCCTGTAGACTCAGGAATAGATGCTCCATGAATTTTTAAGAACGCCGGAGAGTTATTTATAATCGAAATGCTTGCATCACCTGGCGCATCAAATGTACCGCTTCCCACTAGGAAGTCGCTTCGTACATTGATGATCCCAGCTTCTGCCCACATAGGCGCTACTTCAATCGTGATCACTGACTGATCTATACGGTTTTTAACAACAGTGCCATCATCTCCCACCACTACCTGCAGTAAGCCCTTAGCAAGCATTTCATTTTCTATACGAAGAATTTCCGTCTCATAAAACGCTTTTAATTGTGGATCACTGTATTGATATTGAGCATAGGCTTTCCTTGCTTCCGCAAGCTCTGCACTCAAAGTAGACTCTAATGCCTGTGAAGTAATTGTATACTCAACACCTTCTGAAACAGATGAAATAACAGGGTTACCGGTCGCATCTAGCCCATCGATAATTAACTCTTGATGACGGTTAATACCCGTTTCGATTGTTCCGTTAACTGTAACCGTACCTGTCGCATCAGAGTGGATATAACCATCATACTGCTCGGCACCGCCACCACCAGTAACACTATTGATTGCATCACCAGCAGCGCTCGCCCAATTCACCGCTTTTGCTTTACCAGTCATATGTGCAAGACCGAAGTCTTCAGCATATAGATTGGCATCACGAGCGGTCTTAAGATGAGCGCCTGTATCCACCGTAATTGAGTTAGTCTGCACCAACGTAGAAGAAGCATTGACATCATCAATTGGGATTGCACTACCTGCAAAGCTATCGGTGCGTGCTTCGATAGTGTATTGGTCACGTGTTTTATCAGTGCCGATACCCGCTAACAAGTTCAGATCACCAGCCGCTTCGATTTGAACATTGGTGCCAACATTCACTTGGTTAACCGGCTGGATATTTACAGTAGCGTCCGCGATACCTACAGTTGCGGCACCGTATGTATCCATATTTACTTGTGAAGAAACAGTACCCTGACCACGGGCTGAGAAAGTCACATCACCAACACTGCTTAACTGAGCATCACTGCCAATGGATACTTGGCTTAAATCCTGACTGGTAGAGATATTTGCATTAGCACCTACACCCGATGCAAGGCCTGCAGAGGTTAGGGTAATCTTATCCTTAACATCCAGTTTATTTAGCGCCGCAATAGATAGATTACCCGGATCAAACGCAGATCCAACTACATCCAACTTAGCTCCAGCGCCAACATCCACCGTAGTATTGATGCTCAGATCGATATCGCTATCTGCGCCAGCTCCTGCAAGAGCGCCGCCCACTGTGCCATCAATACCCGTCTGATTTTTACTCAAAGCGTTGGTAGCTGAGATATCCATAGAGCGAGCATCCATATCGGCATTCGCTCCAATAGAGACACTGACTGTGGCATTAACATCGTGATCTGCTTCAGCGCCGCTACCCGCTAGGGCACCACCGCCTACAGTGCTAATTTCACCATTGAACTTAGCTATATGATCCGCAGTAACCATTACCGCACCATCAGAAGCATCGTCTAGATCAATACTACGACCAGACGTATGGCCGCCATCAATGATCGCATGAGTGTTGCTGGTGTTATTCGTTGTCACTGCTGCACCAGCCCCAGCTAGCACACCGCCACTACCGGCATCAGCTACAGCGAAGTTATCATCATTACCTGTAGCAACTAGATTTAAGCTACCGCCATCGATATCAACATCAGACGCAATACGCGCCGTGGTTGTAGTGTTAGAAGAAACAGTCGCTGTACTCGCGCCCGCAGCCACAATACCACCGGTATTGCTATCGGAGTTCGCTTTCTGGCGAGTCTCAGTAACCGCCGCAATAGTTACGGCACCTGCAACAACCAAATTAGAGTTTGCCCCGATGATGCTCTCAACCACACTAGTAGTTGATACTTCACTTAGCGTTGCGTTCACTCCTACTAGCGAACCTGAAGAGCCGGTAGATTCAGCACTAATGCCATTGCCGCCATCTTTTACATCGGTAGCAGCCAATACATTAAGGGCTGCAGCATCAAGATTGATACTACCCTCAGTACCGTCAGCAGATCCTAAAGTTGCAGAAACATTAGCATTAACATCAACATCGGTCAGAGATACACCAACGGTTAAACCACCAGCAGAAACACCCAGCATATCGGTCTCAATCTCTGGAGTAGCAACCGCAGATACGGTAACAGTTCCTGTTACATCAATATCAGAGCCTTTACCTATACGAGCAGATACCGTTGGAGAGTAAGAGATATTCGCATCATTACCAGCTCCTGCGCCTAAACCTGCTGCAACTGCAGTAACCTCTAAATCCACATTAAGATTATTAACAGCCGTTACATTGACATCTGTAACCGTGAAGCCAGAAGTGCTGCTTTGCCCAACCTGAGCATAATCACCTAAGTAAGCTGTAGTTGAACCAGAAACAGAAACATCACCAATAGCAGCACCTGCCGCAGCAACACCCGCAGATACACCAACAATATCGATGTTGATATCACGATTCGCTGCCGCGTTAATATTTAGCGCACTCGCCTTAACAATTTGCGCGCCATTGGCATCACTCGTGCCATTTTCAATATAGGCGGACTGGTTGCTGCTATCGTTTAGCACTGCAACCTGAGCGCCGAGACCCACAGTACCTGCAGAACCACCGTAAACTTCGATATCAACGTCAGTCGTGTAATCAGCCTCAACTGTAACCGCACCACTTGTTTCAATAGAACCTGCATTGCCAATCCAAGCGGTCGTATTACCACCTAGAGATGTAACAGATACCGTACCACCGACACTAACGCTACCACCCACAGCAGCACCGCCAGTTAGAACATCAACATTAATGTTCTCATCCGCTTTAACAGTCACTGATGCGGTAGACACCCGCACACTACTACCATCTACGGGATTAACACCATCAACACCTTGGATGGTAACGGCGTCGCCAATATAAGCACGTGTACTATATGGATTGCTGTTATCAGCCTTAATATCTAAGGTTGAGAAGGAGCCACTGCTTAGTGTGCTCTCACCTTTCGCTTGTGCTCTCTGTGCAGAGCCGTCACTGCCTAAACCACTAACAGTACTATTACCAAAGCCTGAAGCTACGCTCGATTGTGAAGCCGATAGTTCATTATCATTATCACCATCTGGACCCGTGCCTATTGAGATATACGACACCGCCCCGCTGATCCCAGCTGTTGCGCCACCGGCAAAAGCCAAAACATTAGATTCAACATTCTTAGTCGCTGTCGCTTCTACACGAACAGCACCTACAGTTGTAAGAACTGATCCCGCACCAATATGGGCATCGACTGTGTTATTAATGGTGATTACGTCAACTGAAGCACCAGCTCCGCTACCACCAACAGATACGGAGCCAATAGCACTCCAACTTTCTTTGTTTACATCAATTACATGATCAGCGGTTACCGTAACACCTTGAAGTGCAGTAACACTGGTAGAATTACCTAAGTATGCGGATGTATGAGAAGTGCTACTTAATACACCAACCGATGCTGCCAAAGATACAGCACCACCAGCACCAGCACCGATAAGGGCATCAGAGCTTTCTTTGGCATTTGCGGTTACTGAAACTGTACCACCTATTCCACCAACACCATCTGATTCCGAGACTAGAGCACTACTGCCTGACGTATACGCCTTAGTAGTACCCTCAAACAGAGCCACACTAACAGATGCACCCGCACCTACTGTGCCTAGAGCCGCTGAGAAATCATCAAAACTCATATCAACATCAGAATCAGCGCTGATTGAGATATCACCGTAAGAATTAAGATCAGCAGCATTAACATAGGCTTCTGTCAGTGAACTAGATTTAAAGGCCGATGCTGTTCCTGATGCGCCTACATAAAGTCCGCCACCCGCACTTACAGCTACTGTATCTAAATCTTCATCCGAAACCGCGGAAACGCTTATACCTTCAGCAGCATAAATATCTTTACTGTTGCCATTGCCATCAACGTAAGCACGAGTTGTATTGTTGATAAAGTTAGTATCGACAGTTGCTGCTGCAGCACCGGCTCCTAAACCAACAGCTAAAGTTCCACCGCCACTAACAAAATCAGTTTCCTGATGGGCATTAACCTTGAGGTGCTTACCGCGGTCTGTTGAGTTGTTAATTGTGGAATTATTTACACGAGCTTCAGACGTATTCGCAACACGGTTAACCAGTACGTTTGCAGCAAGACCAAAGCTACCGGAAACACCTACTGCACCAGCATAAGACTCAAGGTTAGTCGCAACGTTAGAGCGCACAGATACGCCATTAACTGTCTCTGTTGAACCAGCATTGGCAGAAGTTTTAACTTCAACACCGTCTCCCAATCCTTTAGCGACAACCGTCGCATTATCGATGTATGCATAAGATTCGTTATCTAATTGATTAACTGTGACAGCACCACCGACACCAACTCCCCCAGAGCCAGCGATAGAACCAACAATACCCTCTGACGTATCTTTAGATTCAGCGTAAACCGAAATACTCCCGTCAGTTGTGACAGTCGCTGAGTCAATGAAAGCATTTACCTGACTTTCCAGTAGGTTCGCACCTGCAGAACCTGCAACACTCGCAGTACCAGAACCAGCTACGCTGGCTACTAAAGTTTTCACGGTAGAATCAGACAGGGATTCGATCACGATATCGCTACTATTGCCCGCAGTAATCGTAACCGTCGTGCCTGAACCAGAGATACCTGCAGAAATATTATTAGCAATTTCGTTATAGGCCACTGCTCCACCAACAGCACCTGAACCAGAGCCTGCAATGACAACGGCTGCTGAGCGAATAGTTGAAGTATCTGTAGCACGAACAGTCATATCACTGGTTGTCGTAACTTTAGCGCCGTTTGTGATCGAAGCTTCTATATTTTTCTTGATCCAGTTAAGCGACAAAGCGCCAGAGCCAGCAAAAGTACCTGCGCCTGATGCGCCGACTGCAAGTGAATTAATATTGGCATTAGCAATGGCGTTCATTGCCAAACTGCCAGCATTCACCGTGGCATTATCAATATAAACTTTCGCAAAGTTCTTACGATCAGAAGTTGGATCGTCCGGATCACCACCAATGTAGTTATAAGCAACAGCGGCACCAACAGCCGCTGTGCCCGCACCTGTAAGTCCAGCGGATAGAGAATTCAAAGTTGCTTGGTCAGACGCACGTAAACTTACGCCTCCAGCATTAGCAGTGACTGTTGCACTATCAGCTATGTATGCTTCGACCTCATTACGAATCCAGTTGAGGCTCAATGCACCAGCAACTGAAGCAGTACCTGCTCCAGACCCACTGACAGCAAAACTCCAAATCTGAGCATCTAGAATTGGATCAGGATTTTCGTCTGGATCTGCGGCATTTGCAGCATATGTATCTGCTTGAGAAGAAGCCGTTCCAACCGTTGGCAATTGATCCGTATTCAGAACCTCTGCCGCAACATTCACATCACCCGTAGTCGCCGTCGCTGTTGTACCAGAGCCTTCGATACTTGCACTAATGCTGCTACGCATATCATTCGTAGCTGAAGCAATGGCACCCGCACCCGTTCCAGAACCAGAGACACCGCCAGCAACAATAATCATAATTGGTGTAACTGATGCGCTGACATCTACATCAGTATGCGCAGTTACATCCGCACCGCCTTTGATCGAGGCATTTACGATATTGCGCATAAAGTTAATAGATACCGATCCTGCTACCGCTATATTGCTTGCTCCTGCGGCACCAGCAGTAACATTAATAATGCTTGCATCAGCATGTGCCGTAACTTCTACTCCTGCAGCAGAAGAATCAACTTGAGAATTATCAATATACGCAAGTACCTGCCCGGCATCATCGTTCAGTCGGCTACTATCCACTGTGCGGCTCGGATCATCCGGAGTACCACCAATATAGTTATAAGCGAAAGCAGCACCTACAGCACCATTACTAGATCCCGCAGCTCCGACAGCAACACTGATCATATCCGCATCATCACGGGCATTAACTTTGATATCATCGGTCGCATCTACATCAGCACCACCGCTGATATATGCTTGAACATTGTTATGCAACCAGTTCAATGAAATTGCAGCACCCGCTGCAAAAGAGTTTGCATAGGCACCAGCAACGGTGACATTGATGATTTGCGAGCTTGTATCGGTTTCAGTTGGAAGCTCAGCGGTATCAACCCCCAGACTACCAAGATCCGCTGCCGTCGTAGGCGCAGCAAAACCGGCAGTAACAGAAACATTGCCAGCAGATGAATTAACCGTAGAACCATCGATATAGGCCTTGATGGTATTACCCACATCCGTTGTAGAGATAGAAGCACCAAATGCAGCCCCGCTACCCGCGCCAGCGCCAGCGCCAGCGACAACAACCATTGTTGTGCTATCAGCAGCAGAAACAGAGATATCCCCAGAGGCATGAAGACCTTTATTCGGCGTTGAAGATGCCGATGAGTCTTTACTATTCGTTACTTTAGCTTCAACCGTATTGGTCACTTCGTTGACCGATACTGAACCACCTAATGCAAAGTTTTCAGCGCCCGACGCACCCACTGCTACGCTAACCAATACCTCTTCAGCAATCGCAGTAACATTGATATTGGAACTCAATCCGGTCATGTGGATAAGTGAGTTATCCACTTCGGATGTGATTGTATTACCAATCAGGTTCACACCTATGCTTGCACCGATAGCAGCTTTACCTGCTACAGCACCGGCACCGGCGATCCCTACACTTGTTGAAGAATCTTGCGCGATAACAGAAGTCGATGTGTTATCACCTCGACCTTCAATCGTACTATCAATTACTTTGGCAGATACTGTATTAGCTGTTTGATTGGCTGAAACCGAAGCAGCAATCGCCAACTTGTTAGTACCTGTGCCACCTAAAGCAATACCGATTAATGAACTGCTCTCTAACGCTTTAACCGTAACATTACCGTCAGTTCTGATCGAAGAACTCTCAACACGGGCTTGAACTGTATTGGTCATAAAATTCAGCGCTAACGCAGCACCTAAACCGGCTTTACCACCGCCAGCAAAACCACCCGCGAAAGAGAAGATTGAAGAATCATCCAATGCAGACACAGTCACATCGCCTGAAGAATCTACAGTCGAAGTTGTATTCAAAATAGCCGCTTCAACATCAGTATCAACCATATTGATAGATAGCGTTCCCGCTAGGCTCAAGCCACCTGTGCTATCTTTTGAAACTCCAGCAGAGCCTGTTACCGCGACAAGTAATCCATCCGCTTTGGCATTTACATCTAAGCCAGATGCATATTTAAGGCTATTAACATTATCAATCTTCGATGTAACAGAGTTTTCAATCTCAGAGAAGGCAACAGAAACACCTGCGCCGGATTTACCACCAAATCCAGCAGCACCCGCAACTAGAATAAGATTACTTGAATCATCTGCATGCATAGACAGATGACCGTTCACTACAACGGTAGGCGTGTTAGTAATGCTTGTTTCAGTAGAATAAGTAATACGTGTTACAGCTACTGAACCACCAACAGCAGTTCCTTGTTGACCTGTAGCACCAGCAACACCTACATTGATTGACACAACCCAGCCTGTGCGGGTCGCATCCATATCTAAGCGAGGCGTAGTAATAGTGCCAGCATTATCGATAAATGCCGCGCTCTTACCGCCAATCAGGTTAATGCCAATAGCACCCGCAATACCTGTTGCAGATTTACCTGTACTAGCTGAAGAGATTGCAGCAGAACCTGCAAGAGAGCCTATCGCAGTCGAATCATCTGACTTAATCGTAATCGTGCTATCGCTATCAGTCGTAGTTACATCACCACTTGAATCGATATAAGCCCAAACATCATCTTCAACATAATTGATAGTTACTGAGCCAGAAATTCCGATACCCGATTTACCCGCATTTTCGCTAGCTGTAGAGCCACCCGAAGAACCTGATGAACTGTCCGTTTCACCGAAGCGTGCTTTAAGTTCAGCAATAACGTTGTCGTAATTTTTTTGGTTATTCGGCAGTTTACCCGGATCATCTGTTTCGCTCTTAGAGCCATCCGAATTATTCTGACTAACACCTGTACCACCGGTTTCAGACGTAGAGCTACTAGATGTTTTGGCACCAGAGATAGCAAGCGATCCGATAAAGCCTTCGTGATCGGCTTCAACCGTTAGATCACCAGCAACAGTTACAGAACCTTTAGTTGTCGCAACATCTTCTCCATCTCGAGCACCTATTAATGCTTCGGTTTCACGGTCAACGATATTGCCAGAAACAGCGGCACCTACACCCACGTGCTCAGATGAAGCTATACCACCAGCAACGGTAATTAGGTAGGCATCATCTTTAGCTTTAACCTGCAAAGATGGACCACTTCCACCGATATCGCCACTACCTACATTGATAGTCGCGCCTTCCGCGATCTGTGCGATCGTGCTGTTATCAATCTCGTTGATGATAACTGCACCATTGAAAGCGATATTGTCAGACTGACCGCCAGATGCCCCAAAGGTTACGCCTACAGTTTCATTATCAGCGACAACTTTAAGCGCATCTGCATCAAGCAAAACGCCATCTTCAATTTTAGCTGTCGAGTTACCTGTGAAACCATGATATAGAACGGTTAAACCCGCAGCGCTACCACCATCGGCAGAAGATGAACCTGCACCACCGCTATCCCATTCTGGCTTCCAAGTACGCTGTTTATTATCGCCCGAGCCTGTTGTATTACCTGACGAAATACCCGGTGTTTTAAAATTACCACCCAAGGCTGCTAAGTGATTTACGCTATTAGCGGTAACCACCACATCTCCTGGAGCTCCAGCTTCTGTTACTATACGTTGATTAATCTCGGCACCAGACTTAATACGAGCATCAGAATCCTGTTCAATAAACATAGCTGTACCAGCGCCAGCCAAAGACAGTTTCTGCCCTTCTGCTGTTGCTACTGACCAGCTATCAATCAGGTTGTTATCTAAACCTAAATTGCCGTCTAGATAAGTAGTTAGTTGTGCAACATAATCAGTTGCTTTTTCGCTAAATGGATTTAGTTCTTCCCAATCGCCAGAGCTAAAATCGACTGTAGACAGATCAATATTCGGCTCATGAGTCCCTGTATATTTGTAGAACGAACCAACGTTGCCACCGGCAGTATGCCCCTGTTTAACCTCTACCACACCTTCAAGTGCAATCGTTTGAGCATAATCTTGAGTCGTATCGTAGTCAGCCTCTAAAGTAGTTCCTGACACAAGCGGAGCAATTAAATTTGCCCCCCAAAGGCCTGTAGGATCAATTTTGTTTAGCGCCTGAGAGTCAACCGTCAATGTACCTTCAGTGTCAACCTTAGCCCCACTATTGATAAATGCATCGGCATCATTTTCAAAAATACCTATAACCAGGGCTACTGATCCACCATTATTGGCTTGCGGGCCTTTAGATGAATCACTAGCATTTTCATCCTCAGCACTAGAAGACGCAGATACGTCTGGTCGCGACTCAACGATGGCTTTGACTGTAATGTCGCCAGATGATCGAATATCACCGCTATCACCATCTCCATCTGAGCCACCATCACCAATGCGTGCATCCGCATTATTCTTATCTATAACAACGGCTGTACTGAAGCTAGCATCAAATTTCCAAGGATCTCCTGGCGGCTCAGAACTTAATTTGCCTTTAATAGCGTTGGATACATTCGTTATGAATCCACCTGTCAAGCTATCTACCCCAGCAGTCATTTTTTCTTTAGCTGTGGCCTCAGTATCTTCTACTAAATTTCCTTTAGAATCTGTGCCTGTGGAAGAATCGGCCTGAACACCGTTCACTAGAGTAGGGATAAAGACTAACTCAGTAGCTTCAATTGCAGACTTTTCCATTTCGGCTGTAACAGAAATACTATTGGAACTGTTTACGGTGCCATCAAGATAAGCATTAGTACTGCCATCTTCATAACTGAAAGCAAGAGCTATACCTAAAGCACCGGTATCACCCGATACCGATCGAGCCATAGTTCGGTTTTTATCAACCGTATTAGCATCAACAGTTAAATCGCCGCCGACATTAAGAATGGCATTGTCTTGTACATGTGCAGTAGATTCAGAATTGGTTACGCTGATAGCAACACTGGTCGCTATAGTGCCTGCAGCTGTAGGATCCGCGAGAACGTTAGTGGTGTTATCCACATTCGTACGAACAATAAGATCATCAGTCGTTGTGATCTGCCCATCAATTTCAACTTTCGCGGTGTTATCGATTACACCCGCGGCACCTGCAAAAGCCCAACCTGTTGGTGATGCTGAAACATTAACAATCGACGTCGCATCCGCAACAAAGTCTTCAGCTTCAATTTCAGTTTCTTTACCAATTTTAACTTGAGCATTACCTTTCGCATAAGATACTGCGGCAAACAAAGCGAAACCTTCTGCAGCTTCAGCAATGCCTTCCAGACCGAAAGCTAGATAGTCATCTAGAGCAAAATCCCAGTGATCAGTATCTTTGATGTAATGTTGAGCATTAGCACGGGCATAAACAACAACATCGCCACCTTTGATAATTGTATGTTCACCACCAGCACCTTCGGTCTGTCCGATTGTCACTATCGACTCAATAAAATCGATATTGGCAAAACCAGAAGTCCAATCTAGACGGTCATCCAGACCATAAATCGTAATATCACCGGCAGTACCTGCATTATCGTCCTTAGCGATTAATTGAGCACCCTCATCAATTGTGATGTTGATACCTTCAAGATAAATATCACCGGACACTCCACCATTTACGCTGGTATCAATGGTAAAGCCTTTTATTTCGATAGTGTCTGCTAATAACTTAAGGTTCGTGCCGGACAAAGTAATATTTTCGTCAACGACCAACTTATTCTTATTACCGTCACTATCATCAGTACCTTTTAAGGTCTGAGTGCCAGCCACACCACCGGCCCATGATACCCATTCGAAATCTGACTGTGTTACTAAGCCATCTGTATCTAATACAACAACTTCATTTTCTGTACCTCCACCAACATCAATGGTGACCTGATCGGCACCAGCAGTAAGGTTCGAAACATCAAGAATAAAGGTGTCATTCTGTGCCCCACCTTTTAGCGTATCTGCACCACCACCTGTGGCTAAAGTAACCGACGTCAAACTGTAGTCAGAGGCATCTAACGTATTAGCACTAACCCCACCAGAAAGAGTAATTTTCTCTATATTTTGCAGGGTATCCTCTTCATCACTACCAATCACAAGCTCAGCTTCATGATCATCCGCTGGGAGAGAATCTCGTAGCACCATATCAAGATCGAAGGTTTCAGACAGATGGTCATGACCACCCTGACCATCAATAACATCGGCACCACGACCACCACTTAGAAGGTCTGCACCACCCGAGCCAACTAACGTGTCATTACCATCCTCACCGGATAAACTAACGCTACCTGTTCCCAAAGTATCGCCGGTTACAGAATCAGATCCAGATTCATCCGAGAACGTAAGTCCTAAATCCTCTGCGGTCGTAGTGTTGTTAAGGGAGCTTATTTCAGTAATGGCATCACCAATACTAGAGATTTTGATAGAAATGCCATCCAACACAGCGGTAATCGAAGCATCTGCATCAGTAATCTTCTCTAAGACATCCTCAATAGTGTTAGCCGTACTTAGATCTATCTCGATATCAGTAGTGCCTAACTTAATAAGCAGGTCATTACCTTGGCCTGTACCAACACCAAAGCCGTTGTTTAGATAATACAACTGAGTCGTAACATCAACATTGCTAAAACCAGACGCATCCAGCGTATTAGCGCCAATACCGCCTGTAAGTTCGGCACCTTCGATACCCGACAAGGTATCGTTTTCGGTACTAGTCGCAGCAACTGCCGCATTCTGAAGCGATTCAGAGGTAAGATAAAAGTGACGATCACCGGTTTCCGACAAGATGTCATTACCTGTCCCACCATCAATATCATCTTCACCGGCACCGCCAGAAAGAATATCGTTACCGGACCCACCTTTCAGAATATCAGCGGCTGAACCACCACGGAGAATATCATCACCGGAACCCGCATCCAGCGTTACAGAACCAGAGAATCCGGAGGCATCCAGAATATTAGCGCCCTGCCCTGTAGTAAGTTCTGCTTGCTCAACATTTGTGACCGTATCGACTTCGGCAAAATGCTGAGTAATCGCTACTGAAGCTGAACCTCCCGTGAGATGAGTATCATCCAGAGTCAAATCAGCTACATTGCTGTTAGCAAGATCGCCTGCAAAAGAGATCGTCCACTCAGTAGTACCATCGACAGGATCAGTAGAGGCATCCATATCACCCAGTGCTACAGTGATATCTTGTTCGCCAACATTAGATAAGCTACGAAGAGCTGCTTTAATTTCAGCAGCAGAAGCGTTATATGCAATGGCGGAGGTTGTCTGGCCATCAAAGGTCAGCGTAAAGGTTCCGTCAGTAACACCCGCTAACGAGATCAGCGCAGTTTCGTTTTTGCTAGACGTTAAAGTGGAACTAGCAGCAGTGCCAACTAATGCAAAATGGCCATTACTACTTTCAACCAAGGTATCAACACCACCAAGGCCTTCGATAGTATCGGCACCTAAACCACCCGTTAATATATCCGCTTGTTCCGAGCCAGTGATATTATCGTCACCAGCCCCACCATCAACAGTTACACTTCCAGCGAACCCACTCGCATCAATAGTATTTGCCGAATCACCACCGGTAAGCTCTGCAGATTCAATACTGTACAAAGTGTCGTTATCATTTGGAGAGCTAATTTGCCCCCCCGCATTCATTGTACCAGCCTTAAATTCAGCATCTCCGGGACCACCTGCTGCGATGAGCATATCTTGGTCAGTTGATGCGACATAAACATCTGCGCCCGCACCACCATAGATGGTATCTTCACCTTCACCGCCAATAATGCGGTCCGCAACACCAGTACCTGTCAATGTATCAGCGCCAGCACCGCCATCTATAGTTACACCATTATTAACACCACCTGAGCCAACAAATGCTGAAGCATCAATAACGTTATCGCCATCACCACCAGTTAGAGAAGCACTTTCAAACCCATCAATTTCATCTTCACCAACACCGTCATAACTTACCAATGAACTTGTTAGCGTTATACCCGCGTCACGATTAACAACTAACGTATCGTTACCGTCACCACCATGAAGCTCATTGGCATTATTGTTACCGGTAATAACATCATCATAATCAGAACCAACAACGTTATCGAAACCAGTCACAGAGGCAAAACCAGTCGCATAGCCACCAGCTAAATCGACCGTTACACCAATACTATAAGAAGAATAATCTAAGGTATCACCAGCAGAACCGGTTAGGTTTTCAACACCTGTAAAATTAACAGCTTCAGGGGCATCAGCAGCATAAGAAACAGAACCAGAATAGGTATCAGTTAATGACCAAGACGCTGTAGTTGAATCATTTACAACAGTATCATCGCCATCTCCCCCTTCAATGTTAGCAACACCGGTAAAATTAAGATTTCCTTTATCAGCAGTACCACTACCTGTACCCGTTAAGCTCCACTGTGTATCAGCACTTGTGCCTACAACTGTGTCATCACCAGTACCACCATTGAAGTTAATCACCAGCCCTGTGGTGTCATCTAGCAGACTATTCTCGAGGGTAAGAGATTCATCTTCATCATTAACACCATTAATAGTAAGGCTATCTAGGACAGTCGCACCGGTATCATCAATAAGGGTATATTCCTGAAGCACGGCAGAGTCTTCAGAGTCGGCAGAGTTATCAAGAATCTGAACGAGGGTAACGTCGTCTTCTTGAAGTAAACGAACTGTTAAATCAGCATTAGCAGCTGCTGCAAAAACAGGATCGGCAGACAAGAGCAATCTAGGCTCCAAAGACTCAAGCCTAAAGCGATCATTTCGCAATGCATTTTTGGCGGAAGAAGGCCTTTGGGGGCCTTCGTTTGGCACTCCTAAATTAGCTCTGTTAACTGCATTCCAAAGCCTATTTTTTGCCGTTTCATTCCTTTTAATCGCCATACAATTACCCTCTATTGGCCCTACCGAAGACCATTCTATAAATGCCGAAAAACCGGATCGACGCTGCCACATCTCTCCGGTTTAAAATAAGTCTTAAAAATCAGAAGGGTAGCGCAATCACCACCCTAAAACTCAGTGCGTCACTTCGTCTGAAGCTCCTGCATTATCATCAGTGGAAACTGCTGTTGTACCAGAAACTTTTTCAAGCATCTTGGTAAAATTACGCATTGACTGCAGATGAACATAAATGAGTTCCAACTCATCCGTTTTAGCTAATTCAGCAAAGGTTTCTGGTGCTAAACCTTTAAGCTTTTCACGATTTACAGCTTGGAAACCTGTTACTGTGCGCTTCTCGCCAGCTGGAGTAGTGAACTGCGCCCCCATAGGCTCAAGTAAATCAAGCTCCTGAAGCTTTTTCGCAAAGGCTTTTGTACGCTGATAATGAACTTGATATTCTTTCAGGAAATCCAAAACCGAGCTTAAATACTGTGTTTGCTCGCCATCAGCATCGAAAAGTTTTTCTCCACGACCTTCCTGATTGCAACCTTCAAAACCTTCATCAATACAAAGCGTCAATGTAGAACCATCATCCGCACTAGAGAAAACAAATGGGTAGCGACGAATAAATGCAGGGATATATTTCGCTTTCCAACCACCATCTTGGTCTACATAGAGGTTTTCCTGCTCTCTTACACCCATCAGAACAACAGGAAGTAAATTCTCGCCTTCACCTGCAAAAACAACGCAATACTCTTCTGCAGCATTAGGAAACTCAACAGCCATAAGCGGAACTGAATTTACCGCCTGAGCAAAACCATACTGGTTCCCTGCCTTAACTGACCAATCTGCATGACGCTGCTTATTGATTGGCTGAACATCCCCGTAAATCAGTAACTGTGTTGTCACGATGAATTTCCTTCATATTTCTAAAGTAATTTGCAGTCCAAGGTTCACATCTTAGACAAGAATACACCTGTACTGCAACTTAACTATTTAACTATTGCTCTGTGGAATAAGTATTTCTTCTTCCCAACCATAGCGCTCTATATAAGCAGAGTTCAATCCTAGGCATTCATTGGATTCACATTTATCTCTGTGCTTACACTGATAGAATCCGTTCTTTTCAAACTCACGCCAAAATATAGGATCTATAAATAATTGCGGCTGCCCATTCACCAACAAGTTCTTATATTCACCAAGTAAGCATTGAGGAAAGTTTTTAATTTCTACACGTCGACCTAATGATTGCGCTTTTCTTACAGCCTCTTTTAAATAAGGCAGCATCTCCAAATGAGGCGCCAGTAGAGATTTGTCATCTTTACCTGACATCGGCCAATAAAACCAAAATTCCATTTGCACCAAGTTTTTTAAATGCGCTAAAGCATCCACAACCAGCGGTAACTGCTTATAACTTTCTTTTGTGACTACTGTATTAGTAATACTGATCGCATGCTTCCAACGATCTATATTTTTCATTCCTTGAAGCGTCTTATTGAATGACCCTTGAACTTGGGTTATTTCATCATGTGATTGAGCATCTGCTGCAGCAACGCTGATAAAGAATTCATCCACGCCTGACTCGATTAGCTTTGTACAATATTCTTCTTTCCCTAGGTGCATGCCGTGGCTCTGAATTCGAACGTGCTTAAATCCAGACTGCTTTGCGGCTTTTGCTAGCTCAGGCAAGTCTCGATGCAAAGTAATCTCAGATCCCGTAAGAATCAGCCCAACCCATTTTTTATGCCTCATATTGTAAGCAAGCAATTCCTCAAATTTCTCTCTACTCTGAGGTTCCAGATAGTCCATTGTATCTTCGATCATGCAGTGAACACATTTGAGATTACAACGAAACTCCATCGTCATAGAGACGTATGCGCTGTGATCGAATCGTTCCTCTATAGAAAGCATTAAAAGATTCCGTAATAACTTGTCTTCAAAACTTCTATCTGGCCATCAGGGAGCATTTTGTAATCAATACCGACATCATAGAGCATATGATCCAATTCATTCCTAGAAGCCATGACATAACTCTGAATCAGTTCTGGGTAACCCACAGCTTTCAAGAACCAAATAAGTTGCTCTATTTTAATACGAGAAAAGTAGATACCTTCATTTTGCTTTTTATTTGCAACCACAGTCGTTTCGCAATCACGAAGTTCGGGTAAGAGAATCTTATTAAAATCTAACTTCCGCAGATTCAAATGCACGGAGCTTGCGATCTTTGCCAGAATATCTTCTTTCTCTTTAACCGAGTTATAGAAGTAATAAAGATTACTTAAGGAAAGCCCCTCTTCAGACAATTCATAACAAATACCTGAAGACACATTACTACCGTCATTCCCAATATAGACATTCGCTTCACTTAAATTCAAACAACCTGTATTCAGCCCATCGACATCCAGATCGATCGAAAACATAAAGTAAGGTACATCTTCTGATATATCCAAAACAGTGGATAATGAATCGGGCATCAACTGTTTTAAACGAGTAAAGGAGTTTTTTCTCTCAAGGCGCTCATAATCATAAAAATACAGCTCCCAGCTAACTTTCCCATCAGCAAGCTTCACCCCCCAAACGGTCCGGCCTTCCCCCATCACTTCCTGAATTTCGTTTATCAGCTTAACGCCGTTAACTCCAACGTCCGCTGCTTCAAAACTATTCAATAGAAGATTGAAAGAGTGCTGTTTGCCATCAGTAGCCGTTAAAGGGGTATACGGCCAAAGGCAATAATCCAGCAACAGTGCCTCTGGACCGCACTGTTTTACAAAAGGCTCCAGTTCATTCATGTTAGCCACAGCGCTCTTCAACTCCAAAATACAACGTAATAAAAGGCTCACCCTCTCGATTTATTCCGCCAGATACATGCCCCAAAATACGACCAGCATTTTGCTCTAGAAATTTATCCGATGATGCAGACGGTATTGAAAAGCTTTGAAACAGCTTTTTCAGCAAGAAGTCAAATTCACCTATTCGAAGAGAGAAATCATACAAATTGATATCAAAGGACCTACGAACACTTCCAGGCTCAGATACATCGAGCATCATTGGTAATTCAGACCCGCAAACCTGCTCCAATAATGTTTGAACCCACGCAGACTGTACTCGCCCAGAAGAGCCTAAGCATTGCTCTATAAATGAAAAGACATGCGCCATAGAAAAAGAAGGGAGACATCGATAGTCAGTGATGAGATGACAGCCACTATTGGGATACCATTTAATAGCCTGATGCAGCAAAACACCCTTCGAACTATTTACCTCATAACGTTCTCCAACAGGACAGGGGTACTCAAGATAGAGCTTACATAGCGGTCTTCCATGCTCATCTTCATACCCAAGATGAACAAGCCCAGCCATATCAAACTTCGCCTGAAGCCATTCCAAGCCCTCCAAAGGCATGGCTAAATCATCAGCCAACTTCCGCAGCGAAGTGAATGGCTTTTCACCGAAACAATTTTTGTGCTGAGTAAGAAGAAAACGGTTTTGATTAAGCGCCCCTGCCGTTAATTTGCAGGAACGCTCATAACCAAATGGAACAGCCAACGAGGAGAAGGCAGATAGTAATACAGCTTGAGGCTGCATTTAAAACCTATCGGCGAGCTTGTTCAGAACTACGATAAGTACGACTATCCATAACAGATGCCGTAATTTCAAACGCTTGCTCCTCACCTGAAAGCATTGCGTTAACTTGCTCCAAATCCGTATCACTCAAGAGGCCCACTGCGCGTTTTAAGCGTAGCGTATTAATAAGATAGTCATATCGAGCACTAGAAAACTCTGTTCTAGCAAAGAACAAATCACGCTCTGCATCTAAAACACTTAAGCTAGAAGTCAAACCTGATTCATAAGCTGTACGTTTTGCATCAACACCTAATTCATAAGCATCAACAGAACGTTGAAGTGCTTCTACTTTAGCAATAGAGCCAACAACACCATCAAATGCAGCAAAAGTTTCACGTTCCGTAGCACGCCATTCAACTTCTAATTCGTCTTGAGCTTTATTATGCAGTTCAACGGATTCTCTAACCTTGGAAGACACTGCACCACCTGCGTAAATTGGTACAGTTAATTTAACCATCATATCTTGCGTTTCAACTTCGGAGCCGCCACCAAATAGCGAGCCTTCAGTTTCTCGGTTATTCTGAGAGAACACAAAATCTAAGGTAGGGTAGTGCCCGCCCTTCTGCCTACGAACCTCCTGCCAAGCCACAGCTGTAGCATAACGTTTGGCCAAAACTTTAGGATTATTATTACGGCTTTTTTCCACCCACTCTTGAGGCATTGCAGGCGTTGGTTCAACTAAGTCCATATCAAGACCGAGAGAAACTAAAGATTGAGGCAATTGTCCAGTCATCTCTTTCAAGCTTTGAAGCGCATCTTTTAACGTATTTCTGATTTCCACTTCTCGTGCTTTAGCTTGCATGTAACGAGCCTGAGCATCTAGCTCATCTGTAATTCGAGCCAAACCGTCTTCACGCTGCTGACGGACAAGCTCATAATGTTTTTCTAACGAAGCAACTTCAGACTTAACCGAGGTATAATTATCGTACTCACGTAGCGCTGAGAAATAGCTTTCAGCGGTACGCATTATCAAATCTTGACGAACATCTTCTAGCTCAGACGCGACCCTTTTCACGTCCTCCTTGGCTTGTTTGAAGTAAGCCCAGTTACTATAGCTGTAGAGAGATTGAGTCAGAGAAAGTGTCATCTCAGTGGTTGGATAAGAGGTGCTGCCGCTAGAGAAGACTTGATTATCAGAACTGACAATATCTTGCGTAGTTTCTGTCTGAGAATAATCGAACTTTATTGTAGGAAGTAACGCTGCCTTAGCCTGAGCATAGATTTCTTTAGAGGCTTCATGCTCATGAAATCCCGCTTGGAACGTTGGATCATTCTCCAGTGCCAATTTGTAAACATCTATTAAATCTTCAGCATTAGCCGATAGATTGACCATACACCCTGAAAGACATGCAGCTGTGATAATCTTTCTTACACTTTTACGCATAATAGATACCTTTGTACTTTTCCTTTTTTAAGCCCGCTCTGCAACAGGATCGGTTTCTATCAGGATGCAGATTTTTTTATGTTTAAACGCGACTTTCAATAAAACATCACGTAATCCAAAACTACTTAATGCTAGGCACTTAATTGAGAAATGTTCATTAATAGAACAGAACCTCTACATTTTTATAGTATATTTGAAAACAAGTTAAGTTTTTATACATTTTCTATAACTTTATTTGCAAGAACCACCCTATAAACCACAAATAAATAAAGGGTATTAATGGCATTTAAAATTAACCAAACCTCTTTCTTGAAATAAAATTCAACATCTATACTTTCAACTATCATCTATTAACTTTTGAGCAATAAACTGTAGTAGCCACCTTCATGAGTACCAAAGCCATCAAAAACAACGACTACGAAGTTCTAGTTGCACAATTGCAGCAGGAGATAGAGCGTCTTAATGATTTTGCAGCACTATCGTCCGATTGGTTTTGGGAACAAGACAAAGAGTTTAGATTTATCAGTTTTTCTGGCACCGGCATCAGCCGGATGAGCCGCAATCAAATCGACTTTATTGGTCGCTGCCGCTGGGAAATGCCTATTAGCCCTGATTCATATTCTGCAATGCAGGAACACAAGGCTCTATGCAAAAAACACGAGCCTTTCTATGATTTCCAGTACGATATTTTTAATGAAGAAGGTCAACTACAACGCTACACCGTCAGTGGAGCACCTACATTTGATATTGATGGTAATTTTTCAGGCTATCGAGGCATAGCCTCCAACATTACTGATCTATATCAAGCACGGAAAGCCTTTAAAAAGACCCAACAACAACTATCTCAAATGATTGTTGGTAATCCTATTGCCAGCTTTGTTATCAATGAAGAACACATCATCACTCATTGGAATAAAGCGTGTGAAATATTAACTGGCATACCGGCCTCATCAGTAATTGGCACTAAAGATTCTTGGAAAGGTTTTTATGATCATCCACGCCCAGTGATGGCCAATTTGGTACTTAATGGTGCTATTTCCAAAGATATTGAGCAACACTACGGACATAAATTCCAGCCATCGGAACTGATTCCAGGTGCGGTTGAAGCTCAAGATTACTTCCCTAAAATGCATGATGGCCGCTGGTTATATTTTACGGCAGCCCCACTACAAGATGAAGACGGTCAAACCATCGGTGCGATAGAAACCCTACAAGATATAACAAGCCAAAAAGTCCAAGAAGAAAAAATCATTCACCAAGCGCACTTCGATAGCTTAACAGGGTTACCCAATCGATTCTTAGCACTCGACCGATTAAACCTATTGATCCAAGAAGCTAAGCGTAACAATAAAAAGCTTGCAGTTCTTTTTATCGATCTCGACGATTTTAAAAAAGTGAATGACACGCTAGGTCATGCACTTGGAGATGAGCTGCTTATTCAAGCAGCAAATAAGTTACGTTCCATGATTCGTGCCAGTGATACAATAGGACGTTTAGGTGGCGATGAATTTATTGTCCTTATCAACAACCTCGAAGATGCGCTTGAAGTACGTCCAATTGCTGAAAACTTACTTAAAAGCTTTCGCGATGTATTCCAAGTTAAAAATCGAGAGCTACTTCTAACAACCAGCATTGGCATCTCTATCTTTCCTGATGATGGCACCAAACCTGATCAACTACTACGAAATGCCGATTCCGCTATGTATCACTCAAAGAGCGAAGGCCGGAATGCCTATCACTTTTTCACTGAAGATATGAATGCCGGTATAGAACGTCGTTTATTGATTGAAGAACAGATGCACGGGGCATTAGCTCGTAATGAGTTCGATCTAAACTACCAACCCGTATTTGAGACCCAATCTGAACATATTGTGGGAGCAGAAGCCTTATTACGATGGAAAAACCCTGCACTAGGACATGTTTCTCCCGACGAATTCATCCCCATTGCCGAACAAACAGGCTTAATCATTCCTATAGGCTACTTTGTCTTAAAAGAATCATTAAAGGCCACTAAAACCTGGACTGAACAGTACGATTCAAATTTCAAAATTGCAGTCAACTTATCGCCGCTTCAATTTAAAGCGCCTACCCTGCTCAATAAGATCAAAAAATACCTCAATACCAATCAACTATCAGGCGACAGCTTGCATTTAGAGATCACGGAAGGGGTTCTATTAGGTAATCAAACCTATATTAAAAAAGCGTTTGAGGAGTTTTCTCAATTAGGCATCCAAATCTCTATGGATGACTTCGGCACAGGTTATTCCTCCCTGAATTATCTTCGCCAATACAACTTCAACACGCTAAAAATTGATCGCAGTTTCATGCAGGATTTTGAAGAAGATGAAACTGCCCCTGCATTAATAGACGCTACTATAGCAATGGCACACGCGCTTGGGGTAAAAGTCATTGCAGAAGGAGTGGAAACACAGTCTCAGCGAGACTATTTAGCGGCAAAAGCATGTAACTATATTCAGGGATATTTTTACAGCAAGCCTTTACCGCAAGACGAATTGACTAAATTAATAAGCCGCCATCAATAAACTACTTTTTAAGTTTCAAAATAGGCCGTTTTGGTTTATCAACCACTCTCTTGGGCGTAATAGCTCTTACAGCAGCTTTCGCACCATTTTTAGCAGCGTATTCCATTCCCTCCCGAATCATTAAAGCGAGCTCTGGAGCAGAAAAGCCTTTATCGCCTTTAATCGATAGATCAAGCGGATTACTAAAACTACCATCCAAAACTTCAATAGAAAGACCCGACTGATGCACAACCTGGCGCCCGTCTACAGACCACATAAACAATACCCAAAATTAATTAACGTTCGCTACACAATATACGTCAATGAAGGTAGCGAACCAACGGAACTAAGTAGTAAAAGATGTCATTAATTAGTCGAGAAAATACCTTAACCTCGATAATCTTTGACCCAGAGCAAGAAATCATCAGGAGCTAATGGCTTGCTAAAGAAGTACCCCTGTACCCGATCACAATTCATATCCGCTAATATATTCAATTGTTGCTCAGTCTCAACACCTTCAGCAACAACAGGTAAACCCAACCCACTACTCATACTAATTGCTGCTGAAACGAGTGCACAGTCTTCAGGATCTGATGCTATATCACGTACAAAAGTTCTATCTACCTTCAAGATATCGAATGGGTAATTTTTCAAATTACTAAGGGACGAATACCCTGTACCAAAATCATCCATTGCGATACCAACACCAAGCTGCTTAAGCGCTTCTAACGTTCGTTTGGCTTCAGCAGGATTCCTGATCAATAATCCTTCCGTCACCTCTAAGATTAAGTATTCAGAGCTAAGCTCTGCACCTTTCAATGCTTGTTCAATTACTCTACCCAAGCCCTCTCCTTGCAACTGTCGAGGGGATACATTGATCGCTAACGTCAGATCACTCAATCCTTGTTCACGCCATTCAGTCATCTGCATACATGCATTTTCCAAAACCCAATTACCGATCGGCACAATAAACCCTGTTTGCTCAGCTATCCCAATAAATTGATCTGGCGAGACAGAACCTAGCACCTCATTATCCCAACGTAACAGAGCCTCCACCCCAACTAATCTTTTAGTTTTAGCTTCGACAATAGGCTGATAAAACAAAGAAAATTCATCTCTTCCGAGAGCTGACTTCAATTGAGTCTCCACCTGCATCCGCATCGTAAGATTTTCATGTATCTGATGATTAAAGAACTTATACGTATTCCTCCCTGCCTCTTTAGCTTGATACATTGCTAGGTCGGCATTTCGCAATAGAATAGCCCCATCCTCACCATCTTCAGGAAAAATAGATAAACCAATACTAGGCGTAACAGCTAAGCTATGACCCGCCAATTCAAACGTTTCGGCAAAGGCTTTTTTAATTTTTTCTAGCACAGGAAAACAATCAGCCTGCTCCGATATTGCAGGCATGATAATTAAGAACTCATCACCGCCCAAACGCGCAACAACATCTGACTCTCTAACGGTGTTCAGTAGCCTTGAAGCGGCCATAATTAATAATTGGTCGCCAATATCATGCCCGAGGGAATCATTCACATATTTAAAGCCATCAAGGTCGATAAACATCACAGCTAATTTATGCTGCTGCCGACCAGCATTACTTACCCCTTGCGCTAAACGCTCCATTCCAAGCGTCCTGTTTGGCAGCTCAGTCAATGCATCATAACTAGCTTGGTATAACAGTCTCTGCTCTTGCTCACGGCGTTTGGTTATATCTTCCTTAATGATCAAATAATGAGTGACATCCGAAGCACTGGTCATTACAGGGGATAGATGAACAAATTCCCAACAATTTTCACCCGACTGTTTTCGAGAGCATAATTCACCAGCCCATTCTTTATCGCTTTTAATAGCCTGTAAAAAATCATTAAATGAGGTTTCAGTGGTATGTTGTTTGTTAATAAAAGACACTGCACTTTGACCAAGCAACTCTTCTTCTACAAAACCAGACGCTTGTACAACAGCATCATTCACATACTCAATATTTCCCTGTGAGTCCGTAATAATGATACTCACTGGAGTTTGAGATACAGCAAGGGAAAGGATTTTTACTTCTTGCTGAATTTTCGCCCGCTCTATCACTTCTTCGCGAAGCTTTAGGTTAGATTCATTTAGTTCCTTAGTTCGCTCTCTAACTCGCTCTTCCAATAATAAACGCGCTTGAGTTAAGGCCACTTGTCGATCTGCAAGCTTCTGCTGCATCGCGTTAAATGATCGTGCCAAGGCTGTTAATTCATCATGCCCTACCACATCGACTTTGTGTTCTAGATCGCCACTGGCAATTCTAGAAAACGCCTCACGCATTCGATTCAAACGTAAAACTAAATAACGTGAAAAAAGGATCATTAAAATAACGGCAATCAGCATCCCAAACGCTGAAATCATCATAAATCGTTGCTGCTGGGCTTCAAGTTCAGCAACTGCATTATTAATAAAGCCATCTGTCGTAATTTCGATCTGGGTTACAAGGATTTCTAAATCCTTCGCAATCACATTAAATCGAGGTTGAGATTCATACTGGGACAAACGAAAGGCTTCCGCTATCTGCCCATTTATTGCAGCTTTAATTACTTGATCAAGTGTAGCTTGTAGCCGTTTCCAATTATCATCAATTGAGCGAACTTGTCTTTCATGTCCATCACCAAATTCATTGATAAAGGCACGCCAATTACCTTCAAACAACTGAATATCAGCTGATAATTTTTCCGATGCTGCTGTGAGTGCGAAGAAATCACTCTCCACATGTAAATTAACTTCTGTAACTCGAATACGATAGATTTGGGATTGAAGTGAATTAACTAGGACTAAAGGTTTGACTGCTTGGTTCTGTATTTCCGCCTGTTGCTTAGTAGATTTCTGAGCGATTTGATTAGAAATAGACAACAAAATCCCAACAAACAGTGCCATTAATATGACACCAAACAGTAATTTTCGCTGAATAGTTAGCTGATGCTTTTTACTATCAATAAGAGCCAAAATAATCCTTAATGGACAGTTGGAAATAACGTTTTCATTTTAAGCCAATATTTAATCTGCTGCTCTCGACCATATTTTTCTGTAATTCGCTCCCATTCTTGAGCCGTCACACGCATTGCCTCTTTTGCAGACTTCTCGCCCTTTGAAGCAAGGAACAGCTGTTTATTCAAAGCAGCAATATAGTCTGTATCACCTGGCAACCCAGTCCCTGCAGGCACGGTCACTGGTATATCTCTAAGAGCCACTTCTAATACATTCATTCCGTACGTAGCCTGAATCACCTTCGACTCAAAGTGATTCATTCGGTAAGGGTCGGAAAAGCCACCTTTTTCAGATAAAGCTAGCTCTGATACATCCGGATCGGTTAGCCACATAGCAAATAGAAACGCCAACTCTTTATTCTGAGCAGTACTAGGAATAACCAGGTTATTACCATAAATAAGCGTGGTCCGGCGATTTACTATATTTCCAACGGCTGTTCCAGGCATTGATACAGCGATATATTTTTCTCTAACTTTAGAATGAGGGGAATTAAAAATTTTCGCTCCGGCAAGCGTAATCATGGTTGAATAACCCTTTCCGCTCATAAAAATTGGTAAGGTATAAGTGTAATTACTGCTTTGATCAAGAATATCTGAAGGAGAATAGGGAAGCGTTGCTAAATAACTTTCTGTCGCTGCAATCCCAGCCTCACTCTCAATCAATGGTTTCATATTGTCATCGAATAAAAACTGATTAGGGTAACCTTGCGAAACATACCGAGGCATCCAGAACATCCATGCAGAAGCCTCGTCGCGCTGTTCTACAGAACCATAAAACCCATCTCCTGGTTTATGAAAAAATGCTACCTGCCTTTGGTACTCTGCCCATGTTTCTGGTACTTTCAGTGTTTCATTAAATTGTTTTTGGTAAGCCTGCTGATTCTCTGGGTCCTCCAACAAATCACGGCGAAGATATAACAAAGCTATATCTCCATCCGCAGGAATTGCGACTGGTGTACCGGCATAGAAAGCTTGCTTGTATGGCATTAAAAAACTATTTTTCCCGGATCCCAAGAACTCAAAATTAAAACGCGCAATAAATGGCGTAAGATCCACAATCAATCCACTATGATACAGATCAGCATACTCCCTGTTTCGCGCAACAGTTAGATCTACATCTTTATGATTCTGAATATAGTCAATTGAAGCTTGCTGAGGCATCGTTTTAGCATCTATTAGTATACCTGTTGCCGCCTCCCATCGATTTTTTAGACCATGATCTTTCCCTAAAAAATTGACTATGTTTCCCTGCTTTGCAACCAAACGTATAACCGAGCCAGGTGCTATACTCCCTTGTGCAACTAGCATTTTTACACCTTCGATCGCCTTATCGGCTTGTTCACCGGCAATTGATAATGCCGACACCAATGTAAGGGAAAAGATATAAAAAAAGGACCTAAAAACGATTTTCAACTCTCAACCCTCTGGTTTAATTGCTATACACATAAAGTTATCATAGATAATCCATTAAGTTTGGCGACAATAGTTAACAATGAGTTGGATACTGGAAAACAACGGCTTCATCATTGAGGCTGTTATTATGGGAATAATTATTGTGTATGTTGGGCTTAAAATCTAACTCCAACGCTCTATTCCTCCCTCATTAGTTTCGCAAACCTAAGTTCATATGCTTTGATAGGATGTACTCGCATGATTTATGGCAAAATAACGAAACGTTCTAAATATTTACTTTCTCCCTTGTTTTTTACCGCTGCTTTAAACGTTTCAGCTAACAATCACTCTGAATTACCAGAGTTCACTGAAGAAGATATATTTATTGACATTCCTCAGGTAATTTCCGCGACACATCTGTCACAGAAACTAACAGAAGCCCCTGCCGCGATAACAATCATTGACCAAGACATAATCCAAGCCTCTGGCGCATTAAACATTCCTGACCTATTTCGCTTAGTGCCTGGCATGCAAGTATTTCATATCAACAGCAATAAGATGGGGGCCACCTATCACGGTGTAACTGATGATTTCCCATCACGCATGGAAGTGATGATCAATGGTCGTTCCATATATATCCCATTACTATCCACTGTAGTCTGGGAAACAGTGGGAATAACTATGGACGATATTGATCATATTGAGGTTGTACGCGGTTCTAACGTTCCCACACATGGTTCCAATGCTTTTCTTGGCGCTATCAATATAATTACAAAGTCACCTATAGCCGATTCAGGAACAGCCGTAAAAGTCACTAGAGGCTCGATAGGCACAGAAAACTATACCGCGCGCCACTCCAACACAATCTCAAATATTAGTTATACCCTATCTGCAGGCAGCGAAAAAAATGACGGCATTGATTACTATCAAGATGGTGCACATAACAAGTTTTTCACGCTTTCTGGCTCAATAACCCCTAACCTCTCTGACACTATACATTTTGACATCGGAGCTTCTAAAGGATATGCATATCGGGGAGATTCGGATAAAACTGATCTCGATGATGCTGGCTTTTCTCCTAGAGACCACACATCTAATTTTCAGGATATCCGATGGAATAGAGTATTAGACAATCAATCAGAACTTCAACTTCGTTATACTCACAATTATTTAAAGCTTGACACTGAAAACCTTAATGCTGAAGAAGTCGCCATCATCGAAGAATTACCATCAGTGGAAATAGCAGAGTTATTGCTTGCAGCTAATGATGGTGTTGCACCAAAAGATACCGAACGAGGCACTGCAGAGACCCATGAATTGGGAGTTCTATACACCATTCGCCCAAATGATAATACCAGTGCAGTAATAGGCAGTGACTTTAAACATGAGCGCATAAAAAGTAATGTTTTACTGCAATACCCTGATAAGGAATGGGTCCACGGAAACAGTTGGCAGCTCTTCGGAAATATACAATACAAGGCGACTGATAAAATCACCCTGAACGCAGGCGCTATGTTCGAAGAAAGCAGCTCTGTAGGCGGGGCAACGTCATTTAGAACAGCCCTAAATTATGCCTTGAATGATGTATCCACTATCAGAACAGCATTTTCTCGCGCACATCGCATGCCTTCTCTATTGGAAACAAATCGTCGCGGAATTATAGATCTAAGCCCTTTTGTAGACCCTCTAGCTCCCAAAGGCACATTAATCGATTACGACAGTATACCTGGAAAACTAGAACCTGAAGAGATCGACTCATTTGAGATTGGTTTTTTACGTATGTGGCCAGAACATGGTAGTCATTTTGATCTTAGAGTATTTTATGAAGACATTAGTAACGCCGTTATACGTAGCACAAGAATAAATCCAGACCCTCTAAACATTGACCTAGTCGATGGTCTCTATGATATCGGTATGAATAACTCTAAATGGACGAATCAAGGTGCCGAAATCCAGCTTAAGCATACATCTTTAGAGCCTCATAAAAGCACAATCCTTTTTAACTATAGTTACAACCAGACTCGCGGAACTTGGAACCGTGGGGCATACCCAGAAGCAAACCCAAGACTAGTACCACTCAATTCTGGCACGCCTTTACACACAGCATCTCTAATGCTTTCAACTAAACCGACAAACAATAGTTTATTGGCATTAGCACATTACTACATGGATCACGTTGAATGGATTGAGGGTTTCAGCGACAAAAACAGTGGGCGTACAAATTACACACGAACAGATATGAAATTATCAAATAGCTTCCAGTTAGATGCGAATACTGAACTGGAACTATCCTTGATTGTTCAGAATCTATTCGATAAAGAATATGCAGAATTCTATTCAAATAACATTTTTGATCGTCGCTCCTATTTACAACTAGGACTAACTTTCTAAGTTATAGAAGCTACAATGGATTGTAGATGTGTTGACTAAGAGTTCTTATACACTGTACAGAATAAAGTGGCGGATTTTTCCGCTGCTAAGTGCTTTGTTTGCTCTAATCTTGTCCATACCCCCTGTTTTCGCAGATAACCTTGTTGTTTTAAGCCGTTCATCAGACTCTTATCAAAAAGTTGCGGACAGCATTCAAGTCAATATTTCCTCACATACCAAAGTGGTTACCTTGCAAGATTTGGAAGATAACAACTTTAATACCGAAGGTTTCGAGCATATTGTTGCTGTTGGCTCACGAGCAGCCGATCGACTATACAATCGAATAACAGCATCTCAAAAGCTATACGCGAGTTTCCTACCTCGCCTCACTTATCAAGCTTTATTAGCGAGGAAAAAAGACCATACTCGAATTCAGAATGGAACCATTACTGCAGTATTTCTAGATCAACCTTATACACGGCAACTTCGATTAGCACGAATAATCGCCCCCAATGCAAATACAGTAGCTACAGCACTAGGACCTAATTCAAAGAATGATCTACCACTATTAGAAGCAGCCGCGCAACAACAGCAATTTGAGCTCAGTTCAACCGTTCTTCAGGAAAGCGACAACCCGATACATAAACTTCAGCCCCTTATTCGTAATGCTGATCTATTTTTGTCTCTACCAGACAAATCTGTTTTCAACCGCACAACTGCAAAATGGATTTTGTATATCTCGTTTCGACAACGGATACCTTTAATTGGCTTCTCACAGAAATATGTGGAAGCAGGCGCTTTAACTGCGGTTTATTCAACGCCAGAGCAAATAGGTAAACAAACCGCAGAAATAATTCAACAAGCAATCACAAGTACTAGCTTGCCTGAAGCTCAATACCCCAAGTACTTTTCCGTGATAACTAATCAAAAAGCAGCAAACTCTCTGAACATTAAATTACCTTCAGAAGACGCTCTTACCCAACAATTGATGGAGATGGAGCGATGAAGCGCAAGTTAACTTTAGGTATCAGGCAGCGCGTTTTAATTATCACCCTGCTTCCGCTATGCATGATCACTATATTATTAGGTGGTTACTTCATTAATACTCGCTTGGATGATGCACATGACGCTCTGATCGAAAAGGGCCAGACAATGACACGTATGATGTCGACCTCAGCTGAATTTGGCTTATTAATTGGCAACAAAGAAATTCTTCAAGGCCTCATTCGATCCGCTACAAAAACAGAGGAAGTAAATGACGTAATATTCCTTTCACCGTCCTTTGATGTGATTGTTCAAGGCAACCCAAATGCACCTCAATTAGATAAAGATGCAGGTTACCCACTATATAAGAACAACCAGGTTTACTTCCTACACCCTGTTGTCGCAACTGGCGTGGACTTTTTAGACTCTGATGATCCTGTAGGAAAGGAAGCTGAACCAGAATTTATTGGCTGGGTAATAATAGCTCTCTCGGAAAAACCAACACAGCTACGACAGTTTGAGATATTAACGAAAGGGGTAATCCTTGCCATCATAGGCTTACTGACCACCTTATTAATCGCATCACGATTTGGGCAACGGATCACCAACCCAATTCTGGGTCTAACCCATGTAATTGAGATGCTACAACATGGTCACCTTGAAACTCGTGCAAGTTTATCCAGTACAGGCGAACTACGCTCACTTGCGCAAGGTATCAACCGACTAGCTCAACGCGTACAGGAATCAAACCAGACGCTTGAAAGTCGAGTCGATAAAGCGACCAAGCGTTTAAGATCCACACTTGTTCATCTAGAGAAACAGAACCAAGCTTTGGATAAAGCTCGTAAAAGGGCGGATAAAGCAAACGTTGCTAAGGATGAATTTCTTGCTCGTATGAGCCATGAACTACGTACCCCATTAACTTCAGTTTCGGGCTTTGCCCGATTATTGGATCAGACTGAATTGCAGATGGAGCAACAAGAATACACAAGAATTATCAACCTAACCTCTGACTTATTACTTTCAATCATCGATGATATTCTTGATTACTCAAAGCTTGAATCGAATGCAATTGAGTTAGAAGAGATTTCATTCGAATTTGAAAGCTGTGTGATTGATGTTATGGAGATGCAAGCAGCTGCGGCTAATGAAAAAGGCATAGAGCTCATACCAATTATCGAAGCAGATACGCCTAAATTCATTATTGGCGATCCAATCAGATTACGACAAGTATTATCTAACCTAATCAGTAATGCCGTGAAATTTACTTCTTCAGGTTACGTTTGCTTGCATGTTTCAGCCCGTAAAAGTGACCCTATTCAGACAGAACTTGAAATCGTTATCAAGGACACCGGCATTGGCATACCAGAAGATAGAATTACTAATCTGTTTCAGGCGTTTAGCCAAGCAGACACTTCTATCACAAGAAAGTTTGGGGGTTCTGGACTAGGACTCGTTATTGCAAAACGCCTAACTGAACTGATGGGCGGCTCAATCTCATTAACTAGTAAGGAAAACCAGGGGACAGAAGTAACACTTAAAATCCCATTTTCTGCACGACAGAGCCAAAGAGCTCAGCACACTTATAAGAGTAAAAATATTCTCTTGTTTGACGCAAATCCACTATATAGCCAAGGCTTAAAACATCAACTGAGCAGCATGCAGACCAAAATCATTGAGGCTTCCTCGTATGCAGAACTGTTGTCTTTAAGTGCAGAGTTACCAGAAAGCACCATCGTCTGGGGCCTACCTCCTCAATACACACAGAAAAACACCATAGATCAGATTAACCAAATAATAGATAAATCCAATGGTAGACTGATCCTCTTAAGTAGCACACCTGTATCGATTATCAATAACTACAGAGTTGTGCAGTTGCGCAAACCTGCAAGAACCCAACTACTGCTAAACGCATTATCACCTGATTCTTACAAACTTCCTGAATATGAAACTGCGAACGCGTTACAGATTCTTAATTCACCAACCATATTAATCGCAGAGGATAATGACTTTAACCGTTTATTGGTCAGGAAGATTCTTACCCAAGCAGGCGCAAAAGTACTTGAGGCACGGACTGGTAGTGAAGCGCTACAGCAAACTCTAAAACATCAACCAGACTTGGTATTGATGGATGTGCACATGCCTGAAATGGATGGTATAGAAGCTACAAAACAGATCAGGCTTACACAACCGACCTTGCCGATCCTAGCTTTGACCGCTAACGTCATAGCCAGTGAACATCAGAAGTTAATCGAATCTGGCATAAGCCATGTTCTGTTGAAACCAATTAATGATGGTGACCTCTGCCATTCTATAAACCAGTTCTTATCCTTTACTAAAAATGATGGACCGTTATTGCCTACTACTCAAAAAGAAGTCACTGATATATAGAAATATGACCTAGGCAAACAAGAGCTGTCAGAAGAAGTCAGAAAACAACTACAGGGAATGATGAACGGCTTCGAAAGTAAAGATATAGCAATGATGAGAAATCATAGTCATCAGCTTTTAGGCCTAGCTGGTTTGTTCCAGATTCCAGAACTAGAAGTCAGCGGCAACAAATTACATGACGCTCTAATAGAGCAAGAGTACAAAGCCATCTGGAAGGAGCTTTGGCAGCTCAAGAGAATAATTGAAAACGAACAGTACGATCTGTCAGAAGAGCTTTGAACTGGGCTCAGATTTAATCAAATGATCTAATTTAACAGCTATCACTCTGATACGCTGGATTCCGTCACGGTCATAAATAGCTCCGCTTAGCCCTTCTCCTGCAGGCGGATGCTCATTATCTCCGAAAGCAACTACCAGACACCCCTTTCTAATATTTTCCAATTCAGGGTCGTGCAGTATAGGGAGAGATAAAAACATTTCCCAACGCGCAACTTCTAAACGCTTTTCCATCAGGTCTACGAGAAGAGCCATTATCTCTGCTCTTGATGGACGGTAAGTAGGCGGTTTACCTAAAGCAAATGCCAAGGCAACTCCAACAAGAACTATGAAACTAATTAAAAATACGAGTAAAAATTCCATACATTAATGGAGACTCTCATCAAAATCATAATTAGCCAATTTAGCAGCAGCTTGCTTCACTTTCTCACCAAGTTCAGAGTCGATCTGCGACATTTCCCTCTGAAATGACCACTTAGCCTGCTTAGAGAGCGCTTTCCACTGGTCCTTAATTGGAATATGTTCAGTACGCTTATAAACCTCATAAATGACTGAGTAATCCGCGTGTTGTAATAACTGAGGCGCTAGAGATTCAAGTAAAGTAGACAAGCGAATACATGCCTCTGTCGTAGTTAACTTTTCGTCATTACCTACCGCTCTAGAGATAACCTGCACACTCTCAATCAAATAAGCCCTACGTTCATTATAGCGTTTACTTATTTTTTCAGCCTGTAATGCTTGCTCAGCCTTAACTTGTTTAATCTGTGTGTAATGACGCTTAATGAAGTAAATAGCTACAACACAGACAACTAAACAGATAGCAATTAATGTATAAATTAGAGAGTCAGACATACAAACAACCTTAGAACCAATAACTATTAGACGCTATTAAACCAAAAAATATGAATGCGAAGTTTAGGGGAAATGTACGCAAAATCCCATTAAAAGGATTAATAAATTAAAGGACAGCTAAGGACAGCTAAGGACAGCTAAGGACAGCTAAGGACAGCTAAGGACAGCTAAGGACAGCTAAGGACAGCTAAGGACAGCTAAGGACAGCTAAGGACAGCTAAGGACAGCTAAGGACAGCTAAGGACAGCTAAGGACAGCTAAGGACAGCATTCAGTTTAATATTCGGGTTAATTAAGACAACTCACCCTTACTGGTTTATCCGCTTCAAGCAAGCACTATCCACTCTTAACCGTATTTTATAACCCACAACGAAAAAACCCCGATCACATCGTGACCGGGGGTTTCTCTTAATTAAATGCTTGGCGATGACCTACTCTCACATGGGGAAGCCCCACACTACCATCGGCGATGTTGCGTTTCACGTCTGAGTTCGGGATGGATTCAGGTGGTTCCACAACTCTATGGTCGCCAAGCAAAACTGTTACAACTTAGATCTGATTCTTCTTTTATTTGATCTAGATAGTTTATCGACTGTAGCTTAACTACGCGCTAATTCGTTACTCTCTATCGTCTTACGTATCTTACAAGTCACTTGCCAAACGCCTTGGGCGTTATATGGTCAAGCCTCACGGGCAATTAGTATTGGTTAGCTCAACGCCTCACAGCGCTTCCACACCCAACCTATCAACGTCGTAGTCTTCAACGGCCCTTTAGGGGAATCAAGTTCCCAGTGAGATCTCATCTTGAAGGAGGCTTCCCGCTTAGATGCTTTCAGCGGTTATCCCGTCCGAACGTAGCTACCCGGCAATGCAATTGGCATCACAACCGGTACACCAGAGGTTCGTTCACTCCGGTCCTCTCGTACTAGGAGCAACTCTTCTCAAATCTCAAACGCCCACGGCAGATAGGGACCGAACTGTCTCACGACGTTCTAAACCCAGCTCGCGTACCACTTTAAATGGCGAACAGCCATACCCTTGGGACCGGCTTCAGCCCCAGGATGTGATGAGCCGACATCGAGGTGCCAAACACCGCCGTCGATGTGAACTCTTGGGCGGTATCAGCCTGTTATCCCCGGAGTACCTTTTATCCGTTGAGCGATGGCCCTTCCATACAGAACCACCGGATCACTAGAACCTACTTTCGTACCTGCTCGACGTGTCTGTCTCGCAGTCAAGCACCCTTCTACTCTTGCGCTCATTGCATGATTTCCGACCATGCTGAGGGTACCTTCGTGCTCCTCCGTTACTCTTTGGGAGGAGACCGCCCCAGTCAAACTACCCACCACACAATGTCCCCGATCCCGCTTAGGGAACTGGGTTAGAACCTCAACATTACCAGGCTGGTATTTCAAAGGTGGCTCCACTCTATCTGGCGACAGAGTTTCAAAGCCTCCCAGCTATTCTACACAAGTAATGTCAAAGTCCACTGTGAAGCTGTAGTAAAGGTTCACGGGGTCTTTCCGTCTAGCCGCGGGTAAACTGCATCTTAACAGCTATTTCAATTTCACTGAGTCTCGGGTGGAGACAGTGTGGCCATCGTTACGCCATTCGTGCAGGTCGGAACTTACCCGACAAGGAATTTCGCTACCTTAGGACCGTTATAGTTACGGCCGCCGTTTACCGGGGCTTCGATCAAGAGCTTCGCGCAAGCGCTAACCCCATCAATTAACCTTCCGGCACCGGGCAGGCGTCACACCCTATACGTCCTCTTTCGAGTTTGCAGAGTGCTATGTTTTTAATAAACAGTCGCAGCCACCTGGTATCTTCGACCGGCCTCAGCTTAGGGAGCAAGTCCCATCACCAAAACCGGCGCACCTTCTCCCGAAGTTACGGTGCCATTTTGCCTAGTTCCTTCACCCGAGTTTTCTCATACGCCTTAGTATTCTCTACCTGACCACCTGTGTCGGTTTAGGGTACGGTTAGTCATAACCTGAAGCTTAGAGGATTTTCCTGGAAGCATGGCATCAACTACTTCAGTCCATAAAGGACCTCGTCATCGATTCTCGGTCTTAAAAGAGCCCGGATTTACCTAAGCTCTAAACCTACTATCTTAAACGCGGACAACCAACGCCGCGCTAGCCTAGCCTTCTCCGTCCCCCCATCGCAGTTATGAGCAGTACAGGAATATTAACCTGTTTCCCATCGGATACGCTCTTCAGCCTCTCCTTAGGGGCCGACTCACCCTACCTCGAATAGCGTTGGATAGGAACCCTTGGTCTTCCGGCGGGGAGGGTTTTCACCTCCCTTATCGTTACTCATGTCAGCATTCTGCACTTCTGATACCTCCACGGTGCCTTACAGCTTCCGCTTCAACAGCTTACAGAACGCTCCTCTACCATGCACAAAGTGCATCCGTAGCTTCGGTGTTATGCTTAGCCCCGTTATATCTTCCGCGCGGGCCGACTCGACTAGTGAGCTATTACGCTTTCTTTAAAGGGTGGCTGCTTCTAAGCCAACCTCCTAGCTGTCTAAGCCTTCCCACATCGTTTCCCACTTAGCATAAACTTTGGGACCTTAGCTGACGGTCTGGGTTGTTTCCCTTTCCACGACGGACGTTAGCACCCGCCGTGTGTCTCCCGTGATTGAACTCATGGGTATTCGGAGTTTGCATCGGGTTGGTAAGTCGGGATGACCCCTAGCCGAAACAGTGCTCTACCCCCCATGGTTAGACACGAGGCACTACCTAAATAGTTTTCGAGGAGAACCAGCTATCTCCGAGTTTGATTAGCCTTTCACTCCTATCCACAAGTCATCCGCTGGCTTTTCAACGACAGTCGGTTCGGTCCTCCAATGCATGTTACTGCATCTTCAACCTGCCCATGGATAGATCACTCGGTTTCGGGTCTACTCCTAGCGACTGGACGCCCTATTAAGACTCGGTTTCCCTACGGCTCCGCAAATGCTTAACCTTGCCACTAAAAGTAAGTCGCTGACCCATTATACAAAAGGTACGCAGTCACCGTCCTAAAACGGCTCCCACTGCTTGTACGTACACGGTTTCAGGGTCTATTTCACTCCCCTCACAGGGGTTCTTTTCGCCTTTCCCTCACGGTACTGGTTCACTATCGGTCAGTCAGGAGTATTTAGCCTTGGAGGATGGTCCCCCCATATTCAGACAGCGTTTCACGTGTGCCGTCCTACTCGATTTCACTTTAAAAGACCTTTCACATACGGGGCTATCACCCACTATGGCCACACTTTCCAGAGTGTTCTGTTAAATCTAATAAAGCTTAAGGGCTAGTCCCCGTTCGCTCGCCGCTACTTAGGGAATCTCGGTTGATTTCTTTTCCTCTGGGTACTTAGATGTTTCAGTTCCCCAGGTTCGCCTCTAATAACCTATGTATTCAGTTAAAAGATACCTATAAATAGGTGGGTTTCCCCATTCGGAAATGTCCGGATCAAAGGTTGTTTACCACCTCCCCGAACCTTATCGCAGGTTACAACGTCCTTCATCGCCTCTGACTGCCAAGGCATCCACCGTGCACGCTTAGTCACTTGACCATATAACCCGAAGGCGTCTGGAATCACAGTAACTTGTATTGCTAGTAACGATAGATTTCGCCGAATTGGCGCATGCAGTAAAACTACATGTCTTAAATCTAAATCAAATGAATCAAATCCAAATTATTAAAGAGCGTTTAAAGCAAAAAAGCTTTAAAAGATAATGTCTTAAACGACAATATGTTTTAAAACTCTTCCTTCTCATCCTCAAGGATGATGGTGGAGCTATGCGGGATCGAACCGCAGACCTCCTGCGTGCAAAGCAGGCGCTCTCCCAGCTGAGCTATAGCCCCAAGAAAAACAGTAAGGCTATTGATTGGTAGGCCTGAGTGGACTTGAACCACCGACCTCACCCTTATCAGGGGTGCGCTCTAACCAGCTGAGCTACAAGCCTACACCGTTGCTCTTAACTTCTCTGATCAGATAATTCGTGTGAACGCTTGCCGAGAATCGGCTTTCGTTTAAGGAGGTGATCCAGCCCCAGGTTCCCCTAGGGCTACCTTGTTACGACTTCACCCCAGTCATGAACCACACCGTGGTAACCGCCCTCCCGAAGGTTAAGCTAGCTACTTCTGGTGCAATCCACTCCCATGGTGTGACGGGCGGTGTGTACAAGGCCCGGGAACGTATTCACCGCGACATTCTGATTCGCGATTACTAGCGATTCCGACTTCATGGAGTCGAGTTGCAGACTCCAATCCGGACTACGACCGGTTTTCTGAGATTAGCTTACCCTCGCAGGTTCGCGGCCCTCTGTACCGGCCATTGTAGCACGTGTGTAGCCCAACTCGTAAGGGCCATGATGACTTGACGTCGTCCCCACCTTCCTCCGGTTTGTCACCGGCAGTCTCCTTAGAGTTCCCACCCGAAGTGCTGGCAAATAAGGACAAGGGTTGCGCTCGTTACGGGACTTAACCCAACATTTCACAACACGAGCTGACGACAGCCATGCAGCACCTGTCTCAGAGTTCCCGAAGGCACGAAACTATCTCTAGTAACTTCTCTGGATGTCAAGAGTTGGTAAGGTTCTTCGCGTTGCGTCGAATTAAACCACATGCTCCACCGCTTGTGCGGGCCCCCGTCAATTCATTTGAGTTTTAACCTTGCGGCCGTACTCCCCAGGCGGTCTACTTATCGCGTTAGCTGCGCCACTAAAAGATCAAGTCTCCCAACGGCTAGTAGACATCGTTTACGGCGTGGACTACCAGGGTATCTAATCCTGTTTGCTCCCCACGCTTTCGCACCTCAGTGTCAATATCGGTCCAGGTAGTCGCCTTCGCCACTGGTGTTCCTTCCTATATCTACGCATTTCACCGCTACACAGGAAATTCCACTACCCTCTACCGTATTCTAGATTGGCAGTATCAGGTGCAGTTCCAAGGTTGAGCCCTGGGCTTTCACATCTGACTGACCAATCCACCTACGCGCGCTTTACGCCCAGTAATTCCGATTAACGCTCGCACCCTCCGTATTACCGCGGCTGCTGGCACGGAGTTAGCCGGTGCTTCTTCTGCAGTTAACGTCACAGCTAGCAGGTATTAACTACTAACCTTTCCTCACTGCTGAAAGTGCTTTACAACCCTAGGGCCTTCTTCACACACGCGGCATGGCTGCATCAGGCTTGCGCCCATTGTGCAATATTCCCCACTGCTGCCTCCCGTAGGAGTCTGGACCGTGTCTCAGTTCCAGTGTGGCTGATCATCCTCTCAGACCAGCTAGAGATCGTCGCCTTGGTGAGCCATTACCTCACCAACTAGCTAATCTCACGCAGGCTCATCCAATAGTGCAAGGTCCGAAGATCCCCTGCTTTCCCCCGTAGGGCGTATGCGGTATTAGACCAAATTTCTCTGGCTTATCCCCCGCTACTGGGTAGATTCCTACGCGTTACTCACCCGTCCGCCACTCGTCATCAACTAGCAAGCTAGTCATGTTACCGTTCGACTTGCATGTGTTAGGCCTGCCGCCAGCGTTCAATCTGAGCCATGATCAAACTCTTCAGTTTAAATCATTTGTGTTACCAGGAATGTGGTAACGGGCTCTAGTACTAAACAACCGGATAACATTCTTAAGAACGTTAAACCTTTGTAAATCGCTTTAAATGAATTCACTTGGTTGCTTGTCTAGAAAAAGTTTGCTTCTTCTCAACAAGCGCCCACACGAATTATCTGATCAAATTGTTAAAGAGCGTTGCTTTCTTGACTCTCCGCTGAATCAGCGTTTCGTCTCAAGCGAGGCGCATATTCTACTTTGCGCTCATTCAAAGTCAACCGTTTATTTTGCAATTTCGTAAAAAGTTTTTACTCAGCAACCGGACTTTGAATCCTGCTCCGTAAGTAATCTTAAAAACCAATGTTTTCAATCACTTACTAAGCACCTCACTCAGCTCTGCAGCCCCTTAAAAAGCGGCCTCCCTAAGCAAGGACGGCGAATTCTACAGACATCTAAAAATGCGTCAACAGCTAATCTATAAAAAACTGAAAAAAGTTGTAAAAAACTTACAAAACACGGCTAATCGGTCAAGGACTGATCAGCAACGTACAAATACCAGTCAATAGATATAAAAAGGCGCTGAGTTTTACCTCAACGCCTTCTCTATACTCCCTCTTATGACTTAAAGAGAGAATAGATGGTGTTTCTTTTTACCTAGCTTAACTAAGAAGTACTTACCAAAGCGTGCATTTGACTCGGCGAACACCTCTGTCGCTTTCATATTATCTTCAAAGCCATGTGCGTTACCGTTAACAATCACCGCATTTCGCTGCAGCGCATCTTTAACTTGCTTACCGCCAGGCGCCATACCCGCTTCTGACAAGATAGTCGTTAAAGGCGTTTCAGACACTTCTTCTGGATTAATTACAGATGATGGCAAACCGTCTTGGGCTAGCTGCGCATAATCCTGTTCGCTTAGTTCGGATGTTTCACCCGAGAATAGTGCTTCTGTAATACGCTTAGCCGCAGCTAAACCTTCCTCACCATGAACAAGTCGCGTTACTTCTTCAGCAAGAACACGTTGACCTTCTGGACGACCTTGGCGCTCTGCATCTTCTTTTTCTAACGCTTCAATATCTGCTACAGGTAAGAATGTGAAGTACTTAAGGAAACGGTAAACATCTGCATCTGCCGTTTGTAGCCAGAACTGATAGAAAGCATATGGAGATGTTTTATTTGCATCTAGCCAGATAGTACCCGATTCAGTTTTACCGAATTTGGTACCGTCTGATTTAGTGATAAGTGGTAGCGTCAAACCAAATGCTTGATTGCCATTCATGCGACGAGTCAGTTCAGTACCGCCCGTAATATTGCCCCACTGATCAGAACCACCGATCTGTAGAGTACAGCCATGAGACGCATTCAATTGCTGGAAGTCATACGATTGCAAAATCATATACGTAAATTCAGTGAAAGAGATGCCTTCACCTTCACGATCAATACGTTGCTTCACTGACTCTTTAGCTATCATCTGGTTAACAGAGAAGTGCTTGCCAATATCACGCAAGAAAGTTAGAACATTTACGTTTTGTGTCCAATCGAGGTTATTCACAACTTCAGCACTATTAGCACCACAGTCGAAATCTACAAATGCACTAACCTGAGCTTTAAGCTTCTCAACCCAACCTGCTACTGTTGAATCATCATTTAACTTACGCTCTTGCGCCTTAAAGCTTGGATCACCAATCAGACCAGTCGCCCCACCCACAAGCGCAAGCGGCTTGTGACCAAACTCCTGAAAACGCTTCAGTGTTAGTAGTGGTACAAGACTACCAATATGCAAACTATCCGCTGTAGGGTCGAAGCCGCAATAAAGAGTCACACTGCCTTCAGCAAGATGCTTTGCCAAATCTTCTTCGCTTGTCATCTGCGCAACTAGCCCGCGCGCTTGTAGGTCGTTTAATAGTGCTTCACTCATTTCTTTTGCTTGCCCTTTAAATTACGGCTAAAAATTCGAAGCGGCTATTTTAGCCCTTGCTAAGCCTGCAAACAAATAAGTTCTCAGCAATTTTTCTTAGTAATCGTTAAGCAATCCTTAAGTTTTATTTAACTAAGCCGACTTTCTTTGATGACAGTGGCATAATGCAACGCTTAATTTTCAGCAACCCAATATGATAATGAAGGGGTATAGGGTGCTAAATCGCGTTAAACAGTTCCGTGGAAACTTTCCCACGGTTCACTTAGTGGCTGTCAGTGCCTGTGTACTTATTTTAGGCCTGACTCTTTTACTGCTTCCATCACAAGAGGTAGGAGCAAATCGCGGAGACTTACCCTCACCACTTACTGTTATAAAAACAGTAGATACACCTGATCCCAAAACAGTCACAACAATTCCTTCTCAAACTATTACAACAGCCCCTGTAGAGCCTAATTGGATATCATATATCATAGGGGATGGCGACAACTTAACCTCCATGTTCAAGAAGGCAGGACTCACTCCGCGTGATGTTTATCATGTCGCTGCCGCTGGCAAAGAAACAAAAGCATTTACCCGTCTGTTTCCAGGCCAAACATTAAGCTTTGAAATAAAAAACGGAAAGTTAAGCAAACTTAAGCATACCGAATCAAAGCTAAAGCATACTATTCTATACACCGACAATAATGGCTCTTATCAGATTAATTCTGTCATCAGAACACCTGAAAAAAGACAACAATTCACTTCAGGTACTATAAAAGACTCTCTATTTTTAGCGGGTGCCGAAGCAGGCCTTTCTAGCAAAAAGATTATGGAGCTCGCCAGCATATTCGGCTGGGATGTGGATTTCGTCCTAGATATCCGTAAAAACGACGATTTCAGCCTCATTTATGAAGAGCATTATCTAGATGGCGAGAAAATTGGCGAAGGTCCTATCATTGCTGCTCAATTTACTAACAGAGGCAATAAATTCACAGCTCTTCGTTATACAAATACCCAAGGCGATAGCAGCTACTACACACCTGAAGGCTATAGTATGCGCAAAGCTTTCCTTCGCTCGCCGGTAGATTTCGCCCGTATCAGCTCACGCTTCAGCCTCAGCCGTAAGCACCCTGTACTCAATCGAATTCGCGCTCACAAGGGCGTGGATTATGCTGCTCGAACAGGCACACCAATTAAAGCTGCTGGTGAAGGTAAAATCACATTCCGTGGTAGAAAAGGCGGATTTGGCAATGTTGTAATCGTCCAACACGGTAGCAATATCACCACCCTTTATGCCCACATGAGTAACTTTAAACGCGGACAACGTGTCGGCACTCGGGTTAAGCAAGGGCAAGTGATTGGCTTTGTTGGTCAAACCGGCCTAGCAAGCGGACCTCATCTTCACTACGAGTTTCGCGTAAATGGCGTCCACAAGAATCCTCTGACGGTTAAATTACCACAAGCCTCTCCTGTCGCTAAAGCTGAGCGAAGTAACTTTACGGAAACAGCAAGCAGTTTATTAGCTCAGCTTGAAACCCATCAAGCCACCACACTTGCACAGAGCAGCCGTTAAGCATGAGTCAGAAGCATCTATTTATTGGGTTAATGTCAGGAACCAGCCTAGATGGTATCGACGCAGTTGCTGTTAGATTTACACCAAATTTTGAAATGATAGCTACGCACGCTGAAGAGATTCCAGCAACTTTAAAGAACGACATTTTGACACTGACCCAGCCCGGCGATCATGAAATTGATTTAATGGGCAAGGTAGATAGATCCTTAGGCGAACTCTTCGCCAAAGCCGTAAATGATCTTTTAAGCAAAAACAGTTTATCTGCCGAGCAAGTTTCAGCAATCGGCAGCCACGGCCAAACCATCCGCCATCGTCCAGAATTTGGTTTCACTTTGCAAATAGGTGACGCAAACCAAATTGCTGAACTAACCGGTATCACCACTGTGGCAGATTTTCGACGTCGTGACATGGCCGCTGATGGTCAAGGCGCACCTTTGGTTCCAGCGTTTCATCATGCAATGCTGCATTCACATGATTGCAATCGTATTCTACTGAATATCGGTGGGATGGCTAACCTTACTTTCCTTCCAAAATCCGAAGAGCAAAGCATCCTTGGCTTTGATACAGGTCCGGGTAACGTTTTATTAGATGCGTGGATCAAGCACTGTCGAGACCTTCCCTTCGATCAAAATGGCGAATGGGCACTAACCGGCTCCATTAATGAGGAATTTTTAGAGCAATTAAGCTCTATTGAATATTTTTCAGAACCTCCACCTAAAAGCACTGGTAGGGAACAGTTTAATTTAGCTTGGCTAAAACAAACACTAGCCACGCTCCCAGAGATTAAAGCGGAAGACGTACAACGCACTTTGCTTGAATTGACCGCCACCAGCATAACCGACGCTATAAAAACACACATTCCTAGCCAGGTATTTGAGCTATATATCTGTGGCGGCGGTAGTTTCAATCAGGCACTTACGCAACGAATATCTGATTTATTACCCAATATCAACGTCAGCAACAGTGGCGATATTGGGATTGATGCGGATTGGATGGAAGCCGCAGCCTTTGCCTGGTTAGCGATGCGCTGCTTAGATGGGAAAACCGGCAACAATCCAAATGTTACCGGCGCAAAAGGCGATCGAATTCTAGGCGCTATCTATCAAGCCTAAAAGTATAGATAGCCTTGTTGGCGTAACCTAACCTGCTCTGCCGGACCTAGTGGGATCGTATCGATAAACGCAGGTAGTTCTGAGCGCTCTACACCATTCGCTCGCATCCATGTTTCACATACACGGATATCAATCACATTATTGGAATCTAATCGCTCAGCAAGCTCTAACAAGCTTTTGTACTGATTCATATTCTGATGCCGGAAGGCATGCGCTTCATCACCATGCAAAACAAACACGATCGGTTCGTAGGATGAAAGATTCTCCACTTCATCAACGAGCATACTCGCTCTTTGAAAAAGCATTTCAACTTCACTAGGCGTGTGTTTTTTGATCAACGCCAAATAGCGATCATTAGCGACATCTGGAGATACAGGCGATTGCAGTGGCTGGGCCATCAGCAAGCCAGAAAAAAGCATACAAAAAACAGAAAAAACCAACTGACGCATATTATTCCCCTAGAGGACTTAAATTAATAACCTACGACAGAGTAGAAGATATAGTAATAGGCCCCCTCATAACAAGGGATAACCTATTACTATCATATGCAAGCTTAGACTAAGCTGAACAGAAACAGCTAGATAGAGAAAGATGAACCACAACCACAAGTTGTCGTTGCGTTCGGGTTGTTAATCACAAACTGAGAACCTTGTAGACCTTCTTTAAAGTCCACTTCAGAACCAACTAAATATTGAAAGCTCATCGGATCTACCACCATGAACACACCATCACGCTCGATCACAGTGTCATCATCTGCAGCATTTTCATCAAAAGTGAAGCCGTAAGAGAAACCGGCGCAGCCGCCACCTGTAATAAATACACGTAACTTCAGGCTATCATTCTCTTCCTCTTCCATAAGAGATTTTACTTTAGCAGCGGCAGAAGTAGTAAATACCATCTCCGGCTCTGCAATCGGATCAACTGTTTCTATCATAACGACCATACTCAATTAAGCTGAGCACAATTATCGCCTTAACCGACTAATTCAGTCAAGTATTAAGGCATCAAGCCAACAACATTCAGACCAGCAGTCTCTTCAAAACCAAACATAATGTTCATATTTTGAACCGCCTGACCCGCAGCACCTTTAACAAGGTTATCAATCACAGATAATACAACCACCGTGTCTTCACCTTGAGGACGATGAACGCTGATACGGCAAACGTTCGCACCTTTAACACTTCTTGTTTGTGGATGACTACCTGCAGGCATAACATCAACAAATGGCTCATTTGCGTAACGTTCTTCAAAGATCGCTTGTAGATCGTGATCAATAGGATCTTTTAACACGCCGTAGCAGGTAGAATGGATACCACGAATCATCGGCGTTAGGTGTGGAACAAACGTCAGATGTACTGGACGCTCTGCTGCTAGAGCAAGACCTTGCTTAATTTCAGGCAGATGACGATGACCCGGCACGCCGTAAGCCATCATGCTTTCACTCGCTTCGCACAACAACATACCGACCTTCGCACCACGACCAGCACCACTTACACCTGATTTACAGTCAGCAATGAGACGACGGTGATCGATCAGTTTATTTTCCAATAGAGGCAGGTAAGCAAGCTGCGTCGCAGTTGGGTAACAACCTGGACAAGCGATCAATTGCGCATCTTTGATCTGTTCACGATTTACTTCTGGCAAGCCATATACAGCCAATTCAGCCATCTCTGGCTGAGTGTGCTCCATACCATACCACTTAGACCAAAGCTCGAGATCCTTGATTCTGAAGTCAGCGCCTAGATCAATGACTTTAACACCCTTACCAACAAGCTCGGCTGCCATATTCATTGCAACTCCATGGGGTGTCGCAAAGAAAACAACATCACAACCACTTAGCGTTTCCACGTCCGGTACGGTAAAGCGAAGATCGTGGTGTCCTCGAAGGTTGGGATACATGTCAGCCACACTGACGCCTTCCTCTGAACGAGAAGTAATAACCTCTACTTTTGCCTGAGGATGATTTGCCAACAAACGAAGTAACTCTACACCGGTATAACCGGTACCACCTACAATACCTACCTTAATCACAGGAACCTCTCATAAGGGATGAAAAACTGGTAACGTATAATACAGAAACTAAGACCCTTATGACTATTAATAAATAATCTAGCTTATGCTGCGAAATACTTTTTCTCTTGACCATTTCCGCCATCGCCTTGCTCACAGTGAAGCATTGCCCCAAATGGTTATCCTAGGGTTAATCTGCGGATTGTTGTGCGGTCTTGTTTTAGGCAGCTTTCGGTTATTGCTTGAACTCCCGCTTTCTAGCTTTTTACCGGGAGGTGACAGTGATAACTTTGAAGGACTTTCTTCTTGGTATCATTTCTTCCTCCCTATTGTCGGTAGTTTATTACTGATAGCGGTTTTATCACGCGTCACCCCACTGAATCGCAAAGTAGGTGTTGCTCACTTATTGGAACGAATGGCTTACCATCAAAGCAATCTGCCTTTGGTGAACGCCGTCGTTCAACTTATCGCGGCTTCAATTGCTCTGCTATGCGGTCACTCTGTCGGTAAAGAGGGCCCAGCTATTCACTTAGGTGCAGCATGTGGTAGCCAACTTGGACAAAGATTAAAACTACCCAACAATACTTTAAGAATACTGGCAGGCTGCGGCGCTGCCGCAGGTATTGCCGCTACCTTTAACACCCCATTAGCAGGCGTCGTCTTTGCCATGGAAGTCATATTACTGGAATACACCGTCATTGGTTTTATGCCAGTCATGGTTGCTGCAGCAACAGGCACGCTAGTTGTCCAGATAATGCTAGGGAATCAGTTAGTACTTACTGTCCCTCAACTACATATAGAATCTCTGCATGAAATTCCTTACGTGGCCTTTTTAGGCCTTATTATTGGACTTTTAGCAGTTCTATTTATTGCGCTAATGCGTGCAACAATGAAGTGGTCCGATCATTCCGTCTTTACGTATAGATCCAAGTTGATGTTGGCAGGTATTCTCACTGGCTCAATGGCTCTGTTTTATCCACAAATAATGGGATTGGGCTACGACACAGTGACCTCTGTTTTACATGGCGAAGTGGGAATTGGTTTACTAATAGGCATAGTCCTAGCCAAGTGCGTTCTGACACCGATTGTTCTTGGCCTTGGTGTTCCAGCAGGACTTATCGGGCCTACCTTTTTCATAGGCGCTATGGCGGGGGGAATTCTCGGTATCTTTGGTGCTAGTGCCGTTGACCAAGATGTAGCAAATTCTGGATTCTATGCCCTATTGGGTATGGGCAGCATGATGGGCGCTGTTGCCAACGCGCCTATGGCCGCACTTGTGGCGATATTAGAGCTTTCATCCAATCCGAATATTATTTTTCCCGCAATGATTTCCATTGTGGTTTCAAATTTGATCGCCCGCTACGTTTTCAAAATGCCGTCAATCTTTGTTATCAGTATGCAGTTACAAGGGTTGGATTATCGTTATAAACCTATTGCCCAGATACTTAATGGCTCAGCCGTACAAAGCATCATGACAACGAATTTTGTAAAAAGTACTGCAATCGTCTCCGAAAAAGGCGCTCAACATGCCTTAGAGACTAGCCCCGATTGGGTTCTGGTAGAAAAAGATAATAACTTCAGTTTCCTCTCCCCTGGAGATCTGCATCTTCACCTTAGAAATAGCTTTGAACCACATAAGGATATTGATCTATTAGAAATACCGGCACTTCGTCTCGATGCTAGTAGTATCGATAGCAAAGCAACACTACAAGAAGCTCTGGATAGAATGAATAATAAAAGCACCGAAGCTTTATACGTTTTAAATAATCAGAAAAAAATTACGGGCCTACTAACCCGAAGCCAAATTGAAGATTTCTACCGCAAAGACTGATCTATGACATACAGTTTAAAAGGCCTATACGGCATTACTGATTCCGATCTAATGCCCGATACTGAAACAATGCTCCGCAAAGTTGAACAAAGCATACAGGGCGGTGCGAAGATTATTCAGTATCGAGATAAATCATCCGATCTTAAAAAACGCGTTGAGCAAGCATCGGCTTTAAACCTTATTTGTAAAAAGAACAAAATCCCGCTCATCATTAATGATGATGCAGGCTTAGCTGCAGGTATTGGTGCCGCAGGTGTGCACTTGGGACAAAGCGATGGCGCAATAGAGGAAGCTCGCGAAATGCTAGGCGAAGATGCGATCATCGGTGTAACCTGCCATGATTCATTGGAGCTAGCCTTAAAAGCACAACAAGCCGGTGCTTCATATTTAGCATTCGGCGCATTCTTCCCATCGAAAACTAAACCCAATGCCAAGCCAGCTCCTCTTTCGTTGGTTAAAGATGTAAAAGACAAAGTTAACTTGCCAATAGTGGCGATTGGAGGCATTAGCGTGGATAATGCCGACCAGATTGTAACAGCAGGTGCCGATATGGTTGCCGTCATACATGCGCTATACGCGAACAAAAAAGTGACTGCAGCAGCAAAACAGTTCCACCAGCTCTTCACTAATTGATTTCAGAGAGAATAAAGATGTCCCGTTCAGAAGAACTTTTCCAAGCAGCTCAAGTTCACATTCCCGGTGGAGTTAACTCTCCTGTGCGTGCATTTAAAGGTGTAGGCGGCACCCCAATCTTCTTCAAACAAGGCGAAGGCGCTTACTTGTTTGATGAAGACGGTAACAAATACATCGACTACGTTGGCTCTTGGGGACCAATGATCTTAGGTCATTGCAACAGTGAAGTAATCGATGCTGTACGCGTTTCTTTAGATAACGGTCTAGGTTTTGGCGCGCCAACTGAGATCGAAATCGAGATGGCAAACAAGGTTTGCGAGATCATGCCATCTTTAGACATGGTCCGTATGGTTAGCTCTGGTACAGAAGCAACTATGAGTGCGATCCGTCTGGCACGTGGTTACACTAAGCGCGATAAAATCGTTAAGTTTGGAGGCTGCTACCACGGCCACTCCGACTCTCTATTGGTTAAAGCAGGCTCTGGCATGCTGACTTTAGGTGAGCCTAGCTCACCAGGTGTTCCAGCTTCTCTTGCTGAACACACCATCACTCTGACTCACAACGATATCGACAGCGTTCGTAAAGCATTCGCAGAGATCGGTGATCAGATCGCGTGTATCATCGTTGAACCTGTAGCCGGCAACATGAACTGCATCCCTCCTCTTCCAGGCTTCTTAGAAGGTCTTCGTGAAGTATGTGATGAATACGGCACGGTTCTGATCTTTGACGAAGTAATGACGGGCTTCCGTGTAGCACTGGGTGGCGCACAGTCTGTTTATAACGTAACGCCTGACCTGACGACGCTAGGTAAAGTTATTGGCGGTGGTCTACCAGTAGGCGCGTTTGGTGGTAAGAAAGAGATCATGGAGCATATCGCTCCGCTAGGCGCTGTTTACCAAGCGGGTACGCTTTCCGGTAACCCACTCGCAATGGCTGCAGGCCTAGCGATGCTGAACGCTGTTTCTAAACCTGGTTTCTACGAGCAACTAAGCGCAAAAGTAGAGCTACTAACCGAAGGTTTAGAAGCTGTAGCGATGGCAAATGGTATTCCATTTACCACTAGCCGTGTTGGTGGCATGTTCGGTCTATTCTTCACTGAGCAAGAGCAAGTAACTAGCTTCGCTGAAACTATGGCGTGCGACGCAGATCGTTTCTCTAAATTCTTCCACGGCATGCTTGAGCAAGGCGTATATCTAGCACCTTCAGCATTTGAAGCAGGCTTTGTATCTGCTGCACACACACAGGAAGATATTGAGAAAACACTCGCAGCAGCTGACCACGTTTTTGCGAATCTAAAATGACCTTAGCGATCATAGCTGGCAATGCTCTTCTTATTGCCAGTGCTCTATTTTTAGCAGGCCGCAGTTATAGAGTAGGCGAGAAACATGATCATACTGCCAGTATGGTCATTAGCCTGTCGGCTGCATTTATCGCTTGCTCAGGTGCTGGTGCACTCCTGCTACAAGGAACAGATCAGGATTCAGTCACGTTCAGGCGCCTGCTGGATAACCTAGCGTACTTTGCTGCAATCCCTTTAATAGCAAGCGCCATGTTTGATTATGCTTGGAAGAAGGATTGGTCACGTGCAGCATGGGGACGTTGGTTATTAGTATTATTCGCTCTATTTGAGCTGTGTCGCCGTAGCGAAGTAGGCGTCACCTACAGCCAAGCACTCGCAGGACTATCTGCACTTGCGTTGTTAATCAGCTGTTTAAGAATACAGCCTCTAATCACTAAAGCGGCAGGTACTGCATCCGCAATTGCAATTGCAGTTTCGACACTTGTCTATAGTCAGGCATCTCTAATGCCTCATTTGGCCGGCCCAGCTCTGTATCATTCAGTGCTTGCTGTTGCTCTGATACTTTTGAGCATAGCCCTTGGAAAAGAAAAGCTTCCTTAAGCTGTCTCGACCAGATATTTCACGCATAAAAAAGCAGCCATTTAGGCTGCTTTTTAGTACTTATCCGATTAGTAGTTCAGCGCTTTAGTCCGGGCAGCATTTGCTCCAGAACGATCACCTGAACTTTGACGAATATCCGCAATCAGCAACCACAATCTTCGCAACATAACGACATCACCAATGGCCATATTTGTACCTTTGAGAGCCATTTGCTCGGCTTGAGCCCACTGACCTTCAAGGCGACGAACATCAGCCCATTGGTAATAGATTTCCGGATCCCTAGGAGCGATCCGTTGCGCACGCTCAAGGCTACTTTCAGCCGCCTGCATTGCCCCTCTATTTTTCTGCTGGTTTGCGTTGTTTAACAGAGCAATGACAGCAGGGTTTTGAGCTCGAGCAGTCACAGGCGTTGGAACTGGTACCGCGACAGACTTCTCAGTTCGCGATTCTCGAACAACCGTAGGTTTGATTTGAACACCCGTAGCAGATTCGGCTGACTGAATAACGCCATCTTGCCCTGATCGATCCTCTACAGGGGGACGGTATACTCCTGTTCCACTCACACACCCAGTCAAAGCCAACGCTGTTAAAAGTGCTCCAGCTGTTTTATAACGCTTAATTATCTGAACCATCGTTCAAACCAATCCATAGATTCTTGTTGCTGATTTCCGGCACATTCAGCGTAATCTTGCGGAGCTGTACCTTTTATGAACGGCAATTGTCGCACACCCTGACACTGTTCGGCAGAGATCAAACCTGTTTTTTCTTCAACCCAGTGATACTCAATCTCTTCTGGCTGAACCGCCATAAACGACTGTGGTCGTTCTTTGACCATTAACTCGGTCCAAACCCGTAATGCTCCTCCCGAGCCGGTAAATGGCAGTTTGTCATTGTCATCCAGACCCAACCAGACCACCGCCATACGATCTCCTGCAAAACCAGCAAACCAACTATCGCGCTGACCATTACTGGTGCCGGTCTTACCAGCCACATTAATTGAACCTGGCAGACGGCTATAGATATAGCGCCCTGTACCTTCTCGGGTAACCGCTTGCAACGCATATTGAATCAGATGCATATTCTCCGCAGTCACCACCTGTTTCACTTCAAATGGATAGCGAGAAAGCTCCTGCCCTTCTGAGTCCGTAACCAAACGAATAGCACGCATCGGCGTTCTAAAACCATTTGCAGCAATCGTCTGATAAACCGTCGCAATCTCAAATGGGCTCATCGACTCCGCGCCCAGTAAAAGCGAGGGGTAAGGCTTGGGATCACGAGAGATACCTAGACGTTCTAAGGTATCGATCACTTTCGGCAAACCTATATCCATACCTAATTGAGCAGTACTCTGGTTATAGGATTTCGCTAAAGATAGATAAAGCGGCACTTTACCGTGGCTTTGACGATCAAAGTTCTGCGGCACCCAACTCTTACCACCAGGAAGCGGCACACTAATAGGCTGGTCATCCAAAAGGGAAGCCAAGGTATAACCCTCTTCTAACCCCGCCAAAAAGACTGCTGGTTTCACCAAAGAACCGATTGGACGGCGCGCATCTAAAGCTCGGTTAAAACCTTGGTACCGCGCGTTTTTACCACCCACCAGCGCCAATACTTCACCCGTTTGCGGATCAGTGACTACAATACCGCCCTGCAATGCAGTGACTGGTTTGCCGTAGCGTTTCTTTAAATTGCCTATGGTTTTGGTCAGAGCAGCTGCAGTATTCGCTTGCACCATTGGATCTAAGCTAGTGAATACTCGCAAACCTTCTGAGCTAAGCACATCTTCAGGATACTCTTCACGCAACTGACGTTTCACAAGATCAAGATATGCAGGGTAAGCACCTTTATGCAGGCTACGCTGTTTAACCACACCTAAGCCACGTTTCTCAGCATCTAGACGATCTTTCATGCTGATCACGCCCTGTTCTTGAAGTACTTTCAACACAAGGTCACGACGCGCTTTGGCACGTTCCGGGTGACGCCTTGGATCGAAGTAAGATGGCCCTTTCACCATACCAGCCAATAGCGCGACCTGATGAAGTTTCAGTTCATTAATAGGCTGGGCAAAGTAATACTGACTCGCCAGGCCAAACCCATGTACTGCCCGGGAGCCCGATTGCCCCAAGTAAACTTCGTTCAGATAAGCCTCTAGAATCTCATTCTTGCTGTAGCGAAGATCCAATAGCACAGCCATCGGGATTTCCATAAGCTTACGCGCTAATGTTCGATCAGAGGTCAGATAGAAGTTTTTGATCAACTGCTGTGTCAGGGTACTACCGCCCTGAATAAAGCGACGCGCCTTAAGGTTAACCCACATTGCACGCGCGATACCTTTTGGCGACACACCAAAGTGGTTGTAGTAGTCTCGATCCTCGATCTGAATCAATGAGTCCAAAAGCAGTTGAGGAGCTTGCTCTAAGCGAATCAGGTCACGGTCTTCATTGTCTCTAGGGTAAATACCACCGATCAGGATCGGTTCGAGGCGACTTAACGGAACGATGGAACCACGACTATCCTTAATCGAAACTAACTGATTGCCACTGAAGCTCAGCAATAAACGCTGTGCGCTCTCATCACCATCAGGGAAACTGAATCCACGGGTATACACGCGAGCACGACTGGAAGCCCACTCCACCATCCCCGGTTTATCCGCACGATTTACAAATCGGTAGCCCAAGCCTTTCAATTCTTCCTTGAATGCTTGGCGATCTAATACCTGCCCCGGATACAACTCGAGAGGCCGCGCATACACTTTGGCAGGCAATGCCCAGCGCTTACCCTCAAATTTACTTTTGACTTGGACATCCAGATAGATCAAACCGATTCCGCCAATCACCATGCCCAAAAGGGACAGTTTGAACAGAAAGATAAGAAACTTTTTCAGGAAACTGCGTGGTTTTTTAGTGCTTTTGCCACGACTTGACGATTTTGGTGCTCTCTTTTTTGCCATTGGCTCAGTATAATGCCTTCCCTTAGCAGGTATATCAGTACGTTTATGACCCTAATCGACTCTCTAAAACAAGCTTCGTTCTATCCGCATCCAGTCGACCAGATTGAGGTGATAGAAACCCACATTTCCTGGCTGATCTTAACAGGCGAATATGCCTATAAGATTAAAAAGCCAGTGGATTTCGGTTTTCTGGATTTTACCACGCTAGAGAAGCGTCAGCACTTCTGTGAGGAAGAGCTACGTCTAAATCAACGATTAGCGCCTGATATCTACCAGCAAGTCATCACTATTGGCGGTAATGCTGAGAATCCGATATTCAATCCAGAAGGCGATGAAGAGATCATTGAATATGCTGTTCAAATGCAGCAATTTGATCACTCTCAACGCCTAGATCTCCTTTTAGCCAATCATCGCTTTGAAGCTAGCTGGATAGATACATTAGCCGAACAGATTGCTGATTTTCACCAGCGCATTCCGATTGTGGCGCAAGACAGCCCTTGGGGTGAAGCGGAAACGATTTGGGAAGTTGTCTCCGATAACTTCAGCCATATCACCGACGCTATCGACGAACTAGATGACTGGCACAAAGTACAAAAGCTATCCCATTACACTGCGCAGCAGTTCCGCAAACTGACACCGCTAATTGAACAACGTAAGCAATCCGGTCATATTCGCGAATGCCATGGCGACCTTCACTTAGCCAACATCACTCTTTTTCATGATGAGCTAAGACTCTTTGACTGTATCGAATTTAACTTACAGTTCCGCTGGATCGATAGTATTTGCGATCTTGCTTTTCTCCTTATGGATCTGGAAGCCAACGGTGAATTCCGTTGGGCCAATCGCTGCTTAAATCGCTACTTAGAAATCAGTGGTGATTACAATGCACTACCACTGCTTAATTTCTATAAAGCGTACCGTTCCATGGTTCGCGCCAAGGTTGCAGTACTAGGCGAGCATCACGATCTACAAACCCTGCGCCGCTATCTGCGTCTAACCGATTACTATGCTCGTGCACCAAAGCCAGCACTGTTTTTGATGCATGGAATTTCCGGCAGTGGCAAGAGCCATTTAAGCCAACAGCTTGTTGATCAAACCGATACAATTCGTATCCGCTCTGATGTTGAGCGCAAACGTCTTTTCCGCGAGTTGAGCTTAAAAGGGGAAAAAATTGATCTGTATGGTCCACAAATGAACGCCCATACCTTCAATCATCTTTTTGATACAAGCGCAGAGCTGCTACGTAATGGCTACTCAGTGATTGTAGATGCAACTTGTTTGCGCCAAAGAACACGCCAGAATTATATCGAACTGGCTGAGAAACTCGGTATACCTATTCGCATTATCAGCTGCGAATGCGAGCAAAAACTAATTGAAGCCCGTTTGAAACGCCGTTCCAATGAAGGCTCGGATGCATCCGATGCTGACATTGCGGTCATGTTGGAACAACAACAGCTTGCACAACCTCTAACAGAAGAGGAGCAAGCACTTACTCTCTCAATCGATACCGACGATGATGAAGCGATCGTACGATTATTAGAACAGCTACGAATCCAAGAGGTAATTTTCTAATGACAGCCTTATGCCATATTGATGAGATTACTGAAGGTCAGGCCAAAGGGTTTGAGTGCGAAGGTAAAAAACTTTTCGCGGTAAAATACCGTGGTGAGTTATTCGTCTATGAGAATAGCTGCCCACATCGCAGCATTCCCCTAGAATGGCAGCCTAATCAGTTCCTAGATTACGACAAGACCTTCATCCAGTGTGCTACCCATGGCGCGCTTTTCAAAATTGACAGTGGCGAATGCATCTCAGGCCCCTGCGTAGAAGATAGCCTGACCGCCATCCCATTTACCTTAGATGATGGCCAAGTGATCCTCGGCTAAGTAATTACCGGAATCTCGCGTTGAATACTAATCTGTTCAGGCGAGATATCTGCAGCATAAGCGATTACTTCTACCCCAGCGTCTATAGCCTCACGCAGTAAGCGGCCATATTCAGGGTCAATCTGATCGGCTGGGCGTACTTGTTTAATCCCTGTGTGAGGCACACAAAACAGCATCACAGCACGATCACCTTGCTCAACCATCGCCATTAGCTCCTGCAAGTGTTTAGCGCCACGCTTAGTCACTGCATCTGGAAAGCTTCCCCAGTTATCAGATTCAAGCAAAGTCACATTCTTAACTTCAACCCATGCTCGACCTTTCTCTTCATCTTCTAACAAGAGATCAATACGGCTGTTTTCACCATACTTAACCTCTTGACGAATATCAGAGTACCCTTGCAGCTGAGCAATCACACCTTGCTCAATCCCTTCGCGAATCAGTTTATTGGCACGACCGGTATTGATACAGGCGAGATACTGCCCTTCAACTTCCACCAGCTCCCAACCCAATGGGTATTTACGTTTAGGATTGCCACTGTCGTGCACCCAAACACGGCTATCTGGATCAGCACAGTTTTTCATGGAGCCCGTATTAGGGCAATGGATCGTAACTTCGCGACCATCCGACAAAACAACATCAGCGAGAAAACGCTTATAACGCTTGATCAAACGCCCTTCGATTAGATTTTCGAACTGCATTATTTTTGAATCCTTTTAGATAAACGTTCCAGCATCAACTGAATTCGATCCAACCCTGTGGTGTAGGAGAATCGAATAAATTCCTGACTACGGTGCTGACCAAAATCCAACCCCGGCGTCGTCGCTATATGATCCTCTTCCAACAACGACCAACAATAATCGAAAGTGTTATCGGTAAGGTGCTTAGCGCCTGCATACACATAGAATGCCCCCTCAGGGGTAACTGGGAGATCAAAGCCTAAATCTCTTAATCCAGACACCAAAAGATCACGACGTTTTTGGAACTCAAAACGTCTACGCTCCAATTCAGAAATCGTTTCAGGCTTAAATGCAGCCAGTGCTGCATATTGCGAAACCGTGTTTGGCGAAATCATCAAATTCTGCGCCAATTTTTCTAATTCTGGGGCAGCCTCCTCAGGTGCCACCAGCCAACCTAAACGCCAACCTGTCATCCCAAAATATTTAGAAAAACTATTGATAACAAAGGCATTCTTATCGATCTCTAATGCACTTGGCGCATCTGTTCCGTAGGTAAGCCCATGATAGAGTTCATCAACAACAAGATGACCACCTAGTTTTTTAACTGTCGCAGCAATAGCAGTTAACTCATCCCGATGAACAACCATACCGGTTGGATTAGCAGGAGAAGCTAACAGCACCCCAGCGGTATTAGCTTGCCAATGCTGTCCAATCAACTCAGCATTTAACTGGAAATTATCTTCTGCATTAGTCGGCACTAACTGAGATTTAGCTTCTAAAAAGCGCAGGAATTGGCGATTACATGGATAACCCGGATCAGCCATCATAAACGACTGCCCAGCATCAGCGAGTAAAGAGAACACCATCAACAAAGCACTAGATGCGCCGGTGGTGACAACAATGCGTTCAGGGGCGACTTCTAGCCCATATTTCGTGGCATACCACTGACTGATCGCCTCACGTAATTCAGGAATACCCGCGGCAGGCGTATACTGAGTCAGGCCGCTATCAATCGCCGCTTTGGCTGCTTCTGCAATCAAGGGTGCTGTTGCAAAATCAGGCTCACCCACCTCCATATGGATAACGTCACATCCAACATCATCAAGTTGCTTAGCCCGTTTAAGCAAGTCCATCACTTTAAAAGACTCAATTTCTGCAACACGTTGGGAAGGACGGAATACCATGCGAATACCTGATCAAACACTAAAAATGGCAGTATACCTCAGACCATTTACGAATATCCCGCCTAGAGCGCCTATTTACAAGCGCTTCAAGGTGAACTAAACCTAATGAGATGTCTTTTAGTATCAATAGAATACATTTAGGGCTAGCGAAACGGCGAGGCATCTGGTAATTTGCCTGCCTTCTATGCTAAATCAATGTATTTATTGCATAACTAAACACAGGCAAGTGAAGTCACCCTTAAGGTGGCTTACGAAAGAAAGAGAGTGAGGCAGCGCTTATGCCAAACAAGAGCGAATCTTTCACACATATTGATCCTTATCCGCTAGTTGAGGGTGAGGAATACATGAATGAGAAACAGAAGGATCACTTCCGTGCAATCCTAGGTGCTTGGAAACAAGAACTGATGGAAGAAGTGGATAGCACTATCCACCATCTGCGCGAAGAACCTTCAAATTTTGCAGATCCAAGCGATCGAGCTAGCCAGGAAGAAGAATTCAGCCTTGAGCTACGTACTCGTGACCGCGAACGTAAATTGATCAAAAAGATCAATGAATCGCTTGAGCTGATCGACGAAGATGAATACGGCTATTGCGATGCTTGCGGTATCGAAATTGGCGTTCGTCGTCTCGAAGCTCGACCTACAGCGTCTTTGTGTATCGATTGCAAAACGCTGGCGGAGATCAAAGAAAAACAAGTCGGCGGCTAAATCTAAACTAAGCCAGTTTATATAACTGGCTTAGCTTTAAGTATTTATCGTGACCTATATCGGCCGATTTGCCCCATCCCCTACTGGGCCATTACATTTTGGTTCACTCCTTGCTGCACTCGCCAGTTTTTTGGATGCACGTGCCCATGAGGGTGAATGGCTTTTACGCATCGAAGATTTAGATCCTCCTCGCGAACAGCCAGACGTCAAAGAACAATTTCCACTGTTACTGGAAAGTTACGGTCTTTATTGGGATGGTGAACTCAGCTTTCAAAGCGAACGTCTTGAACTCTATGCGCCGGTACTGCAGGAACTACTCGAAGCTCATCACGCTTACCCCTGCTCCTGTTCACGTAAAGAGATCCTAAGCCGCTGCGATAATTTGGTGTATGACCAACATTGTTTGATGCACCCTCCGGCGCAAGATGACAACGTTGCCATTCGTATCAACAGCAACGGTACGCTCATTAGTTTTCGCGATATTATCCAAGGCCCCCATGCCTATAATTTAAGTAGTACCGGCGACTTTGTTGTATTCCGCCGTGATGGTTTTTACTCTTACCAACTCGCCGTAACTATCGACGATTATCTGCAAGGCATTACCCATATTGTACGCGGCTCAGACCTACTAGATGAAACGGCTAAACAGATTCATCTACAACAGCTGTTAGGTTATCCAACACCTGCTTATGCACATATTCCTGTCGCGACCAACGCCGAAGGTCAAAAGCTGAGTAAGCAAACCTTTGCTCCGGCACTAGAAACCACCGATCCCATTCCAGTTTTGTTTAAAGCATTGCAATTTCTGGATCAAGAACCGCCACGAGAACTGCTATACGCAAGTAGAGATGAACTACTGGAGTGGGCAATTGCTAACTGGGATATACGTAAAATAAAACCAACACTCAGTAAGCCGCTATTAAACGAGTCGTAAGATGTATTTCCACCGAGTCCTACTTTTATTGATACCCGGTTTATACATGGTATTACCCCTCATTATTGATAGCTGGCAGAGCCTGACAACACCTTGGTATCTTCCTTACGTTGCTTGGTTTCTTATTATTTTGTTAGCATTTCTGATCGAGCGGAGGCCGAGGGATGTATAGTCTTCCATTACTCATCCTGATCGGAGTGGCTTATCTGCTCTTTCTCTTTGGTACGGCCTACCTTACCGAGAGAGGACTATTACCCAAGCAGTTGGTGCACCATCCATTTACCCATGTACTTTCTATCGGGGTATATGCCAGCGTATGGACGTTCTATGGCGCCTTTGGGCTGGCGCAAGAATCGGGATATAGCTTTTTAGCTTCATATCTGGGGGCTGTCGTCACCTTTATCTTAGGCCCGGTACTGCTGATCCCTATCCTCAGGATTTCGAGGACATACCAACTTAGCTCGCTACCCGACCTACTCGCCTTTCGTTTTCGCAGCGGGGCGGTTGGTACTATTACAGCCCTACTCACCGTCATCGCCACTCTCCCTATGCTTTCAATTCAGATACAAGCGGTGACCGATGCCCTGTATCTGCTAAATGACCAATTCAGCGTTGACCAGATCGGCTTAGGCTTTTGCTTTGTTATCGCCCTCTTTTCGATTTTATTCGGTGCACGTCACGCCTCTTTACGTACAACCCATCAAGGCCTCATGGTGGCCATGGCAGTTGAGTCACTGATTAAACTAATCGCACTTCTGGTGATTGCTGGCTTTGCAATCTTTGGCGTCTTAGGTGGAATAGAAGGGGTGAATGACTTTATCACCAGCCATCCAGAATCGATCAAGCGCTTGGAAGCACCTGTAGACAGCGATGCTTGGCGAACCTTACTACTGGCATTTTTCACCGCAGCTATTGTGATGCCGCATATGTTCCACATGCTGTTTACCGAAAATTCCTCTGACGAAACACTCTATAAAGCTACATGGGCGATGCCGCTGTTTCTGTTTTTGCTTGCAGCTGCAGTTCCACCTATCCTTTGGGCAGGCGAAGCACTCGGTGTAGGCGGTGAAGCGCAATTCATCCTTTTGAACATGGGTGTTTTCTTAGACTCTACTTGGCTAACGGTATTGGCATTTATCGGCGGTTTGTCAGCAGCCAGCGGCATTATGATTGTGGCAACTGTAGCTATGGCTTCGATGATTCAAAACCACGTTATCCTGCCGTTAGTACCAAAACCGAAAACCCCTCGCTTCTATGCCTGGCTATTATGGCTTAGACGTAGTTTGATCATGGCGATGCTGCTTGCCAGCTATCTTTTCTATCGCCAGATAGGTACGGACTTCGCCCTGCATCAGATGGGCGTGGTTGCTGTAGTTGCCTTCCTACAGTTCTTACCGGGATTACTATCCACCCTGTTCTGGTCCAGAGCGAACCGCTGGGGCCTACTCATAGGTTTATCCGCAGGCATGGGGATATGGCTGCTAACCATGCTCGTTCCGCTTCTAGATAGTTCAGCCAGCGAATTGGTACCTTTCGATTTAGATACAGATAACTGGGACCATATTGCGATTCTGTCGCTGATGCTAAACACTGCTCTTCTGACCGTAGTCTCTCTAATCTTCCCTCAATCAGAAGATGAGCGTAGGGCCGCACAATCCTGCTTGATGAACGCGTTGCAAAAGCCAAGTTCCAACCACCTACGCGTTTCCAGAATCGATGACTTTACCGATCTACTGTCTAGCCGATTGGGCCGCAAAACCGCAGAGCGCGAAGTTCAAAAAGCACTAGAGAGTCTGAATATACAATCGCAGACTGTGCGTCCGATCGATCTGTTACGCCTTCGTACAACCCTTGAAACTAACCTTTCAGGCTTACTTGGGCCTATAGAAGCCGCTGCTTTACTTGAGCCTTTGGATCAACCTTCCGATCCAATTACTTTCAAAGCCAGTAATACGCACCTGATTGAAAACCAGCTGGAAAACTATCAAGAACGTTTGACCGGTCTTGCGGCCGAACTTGATGAAATGCGCCGTTACCACCGTCTTACACTGCAAAAACTCCCCGTCGGTGTATGTACCCTCGATACCTCTGGACAAGTACTGTTCTGGAATATTGAGATGGAGCGTCTGACCCAAATTAAAGCGGAAGAGATTATTGGTACGCCGCTACAAAGCCATACGGATACTTGGAGCACTATTTTAGAAGAGTTCGCACACGCGGATAGCGATCACAAGTTGAGCCAAAAACTGATCTTAAATGAACAAACTCATTGGTTCAGTTTGCATAAATCGATCCTTAAAGAGCGTCGCGATATCGGCATGGTGTTGCTCCTAGAAGACGAGACCGACACTAAAATCATGCAGGACAAGCTCGGCCATAACGAACGACTTGCATCTATCGGTCGCTTTGCTGCGGGTGTTGCCCACGAGATTGGCAACCCTGTAACGGGGATCGCTTGTCTGGCACAGAATCTGAAGCTAGAAACAGATAACGATTATATTCTTGAAACCGGAGATCATATCGTCGATCAAACCAAACGCATCAGCCGTATCGTTCAGTCCCTTGTCAGATTCGCACATGCAGGTCGCCCAGAAGCGGAACGAGAGCAAGTACCGGTATCTCTCGCGCAATGTGCTGAAGAAGCTATTCACCTAATGTCTTTGGATAGCCATGGCAAGCAACAACAGTACATCAATCAGATACCCGATGAGCTTCGTGTTAGTGGTGATCCACAACAACTTCATCAAATCTTTGTAAACCTGATTCAAAATGCCAGCGATGCCTCACCTGAAGGTGGGCGTATCTGGCTCCATGCCAATGAAAATATTGAAACCGTAGAGCTTCGAGTAACCGATGAAGGCAGCGGTATATCAGCCGAATCCCAAGAACGCCTCTTTGAACCGTTCTTTACCACAAAAGACCCTGGTCAGGGTACAGGTTTGGGTCTATCTTTGGTTTACAATATTATTGAAGAACATTGTGGTAATATTGAAATTATAAGCCCAGCCAACAACAAGCAGAACAAAGGCACTCAAGTGGTAATAACGCTCCCGCGCTTAAAGTGGACAGAAGATCCCGACAGCGCAGGATAGTGGGATGAGAGGTAGAGAGCCGATGAGCCGAATTCTGATTGTAGAAGATGAAACAATAATCCGGTCTGCACTGCGCAGACTACTCGAGAAAAACCATTTCCAAGTCGACGACGCCGCTTCTGTAGATGAAGCTACCAGCCGTTTCAACCTTGGCGACTTCAACTTAATTATCAGCGACCTTCGTCTGCCGGGCGCACCTGGCACAGACATGATTTCGTTGGCGAAATCAGTTCCTGTACTGATCATGACCAGTTATGCGAGTTTACGCTCCGCTGTTGATGCGATGAAGCTCGGTGCTGTTGACTATATTGCTAAGCCTTTTGATCACGATGAGATGATCAGCTCGGTGCAGCATATTCTTTCCTCTCGTTCGGAATCTGACAGTCCCGTTACCGAACATGATGCCGCAACTGCCGAGAACCGCACTAATATCATTGGCTCCTGCCAACCGATGCAGGAACTCGATAAGCGCATTAAGAAAGTTGCTCGCACCCAAGCGACTGTTTTGATTCAGGGAGAGTCAGGCACAGGTAAAGAACTTGCAGCTCGCGCGATTCACGAACAGAGCAATCGCGCCAATATCCCAATGATCTCAGTGAACTGCGCCGCGATCCCAGAGAGCCTGATTGAGTCAGAACTTTTTGGTCACGAAAAAGGCGCCTTTACCGGCGCTAGCAGCAGCCGCAGCGGCTTACTTGAAGCTGCAGATGGCGGTACGCTATTTCTTGATGAAATCGGAGAGCTTCCGCTCGAGGCTCAAGCTCGTTTGTTACGCTTCCTACAAGAAGGTGAGATCCGACGTGTAGGATCTGTGCAATCAAAGAAAGTTGATGTTCGCCTGATTGCTGCAACCCATAGGAATCTAAAAGAGCTAGCAAAACAGAACGAGTTTCGTGAAGACCTCTACTACAGACTCTATGTGATGGAGCTTCGCATTCCTCCATTAAGAGAACGCGGCGACGATATTATCGAGTTAGCTGAAAAAATGCTGGCTCGTGTTTGTCAGCGAATGGAAACAGCGCCTTTACGTTTCGCCAATGATGCGCTTGAAACGATGCGCAGATACAGCTGGCCGGGCAATGTTCGTGAATTAGAAAATGCTATCGAGCGTGCAACTATTCTTGCAGAAGGTCCATTCATTACCACTGACCTTTTAGGCTTAGATATCCCAGTAAGCTCTCTAGATGATATTGAAAGCCAGTTTGTCGCGATGAATCAGGCTACTCCTCAAGCAGTACAGACTGAAGACCAATCTAAACTATCTTTAGACGACTACTTCCAAAGATTCGTTTTAGAAAATCAGGATCAATTGAGCGAAACAGAACTGGCTAAGAAGCTCGGCGTGAGCCGCAAGTGTTTATGGGAACGCAGACAAAAACTTGGCATTCCTCGCAAGTCGAAAAAATAGATTATACCAAGGTCTAAAGGGTAACATTTAAGTAACATTACGGTAACAATTCAGGTGTTACCGTACTACCCAGCAACTAGTACCAAAGCGTAACACCCAGTAACAAAACCGCTACAAAAGTAGATCAAAAAACAAACAATCAAAAATAAGCCATTGTTTTATAAGGATTAATAAAAACTGGCACATGCCGTGCAATATACTGCGCGACAACAAAAAGAAGCACACTTCTTAAACTAGACCGCCAATAAAAATAAAAACTGGAATAGATTAAAGAAGTACCTGTCTCGAATAAAAATAATAATGAGGCTTAAGAAAGCTGATCGTAGCGAAGCTGTAACGATCTTAATATTGCTCTTAGAACAAAAACAACAAGCTGAGAAATAGCCGTTGTTGCCTGAGATGCGATCAGCTACCCATCTCCTTCCCTTTTTCTTCTATCTTTTAAATTTCCCAATCTGCTGTGTAACAGTGGTATGATTGCGCACCCATTTAATTCGGGCAGTAAGCACTGTTTAGATTTGATATAAGCCTGAACACCCGTACAATTACTACCCTTTCCGGCTAGATAAATCGCATAGGTAGGCACAACCTTGCTTAAAACCATCAGTAACGCATTGAGCAAAGTATTTGGCAGCAGTACAGAGTCCGTTAATGACTCTGCTGAAAACACGCAATTAATCACTGCTGTTGAAAAGAAGTTGATCTCTGAAGATGAGCATAAGATTCCACGCCGTCATTTAGATGATAATGCCCTGAAAGTTGCCTACCGCCTCCAAGATGCAGGCTTCGAAGGCTACTTAGTTGGCGGATGTATCCGTGACCTACTGCTTAAGAAAAGACCAAAAGATTTTGACGTAGCGACAGATGCACATCCAGAAGAAGCTGCAGATCTGTTTCGCCGCGCCCGCCTGATCGGCCGCCGCTTTAAACTGGTTCATGTCCGCTTTGGCCGTGACCTGATCGAAGTCGCAACCTTCCGCGCAAGCCACGATAACCAAGCTGAAAATGCTGAAGGCGAACAAGGCAAACAATGCGATAGCGGCATGATCCTACGCGACAATGTTTACGGCACAATTGAAGATGATGCGCTACGTCGCGACTTCACTGTAAACGCGCTGTACTACTGCCCGAAAGATCACTGCGTCTACGATTTTGCCAATGGTTATGACGATCTGCAGAAAGGTATTCTGCGCATGATCGGCGACCCAGAAGATCGTTATAAAGAAGACCCTGTACGCATGCTACGTGCAGCTCGTTTTGCCGCTAAGCTTGATTTCTCGATTGAACAGCAATCAGAAGCGCCGATTCGCACCTTAGCACCAATGCTGAAACGCATTGCGCCAGCACGTCTATTTGATGAAGTGCTAAAACTGCTGCAATCAGGTCACGCTATTGAATCTTACAAACAGCTACAACGTTTAGATCTGTTTGAGCCGCTATTTCCGCAGGTTCAGAAACTGTTACAAAGTGACAATCTGAATGTGCCTCTGGAACGCTTGATCGAGAACGCACTAAAAAATACTGATCGCCGTCTGGCACAGCGTAAGAGCGTTACACCGGCGTTCTTATTTGCAGCTATCTTGTGGTACCCAACTCAGCTACGTATGCAACAGTTGATGAAAGAGAACAAGATGCCACCGGTACCGGCTCTACATGAAGCAGCCAATCAGGTACTTGCAGAACAGGTTCGTTCAACCGCTATACCGCGTCGTTTCTCTACCCCAATCCGTGAGATTTGGGAGATGCAACTGCGTCTGCCACGCCGCCAAGGCAACCGTGCAGCACGCTTGATGGAACAACCGCGCTTTAGAGCTGCGTATGATCTACTTCTACTGCGTGAAAACAGTGGTGAAGATCTAGGTGGACTAAGCCAGTGGTGGACTGACTTCCAGAACGCTAATGAGCCAAGCAAAAACAGCATGGTGAAAAGCTTAGGTAAAGGTGATAAGCCTCGTAAACCACGTCGTCGCCGTTCTAATTCAAACAAGTCCCGCCAAGAGTCATCGCAATGACGACTGCGGTTCGTTGTTACATAGGGTTGGGCAGTAATCTCGACAACCCTCTTCAGCATGTTGAACAAGCATTTTCTGAGCTGGCAGAACTGGAAAACTGCCGCTTAGTCAAAGCATCACCCATATACCGTTCTGCACCGGTTGGCCCTCAAGATCAGCCAGACTTTATCAATGCCGTTGCAGAGATAGAAACGACCCTAGAAGCCCATGCACTGCTGGATCAGCTTCAGGGGCTTGAGCAGAAACACCAGAGAGTCCGCGAGCGACACTGGGGACCAAGAACCCTCGACCTCGACCTGCTTCTATACGGTAATAGCCAAATCAACACCGAACGTCTCTGCGTACCACACGCATTTATGCACGAGCGCAGCTTTGTTCTATACCCTCTGGCCGATATCGCACCCGATTTAATCATGCCTAATGATGTAACTTTGTCTTCCCTATTAGTTGCATGCCCTATGGGCAGCCTGACAAAGATATAGGTATAATCGCGCCAACGCGTAATAACAGGAAGATCATTCCATGAGCAATATTACTCTGCACACGTTGTCCTCAATGAAGAAAGCGGGCGAAAAGTTCGCGGTACTTACCGCTTATGACGCTTGTTTCTCGCACGTTGTTAGCTCTGCTGGCACAGAAGTAATTCTGGTAGGCGATTCATTGGGCATGGTGCTTCAAGGCAATGACAGTACTCTACCCGTAACTGTTGAAGAGATGGCTTACCACACTCAAGCTGTCGCCAAAGGTAATCAGGGAAGCCTTATCATGGCCGACCTACCTTTCATGAGCTATTCCACTCCAGAACTTGCTATGGATAACTCCGCTGCGCTTATGCAGGCGGGTGCAAACATGGTGAAATTGGAAGGTGGTGCATGGCTTGCAGAAACTGTATCTATGCTAGCTGAACGTGGCATCCCTGTTTGCGTTCACCTTGGCCTGACACCTCAAACTGTGAATAAGCTCGGCGGTTATCGAGTCCAAGGTCGCGATAAAGAAACGGCACAACAGATGATTAACGATGCCGTTATGCTGCAGGATGCTGGCGCTAGCGTGATTTTGCTTGAGTGCGTTCCATCTATCCTAGCCAAAGAGATCACACTCGCACTGGATGTGCCTGTTATCGGTATTGGCGCAGGTTCTGACACAGACGCTCAAGTACTGGTTCTACATGACATGCTTGGCGTAACACCAGGCCGCAGCCCTAAGTTTGTAAAAAACTTTATGGCTGATGCCAATAGCATTGAAGAAGCGATCAGCCAATACGTGACTGACGTTAAAAGCGGTACTTTCCCTGCTTCCGAGCATGAGTTTGAATAAACATGATCACTCTACATACCATTGCTGATCTGCGTGCAGCCCTCAATAAAGAGCGAGCAGCAGGCAAGCGTATCGGCTTTGTACCAACGATGGGTAATCTGCATGAAGGTCACCTACAACTGATCGATCAGGCAAAAGCGAATAGCGATATTGTCGTTTCATCGATCTTTGTCAATCCTCTGCAATTTGGTGCAGGGGAAGATCTAGATAATTACCCACGTACTCTCGCTGCTGATCAAGAGAAACTGAATTCTCGCGGCTGCAACTACCTGTTTGCACCGACCGATTCGGAGGTTTACCCGAACGGACGTGAATCTCAGACACAGGTTGAAGTACCAGAGATTTCAGACCTTTATTGCGGCGCGACTCGCCCAGGCCACTTCCGTGGTGTTGCGACGGTCGTAGCTAAACTGTTTGGTATGGTTCAACCAGACGTAGCGATCTTTGGCGAAAAAGACTTCCAACAGTTGATGGTTATTCGCCGAATGACCGAAGATCTTAGCCTACCTGTAGAGATCCAAGGTGCGCCTATTGCCCGCAATGAGCAGGGCCTAGCATTGAGCTCTCGCAATGGTTACCTATCAGAGCAGGAACTGGAAACAGCCACCGTGCTTAACGCTTCGCTACGCGAAATTGAAGCCGCTCTGATTGAAGGTAATAAAGACTTCGATTCGCTGATTGAAAGCGCTCAACAGCGCTTAGAAACCGCTGGTTTCAAACGCGATTACTTGGTTATCTGTCGCAGCCAGGATCTACAACCTGCGACACCTGAAGACTCCCAATTAGTCGTACTAGCAGCTGCCTACCTTGGCCCTGCCCGATTAATCGACAATTTACAAATTAATTTGTAACCCCTCTTCCGAGTAGGGTTACACCTACTCGGAACCCCCTGATATCCCTCAGATTTTTAAATTAAACGCTCAATTATTGCTGCAGCGCAATACTTGCTATTTCAATCGTAAGTCTTATACAACCCGCTACTTTCGTGGCTTGACAACCGGGGGCTCGGTCGCGCAGACTGCTAGGACGATGAGTTCTTGCACTGCAATAAAAACAATAAAGGTTGTATAAGTGCTCAGAAAAACGGATTTTGGCCGCCCCTAAATGAGTAGAGAGGGCACAACGGTCACTGAATAAACGCCGCTTTTCACTGAATACTATCGGCCAAAAATTTGGCCATACCATCATCGTGAAGAACGAACTTTGTACATAGCTAAGCTAAGAGGCATTTCGAATGCGTGACGTTGTAATTGTAGCTGCGGGCCGTACCGCAGTTGGTACTTTCGGTGGTTCCCTATCTAAAATTGCTGCATCTGACCTAGGTGCAACAGTTATCAAAGGCCTGATCGAGAAGATCGATCTGGACCCTGCAAAAGTTGACGAAGTAATCATGGGTCAGGTTTTGACGGCTGGCTGTGGCCAGAACCCTGCCCGTCAGGCGACGCTTAATGGCGGCCTGCCAATTCAAGTTCCTGCACTAACTATCAACAAAGTTTGTGGTTCAGGTCTTAAAGCTATTCAAATGGCTACACAAGCAATCCGTTGTGGCGATGCAGACATCATCATCGCTGGTGGCCAGGAAAACATGAGCTCTTCTCCTCACGTTGTTCCAAACTCTCGTAACGGTGCTCGCATGGGCGACTGGAAAATGGTCGACACAATGATCAAAGACGGTCTATGGGACGCATTCAACGATTACCACATGGGTATCACTACTGAGAACATCGTTGAAAAATACGGCTTCACACGTGAAGAGCAAGATGCATTTGCTGCTGCATCTCAGAACAAAGCAGAAGCTGCTGTAACAGGCGGTCGCTTTAAAGATGAGATCATCCCAGTAACAATTCCTCAGCGTAAAGGCGATCCAATCGTATTTGACACTGACGAGCAGCCACGTTTCGGTTGCACGGCAGAAGCGCTAGGTAAACTACGTCCAGCATTCAAAAAAGACGGTTCTGTAACTGCAGGTAACGCTTCTACTATCAACGATGGTGCTGCTGCAGTAATCGTTTGTTCTGAAGAGAAAGCGAAAGAACTAGGTCTTCCAGTACTAGCCCGCATCAAAGCGTACGCTAACTCTGGTATTGATCCATCTATCATGGGTACAGGCCCAATCACTGCGACTCAGAAAGCACTAGAAAAAGCTGGCTGGTCTGTAGATGATCTAGAACTAGTTGAAGCGAACGAAGCATTCGCTGCTCAAGCAATGTCTGTAAACAAAGATCTTGGCTGGAACACTGACATCGTTAACGTTAACGGTGGTGCTATCGCTTTAGGTCACCCAATCGGCGCTTCTGGCTGCCGTGTATTCGTAAGCCTAGTTCACGAAATGAACAAGCGTGACGCGAAGAAAGGCCTAGCGACACTATGTATTGGTGGTGGTATGGGTACTGCACTGGCAGTTGAGCGAGACTAAGCTAGACTTAAGTCTAGTTACACCGTCCTACTCTTTAAACCGCAGCTTCGGCTGCGGTTTTTTTCTTTCTGAAACCATCATAAAAAGAGATAACTGAACAAAATCCTCCGGTCGTAGTTCAAACTGTTAAATTCTCAGACTACTTCTTCTCAGCAAAGAGGGTTATTCTGATAAACAGTTCTTATCGCTAGCTCTTTGACTGGGAAAATATCAATGGTAACTCCCCATACTCTATTGCGATTTTTTTATATTCTAATTCTATCCCTCATAATCCTTCTTGGTCTTCCGAACTTCTCTATTTGTGACCAGCAAACAGCACAAGGCTTAGCCATACTCTTCTTTATCGGTGCTCTTTGGATCAGCGAAACGCTCCCTATAACAATTACTGCGTTGTTAGTACCCTTACTTGCCGTTTTACTCAACCTCCTAGATGTTAAGCAAGCACTCTCCAACTTTGCACATCCAATTATCTTTCTCTTTCTAGGAGGCTTTTCACTAGCTGCTGCTCTGCATAAACACGATATCGATCGCGCTCTTGCCAACTATGTTTTGCATCTAACGAAGGGGCACGTTCTTTATGCCTGTTTGGCGCTTTTTATTCTTACAGCCTTTATCTCCATGTGGATATCCAATACCGCGACCACCGCTATGATGCTTCCCCTTGCACTAGGCATCCTTTCCCGTTTCGATATTAAGGAGAATCCTAAGATCTATTTTTTTATTTTGCTAGGAATTGCTTATTCAGCAAACATTGGAGGCATAGGCACGTTAGTAGGAAGCCCACCTAATGCGATTGCTGCTGCTGAGATTGGGTTAGGTTTTGCTGATTGGATCAAGATTGGAATGCCAATGGTTATTATCCTACTACCCGCTATGATCGCGTTTCTCTTCATTCTTCTTAGACCGGAATTAAAGCAACACTTTGTTTTAGAACAACAACACTTCTCCTTAACCCCCGAACGCTATGCAGTCATTACCGTATTTTTACTAACCGTGGTTCTATGGTTGTTTAGTAAACAGTTTTCAACATTTCTCGGAATAGATAAAAACTTCGATAGCATGGTAGCTATTCTTGCCGTATTGCTTTTAGGGGGGTTAAAACTCGTAAGCTGGAAAGATATAGAAACGACGACCGATTGGGGGGTATTGATCTTATTTGGAGGCGGTATAACGCTAAGCGCTATTCTGAAAAGTAGTGGTGCTAGTGCTTTTCTTGCTGAACAACTCAGCTTATTACTAAGCCAAGCCAGTTTTTTCATCTTTTTGGCTTTGATCTGTACCTTTATAATTTTTCTTACCGAAATGGCAAGTAACACTGCCAGTACAGCTTTAATGGTGCCGATTTTCATCTCGATAGCTGCAGAATTAGGCTTTCCAGAAGAGACCTTGGCCATCGCTATTGCTATCAGCGCTTCCTGTGCATTTATGCTTCCTGTAGCTACACCTCCAAATGCAATTGTATTTGGTACTGGTTATGTGCCACAAAAAAAGATGATGCGCACAGGACTGTTCCTCAATTTACTTTGCGTCGTATTGATCAGTTCTGCGCTGTACTTAATACTCGACTACAACTGAACAATTGCACCTTTGCCTACACCTTCGTAAGCACGTACCAATACCTTATCATTTGGATAAGCTTGCTTGATCTGCTTGGCCAGATGATCTGCGATCAATTCAACCGTGCTGTCCGTATCGATTAAGTAACAAACCGATGTAGGTAGGCTTATTGCAAAGTCACCCTGCGGCGCTGTGTAAGCGTAATGATGACGGCTCTCACACTGTTCAATTAGATGAGATTCCGAACCTATATAGATATCAGTGAAACGTTCAGCCCACTCTTGTTCAAGATTGAGTTCACGCTGATCATTGATATAGATTTCGATCTTAGAACGATGACCATGCGCAATACGCTGACAGTTGCCATCATGCTTCTGCAAACCATGGCTGTAGTGATAGAAAGCGCCGTCGATTTTCTCTGGAACAAAGGAGATCTTTAGCCCTTTTACTTCATTTGGGAAAAGTTCTAAAAGCTTATCCCGACACCACTCAGCCAAAGTCTTCTCTGTGATCTCAGGCATACCTACTAGGCAGATTGCAGGCTCAGGGGAACGGCAATAAAAGCTTTCACCATCCGCATAAAGCCACTCGACCTCAGTGTAGCCGTCTTGAGTAGAATGACTAAGACGTGGCATGCCCGTAGGAACCACCAGTGCATGATCTACCCATAGATCAAACCACTGCTTAACCTTCTTCTTCACAATCCCAAAATCACAGATCATGCCTTGGTCATTTAGGCTGCCATCCAGCTCTAACTGCACAAGCCACGACTCCCCCATCAACCCACGTTGAGGGTGTAAATAGGAAAAATCGACATTGGTCAGATTATCAACAAAAAGTTTCACGGCAGGGCTCCTGATTTGAAGGCGCTATAGTAGCTTAAAACCTTCAACTAAAAAACGGTGCAGGCTATAGGGACAATGCCAGTTCCGATATACTACGCACTTTAAAGCTTGTTATAGACTTACCTTATGCGCCTAGATAAATACTTAGCACAATCTTCCGGCTTTTCCCGTAAAGAAGTTCGCCGCTTTATGAAAGCGGGTGAAGTTGTTGTAAACGATATTGAAGTTACCGACCCATCCATGCATGTGGGTGAAGACGATGAGATTTATCTAAGTGGCTATCCTGTAGATGCGCCAGGTGATAAGTACATCATGCTGCATAAACCTTTGGGCTGCGTATGCTCCAATGACGACGGTACCCACCCAACGGTTCTAAGCTTGCTAGATCTACCACGGGCAGAGGAACTAACGATCTGTGGCCGACTAGATGTGGACACAACCGGTTTAGTGCTTATCACCAGTAATGGTAAATGGGCTCACAAAATCACCTCGCCAAAGCACAAAACAGGCAAGCTCTACCAAGTAACCACGGCTGATCCAATTCCTGAAGATGCCGTAGAGAAATTCAAGCAAGGTTTAATGCTGCACAATGATAAGGAGCGCACTAAACCCGCTGAGCTAACCTTAATTGCCAGTAATGAAGCCGAAGTCATTCTTACCGAAGGCCGCTATCACCAAGTTAAGCGTATGTTCGCGGCTATAGGCAACAAAGTAGAAGAGCTTCACCGCGCACGTATCGGCAATATCGAGCTCGATGAATACCTAGAACCCGGCGAATACCGTTTTCTGACAGAAGAAGAGATTAATAGCATCTAATGAGTGATACAGCCTTTAATCTAATCGCCCCTTATATCCAACGCGCTTCCGGTCGTTCGCTTTGGCTCGCTGATGAAAACTTGCTCAGTGCCAATATCCCAGCTAATGAAGCCGTTATCGCCATTACCAACCGAATTGATCTGGAACAGCATCTTTTTCGTCAAGGTTGGAAGGTTTTCTTCTCCGATTATGATCTAAGCATCATCGAAGATAACAGTTTGGACTCTGTGATCTACCGAGTATCCAAAGAAAAGCCGGTGGTACACCACCTAATTAATGAAGCTTTCCGCTGCTTAAAACCTGAAGGGAAACTTTATATTGCCGGTGAGAAAGGTGAAGGGATCAAAACCTACTTCAGCAAAGCTAAAAAGCTTTTTGGAGAGGGTGAAACCAGCAAGGCCGATAAAAACACTTGGTCCGCGACACTCACTAAAGTAAACGCTTCGAGTGAAGACCTGTTGGATGCTAAAGATTTCCACCAGCTGCGTGTCACTGCCAGTGACGAGATATTTGAGTATTACAGCAAACCAGGTGTGTTCGGTTGGGATAAAATTGATCGCGGTAGCGCCTACCTGATCGAGCATCTCGATAGCTTCTTAATGACCTTACCAGAACCGCCGAAAAACGCTCTGGATCTAGGCTGCGGTTATGGCTACTTGTCCTTGAATCTGAGCCACTTAGATATCCCGGTAACAGCGACCGATAACAACGCTGCCGCCTTAAAAGCCTGCGAGCGAAACTTTAACCGTTATCCGATTAACGGCAAAGTCATACCTGCGAGTTGTGCAGAGGGTATTACCGAGAAATTTGATCTAATCCTCTGCAACCCCCCTTTCCATGCAGGATTTTCCGTCGACGGAGACCTGACAGACCGTTTTCTAAAAGCGGCTCATGACCGTTTGAATGGCCGTGGGGTCGCCTGCTTTGTTACCAATATGCATATCCCACTAGAGCGAAAAGCTAAGCAGTTCTTCCATCAGGCTGAATGTATTGCCTCTAACGGCAACTTTAAGCTGATCAGGCTTACTCACAAGACATAAAAATGGGGCTAAAAGCCCCATTCTCTTTTGATCAACTAATACACTTCATGCCCTTCAATTTTAGGATACCCCGACCAAATACGGCTGTAGTCCATTCCATTAGTTTTCTGCATCTGCTTTTTATCCGATGTAGAAACTTCCTTTTTCATCACTTTTTCGACTTTATTCATAGATGCCGATTCACTGAGTTCCATCCCATTACTGCTATAAATAAAATTAATGGCTTGTTCGTGATCCGTATCCGCAGCCATACCTAGGGTAGGAACAAACATTAACGCAAGTAGTGTAGATTTAACTTTAAGAGACATATTATTTACCTTTCTAATTTAAGAGCTCCCTATACCACTGGGAGTTATATCGATTAATTGATATGCCCTTATGACAGAAAAGTAGACAAGTCGGTTCACCTAATAATTAAGACTAAAAAATACACTTCTTATAACTAAAAGAAGCTAAAAATTTATATTTATATCTTTCTTGCTGCGCAAAACACACCAAGAGCGGCAACTAGAATCCCTATCATTGCCAGCATCGATAACGATTCATCAAACAAGAACCACGCCTCTATCGCGGTTAAAGGGGGCACCAGATAAAAATAGCTAGCGACCTTACTCGCCTCCCCTTCGCGAATCATAATTAGCAGCAACAGTATTGCAGTGACGGATAAGCCCAATACCATCCAAGCTAATGCACCAATTAAGGTCCAGTTCCATTCCACCACACCGCTATCAAATGCATAGGCCAATATAGCCATCACAATTGCCATCGCCACGTATTGATAAAAAGCCCCCACCATCAGATCTACACCGACACCAAAACGTTTTTGGTACAAAGTGCCTAATGATATAGCGACTAACGCAATCACCGCAGCTGCCCATGCATCTCCACCAGCCAAATAGCTCCCCTGTGAATAACCTTGGCTGACCACCATAACAACACCGATTAAACCCAGAACTAAACCTAACCATTGGGTTTTCAACAGCCGCTCTTGTAACCAGATGACAGCCAACAAGGCCGTTAATATGGGCTGTAACCCCATCACCAATGAGGTAATCCCAGCTGGAAGTGACCAGTCGATTGCTGCGAAGACGCCGCCTAAGTAACAGGCATGAACGAGAAACCCCACCACCATCTGATGACCTGCTTGCGGCAAGCTACACCATTGCGGTTTACGCCATGCTAATAAGCCCGCAAAGACAACAATCGTCAGCAAACTACGTACTAGTAGGACGCTGAAAGGCTCCATATAAGGCACCGCATACTTGGCACCGATAAAACCGGTACTCCAAATACCCACAAACGCCCAAGGAACTAAAGTTATCCACTGCTGTTTATTCAGCATGACTGACTCTCTACAAACTATCTAAATTGATTGCATCACTGTAGAGAGAACAGGCTAAACAAAAAAGGGACACAGACAGGTCAGTTTCAAGGGTACAGAAAAGCCTCAAATTGCACTTGTCTGTATATTTATACAAACTGTACCCATGAAAAAGTATTTACTGTTGGTACAACAGCTTAGCTCTAGAATCGAAAGCGGTGATTTATCGCCCGGCACCCGCTTGCCCTCTATCCGGGCCTTAAGCCTGCAATATCAGTTAAGTAAAAATACCATCATCAAAGGCCTGACTGAGTTAGAGCAGTCGCAACTGATTTACGCTAAACCACGACTAGGGTTCTTTGTCTCCTCCCCGAAAAACTCAGTTCCTGCCATCAAACCGCGAAAAGTTAAGTTGGGCTCGACTGCGTTCAGTGTTTTGGGCGCAGCGAATCAACATGGGCACTTAGCTCTCGGTTCGGCTTACCCCGATTCCAGATGGCCAACGGTCGCTTGGTATTATCAGCAGCAAGCCAAACATACTCGTCATTGGGCACACACCAGTGAAAAACGCCGCAGCCATTACAGCACCCCGCCGGGCGATCCTAAACTTCTGTCCGTATTAGCTGATCACCTGAATGCCACCGCATTTAGCTGTAATAGTGAAGAGATTGTGATTACCCATGGCGCTCAGGAAGCTTTATCACTCTGCTTACGCTCTGTTGCCCAGATAGGGGACACTATTGCCGTTGAATCACCCTGCTACTACGGCACTCTGCAGTGCATTGAAGCTTTGGGGCTTAAGGTATTGGAACTGCCGTCAGATCCACTCCTAGGGACTAATTTAGATGCTCTAGAAACCGCCCTAACTCAATGGCCGATTAAAGCGGTACTGACCAACCCAAGCTTTAATAACCCGTTGGGCTTCAATCTAGATTTAGCAAGTCGACAGCGCTTAATGGTCATTGCCAACAAGTGGGATATTGCAGTTATTGAAGATGATGTTTTCGCAGAATTGAGTTTCAATCAACAAAGACCAACAGCGCTTAAAGCGATGGATACCGATCAACGGGTGCTTCATTGCGGTTCTTTTTCTAAGACAGTAGATGCTGATATAAGGCTGGGCTGGGTACTACCCGGGCGCTACTACGAACAAGTTAACTTCCAAAAATTTGTTACCAGCATCGCCTGTTCTGCCATATCGCAACAAGGCATCAGTGAATTACTGATAGGCCGCCGTTATCGCCGTCATCTCTCACAAGTTAGTCGTGGCTACCAAGAGAGAGTCGAGATGCTCGATGAAGATATCCGTCAACATTGGCCCAGTAACACCTGCTTTATCAAACCAAGCGGCGGTATTTTGCAGTGGTTTACACTGCCTAAACAGGTCAATAGCGACCAACTATTTCAACAAGCGCTTGAGGCAGGTATTGGCATTTCACCCGGTAACCTCTTTTGTGCAGACCAGCGTTTTAATCACCATATCCGCTTATGTTTTGCCCATTACACTCGACAAAAAGAACAAGTCGACGCTATTGCACAGTTAGGCAAATTAATCGCTTCGTACTAATCTATTCCCTAAGTGTTACAAAGATGAGCAATTCTCTCCAACGTACGTAAATTAAGGCTTTCGGCAAGTAGCACTCAGACTATCAACGAACTTATCCACAGATTATTGGGATAAGTTATTACCGAGACGACTTGAGGATAAAGCTATTATTAGGCACATTGGGATATAACAGACTCAAGCCAGCCATAAACAACATAGAAGGTTGAATACGATGAAATTCATTAAAATGTCACTGTTTATATTCTGCATCGCCAGCATTAATACTGTGCATGCCTCTAATGAATTTATAAAACAAGCCGTTGCTGCAGAACACCGCAGCGAAAAGAATATAGCGCGTGATGTTTATCGCCACCCTGTAGAGACACTCTCTTTTTTCGGCATAAAACCCGATATGACTGTCCTTGAAATATTACCTGGTGGCGGCTGGTACACAGAGATCCTTGCGCCGATGCTGAAAGACAACGGACATCTCACCTTAGCGAGCTTCGGCGCCGATCACCCAAACAACTTTTTACAGGGCTTACACAACAAACTTGTGACAAAGCTACAAGCCAATCCATCAGTTTATGGAAAAGCCGATGTAGTGGTGTTTAAGAAAGGTGATACCTATTTAGCTGAAGTTCCGGATAGCTCTCAAGATATGGTGGTTACGTTCAGAAATACCCATAACTGGATACGCTTTGGGGGCATAGAAGAGGTCTATCCTTCTTTTCATCGCGTGCTAAAAAAGGGCGGTACTCTTGGTGTAGTTCAACACCGCGCTAAAGATGGCAGTGATTACAAAGAAAGCGCTGAAAATGGCTACGTTCCGGAAGCTTATCTAATTTCATTTATTGAAGGTTTAGGATTTGAACTCGTTGAGACGTCTGAGATCAACGCCAATCCTAAAGATACTAAGGACCACAAAGTTGGCGTCTGGTCCCTACCACCGAGCTATCGTTTAAAAGAAGTTAATAAAGCGCATTACCAAGCAATCGGTGAAAGTGACCGTATGACATTACGCTTTGTAAAGCTCTAAGGTAAAAGAATACTGGATCAATAGCGAATTAGAGCTAATTGAGCTGTGAATAAACTTACAAGCATATACTGCACTTCAAAGTAGCAAAATGTGAACAATCATCCAGAGCCCTTATGTTTATTGGGCTTTAGTAATTCACACTCAAACTATCAACGTACTTATCCACATAAAACTTGGATAAAACTAATGTGGATATATTCACAGATATAAAAAAACCGCCGATAAACGGCGGTTTTTAATTCCTAGAAAGGAACGTTGATGTTATGCGTTTGCAGCGATGATATCGCGTAATACCATCGGCAAGATGCCTTTGTGGCGAATTTGATCCAGCTCAGAAGAAGTATCAACACGAGAGGTCAGCTCCAACTGCTGTGATGAACCGTCCGCGCGGTTTATAGTCAAGCCAACTGTGCCGCGTGGTTCCAGAGTATCGATACCACTCAGGTCGAAGGTTTCTGTGCCATCCAGATTTAATGATGCACGTGTCAGACCTTCAGGAAGTTGCAGCGGTAATACACCCATACCCACCAAATTTGATTTGTGAATACGCTCAAAGCTTTCAGCGATAATCGCTTTAACACCCAGCAGCGCAGGACCTTTTGCAGCCCAGTCTCGTGATGAACCTGTGCCATAAAGCTTGCCACCAAATACAACGGTAGATGTACCTTCAGAACGGTAGCGCTCAGCCGCATCATAGATAGACATCTGTGCTGGAGCTGCATTAGACGAATAATAGTTCGTTACTGCGCCAGTAGTACCTGGAAGCAACAAGTTTCGGGCTTTTACGTTGCCGAAAATACTGCGCAACATAACATGGTGGTTACCACGACGTGCACCCAGAGATGTCATATCTTCGTCTGCAACGCCTTGTGAACTTAAATATTCACCTGGAGGTGAATCTGGACGAATTCGGCTAACTGGGGAAATATGATCGGTGGTTGTGTTGTCATCACACATAACTAACATACGCGCACCTGAAATATTGTTTAGTGAATCTTCAGGTGTTTCCAGTGAGAAACCATCAAAGAAAGAGATCTCTTGGATATACGTAGAATCTGCAGCCCAGTCATACACAGGACCCGTTGGAGATTCTAGGTTCTGCCATGTAGCAGGGCCATCCAAAGAGTTTTCGTAGGTTTCGCGGAACGCTTTCGGATCCATGCATTCAAGCATGGTCTGGCTTATTTCAGCGTTGCTCGGCCAGATATCCTTAAGGTAAACATCGTTACCGTTGGCATCCTGACTAATTGGCTGTGTCGTAACATCGATATTCACATTGCCAGCCATCGCCATAGCAACCACCAGCGGTGGAGACATAAGGAAGTTGGTATCAACATCTGGATGCACACGACCTTCAAAGTTACGGTTACCCGATAAAACAGACGCAGCGATAATATCGTGGTTCTGCAACGCTTCTTCGATGCTTGGTGCTAGAGGACCAGAGTTACCCACACAGGTAGTACAGCCGTAACCCGCAGTATTAAAGCCCAAAGCGTCCAAGTGCTGCTGTAGGCCAGCCTTGGTTAGGAAGTCGGTAGCAACCGGTGACCCTGGAGCCAAAGACGTTTTAACACCATCAGGTACTTTCATACCGAGTTCATTGGCTTTCTTAGCGAGCAGACCCGCAGCTATCAACAGACCCGGGTTAGAGGTGTTGGTGCAGGCTGTAATCGCAGCAATCACGATATCGCCGTCTTTTAACTCACGCTCAGGAAGCGGTGCAAAAATACCCGCTTCGTCTGCTTTCATCGGCATCACTGTAGCGACTTCAGGGTTACGCTCTTTACCTTTCTCTTGGCCTTCAGCGGCTGCTTTCTGGAAAACTTTACCAATCTCAGCTAGAGGCAATCTATCTTGAGGTCGTTTCGGGCCCGCCACAGACGGTTCAACGGTAGACAGATCAAGCTGCAGAAGATCGGTATAACGCGGCAATGCCTGACCTGGTTTCCAAGCCATATTCTGTGCTTTGTAGTATGCCAGTGGCAGATCACCGTCCCTGCCGGTAGCTCTCATATACTCTGCAGAGATCTCGTCAAACGGGAAGAAGCCCATGGTTGCGCCATATTCTGGCGACATGTTTGCAATCGTTGCACGATCAGGCAGAGAAAGATTGGCACAGCCTTCACCCACGTATTCAACAAACTTACCCACCACACCCGCTGGATATTTACGCAGCATTTCAGTGATGGTTAGGACTAAATCTGTTGCTGTTACACCTTCTCTTAGTGCGCCTGTTAACTCTACACCGACCACTTCAGGTGCCAGCATTTGCATCGGTTGACCCAGCATAGAAGCACCGGCTTCAATACCACCTACACCCCAGCCAACAATACCCAGCGCGTTCGCCATTGGTGTGTGACTATCCATACCAATTAGCGTATCCGGTGCCATCAATCCATTAATGTCTAGGTAACCCTGAGCCAGATACTCGAGGTTAACCTGATGCACAATACCGGTTTGTGGTGGAATAATTCGGATCGTTTCAAATGCTTGCGCACCCCATTTCAAGAAGGCATAACGTTCTTTGTTACGTTCCGCTTCTAGTTCACCATTGATTTTTAGTGAAGCCGGGCTGCCCGTATTATCCATTGTTACCGTATGGTCGATAACTAGATCTGCTCGTACTAGAGGTTCAATAATTGCTGGATTTAAGCCCATACGCTGAACCGCTGAACGCATCGCAGCAAAATCAACAATCGCTGGCGTACCACTCAAATCGTGCATGATGACACGACCCGCCGTAAAAGGAATTTCGATCGGCTTTGTACCTTGGTGCTCTGTCCAACTTCCAAGCGCCTGAACCTGCTCAGCGGTTACGCCGTTTTGGCCAACATTTCGAGCAATTCCTTCCAAGATAGGACGAAGTGAAAATGGTAATGCATCAAGATCGATACCAAACTGTTCTGCGGTATCTGGAAGACTATGGTAGCTGTGCTCTGTTCCTGAGAGTGTTCGAACAGAGCTAGATGGATCGAAATGGGTCGGGCTTGTCATTTTTTATACCTCACGCAGATAGGACGCGGCTGAAGCCATAACCTTTATTTTTACGAGTCCTCGTTCACTAGAACTGCTCGATTTCCTTGTTGGTTACATTTCAGGCGTCACACGAACCGCTATTGCAGAACATCCTAGATTTTATCGGCCGTCGTACCGATATTTTCTGCAACACAAATTATTACTTTATTAAGATTGTCGACAATATTAGACAATAACCGACTCAAAGCAAGTAATACGGGCATGAAATTGCATATATTACATACAATCTAAGACTATTTGCTAGTAAAAACGGGTGTTTTTTGAACAGAACCGAAGAAATTTGAATCAAGCTCGCTGCATTTCAGATAGAGCTCGGAACTGGATTATGGGATCGATAAGAAAGCGATGTTTAAGCTATAGATAGAGGGTGCGCTAAGAAAGCTAGAGGCGTTTATCACTATCAGTAACCTCGATTTAGAAACTAGGATTTAGCTTGGAGAAACATCCATCCTTGGGTAATTGGGGTTCGACAGTGGGTAAAAACTCCCCGAAGAAACATCTAATAATTAACCTAGCTTCTGTTTAGCTAATTTAGATAACAAAGGCTGTCATCAAATTGCGTTATAGAAGGAGAGCAAATTAATTCCACTTACCTCTCCAATAGAAGACTGTACCAACGAAACCACGGACTGGCGGACTATGCGTCAGCAACGAGCACAGAAACAAAGGCTAATTAAGCAATCCCTTGAAAAATGATTATTATTTTCAATTAAGAAAACAATTAAAACCAATTTTAAATGATTACTATTTTCAATAAAGGCAAAAACTGCCATTTTTTATAATAAAAATAGATACCTACAACCAATGTATACCCTCTTTAAAAGCCTTGATTTAAGTACTATTTTTTAAATTTATAGCGACTATTAGCCTCATTTAAATAGTTTTGATTGAGCTGTTTGCCTGTTTTTTTTTATAATCTGCGCACAAATCATAACTAGATTTAAGTGAGACGTTGGACGCCATGAGCTACTATTCTGACTACCTAGAAGAAATTGAGGTTCGTAAAAAGGACCTGGGTCTAAACCCAAAACCAATCGATAGCGCTGAATTGCTATCTGAAATCATTGCCCAGATCAAAGACACTGGTAATGCAGAGCGCGAAGCTTCTCTAAACTTCTTCATCTATAACACGCTACCTGGTACTACGCCAGCGGCTGGTGTTAAAGCGGCTTTCCTAAAAGACATCGCTCTAGGTAAAGAAACTGTTGCTGAGATCTCTCCAGAGTTCGCTCTTGAGCAACTGTCTCACATGAAAGGTGGTCCTTCTGTAGAAGCACTACTAGACATCGCACTTTCTGACGACGCACAAGCTGCTGCAGCTGGCGAAGTTCTTAAGTCTCAAGTATTCCTATACGACGCTGACACAGCTCGTCTAGCGGACGCTTTCAAAGCGGGCAACGCAATCGCTAAAGATATCCTAGAAAGCTACTCTAAAGCAGAGTTCTTCACTAAGCTTGACGATATCCCTGAGACAATCAAAGTTATCACTTACATTGCTGCAGAAGGCGATATCTCTACTGACCTTCTTTCTCCTGGTAACCAGTCTCACTCACGTGCAGACCGTGAATTGCACGGTAAGTGCATGATCACTCCAGAAGCTCAGCAAGAAATCGCTGACATGGTTAAGCAAAACCCAGATGCTAAAGTGATGCTAATCGCTGAAAAAGGCACCATGGGTGTTGGTTCTTCTCGTATGTCTGGTGTTAACAACGTTGCACTATGGGCTGGTGAGAAAACTTCTCCATACATTCCGTTCATCAACAACCGTCCAGTAGTTGCAGGTACTAACGGTATCGCACCTATCTTCCTAACTACGGTTGGTGTAACCGGTGGTATCGGTCTTGACCTTAAGAACTGGGTTAAGAAAACTGATGCAAACGGCGAAGTTGTTCGTGACGCAAACGGCGATCCAGTACTAGAAGAAGCATACTCTGTTGCTACTGGTACAGTGCTAACAATCGACACTAAAGCTAAGAAGCTTTACAACGGTAACGAAGAGCTAGCAGACGTATCCGACTCTTTCACTCCACAGAAAGTGGAATTCATGAAAGCAGGTGGTTCTTACGCGGTAACTTTCGGTAAGAAACTACAAACGTTCGCTGCTGAAACTCTTGGCGTTGAAGCTCCTGCTGTTTACGCTCAATCTAAAGAGATCTCTCACGAAGGCCAAGGCCTAACTGCTGTTGAAAAAATCTTCAACCGCAATGCTGTAGGCGTGACTTCTAAGACTCCTCTACACACTGGTTCTGACGTTCGCGTTAAAGTGAACATCGTAGGTTCTCAGGACACTACTGGTCCTATGACTTGTCAGGAACTTGAAGCAATGGCTGCTTCTACTATCTCTACAAGCGTTGACGGTGCTTTCCAATCTGGCTGTCACACTGCATCTGTATGGGATAACAAAGCTAAGGCTAACACGCCTAAGCTAATGGCATTCATGAACGCATTCGGCGTAATCACTGCACGTGACCCGAAAGGCGTTTACCACTCAATGACTGACGTAATCCACAAAGTATTGAACGACATCACTGTTGATGATCGTGCAATCATCATTGGTGGTGACTCTCATACACGTATGTCTAAGGGTGTAGCATTCGGTGCTGACTCCGGTACTGTTGCGATCGCATTGGCAACTGGTGAATCAGCAATGCCAATCCCTGAGTCTGTAAAAGTTACCTTCAAAGGTGCTATGAAGCCTCACATGGACTTCCGTGACATCGTACACGCTACTCAGCAGCAGATGCTTAAGAAGTTCGCTGGCGAAAACGTTTTCCAAGGTCGCGTAATCGAAGTACAGATCGGTACTCTACTTGCTGACCAAGCGTTCACGTTCACTGACTGGACTGCAGAAATGAAAGCGAAAGCTTCTATCTGTATCTCTACTGACGAAACGCTAATTCAGTCTCTAGAGCTAGCTAAGTCTCGTATCCAGATCATGATCGACAAAGGTATGGAAAACGAAGCGGGCATGCTACAAGGTCTTATCGACCTAGCTGACAAGCGTATTGCAGGCATCAAGTCTGGTGAAGAACCAGCACTTGCTCCTGATGACAATGCTAAGTACTTCGCTGAGCTAGTTGTAGATCTGGATCAGATCGACGAGCCAATGATTGCTGACCCAGACGTTAACAACGAAGACGTTTCTAAGCGTTACACTCACGATGTTATCCGTCCAACTTCTTTCTACGAAGGCCGTGAAGTTAACCTAGGCTTCGTTGGTTCTTGTATGGTTCACAAAGGCGACATGCAGATCATCGCTGCAATGCTACGCAACCTAGAGAAGAACGGTCCTATCACGTTCAACGCACCTCTAGTTGTTGCTCCGCCAACTTACAACATCGTTGACGAGCTAAAAGCTGAAGGCGATTGGGATATTCTATCTAAATACGCTGGCTTCACTTTCGATGATGAGCATCCGAAAGAAGAAGCGCGTACTAAGTACGAGAACATTCTGTACCTAGAACGCCCAGGCTGTAACCTATGTATGGGTAACCAAGAGAAAGCAGAAGCTGGTGACACTGTACTAGCAACTTCTACTCGTCTATTCCAAGGCCGTGTTGTAGAAGACTCTGCTGAGAAGAAAGGTGAATCTCTACTAGGTTCTACTCCAATGGTTGTTCTTTCTACTATCTTGGGTCGTTTCCCAACGTTGGAAGAGTACAAAGCAGCTGTTGAAGGTATCAACCTAACGTCTTTCGCTCCACCAAGCGAAGACCTAAGCGTTGCACCACAAGCTATCCCAGCTGCACGTATCTAATCACTAGATAACGTCAGCAATAAAAAGCCCCGATCATTCGGGGCTTTTTTGTTTTTACCAAGAGCTAAAATAGCTACGTCATTTAGAACGGAATATCGTCGTCAAAGTCAGCTGGCTGAGGTGCGGGCGCCGCATTAGAGTTAAAGTACTCTTGCTCAGAGGCTTCTGGGGATGACGCTGACTGAATCTTCCAGCCAACAAGGTTATTGAAATAGCGGTCGTTATATTCGCGACCACGGATATCAAAGCTGACCGTGACCTCTTGCCCTATTTGAAGCGAATCAAGCAGGCTAACCTTATCTTGCACAAACTCCAGATTGATCTCCTGAGGATATTTTCCATCTTCAACTATCACGACCATTTCACGTTTAGTGAAGCCACTATTGAACGTTTGCGGATCTTGGATCAGTTTAATTTTGCCAGTTAGCTCGTAACTCATGAATGCTTTCCAAAGGTATCTAAAATTTCAAAATTGAGCTTATTAAATCAAAATCGAAAAAAGAAGTCTTCGTTAGAGTTTAAAGCTGCACTAGCATTCACCTTATTAGCGAGGTCTTAATACAACCCACGGTCAAATTAAGCCGTACCAACCCTAGAGTGGTGGACTAACTCCTAGCTTCTAGCAACTAGCTACTTACGAACGCTTAGGCAACACCCAGTCAGGACGCGGAAAGTGGCAGGTATACCCACCAGGATAACGTTCAAGATAATCCTGATGCTCAGGTTCTGCCACCCAAAAATCGCTAGCAGCTTCAACTTCAGTTACCACCTTACCTGGCCACAAGCCGCTGGCTTCAACATCAGCGATTGTATCGAGCGCAGTTTGCTTTTGCTCGTCGTCTACAAAGTAGATCGCTGAGCGGTAGGATGTACCGCGATCATTACCCTGCCTATTGGGCGTGGTAGGGTCATGAATCTGGAAGAAAAACTCTAATATGGTTCGGTAGGTAATTAGTTCTGAATTAAATAGGATCTCAATACCCTCAGCATGCGTACCATGATTGCGATAAGTAGCATTAAGTACATCACCACCGGTGTAGCCCACACGAGTCGCTATAACGCCCGGTAATTTACGAATTAGATCCTGCATACCCCAGAAGCATCCACCAGCAAGTATTGCTCGTTGTTCACTCATTCAGGCATCCTCCAATTTAAAAGCTAGCAATAGACCAGTATATCTTTGTTATAGCGCTTACCAGAAAGTTCCCACAGCTACTGCCTTTCGGTCAACAAATAACCTTATCTTGTACGGCCATTAACCGATTAAGGTTTATGTCACACATAAAAAAACCGCCGATAAATCGGCGGTTTTTTTTAGTCTTTAGCTACTAGTAGCGAAACACTTTCACCACTAACCGCTAAAAGAAACTTAGCTTACTGCATCATCAGCAAGTAGGTCTTTCATAGATAGTTTGATACGGCCACGCTGGTCTACGTCCAGTACTTTAACCTTAACCATCTGATCCATCTGGATGTAGTCAGTTACTTTCTCAACACGCTTGTTGTCGATCTGAGAAATGTGAACTAGACCATCTTTACCCGGCAGGATGTTAACGAATGCACCGAAGTCTTCGATACGTACAACCTTGCCTTCGTAAACCTGACCAATCTCTGCTTCAGCAGTGATTTCGATGATCTTATCAGTAGCCGCTTTAGCTGCTGCTTTGTCTGCAGCGTATACGCGAACTGTACCATCGTCTTCGATATCAATGGATGCGCCAGTCTCTTCAGTAAGAGCACGGATAGTAGCACCACCTTTACCGATTACGTCACGGATCTTCTCTGGGTTGATCTTCAATTGAGTCAACGCAGGAGCATTATCTGGAAGCTCTGGACGAGCGTAACCGATAACCTTAGCCATCTCTTTCAAGATGTGAACACGTGCTTCGTATGCTTGCTCAAGCGCAATGTCCATGATCTCTTCAGTGATACCAGTGATCTTGATATCCATCTGAAGTGCAGTGATACCTGTTTCAGTACCCGCTACTTTAAAGTCCATGTCGCCTAGGTGATCTTCGTCACCCAAGATGTCAGTTAGGACAGCAAAGCCGTTCTCTTCTTTAACAAGACCCATTGCGATACCCGCAACTGGTGCTTTAAGTGGTACACCTGCATCCATCATAGATAGAGACGCGCCACATACAGAAGCCATGGAGCTAGAACCGTTAGATTCAGTGATCTCAGATACGATACGGATTGTGTATGGGAACTCTTCTTGAGTTGGAAGAACTGCAGCAACACCACGACGCGCTAGACGACCGTGACCAATTTCACGACGACCAGCACCCATCATACGACCACATTCACCTACAGAGTATGGAGGGAAGTTGTAGTGCAACATGAATGGATCTTTACGTTCACCTTCAATCGCATCAATGATCTGCTGATCACGTGCAGTACCTAGTGTACAAGTCGCGATAGACTGAGTTTCACCACGAGTGAATAGCGCAGAACCGTGAGTACCTTGTAGTACGTCGATTTGAACATCGATACCACGAACAGTCTTGTTATCACGGCCATCAATACGAGGCTCACCTGCAACGATACGGCCACGAACGATCTCTTTCTCTAGGGAGCTAACGATGCCAGATACATCACCAGCCGAAGGCTGACCTTCTTCTTCGCCAGCTAGATTTTCAACCGCTTGAGCACGAAGCTCAGCCAGTGCATTCTGACGCTGCATTTTATCAGCAACTTGGTAAGCAGCTGTGATGCCTTCGCCTACTTCAGCGCGTACTTTAGCGATTAGATCTTGATCTTTTTCAGGTGCAGTCCAAACCCAAGCTTCTTTACCCGCTTCAGCTTTAAGTTCGTTAACAGCGTTAACAACTGCTTGCATCTCTTGGTGAGCGAATAGAACCGCACCAAGCATTTCGTCTTCTGAAAGCTCTTGCGCTTCAGATTCAACCATTAGCACAGCGTCAGACGTACCAGCAACAACCATGTCCAGCTCAGATGTTTCAAGCTGCTCATAAGATGGGTTTAAGATGTAACCATCTTCTTCAGTGAAGCCAACACGTGCTGCACCGATTGGGCCTTGGAATGGGATACCAGAGATTGCTAGTGCAGCAGACGTACCGATCATCGCTGCGATATCTGGATCATTTACTTTGTCAGCAGACATTACTGTACAAACAACCTGAACTTCGTTCATGTAACCCTTAGGGAACAGTGGACGAATTGGACGGTCGATAAGACGAGAAGTAAGCGTCTCTTTTTCAGATGGACGTGCTTCACGCTTGAAGAAACCACCAGGGATACGGCCTACAGCGTAGTATTTCTCTTGGTAGTGAACAGAAAGAGGGAAGAAACCCTGACCTTCTTTTGCTTCTTTAGCGCCAACAACAGTACAAAGTACTTCGTTACCACCCATTTTAACCAGGACAGAACCTGTCGCCTGACGCGCAACGCGGCCAGTTTCGATAGTTACTTCCTGACCACCAAACTGGAATGTTTTAGTAGCTACTTGGAACACAATAATTTTCCTTTAAATAATTTGGCGGGGCAGTTTTCAGATAACTTTCATGCCTTCTGTCTTGCCAGTACTCAAATAAGCTCTTTCGCTAGATCTAAAAACTCATTTGAGTACGGGCGGGATGAAATAGTTATCTTTTCTTACCCCAGATAAAACCGGGGCCATACATTGTATGGCCCCAGAGAATTCACACTAACTTAGCGACGCAGACCTAGACGCTTGATCAGTTCAAGGTAACGATCAGCATCTTTACCTTTTAGGTAGTCCAGCAGCTTACGACGCTGGTTTACCATGCGGATCAGACCACGGCGAGAGTGGTGGTCGTGTTTGTTCGCTTTGAAGTGACCTTGTAGACCTTCGATGTTAGCAGATAGTAGAGCTACCTGAACTTCTGGGGAACCAGTGTCGCCTTCAGCGCGAGCGAAATCTGCAACGATTGCCGCTTTTTTCTCAGCAGTTAATGCCATTTTCTTACTCCTAAAAAATATGCACACGATCTTAAGATCGCCGGATTAAAAAGAAACGATGCACCGAGCATATTTTCAGTACAACGCCACATCGGCCCTCTTACGAGAACCAAATAAAATCTTTATTGATCAGCCTCAGTGCAAATAAGGCGTTTAGGTTTTAGCTGTTGCTCGACTACTTCGGCAACGCCCAAGAAACGCTCTGCATCGCTATCCAGTGATGTACCAAACAAACGAACCAAGCTACCTTCTGCATAATCAGCATTAGGGACTGATTGGCCATGCATAATCAAACTGGTTTGCTGATCATCTAATCGAACTGCCGGTAGATCATCTACAGCAGCCCAGGCTGGCAATAATAGCTTATCCAGCTCGATTTGTATGCCTTTTTGCTCTTCTTCAGCACTGTTTTCGGGCACTAAATCGCGCAGCTCATCCAAACTCATCATTCGGTCAGCCGTGAATGCACCCACATCCAGTCTATGGAGCATTTTGACATGCGCACCACAACCCAGGATATGGCCGAGATCTTCGACAATTGAACGGATATAAGTCCCTTTCGAACAAAAGACTTCTAGATCAATTTCATCATCTCGCAAAGCCGTTAATTTGATCTCATGGATCGTTACTTTACGCGGCTTTACTTCGACCTGAATACCCTTTCGAGCCAACTTATAAAGCGGCTGCCCTTGGTGTTTCAACGCTGAAAACATCGAAGGAACTTGTTCTATTTCACCGCTAAACTCTGACTGCAAAATAGTATCTATCTTGTCTTCAGTCAGATCTGTTGGAACAGGTTTTTCTTCGACGACAGCGCCATCAGCATCACTAGAATCTGTACGAATACCAAGCTTAGCTGTTGTGATATAGCGTTTATCAGAATCGAGCAGGTGCTGAGAGAACTTAGTCGCTTCACCTAAACAAATCGGTAGCATACCAGTGGCAAGTGGATCCAAGGCACCTGTATGACCGGCTTTGGCCGCATCATAAATGCGTCGAACTTGCTGTAGAGCGGAATTAGAAGAGATACCGGACGGTTTATTCAACAAGAATACACCGTCGACCGCCCGGCCTCGGGATTTTCTACGACGGCCCACGATTATTCCTCGTCAGCGTCTTTAGAAGCGCTCTGATTTTCCTGACGGATAGCCGCCTCAATCAGATGATGTAGATGTCTACCACGCTCGATCGTTTCATCGAAATGGAAACGCAGTTGCGGCATAACACGTAGCTGAACGTTACGACACAGTTCTCCACGAAGGAAACCTGCAGCATTGTTCAGTACTTTTAGTGAATCAATAATTGCTTCTGCTTCATCTTTACCATTAAGTGGTAAAACAGTGATGTAGACATCAGCAAAACCTAGATCCTTACTGACTTTGACATGGCTAACTGTAACCATACCTAAGCGTGGATCTTTTATTTCAAACTGGATCAGCTGAGCCAGCTCACGTTGGAGCTGGTCAGCAATCCTAGATGTACGACTATAATCGCGTGCCATAAAGGTTATTTATTACCTTGTATTTGCAACGTTAAAGTGTGCGCTGAATTTCAACTGTGTCGTAAACCTCAATTTGGTCTCCGACTTTAACGTCGTTGTAGTTCTTAACGCCGATACCACACTCCATACCCTGACGTACTTCGTTAACGTTATCTTTGAAGCGACGTAGAGATTCTAGTTCACCTTCATATATTACAACGTTTTCACGTAGGACACGGATACGTTTGTTACGGAAGACAGTACCTTCTGTAACCATACAGCCGGCAACCGCACCGATCTTAGGCGCTTTAAATACATCACGTACTTCAGCAATGCCCACGATCTCTTCACGGTATTCAGGAGATAGCAGACCGCCCATCGCCTGTTTAACGTCATCAATGATGTCGTAGATTACGCTGTAGTAGCGTAGTTCAATACCTTCACGCTCTAGCACCTGACGCGCCTGAGCGTCAGCACGAACGTTAAAGCCAACCATCAATGCATCTGCTGTTACCGCAAGGTTAGCATCAGTTTCTGCGATACCACCTACACCACCAGATACGATGTTCACTTTAACTTCATCAGTAGATAGATCTTCTAGAGCATGCGTTAGCGCTTCCAAAGAACCACGTACGTCTGTCTTCAGTACGATGTTGAAAGTCTTAACATCACCCGCTTGCATGTTTGCAAACAAGTTCTCAAGTTTAGATTTCTGCTGACGAGCCAACTTAACATCACGGTATTTACCCTGACGGAATAGAGCAACTTCACGTGCTTTCTTCTCGTTAGATACCATAGTGAATTCGTCACCTGCATTTGGTGTACCATCCAGACCTTGGATTTCTACAGGGATCGCAGGACCAGCGGAATCGATAGGCTTACCGTTCTCATCCAGCATTGCACGTACACGGCCGTAGTGAAGGCCTGCAAGTACGATATCACCTTTACGTAGCGTACCGTTCTGTACAAGTACAGTAGCAACTGGACCACGACCTTTATCTAAGCGTGATTCAACTACTACACCCTGAGCAGGAGCATTAGGTACAGCTTCAAGTTCTAAGATTTCAGACTGCAGTAGTACTGCATCCAGAAGCTCTTCAATACCTTGACCTGATTTAGCAGATACGTTTACGAACTGATTCTCACCACCCCATTCTTCTGGGATAACGTCCAGTGCTGCCAATTCGTTTTTAACACGATCTGGATCAGCTTGTTCTTTATCGATCTTGTTAACAGCAACAACTAGAGGTACGCCAGCCGCTTTGGCGTGCTGAACCGCTTCTTCAGTCTGTGGCATTACGCCATCGTCTGCTGCAACTACTAGGATTACGATATCGGTTACAGAGGCACCACGTGCACGCATTGCGGTAAACGCAGCGTGGCCCGGAGTATCAAGGAATGTAACCATGCCGTTATCAGTATCTACGTGGTAGGCACCGATATGCTGGGTAATACCACCAGACTCACCAGACGCTACTCGTGAAGAACGAATGTAATCTAGTAGAGACGTTTTACCGTGGTCTACGTGACCCATTACAGTCACAACCGGTGCGCGACCTTCAGCATCACCCTGCTGCGCCTGAATGCTTTCCATCAACGCTTCTTCTACCGCGTTTTCTTGCATTGGCTTAGGAGTGTGGCCCATCTCTTCTACAACAAGCGTTGCTGTATCCTGATCGATAACTTGGTTGATAGTCGCCATAGCGCCCATACCAAACATTACCTTGATCACTTCAGCAGCCTTAACGTTCATCTTCTTAGCAAGATCTGCAACCGTAATACTCTCAGGAATAGAGACTTCCATTACCTGTTGAGTTGTTGGCTCTTTAAAGCCATGTTCATTTGGCTTATTAGAAAGAGGCTTGCCGTTCTTACCACGGTTACGGCTGATTTTGCCGCCACGACGATCCTGCTGACCACGGTTGTCGTTGCCTTTTTTCTTGCCTTTACCACGACGGTTATCTTCGTTCTTCTTAGCTTGCTCTTGAGCTTTGAAACGCTGTTCGGTTTCAGCCTTACGACGCTTCGCTTCTTCTTCTTTCTTCTGCTTAGCTTTCTCAGCGGCTTGAGCTTCTTGCTTCTTTTGTTCAGCAGCTTTAGCTTCTTGCTCACGCTTCTGCTGTGCTTCAGCTTCGCGCTCTTTAGCGGCTTTCTCTTCAGCTTCACGTGCGGCTTGAGCTTCCGCTTCCTGCTGTTTGCGCTCTTCTTCTAAGCGCAACTCTTCAGCATTCTGTGCTTCAGCTTGCTGATCAGCTTCGCCTTCAACACCTTCCACTTCTGAACGTTTCACATAAGTACGTTTCTTGCGTACTTCAACGTTCACAGTCTTCTTCTTCCCAGAAGCACCAGAAACTTTTAGTGTCGATGTAGTTTTACGCTTAAGCGTAATTTTCTTAGGTTCTGCATCATCTGCATCTTCACCGTGGCTGCGCTTAAGATGATTTAGCAATGATTGACGCTCAGTTTCAGATACTTCTGCTTTTTCATTCTTGCCTGAAATGCCTGCTTCCTGCATTTGCTCTAGCAAACGCTCAACGGAAACACCAACCATTTCGGCAAGCTGCTTAACTGTTACTTCTGCCATGTTAGGAGGCTCCTCTTCCGTTAATCTTTACTCTTCAGCAAACCATGGAGCACGAGCAGTCATGATTAACGCTGCAGCTCGTTCTTCATCCAGGCCTTCAATACCTAGCAGGTCATCGATAGACTGTTCTGCTAGATCTTCCATAGTAATTACACCTTGCGCGGCCAGTAGGTAAGCTAGGTGCTTGTCCATACCGTCCATCTCCAACAGGTCTGCTGCTGGTTCTGCACTATCAAGTTTTTCCTCACTTGCGATAGCAAGGTTTAGAAGTGCATCTTTCGCACGCTTACGTAGTTCCTCTACGATAGCTTCGTCGAAACCATCGATTTCTAACATCTCATCAACAGGAACGTAAGCAACTTCTTCAAGTGTTGTGAAACCTTCTTCTACCAACACTTCAGCAACATCTTCATCAACGTCTAGGTGGTTGATGAATGTATCGATCACAGAACCAACTTCAGATTGATGCTTCTCTTGTGCATCTTCTTCAGTCATCACGTTTAGTTCCCAGCCTGTAAGCTCAGAAGCCAAACGTACGTTCTGGCCACTACGACCAATCGCCATCGCTAAGTTTTCTTCAGCAACTGCCACATCCATCGAATGTGTCTCTTCGTCCATTACGATAGATGCAACATCTGCAGGTGCCATTGCGTTGATAACCAACTGCGCTGGGTTGTCGTCCCAAAGCACGATATCAACACGCTCACCACCTAATTCGTTAGATACAGCCTGTACACGAGAACCACGCATACCTACACATGCACCAACTGGATCGATACGGCCATCATTCGTCTTAACGGCGATCTTCGCACGTGAACCTGGATCACGAGACGCCGCACGAATTTCAATCACTTCTTCAGAAATCTCTGGCACTTCGATACGGAACAGCTCAATCAACATTTCGTTGCAAGAACGGCTCAAGATCAACTGAGGACCACGGCCTTCAGAGCGAACTTCAAGAAGAACCGCACGTACACGATCACCCATGCGGAATGCTTCACGCTGGATTAGCTGATCGCGAGGCAGCAATGCTTCAGCATTGTTACCTAGATCTACAATAATGTTATCGCGCGTTACTTTTTTAACACTGCCCGAGATCAATTCACCTTGACGATCACGGTACAATTCAACAACTTTCGCACGCTCTGCTTCGCGAACTTTCTGAACGATAACCTGTTTAGCTGTTTGTGCCGCAATACGACCAAACTTAACAGATTCAACCTGTTCTTCATGTACGCTACCTGGCTCTAGAGAAGCATCAATCTCTTCAGCTTCCTCCATCGTCAGTTCAGTACCTAGTGCAGGTACTTCTTCGTTGCTCACAACCAACCAGCGGCGGAAAGTTTCGTAATCGCCTGTAGCTCGATCAATAACTACGCGAATATCCGCTTCTTCGTCGTAACGCTTCTTAGTTGCCGTTGCTAGTGCAACTTCAATCGCTTCGAAAATTACTTCTTTCGGAACATCTTTCTCGTTAGAAACTGCTTCCGCAACCAACAGAATCTCTTTATTCATGCTTCTGCCTCGCCTAAGACCTCTAATCCACGTTTAGAACTGAGGGATAATGTTTGCACGATCGATGTACTCAATCGGCAGCATATATTCTTCATTGTCGACCACTACCAGAATGTCGTCGCCTTCAACACCATTCAGCACACCCTTAAATTTACGGCGGCCTTCAAACGCAATTCGTAAGCGAACCTGAATAACAGATCCTGCATAGGCTTCAAACTGCTCAAGTGTAAATAGAGGACGATCCATACCTGGAGAGGACACCTCAAGGGTGTAGTTACCTGCAATCGGATCTTCTACATCCATAATTCCGCTGACCTGATGGCTGACTTTAGCGCAATCATCTACGTTAATGCCGTTATCAGAATCGATATACACCCGTAGGGTGCTGTGTTTTCCCTGTGAGAGAAACTCAATACCCCAGAGTTCAAACCCCAGCGCTGTAACTGAAGGCTCAATCAACTCTTGTAATAGTTTCATTTTCGCTGACACGAATAACCCACCCGTTCTAACACTAAGATATTAAACACTTATAAAACAATAAGTTAGATTTAACATCGTAAATTTCAAAAACAAAAAATGGGTCTAATGACCCATTCCCGATATGCAAACCCTTAGATTAAAGACTCTGCATTTTACCTACGAAAAAGCCCCTTAAAAGGGGCCTTACGTAAAAATAAGGTTGGTAGCGGGGGCTGGATTTGAACCAACGACCTTCGGGTTATGAGCCCGACGAGCTACCAAGCTGCTCCACCCCGCATCAAAAACCTAAATGATCCAACATTTCTGTGGACCTGAAGTCTTGATAGCTAACCGAAATTTAGCTTTTTGACTTCAAAGAATAAGAGACTTACTGAATAAACAATTCACTTATCCAAAAACTGGTGCAAATTGTATATGTACTGAGGCTCTTAATCAAGAAATATGGTGCCCAAGGCCGGACTTGAACCGGCACGGCCTGACGGCCACTACCCCCTCAAGATAGCGTGTCTACCAATTCCACCACTTGGGCAACAAACTTTTAGAAACTGTTAGTTATTTTGAGGAATATCAGAATCTACAGGCGCTTCTGGCTTAGATTCATCAAAAACTGGTAGCGCTGGCTCTTCAGCAACAGCAGACTCAGCTGCTTTACTTTCGATAAGCTCAGCAGACGGAATACCCGCATCACCAACAGAATCAGCTTTTTCTTTAGCGTATACAGCTAAAACAAAGCTTGTAACAAAAATGCCCGCAGCAACAATGCCTGTTACGCGAGAAAGGAAGTTACCGCTACCGGTACTACCAAAAACAGTCTGCGAAGCACCTGCACCAAATGAAGCGCCAGCTTCAGCACCCTTGCCTTGCTGCAGCAAAATTAAGCCAATTACAGCGGCTGCTAACAATACATGAATAATTAAAACTACTGTTTCCATTTCAGAACCGTCAGTTATGCACCTGCCGCTTGGCAGATGGCAATAAAGTCGTTTGCTTTAAGGGATGCTCCACCAACAAGCCCCCCATCAACATCTTCATTCGCGAACAATTCAGCTGCGTTAGCAGCATTAACACTGCCACCATACAAGATACGCATTTTGCTAGCTAGCTCAGCATCACATTCAGCAATCATATTACGAATAGCTGCATGTACTTCTTGCGCCTGTTCCGGCGTCGCAGTTTTACCTGTACCTATAGCCCATACTGGCTCATAAGCGATTACAGCATCTTTAAATTGTTCGATACCTGCAGCATTTACAACAGCTTTTATCTGTCGTTCAACAACCGCAAGTGTATTTCCTTCTTCACGCTCTTCAAGCGTTTCACCAACACATAGGATTGGCTTCAAGCCAACAGCAACTGTTGCTTTAAATTTATCAGCAACCAGCTCGTCTGACTCAGCATACAAACTACGACGCTCGGAATGACCAAGAATAACGTATTCGCAGCTTAAATCTTGCAACATCTCTAAAGAGATCTCACCCGTAAAAGCACCGTTATTTTGCTCGCTTACATTCTGTGCACCCAGTGCAATAACAGAATCAGCAGTCAATGCTTGAACTTGAGATAGGTATATAGACGGCGGACAAACCAGCACATCAACAGCATTGGATTTAAGCTCAGCATTCAGGCCTTCCATCAACGTATTGATAGATGCTGAATTACCATTCATTTTCCAGTTACCGGCTACTAAGGCTGTACGCATTTATACCCCCATTTAAAGAGGCGCAAATATTAACTGGCTTACTCTGAACTTTCAAGCGCAAGCAGTGCTTTTTCAACCTCATCCGCCAACTGCTGACACAAGCTGTTAACTTCTTCTTCGTTTTCACCCTCGATCATAACGCGAACCACAGGTTCAGTGCCTGACGGACGAAGTAAAACACGGCCTCGATCACCTAATTGCGCTTCAGTTTTAGCAACGGCAACACTGATCTCTTCAACCTCAGCAATATTGTACTTTTGCGCCATACGCACATTGATCATTTTCTGCGGCAATTTGGTCATACCGTGACGAAGAGTATTCAACGTTTCACCTGTTTCAACGATCGCCTTAAGTACTTGCAATGCTGCAACCGTACCATCACCTGTAGTTGTTAGATGACGGCAAACGATATGACCCGAGCTCTCGCCACCGAGTAACCAATCATGTTTGTATAGCTGCTCCATTACATAACGATCGCCAACATTTGCACGAACAAATGGAATACCTTCACGCGCATAAGCTTGCTCTAGGCCGAAGTTAGTCATTAACGTCCCAACAACCCCACCATGGAATGATTCTTCACGACGCATTTGCGCAGCAATCATGTATAGAAGCTCATCGCCATCGACTTCTTCACCAAGGTGATCAACCATAATCACGCGATCGCCATCACCATCTAAAGCGATACCTAAATCTGCTTTTTCTGCCGTAACGACCGTTTGCAAACGCTGCGTAGCAGTAGCACCGCATTTTTCATTGATATTTAGACCATCTGGCGCCGATGCTATCTCAACAACTTCTGCACCCAATTCTGAAAATACAGCAGGCGCAACGTGATAGGTCGCACCATTGGCACAGTCTAAGATTATCTTTAAGCCTTTCAGACTGATACCACCAGCAGTAGCCTTACAAAACTCAATGTAACGACCTGCAGCATCATCGATACGACGCGCTTTACCTAGCTCAGCAGAATCGACCGTCGTCATTGCGATATCCATCTGCGCTTCAATCGCCTGCTCAATTTCGTCAGGCAGCTTAGTACCTTCTGAAGAGAAGAATTTAATGCCGTTATCGTAGTAAGCATTATGAGATGCACTAATGACGATACCAGCGTCAGCACGGAAAGTACGTGCTAGATAAGCCACTGCAGGGGTTGGCATAGGACCGGTGAGTAAGACATCCACACCAGCAGCAGACAAGCCCGCTTCTAAAGCAGATTCAAACATGTAACCTGAAATTCGAGTATCTTTACCAATCAGTATTTTACTGTGGCCTTCTCTCGAGAATACCTTACCTGCAGCCCAACCCAGCTTAAGAACAAAATCAGGAGTTACTGGAAATTGGCCAACTTTGCCACGAATACCATCAGTACCAAAATAACGCTTACTCATTAACTTATATTCCTTTTATACCGTCTCAGCCATAACCGCACGGGTCATCTTCACTACATCAACCGTTTCCGCAACGTCATGTACACGAATTATTTCTGCACCTTGCATTACAGCAAGCGCAACAGTGGCTAAGCTACCTGGTAGTCGTTGCTCAACTTCTCTATTGAGAACAGCGCCTATCATCGATTTTCTAGACGTCCCTATTAATAAGGGCAGGTCATGTTGCTTCAATCTATCTAAATTATTCATTAGACGTAGATTATGCTCTACGCTCTTACCAAACCCGAACCCTGGATCTAGTAGTAATCTATCTTTTGTAATCCCCGCCGCTTCGCACGCTTTCACTCGCTGCAGTAAGAAGTACTCAACATCATCTAGAACATCATCATACGAAGGAGCATCCTGCATTGTCGCCGGACTCCCCTGCATATGCATCAAGCAGATAGGCAGATTGGTTTTAGCGGCGGCCACTAGTGCACCTTCGCGTCCAAGAGCTCTAACGTCATTGATTAAACCCGCACCTAGTTTAACTGACTCAGTTATTACTTCAGGAGTACTGGTATCAACGGAGATAACCACATCTAGCTCTGATGCTATTTTCTCTACAACTGGAAGCACTCGACCTAGCTCTTCGTCTAGAGTCACTGTAGCAGCGCCTGGTCGGGTAGATTCACCACCCACATCCAAGATAGTCGCACCGTCGGTCACCATCCCTTCAGCTTGTCGAATGACATTATCCAATCTTACTTGCTGATTGGAATACAACGTTCCGCCATCTGAGAACGAGTCGGGCGTAACATTCAAAATCCCCATAACATGGGTATCAGCTAAGTTTAGAGTTCGATTACCACAGACTAACTGGCGCATAGATCCTGTTCTTCATTACGTTATACAATGAAAAAAGGCTGACTTTCTACAAAGCCAGCCTTTTCATATTCACCTTGTGTTTAGTGAATATTATTATCTGGTGAGCGTGGAATGTCCTGATCTGAATCATCATCTGATCGATCATCAGCCTTCGATTCAGTATCAGTATCAGCATTTACGTTTTCGCTGGCACCATGATCTGAACCGCTTTTGTCTTCTTCCACCCAACCTTCTGGAGCAGATACTTCTTCACGATTCATTAGCTGATCAATCTGCTTACTATCGATCGTTTCATACTTCATCAGAGCCTGACACATAGTCTCTAGAATATCGCGATTATCTTCCAGAATTTGCTCTGCCTTCTGGTAACACTCATCGATAATCTTGCGCGTTTCAGTGTCAATACGACGCTGCGTCTCTTCTGCTAGCGGTTTAGCACCTTGACCATAGCCACGGTTAAATGGATCTGACTCTTCCTCATCGTATAGCAATGGCCCAAGCTCTTCACTCAAACCCCATTTCGCTACCATGCTACGAGCAAATGAAGTCGCACGCTGAATATCGTTCGATGCACCTGTGGTTACACCTTCTTTACCCAGTGTCATCTCTTCCGCAATTCGGCCACCGTAAAGTGAACAAATGTTAGACAAGATAGATTGGCGGCTATGGCTATAACGATCTTCTTCAGGCAAGAACATAGTCACACCTAACGCACGACCGCGCGGAATAATAGAAACTTTATACACAGGATCATGCTCTGGCATTAGACGACCAACAATCGCGTGGCCAGCTTCATGGTATGCTGTATTCAAGCGCTCTTTTTCAGACATCACCATAGATTTACGCTCAGCGCCCATCATAATTTTGTCTTTCGCTTGCTCAAACTGAATCATACTTACAGTACGTTTGTTAGCGCGTGCTGCAAATAGGGCTGCTTCGTTTACAAGGTTCGCTAGATCAGCACCAGAGAAACCAGGCGTACCACGCGCAATCAGATCAGGCTTAACATCTTCACCTAATGGCACTTTACGCATGTGCACTTTAAGAATTTTCTCACGACCAAGAATATCTGGAAGACCTACATGTACCTGACGGTCAAAACGACCTGGACGCAGAAGTGCAGGATCAAGTACATCTGGACGGTTAGTTGCAGCGATTACGATAATACCTTCACTGCCTTCAAAGCCATCCATCTCTACCAATAACTGGTTCAATGTCTGTTCACGCTCATCATTACCACCACCCATGCCAACACCACGGTGACGACCTACAGCGTCGATCTCGTCGATGAAGATAATACATGGCGCATTTTTCTTCGCTTGATCAAACATGTCACGAACACGGGATGCACCCACACCTACAAACATCTCTACGAAGTCAGAACCAGAAATACTAAAGAACGGTACTTTCGCTTCGCCGGCTATTGCTTTCGCCAACAAGGTTTTACCAGTACCCGGATTACCCGCCATCAACACACCACGTGGAATATGGCCGCCTAGGCGCTGAAATTTACCCGGATCACGAAGAAAATCTACTAGCTCACGAACATCTTCCTTAGCCTCTTCAACGCCAGCAACATCATCGAAGGTCGTTTTAATCTGATCTTCGCTCATCATACGCGCTTTGGACTTACCGAAAGACATTGGACCGCCTTTGCCACCACCGCCTTGCATCTGACGCATAAAGAACATGAACACTGCAATAATGACAAGGATAGGGAAAGAAGCGACTAGCAACTGAGTCCAAATACTCTGCTGCTCTGGTTGCTTACCTTCAATCACAACATTGTGATTAATTAGATCATCAACCAGTTTAGGGTCCTGAAGCGCTGGGCGTACGGTTTCAAACATATCACCGTTAGAGCGCTGGCCCTGAATAATATAGCCATCAATAATGACTTTAGTCACACGATCATCCTGAACTTCTTTGACAAAATCAGAGTAACTTAGTCGGTTAGACTCGGCCTTTTCATTAAAATTATTAAAAACAGTCAGCAATACCGCTGCGATCACCAGCCATAGAACTAGATTTTTCGCCATATCATTCAATGGAATACCCTCAATTTGCTGATTTTGTTAGGCGTTATAGAAAACGCTAAACACTATACTATGCAGCCACGATTGACTACTAAAACACTAATTAACCTTTAAAACCTTTACCTAAAAGGTAGACTTCACGGGAACGAGCTCGAGAAGAATCAGGCTTACGCGTAACCACTTTGTCAAAACTTGTACGCATATCTTTTAAATATTGATCAAAACCCTCACCTTGGAATACTTTAGCGACAAACGTACCGCCAGGCTTCAACACCTCGCGCGCCATATCCAAAGCAAGCTCAACCAAATACATTGCTGCCGGCTGATCAACAGCAGACATACCACTCATATTGGGGGCCATATCTGAAATTACAAGGTCTGCTGGCTCATCTCCTAATGCATTTAGGATTTTATGCAGCACTTCTTCCTCAGTAAAGTCACCTTGAACGAACTCCACACCCGCCATACTGTCCATCGGCAGAATATCTGATGCCACCACTCGACCATGATCACCAACGCGCTCCGCAGCCACTTGAGACCAACCGCCAGGGGCCGCACCTAAATCCACAACCGTCATTCCCTGTTTAAGCAGCTTATCTTTTTCATCTAATTCAATCAGCTTAAAACTAGCACGCGATCTATAACCGAGCTCTTTGGATTTTTTCACCCAATGATCATCAAAGTGTTCTTTTAACCAACGTTCACTACTTGATGCTTTCGCCACTTCGTTTCACTCTCTTGATTGAATGAGCCATGCGCTACTCAGAACCGCATAACTCAGGTAAAATATAATTAATTAAATATGCTGGACTAGGGTATTAGATAATATTCGCAATAAACGCCCAGCTAAACTTTGAGGCACCGTATTTTAATATGAGCTTGAGCACTGAGCAAAAGAAGCATTACCGCACTATAGGCCACAAACTTAATCCTCTAGTAACTGTAGCAGGAAAAGGCCTAACTGAAGCTATTCAACTTGAAGTCGATCGCGCTTTAGAAGATCACGAACTGATCAAGGTAAAGTTTGCTGTTGGTGATCGCGACGTTAAAAAACAACTGATTCGCGAACTATGCGAAATCGTTGAAGCTGAGATCGTGCAAGAGATTGGTCACATTGCGCTAATTTACCGTAGAGCGCTTGAGCCAAACCCAAAACTATCTAACTTGTTACGTTAATATCTACTGAGCAAGCTATTAAAACAGCATAAATACAAAAAAGGGTGCCTAGGCACCCTTTTTTAGTCTGCTCAGATATGAGCAACCTCATCAATCTCATATTCAGTAGCGCCACCCGGCGTCTGAATATTTACGATATCACCTTCCTCTTTGCCTACTAGGCCACGAGCAATCGGCGAGTTAACTGAGATTTTGTTCGCTTTGATATCAGCTTCATCATCACCTACGATCTGATAAGTTTTAGACTCATCTGTATCTAAGTTAATGATGGTTACTGTAGTACCGAAGATAACCTTACCAGAGTGTGGAATAGCTGTTACATCAATTACTTGACAGTTAGACAGCTTAGCTTCCAGCTCCTGAATACGACCCTCGATGAAACCCTGCTGCTCGCGAGCAGCATGGTATTCAGCGTTTTCCTTCAAGTCACCGTGTTCACGCGCTTCTGCAATATCAGCAATTACCCGTGGACGATCTACAGTTTTCAGTTGATCAAGCTCTTCTCGAAGCGCTTTCTCACCTGCTGCAGTCATAGGTACACGATTCACAATTATGCTCCTATATCCTGAACGCGACGAACGTCTTTCTCTTCGCCGTACTGTAGCGCCATAGTAATCGCTTCAGCACCTGCCAACGTAGTGGTATATGGCACTTTATGCTGTAGAGCACTACGACGAATATCAGCTGAATCTTCGATCGCTTTACGGCCTTCAGTTGTATTCACAATGTAAGCAATCTCATCATTCTTGATCATATCAACAATGTTTGGACGACCTTCCATCACTTTGTTTACAACTTCAACCTCAAGGCCTTGCTCAGCCATTAGCTTAGCAGTACCACGAGTAGCCACTAGAGAGAAGCCTAGCTCAACCAGATCCTTAGCAATCTGCATGGAAGCATTTTTATCAACTTCACGTACAGAGATGAACGCTTTACCTGCTTGCGGCATAGTTTCACCCGCACCGATCTGCGCCTTCATAAACGCTTCACCGAAGGTAGCGCCAACACCCATTACTTCACCAGTAGATTTCATCTCTGGGGATAGAATTGGGTCAACACCTTGGAACTTGTTGAACGGGAATACAGCTTCTTTCACGTTGAACAATGTTGGCACGATCTCTTTAGTGAAGCCAAGTTCAGCTAGAGTCTTACCAGTCATTACCTGCGCACCGATTTTCGCTAGAGAAACACCGATACACTTAGAAACAAACGGTACAGTACGGGATGCACGAGGGTTAACCTCGATCACGTAAATTTCACCATCCTGATATGCAAGCTGGGTATTCATTAGGCCAACCACACCTAGCTCCAACGCCATTTTACGTACCATCTCACGCATTTCATCTTGAACATCATCAGCAAGACTATACGGAGGGAATGAACATGCAGAGTCACCAGAGTGGACACCCGCTTGCTCGATGTGCTGCATGATTGCACCGATAACTACATCCTTACCGTCGCAAACTGCATCAATATCAACTTCAACCGCTGCATTTAGGAAGTGATCCAACAATACTGGCGCGTCGTTAGATACTTGTACCGCAGTATTCATGTAGCGGCGCAGCTCTTCCTCTTTGTAAACGATCTCCATTGCACGACCACCTAGCACATAAGATGGACGAACAACGAGCGGGTAACCAAGCTTGTCAGCTTCGATGATCGCTTCTTCTAGAGAACGTACAGTCGCGTTTTCTGGCTGCTTAAGACCAAGGCGCTTCAGCATTTGCTGGAACTGTTCACGGTCTTCTGCACGGTCAATCGCTTCTGGAGAAGTACCGATAATTGGTACGCCAGCCTGCTCAAGTGCAACAGCCAGTTTCAGTGGCGTCTGACCACCGTACTGAACGATAACACCTTTTGGCTTCTCAACATTTACGATTTCAAGCACATCTTCAAGTGTGATTGGCTCGAAGAACAGACGATCAGAAGTATCGTAGTCAGTAGAAACAGTCTCAGGGTTACAGTTAACCATGATTGTTTCGAAACCGTCATCACGCGCTGCAAGTGCTGCGTGTACACAGCAGTAGTCAAACTCAATACCTTGACCGATACGGTTTGGACCACCACCAATAACCATGATCTTGTCACGGTCAGAAGGATTCGCTTCACACTCTTCTTCATAAGAGGAGTACATGTAAGCTGTATCAGATGCGAATTCTGCCGCACAGGTATCAACGCGTTTATAAACTGGACGCACATCTAGGTTGTGACGATGCTTACGGAACTGTTTCTCAGATACACCAAGAAGAGTCGCTAAACGCTCATCAGAGAAACCTTTACGCTTAAGACGGAACACAGCATCTTTATCAAGATCGGACATTGCCATCTCAGATACGCGCTGCTCATCTTTGATAATGTCTTCTACTTGAACCAAGAACCAAGGATCAATACCGCTGATCTCGTATAGTTCTTCAACGCTCATACCCATACGAAATGCATCGCCTAGGTACCAGATACGCTCAGCACCCGGCTCTTTCATCTCACGTACGATCGTAGAACGCGCATCTTCGCTAGTAATGTCGATGATTGGGTCGAAACCAGTCGCACCAACCTCTAGACCACGAAGCGCTTTCTGAAGAGATTCCTGCTGAGTACGGCCAATCGCCATAACCTCACCAACAGACTTCATCTGAGTTGTTAGACGATCATTTGCCTGCGGGAATTTCTCGAAAGTAAAACGAGGGATCTTAGTAACAACGTAGTCAATAGATGGCTCGAAAGACGCTGGCGTAGCACCGCCAGTGATATCGTTTTGTAGCTCATCTAGTGTGTAACCAATTGCTAGCTTCGCAGCTACTTTAGCAATTGGGAAGCCTGTCGCTTTAGATGCCAAAGCGGAAGAACGAGATACACGAGGGTTCATCTCGATTACTACCATACGGCCATCTTTCGGGTTTACACCAAACTGTACGTTAGAACCGCCAGTTTCTACGCCGATTTCACGCAGTACTGCCAAAGAGGCATTACGCATGATTTGATATTCTTTATCAGTAAGCGTTTGCGCTGGTGCAACAGTGATAGAATCACCTGTGTGAACACCCATTGCATCGAAGTTCTCGATCGCGCAAACGATGATGCAGTTGTCGTTTTTATCACGAACAACTTCCATCTCGTACTCTTTCCAACCGATCAAAGATTCGTCGATCAACAACTCAGTCGTTGGAGAAAGATCCAGACCACGCTCACAGATCTCGATAAACTCTTCTTTGTTATACGCAATACCACCACCGGTACCACCCATAGTGAAAGAAGGGCGAATGATACATGGGAAGCCTAGCTGCGCTTGAACCTGCAACGCTTCTTCCATACTGTGAGCAATTGCAGCACGTGGGCATTCAAGGCCAATTGCTTTCATCGCCTTATCGAAACGATCACGGTCTTCCGCTTTATCGATAGTGTCAGCGTTGGCACCGATCATCTCAACGCCATGTTTTTCAAGAACGCCTTCACGCTCAAGATCCAAAGCACAGTTTAATGCAGTCTGACCACCCATTGTAGGTAGAAGTGCATCAGGCTTTTCTTTGGCGATAATCTTTTCTACTGTCTTCCAGTTGATTGGCTCAATGTAAGTTGAGTCAGCCATCGCTGGATCAGTCATAATGGTTGCAGGGTTAGAGTTAACCAGAATGACGCGGTAACCTTCTTCACGCAAAGCTTTACAAGCTTGTGCGCCAGAATAGTCGAATTCACATGCCTGACCGATAACAATCGGGCCAGCACCAAGAATCAAAATACTTTTTAAGTCCGTACGTTTTGGCATCGGTAATAAACCAGTCGTATCAGTTAATAACTGCGGCAGGCGGCTAATTCACACCTGCCTTGTATCGTTTCAAAAGCCTGTAAACTCAGGCCGAACTGCGATTAAGCTTTCGCAGCCTTCATATCTTCGATGAAGCGATCAAATAGAGGCGCTACATCGTGTGGGCCTGGGCTAGCTTCAGGGTGGCCCTGGAAACTAAATGCCGCACGATCTGTTCTCTCAATACCCTGCAAAGAGCCATCAAACAGAGACTTATGCGTAGCACGCACATTTTCTGGAAGCGCATCTTCGTCAACAGCAAAACCGTGGTTTTGAGAGGTAATCATCACTTGCTTGCCATCCAAATCTTGAACTGGGTGGTTAGCACCGTGGTGACCAAACTTCATTTTTACTGTCTTAGCACCAGAAGCCAACGCTAGTAGCTGATGGCCCAAGCAGATACCAAATACAGGTAGATCTGTTTTGCAGATCTCTTCAATTGCAGCAATTGCGTAATCACATGGTTCTGGATCACCAGGGCCATTAGATAGGAATACGCCATCTGGATTCATCGCAAGCACTTCTGCAGCTGGTGTTTTTGCAGGAACAACCGTTAGGCGGCAACCGCGTTCAACCAACATGCGCAAAATATTGCGTTTCACACCGTAGTCATATGCAACAACATGAAACTCTTGATCTGCTGCAGTTTTATCTTCATGGCCTTGGCCTAGCTTCCAAGTAGAAGAAGTCCACTCGTATGTCTCTTCAGTTGTAACAACTTGAGCAAGATCCATACCTTTTAGACCAGGGAACGATTTAGCTTCTGCTAGCGCTTTAGCTTCATCAATATCACCGGCCATGATGCAACCGTTAAGAGAACCCTTTTCACGCAAAATGCGTGTTAAACGTCGTGTATCAATATCAGCGATACCAACGATATTGTTATCCTTAAGATAATCATCAAGGTTCTTTTCATTACGGAAGTTACTCGCAACCAATGGAAGGTCACGAATGACTAAACCAGCAGCCCACGTGCGAGAAGATTCTTCATCTTCCGTATTGGTGCCAGTATTACCAATATGTGGATATGTCAGGGTAACAATCTGACGGCAGTATGATGGATCCGTTAGGATCTCCTGGTAACCCGTCATAGAGGTATTAAATACAACCTCGCCGCTAGACAGACCGTCTGCGCCAATGGCTACGCCCTTGAAAATGCTTCCGTCTTCAAGAGCAAGAATGGCTGGTCTCGCCAATTGAACCTCCCCGCGTAAATGCGCAACAACAAAAATCAGAAACGATACGTGCAAAAAAGCGAGGTAAAACCTGAAGTTAACCTCGCTTTTTTGTTTTAGAAACCTGTGTGTAAATTTTGCCTTAGGCAAAACGACTGCATTCTATGCCAAATTTGCCAATCTGTCCATCACACTCAATGAAAAGAGTTATGTAACAAACGGTCAATTAACACATCTGTCACATTATTGAAGTAAAAAGCACTGCAAGAAACTGTATCAAACACCGCTCTCATAAACATAAGGCCTCTTATGAAGATTTCGACAATTACACGCATTGCGAGCATAACATTAGCCCTAATCGTAATTTTATTGGCTACCGCTATTTTTTGGTCCTTAGAACGCCTAGATTCCGCCTTCAAAATGAAAGACAACTATCATGGCTACATTAATGAAATCTACATAAAGCTAGAACAGCCTGTCTCAAAGTATTTGATTACAGGGGATGCGACATTACTAACGACACTAGAAAAGAATCTTGAAGCCCTTTCAGAAAGCACACAAAGAAACTTACCAGAAGAGATACAAGCTGGCGTTCTAGGTCAATTAAAGAACATAAAGGATAAAACTCTCACCGAAATGCGCGCCGCCGGCAAACTTGCACAACCAGAAGTATTACTCATACATAATGAAAGAGAATTAAACGACGCCATACAATCCGTCAAAGAATATGCAGACAAAGCAAGTTACGATCAAAACCATATCAAGAATAGTTATGTAGATTTACTATTTAGCCTGCAAAAAAACACTGCTCTACTCAGCCACAGCCGCCAAAGCTACTTTGAAAAAAACAAAAACGAGAGCCTACAACAGATTCAATTTATCCTATCTGAACTTAAGAAAGACGCAGAAGCAATTAGTAAGCTTGATCGACTCGGCATATTCAAAGAAGCAGAAGATGAAGATGACCTCTCCTCTTTACTAGGCCTTGCAATTGAAATTGCGAGCGATAACGACAAAGAAGAGATTGGCGATGAACCTATAGCAAACATTAAAGATCTTGTTAATCGCTACCCCAAAGAACTTCAAAATGCGAAAAAGTTCAGTCAACAAAAAAATAAATCAAGCTCTGCTGCACAAAAAAATGTGGCTAATTTAGAGCACTCAGTGGCAAGCATCACCAGCACTATCGCAGATAGATATGAGGATATTCAGTTTTCGGTATATCTAATCATGACAATATGTACCGTTCTGATTATTGCAACTGGCATATCCATGAACATATTACTGCGTAAATTAGGTAGCATCCTGATCGCAACAACGGAATATATAGATCAACTGTCACATGGAAAATTTAGCAGCAACATCCAAATAAATTCAAGACTAACCGAAGCCGAAACACTCAATAGCGCTATAGACAGACTGCAATGCTTCTTCAAAAAATTCCTTATGGATATCCAGCAGGAAACCAACAATTTAAGACAACTCCAAAACAGCGCCATAACAGAAGCAACACAGCTAGAAAACACAGTGCAACAGCAACAAGCAGCCACTGAAAATGCTGTAGTACAAATTACACAGCTAAACAGCTCATTTACTGAAGTAGCAGCGAGAGCAACACAAAGCAACTCAGCAACACTAGAAGCCTCGCAACTTGCAAATAAAGGCTATGAACAAATTAAAGCTACGGGTGACCATATAGATAAGCTAAACAATGAAATTGCAGCAACATCAGAATCACTGAACGCGTTACAAGAAGATTCTATTGCTATACAAAATGTACTCGGTGTAATACAAGGCTTCGCAGAACAAACCAACTTATTGGCCTTAAACGCAGCAATCGAAGCAGCTCGAGCAGGGGAAACAGGTCGCGGGTTTGCTGTAGTAGCAGACGAAGTGAGAAACCTTGCAGCAAACACCGCAAAATCAGCAGATGAAATTCAAAGAATCACAACCCGTTTAAATCAAACGACCGAGCAAACTGTTGAGAAGATGGGTATCCAACAAAGAGCTGCAACCGACACTGTAAATCTTGCAAAAGACGCTCAAGAAGCAATTAAAATCATTAGAAACTCAATCAGTGAAATTAACGATATGAGTGTTTTAATCGCATCGTCAACAGAAGAGCAAACCTCTGCGACCTCAGAAATAGCAGATACAATTGAGACAACCAATACATTAAGCCAATACACAAAATCTGCAGCTGAAACAAACAAACAACAAGCTGAGCAGCTATCATTTGCAAGCGAACAATTAACCGCAGTAATTTCAAAACTACATTAACAAATAAAAAGCCCGGCTTATGCCGGGCTTTTTACGATTAATCAAACTACTTTGCAGAAAACTCATTCCAGTTTTTAAGACTTACTGTTAAAGCATTAACCATAAAACCATCTGTCTCCATGTCCCTTATTGCTTTAGCTAACATCCCTCTTAAAGCACCTGTGTTGCATTTGGATTTATGTGATACAGTAAGATATAAACCCTCACTACTAATAGCTGGGTCTAGCACTTCAAGATCTGATTTATAGCCAAGCAAGTCAGCATAAGCCAATCCTGGGTTCTGCTCATACAACGCGTAGTCAGCTCTTGACCGCTTAATCATAAGAAACGCCTGCTTTAGCGATGCAACATACTGCAAATTCAAATTAGCCTTGGCGTACTCATCAAACTCTTGACCAAAACTATTGTTTATTACAGTTACACCCGACCTTCCAATAAGGTCTTCTCGCTTATCGTATACAAGGCCAGACCCTTTACGCCTCCAAACAACACTCTTTGTATTGAGGAAAGCTGGATAAACATAATCCATATACTGGTTCCGAGGGATCGTATAAAAAGCCCCAGCCATCAAATCAATCCTTCCGGAGCGAAGCATATCCTGCGCTCTGGCCCATGAACCGACATCCTGAAGTTGAATATCAACACCCAAGCGCTTACCTAGCTCATCCATTATCAAACGATTAGCACCTAACAGATCGGTAGTGCCATCATCAGCACGCCAAAGATAAGGTGGATATTCTGAATTCCCTGTCGCTGTTAAAACCTTACACTCTTCTGCATGCAAAGAAGCAGAGATAACCGCCATTAATGATATGAAACAAAACTTAAAGTAGAACTTAACGCTCTTCATCACCAGCACCTTTCGCCTCTGTAAGACCGAATCCTCAGAAGCAGTATAGATACAAGGACAAATAAGCAGCAAGTTTATTGAGTTGTGGGTATCTAGATTGCTAAGGACAGCTAAGGACAGCTAAGGACAGCTAAGGACAGCTAAGGACAGCTAAGGACAGCTAAGGACAGCTAAGGACAGCTAAGGACAGCATTCAGTTTAATATTCGGGTTAATTAAGACAACTCACCCTTACTGGTTTATCCGCTTCAAGCAAGCACTATCCACTCTTAACCGTATTTTATAACCCACAACGAAAAAACCCCGATCACATCGTGACCGGGGGTTTCTCTTAATTAAATGCTTGGCGATGACCTACTCTCACATGGGGAAGCCCCACACTACCATCGGCGATGTTGCGTTTCACGTCTGAGTTCGGGATGGATTCAGGTGGTTCCACAACTCTATGGTCGCCAAGCAAAACTGTTACAACTTAGATCTGATTCTTTTTTTATTTGATCTAGATAGTTTATCGACTGTAGCTTAACTACGCGCTAATTCGTTACTCTCTATCGTCTTACGTATCTTACAAGTCACTTGCCAAACGCCTTGGGCGTTATATGGTCAAGCCTCACGGGCAATTAGTATTGGTTAGCTCAACGCCTCACAGCGCTTCCACACCCAACCTATCAACGTCGTAGTCTTCAACGGCCCTTTAGGGGAATCAAGTTCCCAGTGAGATCTCATCTTGAAGGAGGCTTCCCGCTTAGATGCTTTCAGCGGTTATCCCGTCCGAACGTAGCTACCCGGCAATGCAATTGGCATCACAACCGGTACACCAGAGGTTCGTTCACTCCGGTCCTCTCGTACTAGGAGCAACTCTTCTCAAATCTCAAACGCCCACGGCAGATAGGGACCGAACTGTCTCACGACGTTCTAAACCCAGCTCGCGTACCACTTTAAATGGCGAACAGCCATACCCTTGGGACCGGCTTCAGCCCCAGGATGTGATGAGCCGACATCGAGGTGCCAAACACCGCCGTCGATGTGAACTCTTGGGCGGTATCAGCCTGTTATCCCCGGAGTACCTTTTATCCGTTGAGCGATGGCCCTTCCATACAGAACCACCGGATCACTAGAACCTACTTTCGTACCTGCTCGACGTGTCTGTCTCGCAGTCAAGCACCCTTCTACTCTTGCGCTCATTGCATGATTTCCGACCATGCTGAGGGTACCTTCGTGCTCCTCCGTTACTCTTTGGGAGGAGACCGCCCCAGTCAAACTACCCACCACACAATGTCCCCGATCCCGCTTAGGGAACTGGGTTAGAACCTCAACATTACCAGGCTGGTATTTCAAAGGTGGCTCCACCCTATCTGGCGACAGGGTTTCAAAGCCTCCCAGCTATTCTACACAAGTAATGTCAAAGTCCACTGTGAAGCTGTAGTAAAGGTTCACGGGGTCTTTCCGTCTAGCCGCGGGTAAACTGCATCTTAACAGCTATTTCAATTTCACTGAGTCTCGGGTGGAGACAGTGTGGCCATCGTTACGCCATTCGTGCAGGTCGGAACTTACCCGACAAGGAATTTCGCTACCTTAGGACCGTTATAGTTACGGCCGCCGTTTACCGGGGCTTCGATCAAGAGCTTCGCGCAAGCGCTAACCCCATCAATTAACCTTCCGGCACCGGGCAGGCGTCACACCCTATACGTCCTCTTTCGAGTTTGCAGAGTGCTATGTTTTTAATAAACAGTCGCAGCCACCTGGTATCTTCGACCGGCCTCAGCTTAGGGAGCAAGTCCCATCACCAAAACCGGCGCACCTTCTCCCGAAGTTACGGTGCCATTTTGCCTAGTTCCTTCACCCGAGTTTTCTCATACGCCTTAGTATTCTCTACCTGACCACCTGTGTCGGTTTAGGGTACGGTTAGTCATAACCTGAAGCTTAGAGGATTTTCCTGGAAGCATGGCATCAACCACTTCAGTCCATAAAGGACCTCGTCATCGATTCTCGGTCTTAAAAGAGCCCGGATTTACCTAAGCTCTAAACCTACTATCTTAAACGCGGACAACCAACGCCGCGCTAGCCTAGCCTTCTCCGTCCCCCCATCGCAGTTATGAGCAGTACAGGAATATTAACCTGTTTCCCATCGGATACGCTCTTCAGCCTCTCCTTAGGGGCCGACTCACCCTACCTCGAATAGCGTTGGATAGGAACCCTTGGTCTTCCGGCGGGGAGGGTTTTCACCTCCCTTATCGTTACTCATGTCAGCATTCGCACTTCTGATACCTCCACGGTGCCTTACAGCTTCCGCTTCAACAGCTTACAGAACGCTCCTCTACCATGCACAAAGTGCATCCGTAGCTTCGGTGTTATGCTTAGCCCCGTTATATCTTCCGCGCGGGCCGACTCGACTAGTGAGCTATTACGCTTTCTTTAAAGGGTGGCTGCTTCTAAGCCAACCTCCTAGCTGTCTAAGCCTTCCCACATCGTTTCCCACTTAGCATAAACTTTGGGACCTTAGCTGACGGTCTGGGTTGTTTCCCTTTCCACGACGGACGTTAGCACCCGCCGTGTGTCTCCCGTGATTGAACTCATGGGTATTCGGAGTTTGCATCGGGTTGGTAAGTCGGGATGACCCCCTAGCCGAAACAGTGCTCTACCCCCCATGGTTAGACACGAGGCACTACCTAAATAGTTTTCGAGGAGAACCAGCTATCTCCGAGTTTGATTAGCCTTTCACTCCTATCCACAAGTCATCCGCTGGCTTTTCAACGACAGTCGGTTCGGTCCTCCAATGCATGTTACTGCATCTTCAACCTGCCCATGGATAGATCACTCGGTTTCGGGTCTACTCCTAGCGACTGGACGCCCTATTAAGACTCGGTTTCCCTACGGCTCCGCAAATGCTTAACCTTGCCACTAAAAGTAAGTCGCTGACCCATTATACAAAAGGTACGCAGTCACCGTCCGAAAACGGCTCCCACTGCTTGTACGTACACGGTTTCAGGGTCTATTTCACTCCCCTCACAGGGGTTCTTTTCGCCTTTCCCTCACGGTACTGGTTCACTATCGGTCAGTCAGGAGTATTTAGCCTTGGAGGATGGTCCCCCCATATTCAGACAGCGTTTCACGTGTGCCGTCCTACTCGATTTCACTTTAAAAGACCTTTCACATACGGGGCTATCACCCACTATGGCCACACTTTCCAGAGTGTTCTGTTAAATCTAATAAAGCTTAAGGGCTAGTCCCCGTTCGCTCGCCGCTACTTAGGGAATCTCGGTTGATTTCTTTTCCTCTGGGTACTTAGATGTTTCAGTTCCCCAGGTTCGCCTCTAATAACCTATGTATTCAGTTAAAAGATACCTATAAATAGGTGGGTTTCCCCATTCGGAAATGTCCGGATCAAAGGTTGTTTACCACCTCCCCGAACCTTATCGCAGGTTACAACGTCCTTCATCGCCTCTGACTGCCAAGGCATCCACCGTGCACGCTTAGTCACTTGACCATATAACCCGAAGGCGTCTGGAATCACAGTAACTTGTATTGCTAGTAACGATAGATTTCGCCGAATTGGCGCATGCAGTAAAACTACATGTCTTAAATCTAAATCAAATGAATCAAATCCAAATTATTAAAGAGCGTTTAAAGCAAAAAAGCTTTAAAAGATAATGTCTTAAACGACAATATGTTTTAAAACTCTTCCTTCTCATCCTCAAGGATGATGGTGGAGCTATGCGGGATCGAACCGCAGACCTCCTGCGTGCAAAGCAGGCGCTCTCCCAGCTGAGCTATAGCCCCAAGAAAAACAGTAAGGCTATTGATTGGTAGGCCTGAGTGGACTTGAACCACCGACCTCACCCTTATCAGGGGTGCGCTCTAACCAGCTGAGCTACAAGCCTACACCGTTGCTCTTAACTTCTCTGATCAGATAATTCGTGTGAACGCTTGCCGAGAATCGGCTTTCGTTTAAGGAGGTGATCCAGCCCCAGGTTCCCCTAGGGCTACCTTGTTACGACTTCACCCCAGTCATGAACCACACCGTGGTAACCGCCCTCCCGAAGGTTAAGCTAGCTACTTCTGGTGCAATCCACTCCCATGGTGTGACGGGCGGTGTGTACAAGGCCCGGGAACGTATTCACCGCGACATTCTGATTCGCGATTACTAGCGATTCCGACTTCATGGAGTCGAGTTGCAGACTCCAATCCGGACTACGACCGGTTTTCTGAGATTAGCTTACCCTCGCAGGTTCGCGGCCCTCTGTACCGGCCATTGTAGCACGTGTGTAGCCCAACTCGTAAGGGCCATGATGACTTGACGTCGTCCCCACCTTCCTCCGGTTTGTCACCGGCAGTCTCCTTAGAGTTCCCACCCGAAGTGCTGGCAAATAAGGACAAGGGTTGCGCTCGTTACGGGACTTAACCCAACATTTCACAACACGAGCTGACGACAGCCATGCAGCACCTGTCTCAGAGTTCCCGAAGGCACGAAACTATCTCTAGTAACTTCTCTGGATGTCAAGAGTTGGTAAGGTTCTTCGCGTTGCGTCGAATTAAACCACATGCTCCACCGCTTGTGCGGGCCCCCGTCAATTCATTTGAGTTTTAACCTTGCGGCCGTACTCCCCAGGCGGTCTACTTATCGCGTTAGCTGCGCCACTAAAAGATCAAGTCTCCCAACGGCTAGTAGACATCGTTTACGGCGTGGACTACCAGGGTATCTAATCCTGTTTGCTCCCCACGCTTTCGCACCTCAGTGTCAATATCGGTCCAGGTAGTCGCCTTCGCCACTGGTGTTCCTTCCTATATCTACGCATTTCACCGCTACACAGGAAATTCCACTACCCTCTACCGTATTCTAGATTGGCAGTATCAGGTGCAGTTCCAAGGTTGAGCCCTGGGCTTTCACATCTGACTGACCAATCCACCTACGCGCGCTTTACGCCCAGTAATTCCGATTAACGCTCGCACCCTCCGTATTACCGCGGCTGCTGGCACGGAGTTAGCCGGTGCTTCTTCTGCAGTTAACGTCACAGCTAGCAGGTATTAACTACTAACCTTTCCTCACTGCTGAAAGTGCTTTACAACCCTAGGGCCTTCTTCACACACGCGGCATGGCTGCATCAGGCTTGCGCCCATTGTGCAATATTCCCCACTGCTGCCTCCCGTAGGAGTCTGGACCGTGTCTCAGTTCCAGTGTGGCTGATCATCCTCTCAGACCAGCTAGAGATCGTCGCCTTGGTGAGCCATTACCTCACCAACTAGCTAATCTCACGCAGGCTCATCCAATAGTGCAAGGTCCGAAGATCCCCTGCTTTCCCCCGTAGGGCGTATGCGGTATTAGACCAAATTTCTCTGGCTTATCCCCCGCTACTGGGTAGATTCCTACGCGTTACTCACCCGTCCGCCACTCGTCATCAACTAGCAAGCTAGTCATGTTACCGTTCGACTTGCATGTGTTAGGCCTGCCGCCAGCGTTCAATCTGAGCCATGATCAAACTCTTCAGTTTAAATCATTTGTGTTACCAGGAATGTGGTAACGGGCTCTAGTACTAAACAACCGGATAACATTCTTAAGAACGTTAAACCTTTGTAAATCGCTTTAAATGAATTCACTTGGTTGCTTGTCTAGAAAAAGTTTGCTTCTTCTCAACAAGCGCCCACACGAATTATCTGATCAAATTGTTAAAGAGCGTTGCTTTCTTGACTCTCCGCTGAATCAGCGTTTCGTCTCAAGCGAGGCGCATATTCTACTTTGCGCTCATTCAAAGTCAACCGTTTATTTTGCAATTTCGTAAAAAGTTTTTACTCAGCAACCGGACTTTGAATCCTGCTCCGCAAGCAATCTTAAAAACCAATGTTTTCAATCACTTACTAAGCACCTCACTCAACTCTGCAGCCCCTTAAAAAGCGGCCTCCCTAAGCAAGGACGGCGAATTCTACAGACATCTAAAAAAGGGTCAACACCCAATCTTAAAAAAAGTGCAAAAATTTGTAAAAAACTTACAAACCATCACAAATCGTTCAAGGATTGATCAGACATGATTGTTATTTATACAACAAACAAGAAAGGCGCTTACAAAATTGCTTAAGCGCCTTTCAGTTTCCGAGTAATTTATAGCTTATTTAGCCATTACACCGGTATATAGTTTAGTGGAATCACTGTGCCCCATAGAATAACAGAAGCAACAATAATACCCACTAGTGTACAGAGTCCCACTGTCAAGATAGATGTTGAAAATAGAAAGGCCCTTTCTTCTGGTATTTTCATTATCACCGGAACACCTATGTATAGTAGGTAGACCGTGTAACAAATTGCGAATAAACCAACGGTCACATTAAACCATAGCAATGGATACAACGCAGACAAGCCTGCTAAGAACATTGGCGTCGCTGTATAAGTCGCTAGCGATAGGCAATCATCAAATGAAACGTTGCCGCCATAGTTCTTCTCCATCCAATGAATGGCCCATGTTATAAACCCAACTCCAACCCACATTGCAAAGTAAAATGCGATTGCAGCAGGCAAGGCGCTCATTGCATCTAGCTTCACATATTCAGAACCCGCAATGCTCCAACCTATTTGGGTTGTCCCGATGAACATTGAGATTGCTGGTATGGCAGCCAGAATACTTATTTGTTGCATATATATATGCGACGCGCTGTAGTGCTCTTTTCTTATTTGTCCCCACTCCTCTTTTGGGTGGTACATTATTCCCATCATATGCTGAATAAACATGATGCATCCCCTCGTTTAATTTAGGTGCAGCACCAATCCATTAGCGCTACATCAATTAACTTCTTGTTTCATACTGATTTTCTCTCCATTTCCACAGGTTTCAGGAACTTTAAGTTTTAACCGTTGCTGTTTTTCATATCATGTAGTGATCTACAAGCAATGCGACAAACAGCAACATGATGTAATTGATACTGTATTTAAAAAGTAACATGGGTGATTGACTTGGCTCTGTCCACAAGCAAGCAACCCTATATAGAAATTTAGCATTTAGTGCTAACACCAAACCCAGATAAATCGCCCCACTCATTCCCGTCATAACAGGGAATAACGTTGTTGCCACCATTAACATGCTATAAAGCATGATTTGCAAACGTGTATATGCGACACCATGTGTAACTGGCAGCATTGGAATACCAGCTTTTGCATAGTCCTCTTTGCGAGCTATACACAGAGCCCAAAAGTGCGGAGGTGTCCAAGCAAAGATAATAAGCACAAGTAGCAACGCGTTCGGTTCTATCGAGCCTGTTATAGCTGTCCAGCCTAATAGCGGTGGTGCTGCACCGGCTATACCGCCGATTACAATATTCTGGGGTGTCGCTCTTTTCAGCCATACAGTATAGACCACCGCATAACCCATTAACGCCGCCACTGTTAACCATGCTGTCAGCGCATTAACCCAGAAGACCAAGATTGCAATTCCTGATACACCAAGCACAGCTGCGAATAACAGTGCTTGTAGCGGACTTAATTTGCCTTGGGGTAAAGGCCGCCTTTTCGTCCGAGCCATTTTTTCATCGATCTTCCGATCCATGATGTGATTTACTGCTGCTGCAGAGCCAGCTGCCATGCCAATTCCAACTAGTCCTAATAAGACGTTACTAATCGGTGGAATTTCCTGCACTGCTAGAAACATACCCACAGCAGCAGTTACCAGCATAACGACCACAACCTTAGGCTTACATAAAATCAGATAATCTCGCCAAGAAACCCCTTCTGTACGAATGCTTACTAATTCTTGGTTATCCATGATTCACCTCTACAGTCCGTAGCCGCAGCTCATAAATTTTTAACAGAACCAACAATAATCCAACCGCCACTGCATGGTGCCCAATCGCCAACAGATTAGGCACTGCATAAATAGCGTTTAATCCACCCAGCAATATCTGGATCGATAACAAGGCTAACAACCCATATAGCCAACTTCGCATATATATCTGTCGATGTAACTTAACCACTAGCCAAACACACACGATCAATACCACCAATGCACCAATTCTATGCCCCTGCTGAATCGCTACACGTGCATCTAGTGGCAGCAAACCACCTTGATAATTTGGGCCAATAGTTTCCGTAAGATTAAAACCTCTCGTAAAATCGCTGCTGGCATTCTCGCCCATGCTGCAACTTAGCCAATGACCACAAGCTGGTCCTGCATAGTTTGAGCTAGTCCAGCCACCCAACACTATCTGCAGCAACAAAACAGCCAAAGCATACTTGATCCACTTACTGCATTTAGTCCTTTGCTTTTTCACTCCAGCCATCAATGTTTTCACTTTGCTTCTGAGGACATATACACCTGTTAACGTCAGCACTCCCCCTAAAAGATGCAAAGTCACTACTGGCGGGTAAAGCTTTAATGTGACCGTCCACATTCCAAATACAGCCTGCACTGTCACTAACAAGAGCAAGCCATAACTTAAATAAACCGGATATGTTTGCACGCGCCTTAATCTATAGGCACAAAAAGCCAAAGCCGCTATGACTAGGCCTAAAGTTCCCGCTAAATAACGATGCCCCATCTCTAGTGCTGTTTTACCAAGCTCTATAGGTGTATCAGGGTAAATAAACTGTGCTTCAGTCAAAGCTGCTTGATCAGTAGGCATCAACATATAGCCATAACACCCAGGCCAGTCAGGGCAGCTTAGTCCCGCATGGTTAATTCGAGTCCACGCTCCTAACAACACAACGCAGAGCACAAGCACTAATGCCACATTACTCAACCGCCATATCAGCTTTAACATTAATTCCCCCGTGGCTTATCCAATCCGGGACATTTTCAACAGCTTGCGCAGATCTTTAAGAATCAGACTCGGCTCATCTGATAAGGTATATCGCAGCACCATATTGCCTAATGGGTCGACGACCCATATTGCCGTTCCTAACTTTCCAAACTCATTCCTATCTAGTGTGGTTGCACTCAGATCCACTTGTAACAGCTTGACCCGATCTTGCTCCTTACCTAATGCTGTGTGCAGATTGCTAAGCACCTTTGACCATTTCTCGCAACGCGAGACACAATCATCTTGCTTAGTTAATAACAGTTGCCACTTACGCTGTTTCAGCTCACTCCCAACCAAGCTCAGATCATTAATATGCTGATCAGAAAGCAAAGTACCTGAATGAACACGCTGCTCTGGAATCATCATCCCCGTAAAAAACATAAAAGAAGCCACCAGCATGGGTACTAAGCCAACCGCCCAAACAAGCCAAAAACTAAACCTGTTCATATATAGCCTCCTTTCTTATCTTTAGAGCGCTCCAAATCAATAAACACAACAACGCAAATGCCATAGCGAACCATTGAAATGCATAACCTAAATGTTTCTCTGGCTTCATATTCACTACTGGCCAATTTAGATCTAAACCTGAAACAAGCGGCTCTGTTAGCCTTATTTCCAACGCATCAATACTTGTAACTAGCCGAGACGATATTTTTTCCACATCCAATTGCTGAATTACCTTAGGCCACCGATCCTCTGCTAGATCATCACCTAATAAAGCAAAACCTTTCTCAACCACCCTGATACTTCCACTTATCGTTTGCTGAGCTTTAGGCACTTCAACTTCAGGTAAAACCCCGCGATCCTGCGAAGCTAACACCCAACCAAGATTCACCAATACATTTCGACCACTAGCCGCAGTAAATAGAGCAACGACCTCATAACCAGCACGCCCCTTTCGTACTCGATTATCTAAAAGAAAGTACCGTTCTCGATCGAACACTCCCTTCAAGATAACCGCTTTATAACTCCCTCTTATCATCTCTTGCTCCAACGGCAATTCCTGACTTGGTTCTGCTTGTTGCCAGCTATCCAATAGCTCTTGCTTTTGTTCCGCTCTGTCCAACTGCCAAAGTCCCAGTCCGATCAATAATGGCAACAATACAATTCCAGATATCCACAACATCCACTTGAAGGCTGAACCACTCTGAACTTTACTCATAGTTACCTACACCAAGAACAGCTATCAGGTACTGCGCATGTCGTTAAAGTTACTTTTACTACTTCTGTTTATGGCCGTTCTCATCAGTTTATTTTCCGGCCTCTACTTCTTAGTAAGAGATCAAGGTCAATCTCATCGAACCGTTAACTCACTTTTCTTCAGGGTCACTTTTAGTGTCATGATCATCGCGGTACTTATTTATGGCTTCTATACCGGTGAGATTGTTCCTCACGGGCTTTAAGCGACTACAAGATATAAACAAATAGAAACAAGCCGACCCATACCACATCAACAAAGTGCCAATACCAAGCCACCGCCTCAAAACCAAAATGCTTTTCTGAACTGAAATGCCCTTTGATTACCCGCAACCAAATAATGATCAACATCAGCGTGCCTAAAGTGACATGTAATCCATGAAAACCTGTAAGAATAAAAAAGGTTGCCCCGTATATACCGGCATTAAGCGTTAAGCCTAATTCGTTGTAAGCAAGTACATACTCATAAGCTTGAAAATATAGAAACACGCTGCCCAGCAAGACAGTCACAGCTAACCAAAACACCACCCTAGAGCGTTGATCCAACTTAAGTGCTTTATGCGCAAGGGTGACTGTAAAACTCGATGCGATCAGTAAAATGGTATTGAAAAGTGGTATATGCCAAGGATCGATTACCTCTTTAGGACCCGGAAAAGCATTTTGATCTGGTGTCACCATCAAAGGCCACTGTGCCTCAAAGCCTTCCCACAGCATGTTTGAAACACCTTTATCACCTTCACCACCCAGCCAAGGCACCGCTAACGTCCTGACATAAAATAAAGTGCCAAAGAATGCAGCAAAGAACATAACCTCAGAAAAGATAAACCAGCTCATCCCCCAGCGGAATGAGCGATCCATTTGTGGGCTGTATAAACCTTCACCACTTTCATGGATAACGTTGCTAAACCAGCCCAATAAAATAAGCCCCATTCCCAATGCACCGGCTAATAGAAGAATTAAACCAGCTCCACCAGCCTCTTCTGCGGTAAGGCTATTGATTAAGCTGCCTGCACCGTAAGCCATAAAGAACAAAGCGATCGATGCTAAAATAGGCCAACGACTTTGTTCTGGCACATAGTAAGTTTGAGTACTCATAGAGAGTTCCTCCTCGCAGACAAATTCACTTCCGCTTCTGGTGTGATATCAAATAGGGTGTATGAGAGTGTTACTGTTTTTATGTGCTTAGGAAGCTCTGGCGCGATAGAAACAACCAGCGGCATCGCCTTTAATTCTTTCGCCTTTAGCGGCTGCCGTTCGAAACAGAAACAATTAATCTTTTGCACATAAGGCGCAGCCTCTGAAGGTGAAACCGAAGGGACTGCTTGCGCAATCATGAAATTATCGGTCAAATTGCGCGCTTTATAGGCTGTTTGATACATTTCCCCAGGCGACAAGATGATAGAAGTCTTTTCTGGTTTAAATCGCCAAGGCATAGATTCGTTGTTAATAGCCACCAGCTGCAATTTTACTTGTCGACTGTTATCCACAACCAAACTAGGTTCCGCAGCAACCAAATCCACTTTTCCATTTAGCCCCGTGATATCACAAAACACGTCATATAGAGGTACCAACGCGAAGCCAAACCCAAACATAATCAGGGTTCCACTTAACAGTGATAGCACTGTTTTCTTATGTCGTTGCTCTGCCATAACAACCTCTCAAAAGTGCTGTTATTTCACCTCTGGCGGTGTACTAAAGCTGTGATAAGGGGCAGGGGATGGTAGGGTCCACTCTAAACCGTGAGACCCTTCCCAAACTTCCGCACTGGCCTGCTTACCCTTACGAATACAGCTCACAATGTTATAAAGGAAAATTAGTTGCGATAGCCCAAAGATAAACGCACCTACTGAAGCCACCGCATTGAAATCGGCAAACTGAAGTGCATAGTCAGGTATACGACGTGGCATACCCGCTAAACCGATAAAGTGCATAGGAAAAAAGGTGATATTCACCCCGATAAAACTACACCAGAAATGCACTTTACCCATGGTTTCGTTGTAATAATTGCCGCACCACTTAGGTAACCAATAATACGCTCCTGCCATAATGGCAAAGACCGCACCAGGTACTAAGACATAGTGGAAATGGGCAACTACAAAGTACGTGTCGTGGTATTGAAAATCGACTGGAGCGATCGCCAACATCAAGCCTGAAAAACCACCAATGGTGAAAAGCACCACAAATGCGAGTGCAAATAGCATCGGCGTTTCGAACGTCATAGAGCCACGAAACATCGTCGCGACCCAATTAAAGACTTTAACCCCTGTAGGCACGGCAATCAGCATAGTTGTGAACATAAAGAACAATTCACCAGCCAAAGGTAGGCCGACTGTAAACATGTGATGCGCCCAAACGATGAAGGATAGAATGGCTATAGAAGCTGTGGCATAAACCATCGAGGTATAACCAAACAGCTTCTTCCTTGCGAAAGTCGGAATGATCTCACTGACAATACCGAAAGCAGGCAAGATCATGATGTATACCTCAGGATGACCAAAGAACCAGAATACATGCTGGAATAACACTGGATCTCCACCCCCAGCAGCATCAAAAAAGCTGGTTCCGAAGTGAATATCCATCAACATCATCGTGACCACACCTGCCAATACCGGCATAACAGCAATCAATAAAAATGCCGTAATTAACCAAGTCCAAACGAAGAGTGGCAACTTCATCATGGTCATACCCGGCGCACGCATATTGAGTATGGTGGCAATGATATTGATCGCCCCCATAATCGAGCTAATCCCCATCATGTGAACGGCGAAGATAAAGAAAGTCACACTAGGCGGTGCATAGGTAGTTGATAAAGGCGCATAGAATGTCCAACCAAAATTTGGTGCACCGCCATCCATGAATAGAGTCGACAGCATCATCGCGAAAGCGAAAGGTAGAATCCAAAAGCTCCAGTTATTCATTCTTGGCAGCGCCATATCTGGAGCACCAACCATGATAGGAATCATCCAGTTGGCTAAGCCAACAAACGCCGGCATGACCGCACCAAAGACCATGATTAAGCCATGCATGGTGGTCATCTGATTAAAGAAGTCCGGCTGAATGAGCTGCAACCCTGGCTGAAATAGCTCAGCTCGAATGAGCAATGCCATACATCCGCCAGTAAGGAACATTAAGAAGCTAAACCAGAGATAGAGAGTTCCAATATCTTTATGATTGGTTGTGAATAACCAACGACCTATACCGGTAGCCGGACCATGATGATGAGAAGCTGCAACCGTATCCATGCCCCCTCCTACTCTTTCAACTCAGCAATCTGCGCCGGTGTAACTAGATCGCCCACCTTATTACCCCAAGCATTTCGCTCATAAGTAATTACAGCAGCCAGTTCCACAGCCGACAGTTGATCTCTATACGCCTGCATTGCCGTGCCTTTTTTACCATTAAGCACAATATCGATATGAGGCCCCGGCTCACCCAAAGCGATTGGACTGTTTTTTAAAGCGGGGAAAACACCCGAAATTCCCTCACCATTAGCTTGATGACAGGCCAAACAAGCTTTGCTATAAACCGCCTCTCCTGTTTCCATAAGCTCTGCAAGCGACCAATCTTTTTGCCCTTCAGCTGCTTTTTCTTGATCTGCTTGCCTAACTTCAGCAAGCCAAGCTTCGTATTCTTCTGGCGTCTTTACTTCGACAACAATTGGCATAAACCCATGGTCTTTACCGCACAGTTCTGCACACTGCCCGCGATAAACACCGGGGTTATCCACAATAGTCCATGCTTCATTTATAAAACCGGGAATTGCATCCTTTTTCACTGCAAGATCAGGCACCCACCAGGAATGAATAACGTCATTGGCGGTCAGTAAAAAGCGTACCTTTTTACCTGCAGGAATCACCAAAGGGTTATCTACTTCAAGCAGATAATGCTCACCTTTAGCTGCTTTATTATTTATCTGCTCTCGCGAGGTAGATAGACTGGAGAAGAAATCGATATCTTCCGCTAGGTATTGATATCGCCATTTCCACTGATAACCTGTGATCTGAATATCAACTTCAGATTCTGAGTTATCGTACATTTTGATTAAGGTTGCCGTTGCAGGAACAGCCATGGCAATCAAGATAACGAAGGGAATTAAAGTCCAAGCAATTTCGACAACAAGGCTTTCATGGAAGTTGTGCGCTTTTGCTCCTTTGGACTTACGATGATAGATCACCGACCAGAGCATCACACCAAAAACAACGACACCAATAGCCACACAGATCCAGAAAATAATCATGTGCAGGTCATAGACCTCTCGACTGATTTCGGTAACACCTCGGGTGAGATTTATCTCCCAATCAGCCTGGAGATTATTAGCAAACAATAACAGTGCAACAAATCCCGATATTGTTTTTATCATTGCAGCCCCCTTTGCTATACACGCAAAAGAGCCTGTCAGAAACCTCTCACTAAGGGCGTTGTACTTCTCTTTCAACGTCGGTAGCGACAGGGTTCGGGCAGGCTCTCTTTCCGCCTGGACTCCGTTCTATCATTTCCGACCAATCCACTTGGTTGTTAACTGCAAGTATAGCAGCGATGAAAATTTTGCAAGTAAGTCATGAGCAAATATGCTCGTTAGACCTTATCCACCAGCATGAAAGCGCCACTCATCATCACGATAATAAAGAGCAGAAAAATCACCGTATAAACAAGAGTTTTAAGGGGACGGCAGTTACAGGGGAAGGGTTTCATAATAATCTCCTTCTATAGGGGCTATTATGAGGTATAGCAGAAAAACGGCCCCTTAAAGGAGCCGTAAAATAAATCTAAAATGCTTTTACCTGACGCTTAGGCCGCAGGTTTCTGCTTAGTTTTGCGCATCAACCACAATACTGGCCCAGACACCGCATAAGCTAGGAATAAAATCCATAAGAATGCAGGCGGGCTAATTGAGATAATACCTACAGCTAAGACAATACCCGCTAAGATCAAGAAAGGTACTTTCTCTTTTAGGCTGACATCTTTAAAGCTGTAATAAAGTACATTACTCACCATCAAAACACCGACCAAAGCAACAAACGCAGCAATCAAATAAACATAAGCCGATCCATCTATTTCATACTCGGTCGCAGCCCACACTAAACCAGCCACTGCAGCCGCCGCTGCTGGGCTAGGCAATCCAATAAAGTAACGCTTATCTGTCGAACCAATTTGGGTATTGAAGCGGGCAAGTCTTAAAGCTGCCCCTGCTACATAGATAAATGCAGCAAACCAGCCTAGTTTGCCAATATCATCCAACACCCAGGAGAAAACCACGAGTGAAGGCGCTACACCAAAGGAAACCATATCAGCTAGTGAGTCATACTCCGCACCAAATGCACTGGAGGTGTTGGTCATACGTGCTACTCGACCATCAAGCCCATCCAGTACCATCGAAACAAAGATCGCTATTGCGGCATTTTCAAAGTGCCCATTCATACTCGCAACAATTGCATAGAACCCTGAAAACAATGCCCCTGTCGTAAATAAATTAGGCAGCAGGTAGATCCCGCGGCTACGAGGCTTTATCGGTTCTTGATTATCTTGATTTTGCGGCTCATTCATCGCGATTTTTTATATTCCATAATATAGAGAAACCCCATTCTACTGTGACCAGCGTCAGGATGCCATTTCTAGAGATCTAGATGATCCTGATCTAATAGAATTCTATCCACAAATTTAGTTAGCAACGCATTTGATTGAGGCGTTTCTTGTGCAGTCGCTAGCACCTGATCAAGGTGATCATCTCCATCTGTGTATTTATCTTTGTAAAAGGTCAGTCGCTCAACCAAGATTCGTTTACCAACCTCAGGATGAAATTGAAAAGCCCAGAAAGGCTTATCTTTTACTCTAAATGCATGAATGCATTTATCTGTGTAAGCAAGAGAAACACAGTTTTTCGGCAGTTCATTTGCGTACTGCTTGTGCACTGAAACTGCATAAAAATTGTCGGGGGTATCTCGAAATATTGGATCCTGCCAAACGCTATGATCAAGCGAGATAGGTATTGTACCCATCTCGAAATTTTTCTCTCGATGCAAGATCTCACCACCAAGCGCTAATACCGCTAACTGAAAACCAAAGCAGGAGGCAAACACTGGCTTGTCGGTTTCTGCGCAACGTAAAATGAGCTGCTGACACTGATCTACAAATGGGTAAATGTCTGGGAAAAGTACATTAGCCTCACTGGCACCACCGACTAGCAAAGCGTCATAATTATCGGCGGCAGTATCTGGAAATGTCGGTGTATCAAAGACATTAAGCACATCAAACTGCTCGATATTAAGCCCGCAGTATTCAGCAAAACTCTCTAGCTCTTCCCTTCGAACTTGATCTTCATCTCGGATCTGAAGCAGCAATAACTTCAGTTGGTCCCTACTTTTCACCATGCTTCCCATCCATACCAATACTTTATCTTAGTACTATAAAAACATCGCCTCGATGTCACAACTTGGCCTCTGCCCTATCGCACTGAAGTTTGATCCAATCCACTGTTCTGCGGCATTTCGTCCCTTTTCCTTGAGACCTAAAAGAAATTCCTGCCGGGTATCATATTTGCTGGCTTGTTCCAGACTAGATAACACTTCACCCGATTCAATCAGATGAAAACGTAGCGCTTTGAACCGCCGCTCCAGACTACTGGTACTGAAAAACTTATCTTTAGCCTGCTGTCGGGTATAGCTGATCGCTCTCATCTCTCGTAAAAAAGTACTTTGAAAACCCAACTCAGTAACACGTTGGTTAATCGCATGAGAGGTCGTCGGGAGATCACGTCCCTGCATAGGCTGAAGCAAAACCATTAAGATATCCTCTTCCTGACAATCAAAGATCAGCGGATACACCGCTGGATTGCCGGAGAAGCCTCCATCCCAGTAGTAACAGTCATCAATTTCAATAGCTTGGTGCAACGTTGGTAAACACGCCGAAGCCAAAGCATGCTCCGTGGTCAGCTCATTCTCTCTAAATAGACGAATTTTGCCTGTTGTAACATCGGTAGCAGCTATGAATAACTGTATTGATCCATCATTTCTCAGCATTTCAAAGTCGACAATATCATCCAGCAAACCACGCAATGGATTAATATCGAGAGGGTTAAGGTCGTAAGGCGATAGATAACGCAAGAGATCGAGCATAAACCCTGTCACCGCCGTCATCTGGGAATCGGGCAACTGAGAACCTATCAACTCCGAAGGAGAGTTAAGAGAAACCTTGTGCCAAAATTGGTCTAATAAATCCTTTGCTCCTGAAGCACCATTCAACTGCCAACCATGTGCAAGCAGAATCGCATTCATAGCACCTGCACTAGTTCCGCTGATCGCTTGAGGCTTGATATCCTCTTCAAGTAAACGATCTAAAACGCCCCAGGCAAATGCTCCATGAGCACCACCACCCTGTAATGCCAAATTCAATGACTTTGTCATACGTGCCTCCTGCTGCTTTTGTGCACCGCACAATAACAACATAGAAAATAGCATAGAAATATGACAAAACTGAACAAAAAATAAGCAGAGGCACTCCTATTAGATTAAAAATTGGCATAAAATAAGAGAAACATTCGAAAAAGCGCAACATTATGGATATCAGACAGCTCAAACAATTCGTTCACTTAGCCGAAACCTTACATTTTGGTCGAGCAAGCGAAGCTTCTTACATAAGTCCTTCGGCACTAAGCAGAAGCATCAAGCAGTTGGAAGAAGAAGTCGGCACAGATCTGTTTGAACGAGATAACCGCAGTGTTGCCCTTACGACAGAAGGCAAAATATTCTTAGGCTATGCCCGCGATTCCCTAGGTCAATGGGATATGGTGCGCACTCAACTGATGGAAAGGTCGGGTGAACTTCAGGGCGAAATAAGTATGTATTGCTCGGTTACCGCCAGTTACAGCTTCCTGTTCGATATCTTGAGTGAGTTCCGTACCGACTATCCCAAAATAGAGATCAAGTTACACACCGGGGATCATGAACACGCTATATCCCGCATACTATCCGGAGATGAAGACTTTGCTATCAGCGCAAAACCTGACGCGTTACCGGCAGGGATTGCATTTAAGACGATTGCCATCTCTCCCCTCCTATTTATAGCGCCAATACAGGGACTACAAGGTCAAGATAAACCACCGGTTCGGCCAGATAGCTCCACACCGATGATCCTATCCGAAGCGGGTTTGGCTCGTAAAAGAGTCGATCGCTGGTTTAAAGATCAAGATATAAAACCGATCATCTATGCCCAAGTATCGGGTAACGAAGCTATTGTGAGCATGGTAAGTCTAGGGTTTGGCATAGGTGTTGTACCTGAGATTGTTCTGCAAAACAGTCCACTAGCAAGCAGCGTGGAAGTACTCGACATCACACCTAAACTCAAACCCTATGAAGTTGGGATAGTGACTTTAGAGAAAAAACTTAAGAACCCGCTGATCAACGCCTTCTGGTCCCAGCTAACTCAAACTAAATAATCACTTTTTAAACGGTAACATCAACATACCACCCAAACGGCAAGAGGTGTTTGGATCATTAAACTCGTTTAATCCGATCTCTACACCTACTTGGCCTTTAGCGGGCTTCTCAATATAAGTCTTACAGATTCGATCCCAACAGGATAACGCAAAGCCATAATTACTATCCGTCTCACTGAGAATTTTTGAATGATGCACTCGATGCATATCAGGGGTAACAAATAGCCAACGAATCACCCTATCTAATAGTTTAGGCAATTGTATATTCGAGTGATTAAACATGGCTGATGCATTGAGTAACACTTCAAATAAGATCACCGCAACCACCGCTGGCCCCAGAAGAAACACCATCAACATTTTAATCAGCATCGACAGGACAATTTCAACTGGATGAAATCTAGCCCCCGTGGTCACATCAATATCTGGATCCGCATGATGCATGCGGTGAAAACGCCATAGCAAAGGAACTTTATGAAAGAGAACATGCTGTGCATAAATCAGAAAATCCAAAAGCACTACAGCTAATAAAACCTCCAACCAAATAGGCAAATCCAACCATATAAAAAGTCCAAACCCTTTGGCCTGCGCATATCCAGCAACGCCAACAGCCGCTACCGGAAACATAACCCTCAGCAGCAAACTATTAAGCACAACCAAACTGAGATTCGATCGCCAACGAAACCATTTTTTTTGCAGCAAAGGTCGGAAAGGCCTATATAACTCCCAGCAGGCCATCACCGTGAACACGCCGAAAAAACAGCTTAAGCGCACTATCGGTTCATTCGCTAACAACCAAGCTGAAAAGTTCACTGGGTACTTTCTCTTCCTAATCTTACTCTTCTGGCATCAAAGCGGCGATTTCTGGTAACACAAATGGACGCCCTCTTTCATTTAATGCCGTTCCGATTACTAACGCTTCAAGGGCCACCTTTTCATCGGACAATCTAATCACACGCTGACGAAAACCAAACTTAACTTTACTCACCCTCTCGACACTTACTTCAACAACAAAGCGATCACCACTGGTTAAAGAATTTTTATAATCCATCTCAGAACGAACAACGACCAGATGAATTTTATCTTCGGTCAACTTAGCAAAGTCGATCCCCTTGTCTAAAAGATACTCATGCCTCGCATGCTCTAAATAATTGAAGTAAACGCCATTGTTTACGATGCCTTGCAAATCACATTCGTAATCACGCACTTTAAATTCTAATCGAAACGACATGCTTTATTCCTTTTTATTATCAGAGCTCACAGAGGACTAAATGCTAAAAAATATCAATAAATCAGTCAGCCTTCTGAGCTATATCACTTAAATACAGCTATAACTATTACTAAACTGTGCAGATCAAATACATTGTACACATCTAATAATTAAGAGCCGTTAGTTTTTACTTTTTGCATGCGAAGAAGGGTGAACCATGAAAAAAATGCCAGTTACCAACCGCGAGGTGGTACTACCTGAAGGTCAGCGCATTATTTCAACAACAGACCTCAAAGGACGTATCACTTACGTTAATCAGGTTTTTTGTGATATTTCAGGGTTCACTGAAGAGGAGCTTTTAGGTAAAGCCCACAATATTGTTCGCCACCCAGACGTGCCACCCGCTGCCTTTGAAAACCTCTGGATGTCCTTAAAAGAAAACCATGCGTGGCGCGGAATTGTTAAAAACCGTTGTAAAAATGGCGATCATTACTGGGTCGATGCTTACGTAACCCCTTTGTATGAAAAAGGCCAAAAAGTTGGCTATCAATCGGTTCGCTTTAAGCCAACCGCCGAACAGGTTTCTAAAGCAGAAGTTATTTATTCAGTGGCCAATGCCGGTAAAGCGGGCAAGGCATTAAAACTGAAATCTATTAGCAACCAAACATTTGCTATCTTCGCCTTAATTTCATTTATTAGTTTAATTGCTTCATGGTTTGCAGGTGCGTCACTGCCTATTTTAGGAATTATGGCTCTGACCGAAGTTCTTTTAGGGGCCTGTCTGTTGCGCTTAACCGCTCCAATTAAAGAGCTAGCTAATCGTGCACGCGATCGCTTCAGCAATCCTCTAATCCAATTAATGTACTGCCCTCGTCAGGATGAATTTGGTGAAATTGATCTCGCTTTACAGATGAATGAAGCCAGAAACACTACCGTACTTACACGATTGGGAGATGTTAGTCACACCATTGATCAAGCCATTGATGTCACCGATAACGCTATCCGTCAAACTAACGAAGGGATCAGCCAACAAGATAAAGAAAGTGACATGGTCGCCGCTGCTGTTCACGAAATGGCATGTGCATCACAAGAAATTGCAGCTAACACTAGCGATATGTCGAATGCATCGCAGAATGCACGCTCTACAACTGAAGAAGGTCGAAGCGCACTATACAACACGGTAAATCACATTAAAGATCTGTCTAATGAAGTAGTGGAAGCAACGGAAGCTACCATGGAGCTAAAACAACATACAGATGCGATCGGCAATGTCGTAACGGTGATTAATGATATTGCTGAACAAACCAACCTACTAGCACTGAACGCTGCTATCGAAGCCGCGCGCGCAGGTGAAACAGGACGCGGCTTCGCAGTGGTAGCAGATGAAGTTCGTACCTTAGCAACACGTACGCAAAATTCTACTCAAGAAATAGAAGCCTCAATTGAAAGTGTACAGTCTGCTGTAGATAAAACAGTCAACATCATGGAGCAAAGCCGCGATCATGCTAAGCAAAGTGTCGATGTGGCAAACATTGCTGATGAAGCCTTCCAAACAGTACAAAGCTCTATTGATGATATTTCTGATCGCTGTTTACAGATCGCCAGCAGTTCTGAACAACAGTCCTCCGTTGTAGAAGAGATCCAACAAAATATCGTCGCGATCAGGGACCTTGCCCGTCGCAACAGTGAAGCCTCTGATGAAACCGCTTCCGCTAGCAGTGAACTGCATGAACTGGTAAAACAACTAGATTCAATGGTGACAGCGTTTGATCGCTAGGATGATTTCATGAGCGGAGAAGAGGTTTACAGGGGCAGTTGTTTATGTGATGAAGTTCAGTATGAAATATCACCACCCTTTTCCACCTTTCAATACTGTCACTGTTCACGTTGCCGCAAAACCACTGGCAGCGCACATGCTAGCAACATAATAATGCCACCAGAGCAATTCCGCTGGACGGCGGGAGAAGCATACGTTGGACGCTATGAACCCAGCGATGCCAAACATTTTGCTGTCTGCTTCTGTAAAAAATGTGGATCTAACCTACCGTGGCTAGCCCAAACAGGTAAAGCAATGATCATTCCAGCCGGCACACTGGATACAGGCCCCGAGGTACCACCGGAACGTAATCTTTTTTGGGGCAGTCGAGCCGATTGGTATCAAACCGTGAATCAATTAGATGCCTTTGACACACTCCCTGGCAAAAGCCCAGCATGTAAGATCGATGTTGAATAACTGAACTCACTCAAGGCTCTGAAGTCTCATAGGAAATGAGAGGACAGAGTTATGAAATCGTTCGCCAATTCGTTAATTGCAGCCTGCCTTTATTTCTTACCTCAAGCTTTAGCGGCTGAGCAGATCTTTGAAAATCAAGGAGCTGTACCTCAGTTAATTGAGCTCTATACCTCAGAAGGCTGTTCCAGCTGCCCTCCAGCAGAACGCTATATCAACAGCTTTATAGGTTCCGCAGACCTTTGGAAAAAGGTAGTACCTTTAGCCTTTCATGTAGACTATTGGGATTACATTGGCTGGGAAGATCGATTTGCCCAACCTGAGTTTAAACAGCGCCAATACAATCATCGCCGCTTAGGAAATTTAAAAAGTGTGTATACACCGGGCTGGATTAGCTCCGGCAAAGAATGGCGAGGGTTTTTCCAAGGCAAAGCCCTACCCAATCAATCTTCCTCTGGGGGACTACTTAAAGCTAGCCTCAACAGCCAAACCCTCAAAGTAAGTTATACCCCAAAAAGGGACCGAAAGGTGCTTATAGCTCATGTTGCAGTACTCGGGTTTAATCTCAGTAGCCAAGTCACTTCAGGCGAAAATGCAGGCCGCCTACTTCAACATCAATTTGTGGTTTTACATAAACAACAAAAAGCCCAATCAGACTATAACTGGAGCTTTGAACTACCCCATCTACAAACGTCTCAAAAGCATGCATTGGCCATTTGGGTTTCAGAACGAGATCAACAACCAATTCAAGTTGCTGCCGATTGGCTGAAATAAAAAAAGGCGACCTAAAAGGTCGCCTGAATACCCCAGTGGGGTTATCACAAGTGCATAGCTAATAAAGGGTTTAATGTCTTAATCTTCACCACCTAGGAAACCTAGGATATGCAATAAACTGGTAAACAAGTTATAGATGGACACATACAAGGACACTGTTGCCATGATGTAGTTTGTCTCACCGCCGTGCAGGATGTTGCTTGTCTCATAAAGAATAAAACCAGACATCAACAGTACAAACATTGCCGATACAGCTAAAGACAGAGCAGGAATCTGGAAAAAGATTGCCCCTAAGCCTGCAACAAACGCCAGTAAAACACCGACCATTAAGAAGCCACCCATAAAGGTAAAGTTCTTACGTGTGGTTAAAACATAAGCTGATAGGCCTAAGAAAATTATTCCTGTCATACCCATCGCATTCATTACGATAGAACCGCCACCCGGCATTGACAAATAATGACCAACAATAGGGCCTAGGGTGTAACCCATAAAACCAGTCAGAGCAAAGACTGAAGGTAATGCCCAAACACTATTGCGCAGCTTGTAGGTCAGAAAATATAAACCAAAAAAGCCGACTAAAGAGATGATGACACCGGGGTGAGGTAACTGGAGCGCAATGGATCCACCAGCAATGATCGCACTGAACAGCAAAGTCATAGATAACAATGCATAGGTGTTGCGTAGTACTTTATTAGACTCTAACGCAGATGGTTGCGTCTGAGCTGCTGAAGATCTTATAGATGTATTCATACACCCCTCCTGGTTTTTACTAACCAAAAGCCAAAAGGCTTTCCGGTATCAACAGTTCAAAATTTAACCGCCTACCAAAAACAATAAAACTCGATTATTATTAACAAAAGCATCGATTTTACCGAGTTTTTTGATGATTAATTACAAACACCTTCACTATTTCTGGATGGTCGCTAAAGAGGGGAGCATAGCTGCTGCTGCTGAGCGTCTGAGTGTTACACCACACACAATTAGTGCTCAGCTGAGCTTGCTTGATGATTACCTTGGCTGCTCTCTCTTCACAAAAGTAGGTAGGCAATTAGAACTCACCGAAACGGGTCATATGGTTTTAAGCTACGCCAGTGATATCTTTTCGTTGGGTGGCGAACTGGAAGAACGGGTCCGTAATTTAGATAAGATCCGTCCCTTAGTTTTCAAGGTAGGCGTGGTAGATGTAGTACCGAAATCGATCGCTTATCACCTACTCTCCCCGGCTATGGATGACATCAACAATGTCAGAATGATTTGCCATGAGGGTGATATCAACGAGCTACTCGCAGAACTTGCCCTGCATAGATTAGATCTGGTGATTTCAGAATCACCTATACCTTCTGATGTCAGTATTAATGGTTTTAGCCATAGTTTAGGCACCTGTGGCAGTAGTTTTATGGCAAGCCCATCAGTAGTTGAGCAACTAAGTGGAGAGTTCCCCCACAATCTTAATGGTTCCCCTATGCTGCTTCCAAGCGAAACAACCATTGTCCGCTCACAACTGCTACAGTGGTTTAGTAAGAACCGTATCCATCCTCGAGTGGTAGGCGAATTTGATGACAGCGCATTGATTAAAGCATTCGCCAATGCTGGTAAAGGGATTATGGTGGTACCTACGCCGATTAGAGATGAAGTATCTGCGCAGCTCGGTTTGGTGACGCTAGGTGAAACCAATGAGATTGTGAATAACTTTTACGCAATTTCTATCGAACGAAAGATCTCGCATACCGCTGTGGAAAAGATCACTACAGCCGCTAGAGACTGGTTAAAAAGCAGTAGTTAGGAACCACTATAACCATTACTTAACACGATGAGGGAGAATTTTTAATGCATACACCCAGCGCGATCATACTCAAATATCCCTCTCCTCAATTAGATTCAATAACATTCGAAGATGCGGTACTCGCAGACAAAAATGACTATCTAAAGAAATTGAAAAAATGGCAAAAGCGCATACTTGAAGTACAACAAGCTTATTATCATCAAAACCGCCGGGCCATAATTGTATTTGAAGGCTGGGATGCCAGTGGTAAAGGCGGCGCTATTAGACGTATCACCGAAAAGTTAGATCCTCGCGGTTTCACTGTTCACCCAATTAGTGCGCCAACATCAATCGAACAAAGCAAACACTACCTTCAGCGCTTCCAAGAAAAATTGCCGCCCGCAGGTTCTATCGCGATATTTGATCGTTCCTGGTACGGCCGTGTATTAGTGGAGCGGGTTGAAGAGTTTGCTTCACCACAGCAATGGCAGAGAGCCTACCAAGAGATAAACGAATTTGAACGTAGCTTGATTGATGATGGTGCTCGCATAATAAAAATCTTTATGCACATCACCCCCGATGAACAACTGAGGCGTTTTACCGAGCGCCTAAACAATCCAGTTAAACGCTGGAAGCTAACCACAGAAGATATTCGTAATCGTGAACGTTGGGAAGATTATACTCACGCGATCAATGACATGTTGCACTACACACATACAGAAATTGCAGCGTGGAATGTCATTGCAGCCAACCATAAATGGTACACACGGATAGAAGCACTCAAATGTGTTGTAAAACAACTATCCTCTGAAGTTGATATAACACCGCCGCCTTTAGATCCTGAAGTCACTGCGGCCGCCTACTCCTCTTTAGGCATCAAAGCTAAAGATTGAATAGATAGGCTTCAGAAACAAAATCCTGAATGCCTACTATGCTGTTAGTATCGAACCAAGCAAAACGCAGCACTCATGAATACTTCTCGCAAAGAAAGCGTCATTCAAATAAGTATTCTGGATATTCAGAAACGTCTGCTTCCTCGCGCCTATGAACTTCGTGACCGTTTACAAGCAGGCCAAGCAGCAGAATCCTACGACCTCGAGTTTTTAGAGACTCTCCACAAAGCGATCCAGAATTTACATATACTTTCTACAGATTCACCAGAGCACCATCTATTTATTGGTAACTTAGTACAGCTTTACAGTGCACTCATCAGCATGGCACTAAAAAATTCCGAAGACTAAAACCTCGCTCCCCATTCAACAAAATCATCAATTGAATGACATATTTCTGTAATAAATCTAATGCATGATGAGTATTAAATTTAAAGAGGCAAAGAAAATGACAGAAACAACTTTAACAACTCAGCTGAAGCAGTTGCTGAAACGTGGCTATTCCGAAATGGATGTTCGCAACTTAGCAATGGCACCTAAAAACATCGTAGATCAGGCCATCGCAGAGTTTCATGCGGAAGAACGTATCCATGAAAAAACCATTCAAATTCAACATAACCAGGCTAATTTTGCCATGCGTTTAGGTAACTAAGCCCGCCAACCAAACCAATCTTTCCTGTATCAAGCTATCCTTTAGCATTATTTCGTTCTTCTATTGACTTTGTTCAGATACAATTCACTCTGTTTGGGTTACTAATAGATGCTACTAGGGGGTAGCAGACTTGGTTGTGAGGGCGAAGTCGAATTAGTCCCAATGACAAACTCATGAGCACCTACAGGAAAATTACAATGAAAAAACTACTGATGGCGACTGCAGCTGCAGCAATGATGATTCCAGCAGCAGCAATGGCAGAACGTGACGGAGCTACTGTTTACAACACTAAATGTGCAATGTGCCACGCATCTGGTGTTGCTGATGCACCTAAAGTAGGTGATGCTGCAGCGTGGGCTGAACGCTCAGCACAAGGCATCGATGCACTTTACGCTACAGCTGACAAAGGTAAAGGCCAAATGCCACCACGTGGTCTTTGCATGGACTGCACAGACGGCGAACTAAAAGCTGCGATCCAGTACATGGTTGATAACTCTAAGTAAGTTAGAGTTTCAGCAATAAAAAAACCGCCTTTTGGCGGTTTTTTTATTGGAGCAGTAATTATTGCTTAGAAAATATCATCAGGTCTTAGATTGATAACTTCCCCATCAGGATCGCCATCTTGGCGCGCCTGAATCTTTTCTAAGGATTCCTTATCTTTACCCTTCTGCACAATAATCTCTACACGGCGGTTCTTAACACGGTTTGCACGAGTATCGTTTGGCACTAATGGTTTCGTGTCTGCCAAACCGAGTACTTTAAAGCGAGATTGATCGATTCGCGGATCGCCAAATAGTTCATGCGCTACCGCCAATGCGCGTGCAACAGACAGATCCCAGTTAGATTCAAAGCGTCGACCGGCATAAGGGATATTATCACTGTGCCCTTCAATAGCGACACGACCTTTAACATTTAAAAGCACATCTCTGATTTTAGCCAACACAGGAATTGACTCGAACTTCAGCTCGGCAGAACCGGAATCGAAAGAGCCTTTCTCCTTGATACGGATAATAATTTTCTTACCATCCGTCTCAACTTCAACACTACCTTCACCGATCTCTTGAGCCAAAGCAGCAGCAAACTCAACCGCTTCCTCTTTCGCTTCCTGCTCTTGTTGTTTCTGCAGCTCTTGCGCTTCACCCGCCTCTTTATCAGGCGAGTCGCTATCACCCTCTTTAGATCGAATATCCAAGGTATTCATATCGTTATTGACCGTCATCTGACGGACTTCGTTAAGAGGCGTGGGTTCTGGTCGACCAGGGCTAAATTCCTGCGCGATAATAGAGGTACCCTTTGGAATATCCTCTACTTTAATCTGGTTTTGAACACCAAACGCTTCGCGCATTGAACCTGCCAACTGTTTAAACTTCAGTACGTCCATCTCCGAGAAGGAAAGTAGAAGTACGAAAAAGCACATCAGCAGCGACATCAAGTCGCCAAACGTTGCCAACCAAGCCGGAAGCCCGGGGGGGCAGGGGGGGCATTCTTGTTCTTCGGTATCGTCACTCATCGCTCTAGTCCTTTACCGAATTAACCTTCAGCCGCTGCACGCTTGCCTTCTGGCAGATAGTTACGCAACATTTGTTCGATAACACGAGGGTTCTGACCCGCTTGGATAGCCAACAGACCATCAATAATCAAAGCCGAGTTCAACGCTTCCTCATCTTTACGGACGTTTAGTTTATCTGCCAAAGGAATGGTGACCATGGTCGCAAGCATTGCACCATAAAGGGTAGTTAGAAGTGCTACCGCCATCGCAGGACCGATGGATTTAGGATCACTCATGTTTGATAGCATCTGTACCAGACCTACCAGCGTACCGATCATCCCCATTGCAGGACCTACATCCCCCATCGCGGAGAATACAGTCGCACCAAATTCATGACGATCGTGAGTCAACTTAGCTTCTTTATTCAGCAGACCTTTGACGACTTCAGGGTCGTGACCATCCACCAGCAACTGGATTCCTCGCTGCATGAAATCGCTACTTACCGTCTTATCTTCTAGAGAAAGCAAGCCACCTTTTCGCGCCGCATCGGCCAGATCTACCGTTTCAGCGATAATCTCTTCTGGATTTAACGACTTGAACATAAATGCTTTAGCCGCAACTTTGCCGGCACCAAGGAACTGGGGCAGTGTGAATTTCATCAATACAACAAAGATGGAACCACCAACAACGATCAACAAAGACGGAGGGTTAATAAACACCCCAGCATCACCACCAGTGACGATCGCAGCTATTACAATACCAAAACTGCCTAATAATCCGACGAGCGTTGCTATATCCACTCATTACTCCTTAATTAAGCGCGCAAACTGTTCAAATCTAAGCTGCCTATCATAGCAAAAAAGCACAGGGTTTCACCCATCATACAATCGTTTAACTATAGAAATTGTATGTATATTTGCTTATAGCTGCTGGCTTCGGTAAGTTTAGCGCTTTCAATCTAAGATTCGCTCTTATGCCACGTAAGAAAAAAACAACTGACTTTGAACAATCCCTGCAAGCACTTGAATCCCTAGTGACCAAAATGGAACAAGGAGATCTTTCCTTGGAAGAGTCACTTCAAGCCTTTGAAGAGGGTGTCAGCCTAACTCGAGAGTGCCAAGGAATTCTTACTCAAGCAGAGCAAAAAGTTCAGCTTTTGATAGAATCCGACGGTGAACTTTCAACCAAACCGTTTACTGCAGACGAGGACAGCTGATCTTGGAGATCCGCAATCTACTCAAGAGCTACCAAGAGCGGGTAGATCACCACCTTCAGAAATGTATCAATAAAGACAGTATAGATCCGGTCCTACAAGAATCTATGCAATATTCACTATTCAATGGTGGAAAACGCATTCGACCGGCTTTGATCTATATGGTCAATGCAATGCAAGGCAGCAGTCACGAACAAGCCGACAGCGCAGCAGCCGCTATTGAGTGCATACATAGCTACTCTTTGGTTCATGATGATCTTCCGGCAATGGATGATGACGACCTAAGACGAGGCAAACCAACCTGCCATATTGCTTTTGATGAAGCGACCGCAATATTAGCGGGTGACGCTTTGCAATGTTTAGCATTCGAATTGATCTCATCCGATGACAAACTAACGGCAGAAACTCGTTTAAACCTTATCCAAAAGCTGAGTCATGCGTCTGGGCATCAAGGTATGGTTGTCGGACAATCGTTTGATCTGCGTAATGTGGGCAACTCTCTTTCACTTGAGCGGCTTGAAGCTATGCACCAACATAAAACCGGTGCCCTGCTGACTTGCTCAGTGCAAATGGGAGCCATCTGTGCAGGCTTAACCGATCAAAAACAGTTAGCCGCACTCGCAGAATATTCCAACGCCATCGGCCTAGCCTTCCAAGTACAAGATGACATTCTCGATATAGAAGGCGATTCTGCAGTGATCGGAAAACCTCAAGGTTCTGATCTAGAACAGAATAAACCTACGTATCCAGCTCTATTGGGTTTGGAAGGTGCTAAGCTGAAATTACAGCAGCTTCATCAACAGGCCCTATCGGCATTAGATGTATTCGGCGAAGACGCATCAGAACTAAAAGCCCTCGCTGATTTTATTGTGCATCGCGACCACTAATAACTGATCGAGCTTTATGTTCCATACAATCCCAAGTAAACGCCCTAACACACCTCTGTTGGATAGCATTGATAATCCTATCGCTCTGCGTTTACTCACGCCCGAACAACTTCCAGAGCTAGCTGAGCAATTAAGAGCTTATCTACTCTACAGCGTCGGACAAAGTGGCGGCCATTTCGGTGCAGGACTGGGTGTGGTGGAACTAACAGTGGCTCTGCATTATGTTCTTAACACACCGCAAGATCATTTAGTGTGGGATGTAGGTCACCAATGCTACCCCCATAAGATCTTAACCGGCCGTCGCGAACAGTTACCCCAAATCCGACAGAAAGAGGGACCATCCCCCTTCCCTAAACGGGACGAGAGCCCATATGATGATTTTGGTGTAGGTCATTCCAGCACCTCGATTAGTGCCGCTCTAGGCATGGCAATTGCCGATAAGATCCGTGGGATAGAGAGTAAATCTGTAGCCGTAATTGGTGACGGTGCGATGACGGCTGGTATGGCGTTTGAGGCGTTGAACCATGCAGCACATACCAACACCAACCTGCTGGTAATCTTGAACGACAACGATATGTCGATCTCCCACAATGAAGGCGGGCTGGCGACTTATCTAGCAAAAAACTTTAAAGACAGAAATGACGGTGAGACCACCACCGCCCTCTTTGAAGCGCTAGAGTTTGAATATACAGGCCCTGTTGATGGTCATGACTTTTCTAAACTCATACCGGTATTACAAGACATTCTTAATCGACCAGGACCACAATTCCTTCATTTGGTAACAACGAAAGGTAAGGGTTTCAAACCTGCTGAAGACGATCCGGTTGGTTATCACGCAATTACTAAGATTGATCCAATTCACCAAAAGCCTACGAAGAAAATCAGTTATTCCAATGTCTTTGGTCGTTGGATTTGCGATCTAGCCGAACAAGACCCACACCTGACAGCCATTACCCCGGCTATGCGTGAAGGCTCAGATTTAGTGGAGTTTTCCCAGCGCTTTCCTGACCGTTATTTTGATGTGGCTATCGCCGAACAACACGCACTGACTCTAGCGGCTGGTATGGCCTGCCAAAATATTAAGCCGGTAGTAGCCATCTACTCGACTTTTCTGCAGCGAGCTTATGATCAACTGATCCATGATGTGGCCATTCAAGATCTCGATCTATTGCTGGCCATCGATAGAGCTGGCTTAGTTGGGGAAGATGGTTCAACCCATGCAGGTTGTTTTGATATTGGCATGCTTCGCGGCTTACCAAAAGCTGTATTGATGACGCCTTCAAGTGCCGAAGACCTTCGCAATATGCTTTTCACCGGTTACCAATATCAAGGCTTAGCTGCGGTTCGCTATCCACGAGGCAGCGTTCCAGCACAAATAGATACACCCATGCAGGCAATTGAGCTAGGGCAAAGCCGAACGCTCAATCAAGGCAGTAAAGTTGCGCTTCTAAATTTCGGACCTTTACTAGAAACAGCTCAAGAGGTTGCAAACGACCAAGGTTATACCCTAATCGATATGCGCTTTGTTAAGCCTCTAGATCAAAATGTCCTTAAAGATGCAGCAGAAAGTCATGACTTATTAGTCAGCATAGAAGATCACAGCATCATTAACGGCGCAGGATCAAGTGTGAGTGAGTACCTACATCAAGAACAGATCAACACACCTTTACTGATGTTAGGTATACCTGATCGTTGGATTGGCCACGCATCTCGCGCACAGCAACTTCAACAATGCGGTCTTGATGCTGCAGGTATGATTAAAGCAATCGGAGATCGACTAAAAACGATCGCTTAAAGCCAAAAATAAGCGACTAACTGCAGAATTGCCGCGGCATAAACACCTGCTAGCAAGTCATCCAGCATTATACCCACACCACCAGAAACTTTCTGGTCAGCCCATTTGATCGGCCAAGGCTTCCAAATATCAAAAATACGGAATAGCACAAAACCAAGAGCAATCCATTCCCAGCCAGTTGGTGCAAGCGTCATGGTCAGCCAAAAGCCAACAAACTCATCCCAGACAATGCCGCCATGATCATGCACACCAATATCTTTTGAAGTGCGATCGCATAACCAAATGCCGATGATAGTCGTAACCACCAACATCAATAGATAAAACGGCAAACTCAAGTGTTGGAACCAAAGATAAGGAATGATCGCCGCCAAAGTGCCTACTGTGCCAGGCATCCAAGGAGCAGCACCGCTACCTAGGCCAAACGCTAGAAAATGGATCGGATTTTTCCAAACACTACTAGGTACTTTATTCACGGTTATTCCTTTACGGCTTAGTCTAACAATCGCGGCTAACAGCCTACTTGAACATCAGGATTGGTGGAAGTGATCATAGCCTGAGCCTGAAATTTCACAAGGCTCTCCTCGAAGAAACAGACTGAGCTCTGACTCCTCTGTGACCTTACCAATAACGGCTACTGAGGTTGGCAAACTAGGAATTAACGCTAAATGCTCCGGCGGTAGGGTGAAACATAGCTCAAAATCCTCACCACCGGTCAACGCCCACTGCTGCGCCTGCTGTTCTCCATAAGTATCCACCAGCTGAGAAGAGACCGGCAAGGCTTCTATCTGCAAACGCGCACCTAGATTGCCACTCGCTTTTAATATGTGTGCTAAATCGGATAACAAGCCATCAGAGATATCCACACAGCTACTGGCATAATCCACTAACGATTGACCTAAGCCGATACGCGGTACAGGCGAATAGAAACGCTTGAGTAAATACTCTGCATGAGTTTCATTATTGAAGCCATTAAGCAACCCTTCAAGACCTCCACGGCTATCACCTAAGTTACCACTAACACAGATAATATCGCCCGGTTTAGCCCCATGACGACAAAGCCCCTTCCCTTGAGGCACAAAGCCATGCACTTGAGCAGAGAGAGCTAGAGGCCCGCGCGTCGTATCTCCGCCAATTAGTGCAATACTGTACTCTTGGCAACGTATACCTAATTGAGAACTAAAGCGTTGCAGCCAATCTGCATCGGTTTGCGGCAAAGTAAGCGCAAGTGTCAGCCAAGCAGGCTTTGCGCCCATAGCCGCTAGATCACTGACAGTAGAACCCATAAGGCGATCTGCGAGATGCTCTGGTTGTATATCAGGCAGAAAATGAGTGCCTTCAACAAGCGTATCAATAGAAACGGCTAGCTGCTGACCCTCGGGCAAATTAAGCAGAGCGCAGTCGTCACCTACCCCTAAAGCAACAGAAGCATCCGAAGATGCTTCTGAAACCTGTGTGAAGTAGCGCTGTATCAGCTCAAATTCACCCAGCGGCATAGCTTACGCTTTACCTTCTCGTTTAGCGCGAATTTCGGCCATACGAACACGTTGCGCTAGTTTATCTAGCACACCGTTCACATAACGATGACTGTCGGTTGCACCGAACGTCTTCGCCAATTCAACACTTTCATTGATAGCGACGCGATATGGTACTTCCATGCGCTTAGAAAGCTCGTAAGCACCGATACGTAGAACGTTCAATTCAACAGGATCCAACTCTTCGATCTGACGATCAAGGAAGTCAGTAAACAAACCATCAAGCTCTGTTTTAGTTGCCGCAACGTTCTGCAACAACTCAGAGAATAAACGTACATCCGTATCACGCATGTCGTTATCTACACGGAATTGCGCTTCTAGTTCATGCAGAGGCTGACCAGCTAATGACCAAGAATACAAAGCCTGCAGCGCATAGCTACGAGCATTACGACGCTGAGATGTTAGCGAAGGTTTCTTTTTAGCTGCAGATTTTTTTTCGTTGTCACTCATCTGGCTTTAAACCTCAAGCTGCTTAAGCAAGCTAACCATTTCCAGAGCGGAAAGCGCTGCTTCTGCACCTTTGTTACCCATTTTAGTACCTGAACGCTCAACAGCTTGTTCGATGCTGTTTACTGTAAGGATGCCGTTCGCAATAGGAAGATCGTAATCCAAAGATACCTGAGCAACGCCTTTAGAGCTCTCGCCAGATACGTACTCAAAGTGTGGAGTACCGCCACGGATAACCGCACCTAGCGCGATGATCGCGTCATCTTTCTTCTGCGCTGCAACGCGTTTAACTGCCAACGGAATTTCGAAAGCACCTGGTACACGGATCACACGAATATTATCTTCGCTTACGCCATGACGCTTTAGAGTGTCGATTGCACCCTCTAGCAAGCTCTCAACAACGAATGCATTAAAACGGCCAACAACAATTGCATAGTTGCCGTCTGCGTTTACAAAATCACCTTCAAAGGTTTTAACAGTCATGATTTAAATACCGTTACAGTTATTCTTCACAAGGAATATATTCTTCAATCTCCAGATCAAAACCAGAGATCGCATTAAACTTCATTGGAGAGCTAAGCAGGTTCATTTTACCTACACCTAGGTCTCGCAAGATTTGTGAACCAGTCCCTACCGTTAGGTAAGCGCCTGATGCACTGACATTAATTTTAGATTTCTGACGACCGTTGATCATCAGATCCGTCGCATCGCTTAGATCGATACGGTCGCCCGTATCAAGTAGAAGAACAACACCTTGTCCCTCTTTAGCAACACGCTCCAATGCTTTACGCATAGTCCATTTCGGCTCATCGCCAGGTGCTACCGCACCGACTACATCACGTAGCACCTCTGTACGGCTGTGGACACGTACATACGCTGGCTCATCAGCTTTCAGCTCACCTAAGGTCATCGCAAGATGCGTACAATTTTGAATTTCGTCGCGGTAAGTAATGTAGTTAAAATCACCGTACTCAGTAGACATCACACCTTCGGATTCACGTGCAACTGTATGCTCATTAGCAGTACGGTAGTGAATTAGATCCGCAATTGTACCGATCTTAAGATTGTGCTTTTCCGCAAACTCTTCAAGATCAGGACGACGCGCCATAGTGCCGTCATCATTCATAATCTCAACGATCGCAGCCGCTGGTGTAAAACCTGCCAAACGAGCAAGATCACAACCCGCTTCAGTATGACCAGCACGGCTTAAAACTCCACCCGGCTGAGCCATAAGTGGGAAGATATGACCCGGCTGAACAATATCTTCTGCCTTGGCATCTGCTTTTACGGCTGTACGTACAGTCAAAGCACGGTCAGCAGCAGAGATACCTGTCGTTACACCTTCCGCCGCTTCAATAGACATCGTAAAGTTAGTTGAGAACTGAGCACCATTGCTCTGTACCATCAGAGGTAAGTTCAACTGCTCACAACGCTCACGCGTCAACGTTAGGCAAATAAGGCCACGAGCGTGAGTCGCCATAAAGTTGATATCATCCGGGCGAACCATCTCTGCAGCAATTACAAGATCACCTTCATTCTCGCGATCTTCATCATCCATCAGGATGACCATTTTTCCCTGACGAATATCTTCAATCAATTCTTGCGGGGTATTTAATTTCATTAACTTCGTACCGTCGTTAGCGGTTAAAACCGTGAGCAATTAAGGTATCCATTGTCAGACCCTGTTCGCTCTGTTCATTATTATCAGTTGTTTGACCATGACCAATTAAGCGCTCTAGATAGCGAGCGATGATATCCACTTCCAAATGAACCTGTCGTCCTGTGACATATTCAGTCATGATCGTTTCTTGTGCCGTGTGAGGCACAATATTCAATTCAAAGCAGTCACCGTCAAGGGCATTTACCGTCAAACTAATACCATCAACCGTCACTGAGCCTTTCGCTGCTAAATAACGTTGAATCGCAGCAGGTGCTTTGACACTAAAGCGAATGGAACGAGCATCTTCACTACGCGATACTATTTCACCAATACCATCGACATGGCCAGTGACAATATGACCACCTAAGCGGCTGGTCGGCATCAATGCCTTTTCCAGATTCACTCGCTCTCCAATCGCTAAAGTATGAAAACGCGTATGAGCCAATGTTTCCCGAGAAACATCAGCAATAAAGCCATCACCGGGCAATTCTACTGCGGTTAAGCAAACACCATTAGTGGCGATGCTATCACCCAGTTTAACGTCCGCCAGATCCAACTGACCTGTGCGAACATATAAGCGCATATCACCCGCTTGCTCTTCAATCGCTGCAATCGTACCTACAGCTTCAATAATACCGGTGAACATCTATGCATTTTCTCCATATTGAGGCTGTAAGATCAGTTTTAGATCATCACCCAACATGCGGCTATCTAACATCTGCAGCTCTACCTGCTCTGACATTTTAGTTAAGGGTAGCTCAAATAGTGGCTTAGCCTGACTTCCTAACAACTTCATCGCCATATAAACATGAAGTTCATCAGCAAGTTTCTGCTCTACAAACGCACCGGCCAATACAGAGCCGGTTTCAACAAGCAGATCGTTACACTGCTCTTCAGACGCGAGCCAACGTAACAAAGGCAATAAAGCCACACGGCCATTTTCAGCAGGCATCACTAGAACTTCTACACCTGCGTCCTTAAGTTTGTTCTGCGCTATTGTATCATCAGAACAAGTAACAATAAGCGTTCGCCCCGGCTGCTTAAGAATGGAAGCAGTCAGCGGCATCTGTAGACGGCTATCCAAAACAACGCGTAATGGCTGTTTCTGTACGACATCCGCAACATTAGGCAGATTTAACTGCGCTTCGCGAACCGTCAGTGCTGAGTCATCTTGTAGAATGGAACCTATACCAGTCAGAATCACTGACGATTGAGCGCGCAACTTCTGTACATCACCACGTGCAGCAGGGCCAGTAATCCACTTGGATTCACCTGAAGCCATCGCTGTTCGGCCATCAAGGCTGATCGCAGATTTAACCCTAACAAAAGGTAAACCCGTCCCCATACGCTTGATAAAACCAGGGTTCAACGCTCGAGCTGATTCTTCAAGTAAACCTGATGTAGCTTCAATACCCGCTTCACGGAGCATAGTCATACCACGACCAGCAACCTGAGGGTTTGGATCAACCATCGCGGCAACAACACGCGTCACACCAGCGTTGATTAATGCCTCAGAACAAGGCGGAGTACGACCATAATGGCTACAAGGCTCTAGGGTTACATACGCTGTCGCCCCTTTCGCTTCTTCACCCGCAGCACGAAGTGCATTCACCTCGGCATGGCCTTCACCTGCGCGATAGTGAAACCCTTCACCCACGATATTGCCCTGTTTGACTAACACACAGCCAACACGCGGATTAGGTTGCGTGGTATATAGCCCCTCTTTCGCCAACTGAATGGCACGGGCCATATATTCGCGATCAGAGACAGACCAAGTCGCACTCACTTAGCAGCACCCTCGATATCATGCTCTTCCGATAAGCGTTCGATCTCAGCTTTAAACTCATTAATATCTTGAAAACTACGATACACAGAAGCAAAACGCACATAAGCAACTTCATCAAGTTTACGTAGTTCGGCCATCACCTCTTCACCAATCTGGCGTGAAGGTAGCTCGCGCTCACCTGTCGCACGTAGACGATGTTTAATACGGTTAATACAAGCTTCGAACTCTTCGATAGAGACGGGACGTTTTTCTAACGCTCGATGAATACCTGCACGGAGTTTTTCATCATCAAACGGTTGGCGAGAGCCATCAGCCTTAATTAGGCGAGGCATCAGCAGTTCTGCTGCTTCGTAGGTGGTAAAGCGCTCATTACAGTTAATACACTCGCGGCGTCGACGCACCTGCTGACCTTCGGCCACCAGTCGAGAATCAACCACTTTGGTTTCATTGGCATGACAAAAAGGACAATGCATCAACTTTTCCTGTGTAAAGAGCGTCTATCTTCTCTGAGCTTAGCCTGAGAACAAAAAAGGGCGACCTTTTGGGTCGCCCGGGGATTGTACATTTTTCCGACTATAACTTACAGCCGGAACCCTGTTTTACTTGTATACAGGGAAACGTGCGCAGATCTCTTTAACTTGAGATTTAACACGTGCGATCACATCATCATTGTTGATGTCATCTAGAATGTCGCAGATCCAATTTGTTAGCTCTGTAACTTCTGCTTCTTTGAAACCACGGCGCGTTACAGCTGGCGTACCGATACGTAGACCAGATGTTACAAACGGAGAACGTGGATCATTTGGAACAGAGTTTTTGTTTACAGTGATGTTGGCACGACCTAGCGCTGCATCAGCATCTTTACCTGTAAATTCTTTGTCGATCATATCAACAAGGAATAGGTGATCATCAGTACCTTCAGAAACGATCTTAATGCCGCGTTTCATGAAAGTTTCAGCCATCGCCTGAGCATTTTTAACAACCTGAGCTTGATACTCTTTCCACTCTGGGTCCATAGCTTCTTTGAAGCAAACCGCTTTACCAGCGATTACGTGCATCAATGGGCCGCCCTGAGATTCTGGGAATACAGCGAAGTTAAGTTTTTTCTGCAGATCTTCATCAGCATTTGCCGATAGGATCAAACCACCACGTGGACCACCAAGTGTTTTGTGAGTTGTTGTTGTTACGACGTCAGCAACACCGATTGGAGATGGGTAAACGCCTGCAGCAACAAGACCAGCGATGTGCGCCATATCAACAAATAGGAACGCGCCTACTTTGTCTGCGATATCGCGGAAACGCTGCCAATCAACAACACGTGAGTATGCAGAGAAACCTGCAACGATCATTTTTGGCTTGTGCTCTTCAGCTAGACGCTCAACTTCAGCGTAATCGATCTCACCCGTTTCTGGGTTTAGACCATACTGAACCGCATTGTAGATACGACCAGAGAAAGAAACCGCAGCACCGTGAGTCAAGTGACCGCCGTGGGCAAGGCTCATACCTAGAACAGTATCGCCTGGCTGACAAAGCGCCATGTAAACAGCAGCGTTAGCTTGAGAACCAGAATGAGGCTGAACGTTTGCGTAAGTCGCACCGAACAACTCTTTAGCACGATCAATCGCTAGCTGCTCAACAACATCTACGTGTTCACAACCACCGTAGTAACGCTTGTTAGGGTAACCTTCAGCGTATTTGTTAGTCAGCGCAGAACCCTGAGCTTCCATAACGCGAGGGCTAGTGTAGTTTTCAGACGCAATCAGTTCGATGTGCTCTTCCTGACGTACAGTTTCAGCCTGCATTGCAGACCATAGATCCGCGTCGAAATCAGCGATAGTCATATCTTTGCTAAACATTGGAGTTTCTGTCCCCTGAATACAATGTGAACCCTGTTCAGCTGCAATAACAACGGCAAAGCCGCCAGAACATTCCAGCGTAGAACCATTTGGGAATTGGGAAAGCGCGTATTATAGCGAAACATTTCCGCGGATACACTTGAATCATCCGCAAAACTGCTTCAATTTTATTCAATAAAAAGAGCTCAGGGGCTCCCCCAAGCTCTTTTTACAATCGGAATAGGATCATTCGACTTTTACATTCGCCGTTTTAGCAGCGCCCGGGTCTGGCTTGGGCAAATTGACTTCCAACACTCCATTATCAAATTTCGCTGTAATTTTATCTGGATCAACACTTTCACCAACAGATAACCGTCTTACAAATTGTCCGAAATGACGCTCCTGACGAATTATTTTCCCTTCTTTTTCTTCCTTATCCTCTGTTTTAGTTTCAGCCTTAATCGTTAACAAACCATGCTCCAAACTTACCTGTACATCCTCTTTTTTCACTCCAGGTAAATCAGCCTTTATACAGTACCCGGCATCAGATTCATGAATATCTATAGCAGGCACTTTATCATCACCGTTTGCAGTCACTGGAACAAAGAAACGATTCAAGAAAGCATCATCAAAAAGGCTGTTAAATCTTGATAGTTCACCCATGATCACTCTCCTCTATTGTGTGGTTACTTTCTATACAGCAGATTCGTAATCTCAGTTTAGAAAGCCTTTCGACTCTCGCCAGTTCAAAAATTGATCAGGATCAAGATAGATATTAATTACCAATTTCCGGTAAAATCGGGAGCATTAATTATTTAACAAATAAGAGTTGAACCCTTCATGGCTCAATACGTTTATTCAATGAACCGCGTTGGCAAAATCGTTCCGCCAAAGCGTGAAATCCTGAAAGATATCTCTCTTTCTTTTTTCCCAGGTGCCAAAATCGGTGTATTGGGTCTGAACGGTGCGGGTAAATCTACCCTGCTAAAAATCATGGCTGGCTTAGATACCGACATCATAGGTGAAGCTCGCCCTATGCCTGGCATCAACGTTGGCTACCTACCTCAGGAACCAGAACTGGACGAAACAAAAACCGTTCGCGAAATCGTTGAAGAATCAGTTGCTGATGTAAAAGAAGCGCTAGATGGTCTAGAAGCTGTTTATGCAGCTTACGCAGAACCTGATGCCGACTTTGATGAATTAGCTAAGAAACAAGCTGAATTCGAAAACCTAATCCAAGCAAAAGATGGCCATAACCTTGAAACAGCGCTTGAACGTGCTGCTGATGCGATGCGTCTTCCTGCTTGGGATGCAGAAGTTAAGCACCTATCCGGTGGTGAACGCCGTCGTGTAGCGCTATGTCGCTTACTGTTAGACAAGCCAGACATGCTGCTTCTAGACGAACCAACCAACCACTTGGATGCTGAATCTGTTGCTTGGATCGAGCGTTTCCTTCAGGAATACCCAGGTACCGTTGTGGCGATTACCCACGACCGTTATTTCCTAGACAACGCAGCTGGCTGGATTTTGGAACTAGACCGTGGTCGCGGCATTCCATACGAAGGCAACTACTCTTCTTGGCTAGAGCAAAAAGAAGCTCGCCTAGAACAAGAAGCGAAGCAGGAAGCGGCTCACCGCAAATCTGTTTCTGCCGAACTTGAGTGGGTACGCCAAGGCTCTAAAGGCCGTCAATCTAAATCTAAAGCGCGTCTTAAGCAGTTCGAAGAGATGAACTCTAAAGAGTTCCAATCTCGTAATGAAACACAGGAAATCTACATTCCACCAGGACCACGTCTTGGCGATAAAGTTATCGATGCGAATGGTATTTCTAAAGCTTACGGCGACAAGGTTCTGTTTGAAGACCTAAGCTTCTCGATTCCACAGGGTGCTATCGTTGGCATTATCGGTGGTAACGGCGCAGGTAAATCTACGCTGTTCCGCATGATCGCAGGCGAAGAACAACCAGATTCTGGTGAGATCGAAATCGGCTCTACTGTACAGTTAGCTTACGTTAACCAGTCTCGCGATCTAAACGGCGACAAAACAGTGTTTGAAGAACTATCTGATGGTCAGGACATGATCACAGTAGGCAACTACACAACGCCTTCACGCTCTTACTGTGGCCGCTTTAACTTCAAAGGCGGCGATCAGCAGAAGTTCGTGAAAGATCTTTCTGGTGGTGAGCGTAACCGTCTGCATATGGCGAAACTGCTTAAAGAAGGCGGCAACGTTCTACTATTGGACGAACCAACCAACGACCTTGATATCGAAACACTACGTGCCCTTGAGGAAGCTCTACTAGCTTTCCCAGGTTGTGCGGTAGTTATTTCCCACGACCGCTGGTTCCTTGACCGTATCTGTACTCACATGCTGGCTTACGAAGGCGACTCTCACGTAGAGTTCTTCGAAGGCAACTACACTGAGTACCAAGCTGATTACAAACGCCGCTATGGTAAAGAGCATCAGCCAGAACGTATCAAGTACAAGCGTATTGCGGATCTATAATCCCTATACCAATAAAAAAGCCGGGCAGTGCCCGGCTTTTTTATTTCTAAAACAATTAGTCAGCAATATTAACCTTATCTCGGCCCGTATCTTTAGCGCTGTAAAGGGCATCGTCGGAGCGTTGCAATAGCGAATCCACATCATCTTCAGCCTTTAAACTGGCAACACCTATGCTGGTAGTAAAGCCAATTCGTTCTCCTGAAGGAGTTTTTACCTGCTCATCGTGACAACCTACGCGGATCTGTTCAGCCACTTCAACAGCTTGATTGGTATCTAAACCGGGAAGCACCATTAAGAACTCTTCACCACCGTATCGACAAACTAAATCCAATCGCTTGCGAGCAGATTTTCGCATCACTTTAGCAAAACGCTGTAGCACGATATCACCTGCGGCATGACCGTAGGTATCGTTAAAGCTCTTGAACTTATCTAGATCAAACAACAGAACACTCAGCGGCTTACCCTGATCTCTCATCAATTTGATATCGCCACTTAACTGCTCCATCGCCTGCCGTCTATTTGCCAAACCAGTAAGGGGATCTCGTGTCGCTTGTCGATAAAGGCCCAACAACATGTTCAGTTGATTCACAGCCGCCCAACACGCAATTAAGCCCAATACAGCCAACAACCAGAGACTGTTAATCCCATCAATGGTACCAGCCAAGCCGCGGAACAATTGAGTTAGATACTCAACAAGCAAAAGAGCAACGGCATAACACAGCGCCTCCAATATAGACAAAGGAAAAACAGCCATCATGGTCATGATCATAAAAGGAAAGAAATGATAACCTGCCACAGTAAACTCGTAACCATGGGCAATTAACATGGAGCTTGAGGCACACTGAAAAGCAGACAAAATGACGACTAGTAAAGCAAGTCTTAACTTCGCTAAACGCATGCTGTAGCGCTTATATCCCCACAGAGCCAAGCCCACACAGGCAAGCGCCGTTAGACCACGAGCATATGCGATTGAGAGCAGCATATCCTCGGGCAATAGCAAATAATCCACCAGCAACCAAGCAGGCTGAATCAAGGCGAGTAAGAGGGAGATAATCCGAATACGACGAAAAAGAAAATGACTGCGAGTTTGGTTGAAATATCGAGAATGCCTACGACCGCTGGAGACATCCAAAAGCGCTTCTAACAACATATTAATTCTTACAACTTTGTTTTTATTCTTGTTATATCACTTAGCCTGTCCGACTTAGTTTAGTCCAAATGCACAAGCTCAGCTTTAGAGATCAAATTATGATAAAGCCCTTTCGTTTTCAAGGGTTATATTAACGATTACAACTTGACCACAATTTTTTTTGCAGTAATGTCTATAATTATATGAGTTAAATACACTTTTCCTTGGGAAGAATTGCTGTGACCACATCAGATACTGAACGCCGTCGTTTTACCCGTATCAACTTTGATGCTCAGACTGAACTGAAGCGCGATAACGAAACTTGGGACGCAACCCTAGTGGATATATCTTTTAATGGTATTCTTGTGAAAAGTGAGCAGGCACTAGCACTACAAAAAGGCGATGAGGTTCAAGCAGTCATCCATCTTCTAGGTGATGATATCGCCATCCGCACACCTGCTACACTCGCCCACCAACAAGACAATGAATACGGTTTTCTAATAGAGAATCTGGATCTTGATTCATTGACGCTGTTGCGCCGCCTAGTCGAACTTAACTTAGGCGACGAAACATTACTGGAGCGCGAATTAGATCATTTTTTTGAAGACTAACTAAAGCGCCTCTAAAGCCTCAGTAAGCTTAGTAACAGCGACAACCTCCATGCCTTGAAGCTGCTCTTTAGGGACGTTTCCTTTAGGAACGATTGCACGTTTAAATCCGTGTTTAGCCGCTTCTCGGATTCTTTCCTGACCATTCGGTACAGGTCTTATCTCCCCAGATAGGCCTACTTCACCAAATACCATTAGGTCATGCGGTAAAGATTGATCACGGAAACTGGATACAACTGCCAATAACAACGCTAAATCGGCACTGGTTTCTAAAACCTTCACGCCACCAACAACGTTAACAAAGACATCCTGATCACCCGTCATAATACCACCGTGACGGTGTAACACAGCAAGTAACATAGCCATTCGGTTTTGCTCCAAACCTACAGCGACGCGACGCGGGTTATTCATGTGGGATTGATCAACTAGCGCCTGAATCTCTACCAATAGGGGGCGAGTCCCTTCCCAAACCACCATCACAACGCTACCAGGGCTCGGACCTTCTTCACGGCTAAGAAAGATTGAACTTGGATTTTTAACTTCCTTTAGGCCGTTTTCGAGCATGGCGAAAACACCCAATTCATTCACCGCACCAAAACGGTTTTTATGCGAGCGTAAGGTTCTAAAACGAGAATCAGACGACCCCTCAAGCTGAAGGGAACAGTCAATCATATGTTCCAAAACTTTAGGCCCTGCCAAAGAGCCATCTTTAGTGACATGGCCGACAAGGAACAAAACTGTGCCTGTCTGTTTTGCATACCGAGTCAAGTACGCAGCTGATTCCCTAACCTGAGATACAGAGCCCGGAGCTGATTGAACATCAGCCATGTGCATCACTTGGATAGAATCAATAACCATCACTTTCGGTTTTAGCTGTTGAGCGGTGTTACAGATTTCTTCAACGCTAGTTTCAGAGAGCATTTTTAATTGCGCGGTTGGCAAACCTAAACGGCTAGCGCGCATCGCCACCTGCTGTAAAGATTCCTCACCCGTGACATAAAGTGCAGGCATCTGTTCAGCCAAAAAACACATCGTCTGTAACAACAAAGTACTTTTACCGGCACCTGGATGACCACCCATCAAAACTGCAGACCCAGGAACCAAACCACCACCAAGCACTCGATCCAGCTCGCCTGCGCCGGAAGTAAAGCGCGGCATCTCCTCTAACGCTACTTCAGAGAGATTAACCACCTTATCTTTACCAGCACCACCAGCATAACCATCAAAACGCACATTACGCGCTTCGTTCGTAGCGGTCTTCGCAGTCGCTAAACGTACCTCGGTTAAGGTATTCCAAGCATTACAGGCGGTACACTGCCCTTGCCACTTAGTGTAATCGGCTCCACAGTCATTACATACGTAGGCTGTTTTTTGGCGTGCCATCACTCTCTCCAAAGCTTTATCTATAAGTAAGAATTCTACCCAACACTCTGCTTATAACCTATAGATCTTTTCTTATTTTATGATTGCTCTACAATCAGACTCCTATATAAGAACAAGGGTAAACCCCTACATCACAGGAGATGTATATGAAGCTGGAAACAATTGCCGTTCACGGTGGCTACTCCCCAGACCCAACAACCAAAGCGGTTGCGGTTCCGATCTATCAAACTACATCTTATGCTTTTGATGATGCTCAGCATGGTGCTGACCTTTTCGACCTTAAAGTCGAAGGGAATATTTATACCCGCATCATGAACCCAACGACTGACGTACTTGAAAAGCGCCTTGCAGAAATGGAGGGCGGCATCGCTGCTCTTGCTGTGGCGTCAGGTATGGCAGCAATCACTTACGCGATTCAAACAATTGCAGCGACTGGAGACAATATTATCTCCACCAGCGAATTGTACGGTGGTACCTACAATCTGTTTGCTCACACCCTACCGCACCAAGGGATCGAAGTTCGTTTTGCTAATAAAGATGACGTTAGCGAAATAGAGAGCAAAATCGATGCAAACACTAAAGCGCTTTTCTGTGAATCTGTGGGTAACCCATCAGGCGGCATCGCTGATATTGAAAAGCTAGCGGATGTAGCACACCGTAATGGCATCCCGCTGATTGTGGATAACACAGTACCAAGCCCAGCTATGTGGCGCCCCATCGAGCACGGTGCCGACATCGTTGTTCACTCAGTGACTAAGTATATTGGCGGACACGGGAACTCTATTGGTGGCGTGGTTATCGATTCGGGTAAATTCCCGTGGGCGGACAATGCTGAACGTTTCCCTCTTCTGAATACACCTGACGCGTCTTATCATGGTGTTGTCTATACAGAAGCCCTTGGCCCAGCCGCTTACATTGGTCGTTGTCGTGTAGTGCCACTTCGCAACACCGGCGCCGCAATTTCTCCTATGAATGCTTTCATGATCCTGCAAGGTTTAGAAACCTTAGCCTTACGTATGGAACGCATCAACGAAAACAGCGCAAAAATTGCTAACTTCCTAGAGCAACACGATCAAGTTAGCTGGGTTAAGTACGCGGGGCTTGAAAGCCATAAAGATTACGATCTTGCTCAAAAATATCTGAACGGACAAGCATCAGGCATTATCAGTTTTGGTCTTAAAGCGGGCCGAGCAGCCACAGCACCGTTCTATGATGCTTTGCAGATTTTCACGCGACTGGTAAACATTGGTGACTGTAAATCTCTTGCGGCCATTCCAGCTGAAACAACACACCGTCAGCTCAATGATGAGGAACTGGCATCAGCTGGCGTATCACCTGAGATGGTTCGTTTATCGGTAGGTATTGAACACGCTGATGATCTGATTGCAGATTTAGAACAAGCACTTGCTGCTGTGAATAAATAACACCTTTATCGAACTAGAAAAATTGATATAAAAAGGCCGTTAAATATGCGGCCTTTTTCTTATCCATGTCCCGTCCTGAATAAGGTTGACACTTTTCAAGTTATCTTTGGAGAGTGTTATGAATTCAATAAGTAAGCGAACACAAAAAGATTATTCCCTTGCTTTTAAACTAGCAGTGGTTGAGCAAGTCGAAAAAGGGGAAATGACCTATCGGCAAGCTCAAGACCGCTATGGAATCCAAGGTCGATCGACTGTTTTAGTTTGGCTTCGTAAGCATGGGCGTCTAGATTGGAGTGCAGGATTATCTAATTCAGTCCTGTCAGGAGACGCTATGCCTTCCCCAATGCAAACACCAGAGCAACGTATTAAGGAACTCGAACAAGAGCTAGAAGAGACTAAGCTTAAGGCCGATTTTTTTGAAGCTGTTGTAAAAGTCATGGATCGTGATTTTGGTGTACGTATCTCAAAAAAGCGCAAAGCCGAGTTATTAAGGAAAAAACGCTTAAAAAGCTCACCATAACAAAAGCTTGTCGGTTTATTGGTATTAGTCGGCAAGCTTACTATAAGCAGACTAATACTGAAGCCAAGCGTTATTACTTCGAACGTAAGGTAATAGATGCCGTTCGGACCGAACGTATCTTGCAGCCTCGTTTAGGTTGTAGGAAGCTTAAGTACTTACTGGCTCAAAAGGGCGTGGCTATTGGGCGGGATCGCCTATTTAGTCTTCTTCGGCTTCATCGTTTGCTGGTGCCTAATAAACGAGCTTATCACCGAACAACTCATAGTCATCATCGATTTTATTGCCACCCAAACCATATTAAAGCGGGGTTGATACCGAATAGGCCCGAGCAATTGTGGGTAGCAGATATCACTTACCTACCACTGCAAGAAGGGGAAGCTTATATCAGCCTAGTAACAGATGCTTTTTCGAGAAAAATTGTAGGGCACTACGTTGATAACCACATGAAAACTTGCTCAGTTAAACAAGCCTTTATTAAGGCTTTGAAAACGAGACGGAAGGATAATGAACTGATCCATCATTCAGATAGAGGGTCGCAATATTGCTCTACTGAATATCAAAATATTCATCGACAATATAACGTTAGGTGCTCTATGACGGATGGATATGATTGTTATCAGAATGCATTAGCCGAAAGGGTCAATGGAATTTTAAAACAGGAGTATCTGTTGATGAAGCCAAAAGACTGAAGGAGGCGAGACAAATGGTGAAGGAATCAATCGAGCTCTATAATCGATATAGACCTCACACGTCTTTAAAATACAAAACGCCCGATGAAGTTCACCAGGCGTTTTAGGTTTAAAATGTGTCAACCCATATCAGGACGGGTCACCAAGCAGAACTTAATTAAATATAGATTTAACTTTATTCCACATGGTACGTGCATTTTCTTCTGGTGCCTCAGGGGACTGAGCTAGCTCACGCAGTTTATGCATTTTGTTCATTGCCAGTTGATATTGCCCTGACACATCCTCAGCACTGGATGCATTGAACTCAAGATCATTTACTAGGCCATCTCTTAAACCATAGATCCAACCATGTACGGTTATCTCCTGATCATTAGCCCAAGCTTGCTGTAAAATTGTGGTTTCACAGAGATTCATCGATTGCTCAATCACATTAAGTTCACACAAACGATCCAACTGCTGGTGCAAGTCCTCCCATGTAGACAGGAAGTCTTTATGTTTGTCATAAACACGACGAATATTACGCAGCCAATTATCAATCAGCCCATGGGGTTCATCTTCGATAGAAGCCGCCACACCACCACAACCATAGTGGCCAACAACCATGATGTGCTTAACTTTAAGCACCTCTACCGCGTATTGAACGACTGACAGACAATTCATATCTGTATGAACAACAACGTTTGCAACGTTACGGTGAACAAATAGCTCACCCGGCATCATGCCAACAATTTCGTTCGCAGGAACACGACTGTCAGAACAGCCAATCCACAGATACTCAGGTGATTGCTGTTGCGCTAGTGTTTCAAAAAACTGCGGGTCTTCCTGATTTATCTTTTCCGCCCATTCGCGGTTGCTTTCTAAAAGATGAGTAAGCTTGTTCATTAATCACTCTTATAAACAAAGAGGGGCTTATGCCCCTCTGAAATCCAAATCAAAATTAAGACTGATGATACTTCGCACTTAGTTCGTGTACTGCATCAACAAACGCTTTCGGTTGCGCTGGATCTACAAACTGGTGAATACCATGTCCTAGGTTAAATACGTGACCAGAACCATTGCCATATTGACCTAAGATGAACTCTACTTCTTGCTCAATACGGCTTGCTGGAGCGTAGAGAACGCTTGGATCCATGTTACCTTGAAGAGCAACTTTGTCACCTACACGTGCACGTGCATTACCGATATCTGTTGTCCAATCTAGACCTAGCGCATCAGAACCAGCCTCAGCCATTGCTTCTAGCCACTGACCACCATTCTTAGTAAACATGATCACTGGCACTTTACGACCATCATGCTCACGAATTAGGCCATCAACAATCTGTTTCATGTACTTAAGCGAGAACTCTTGGTAGCAAGGACCACTTAGTGCACCGCCCCAAGTATCGAAGATCTGTACAGCTTGCGCGCCAGAACGAATTTGCTCGTTCAAGTAAGTCGTTACAGACTGTGCAAGTTTATCTAGCAACGCATGCATAATCTCAGGCGTCGCATACATCATCTGCTTAACATGACGGAAGTCTTTACTTGAACCACCTTCAACCATGTACGTTGCAAGCGTCCAAGGACTACCAGAGAAGCCAATCAGCGGTACACGACCGTTTAACTCGCGACGGATCTCTTTAACCGCATTCATTACGTAATCAAGGTCTGTAGCTGCATCTGGTACAGGTAGGTCAGCTACGTCTTTCTCTGTACGGATGATCTTTTTAAAACGCGGACCTTCACCCACTTCAAAGTAAAGCCCAAGACCCATTGCATCCGGAATTGTCAGGATATCGGAAAACAAAATTGCAGCATCGAGGTCATAACGCTCTAAAGGCTGAATGGTAACTTCACAAGCCAACTCTTTATTTTTGCAAAGGCTTAGAAAATCACCCGCTTTCGCACGAGTCTCACGGTACTCTGGAAGGTAACGACCCGCCTGACGCATCATCCAAACTGGAGTTGCATCTACAGGTTCACGAAGTAATGCACGTAGGAAACGATCGTTTTTCAATTCAGCCATTTGTGTCAGCCACTTATATCTTGTAAATTCGAATTGGTCGCTATTTTAACGATTTTTACGAGGAATTACCTGTGATTCCATCCCTCTTTAACTAACTTTGTGATCTAAGTTTGAAAAAATACTGTCTGTTACTGTTTTTAGTTATGTTGAGTGGTTGCCAATCCCAACCGACTAAGCCCATAAATCTCGCGCCTGCCAAGTTAGCAGTATTTCAAAAAGAGCAAGTTTGGTTAGATACTAGCGCTACCAGCACACACAATGAGCAAACGTTTAATAACAAACTAAAAACAAGATTGGCCTTATATGGCGCTGAAGACATCCGAACATTAGGCTCATCACAATCACCTAAGACGGGGCTGGTTATTCAAAGCCGAATAATTCCGTTAAATGGACAGCAAAGATATCAGATGAGGATCAGCAGGAATCAACGAGAACTGATCTCAGCAGATTACCCTGTCATATTAGCTAACAGCGACCAGTTAGCTATCAATGATTTCTTAAGTAGTATTCACTATAAGATTATCAATGCTGATCAGTATTTTTAGGCAAAAAAAATCCGGCCTTCTGAGAAGTACCGGATTTTTTCAAACGGATTAATTAGAGATTAAACTTCCAAGTAATCCAGCATACCTTCTGCAGCTTTACGACCTTCAGCAATCGCCGTTACTACTAGATCAGAACCACGTACCATATCACCACCAGCGAATACTTTTTCGTTAGTAGTCTGGAACGGAAATGCATGCTGTTCTGGCGCTTTAACACGGCCATCTTCATGCAAATCAATACCAAAATCAGCAAACCATGGCGCTGGGCTAGGGCGGAAACCAAATGCTACAAGAATAGCATCAGCCTCTAGAACCTCTTCAGAACCAGGAACGACTTCAGCACGGCGACGACCATTTTCGTCTGGCTCGCCCATCTGTGTGCTAACTACTTTGATACCGGTTACTTTGCCGTTTTCACCTACAACTTCAACAGGCTGACGGTTGAACTGGAACTGTACGCCTTCTTCACGCGCATTTTCCACTTCTTTCTTAGAACCAGGCATGTTCGCTTCATCACGACGGTAAGCACAGATAACTGACTCAGCACCCTGACGGATAGATGTACGGTTACAGTCCATCGCAGTGTCACCACCACCAAGCACAACAACTTTCTTGCCTTTTAGGTCGATGAAACCGTTTTCATCTTGCTCGAAGCCAAGGCAGTTATTCACATTGGAGATCAAGAAAGGAAGCGCATCATACACACCATCTAGATCTTCACCTGGGAAGCCACCTTTCATGTAAGTGTACGTGCCCATACCTAGGAATACTGCATCGTATTGATCGATCAGATCCTGCATCTGAACATCTTTACCTACTTCAGTATTCAGACGGAACTCAACGCCCATCTCAGTAAAGATTTCACGACGACGAGACATTACGTCTTTTTCCAGTTTAAATTCTGGAATACCGAACGTTAGAAGACCACCGATCTCTGGGTTACGATCAAAGACTACTGGTTTAACACCATTACGTACTAGAACGTCCGCAGCAGCCAAGCCCGCAGGGCCTGCACCAATCACTGCAACTTTCTTATCAGTCTTTGGTGCCTGAGACATATCAGGTTTCCAACCCATCGCGAATGCAGTATCAGTAATGTATTTTTCTACAGAACCGATAGTTACCGCACCAAACCCGTCGTTCAGCGTACAAGCACCTTCACATAGACGATCTTGCGGGCAAACACGACCACAAACTTCTGGTAAAGAGTTAGTCTGGTGACTTAACTCAACCGCTTCCATGATGTTCCCTTCTGAAATTAGCTTCAGCCAATTCGGGATATGGTTATGCACAGGGCATTTCCATGAACAATATGGGTTACCACACTCTAAACAACGGTGTGACTGCTCAGATGCTTCTTCTTTCGCAAACGGCTCGTAGATCTCACCAAAGCCTTCTTTACGTACATCTGCATCAATTTTCTGTGGTCCTTTACGACCCACATCGAGGAACTGAAAATCGTTGTTCAAACGGTCAGCCATAATCCTCACCTCTTAAAAGCAGCCCTTAACAGCAGGGCTGCGGATTATTCTTCATCTACTTTTTAAATTTGCTTCTTATTCCGGGCGTGTACGGATGTTAGATAGCAAATCATTCAGGCTTGCAGCTTTTGGTTTAACCAACCAGAAGCGACCGATGTAATCATCAAGATTATCGATGATCTCTTGGCCCCATGCACTGCCTGTCTCTTTAGTGAACTCAATGATCACAGAGCGCAGATGATTTTTGTAAGCTTCCATATTTTCAGTGTGGATACGCTGAATCTCTACTAGCTCGTGGTTATATTTATCCACGAAGCTGTTATCCATATCCAGAACGTAAGCAAAACCACCTGTCATACCAGCACCGAAGTTGTAGCCCGTAGAGCCCAACACAGTAACCAAACCACCCGTCATGTATTCACAACAGTGATCGCCAGCACCTTCAACGACAGCATGTACACCAGAGTTACGTACACCGAAACGCTCGCCTGCTTGACCCGCAGCAAATAGCTTACCGCCGGTTGCACCGTATAGGCAGGTATTACCCATGATGGCAGTTTCATTTGACTTGAATGTTACTTCGTCAAATGGACGAATAACGATCTTACCGCCAGCCATACCTTTACCAACGTAGTCGTTAGCATCACCTTCTAGGTATAAGTTCTGACCACCAGCATTCCAAACACCAAATGATTGGCCTGCATGACCTTTAAACTTGAAGGTTACAGGCTGATCACTCATGCCTAGGTTGCCATGCTGTTTAGCAATTGCACCAGAGGTACGGGCACCTACAGAACGGTCACAGTTAGTGATCACCAGTTCGTATTCACCGCCAGTCTTATCAGCAATCGCTTTCTCAGCAAGCTCTAGCATCTGAGTGTTCAGTTCAGCTAGGTCGTAAGGCTCGTTACGCTCTACCTGACAAGTGTTAGGGAACTCTTCACCAGCAGATGTCAAAATTGGAGATAGATCCAAATTCTTCTGACGAGGTGTTTCACCGTCAAGGATCTCTAGAAGATCTACGCGACCTACTAGCTCTTCCATAGAACGAACACCTAGCTGTGCCATTAACTGACGAGTTTCTTCAGCAACGAAACGGAAGAAGTTCTTAACCATCTCTACCGTACCGCGGAAGTGATCTTCACGCAGTTTATCGTTCTGAGTAGCAACACCGGTCGCACAGTTATTCAAATGACAGATTCGTAGGTACTTACAACCCAATGCAACCATTGGCATTGTACCGAAACCAAAGCTCTCAGCACCTAGGATCGCGCCTTTAACAACGTCCAAACCAGTCTTCAAACCACCGTCCGTTTGTAGACGCACAGAACCGCGTAGTTGGTTACCACGTAGAGACTGGTGTGCATCGGCAAGACCAAGCTCCCATGGAGAACCTGCGTAATGGATCGATGTCATTGGTGACGCCGCTGTACCACCATCATAACCAGAGATAGTGATCAAATCTGCGTATGCTTTAGCAACACCACATGCGATCGTACCTACACCTGGACGAGATACCAGCTTCACAGAAACTAGCGCTTCTGGGTTAACCTGCTTAAGGTCAAAGATTAGCTGCGCCAAGTCTTCGATGGAGTAGATATCATGGTGCGGCGGAGGCGAAATTAGCGTCACGCCTGGTACAGAGTAACGTAGACGTGCAATCAGGCTATTAACCTTACCACCAGGTAGCTGACCACCTTCACCCGGCTTAGCACCTTGAGCTACTTTGATCTGCATAACTTCAGCGTTAGATAGGTATTCCGGTGTTACACCGAAACGACCCGAAGCAACCTGCTTGATCTTAGAACGCTTCATCGTGCCGTGACGAGCAGCATCTTCACCACCCTCACCGGAGTTAGAACGACCACCAAGTTCGTTCATCGCAACAGCAAGTGCTTCGTGAGCTTCTGGAGACAATGCACCTAGGGACATTGCAGCAGAGTCGAAACGTGGGAAAATATTGTCAGCCGGCTCTACCTCATCAATTGAGATAGCTTTAACATCTTTACGTAAGCCCAGCATGTCACGCAGAGTTGCGTAACCGCGGTTGTTAACCAACTCAGCATAGCGTTGGTAAGCTTCAGGATTACCTGTTTCTACTGCTTCGTGGATAGTCTTAACTACGTCTGGGTTATAAGCGTGGTATTCACCACCATGCTTATACTTCAGCAAACCACCTGCTTGAATTGGCTTACGCGCAGTCCAAGCTTCTTTCGCTAGTAGGCCCTGCTCAAATTGGAAGTCCTCGAAACGAGCACCTTCAATACGGCTAGTAACACCTTTGAAACATAGGTCAACGATTTCAGAGCTTAGACCGATCGCCTCAAACAACTGTGCACCACGGTAAGAAGCAATAGTAGAGATACCCATCTTAGATAGGATCTTCATTAAGCCTTTGTTGATGCCTTTACGGTAGTTCTCGTGAGACTGAAGCGGCTCAATTTGAATTTCGCCAGCAGCGCATAGATCGTTAAGAACACGGTAAGCAAGGTATGGGTAAACAGCAGTCGCACCAAAACCAAATAGTACCGCAAAGTGATGAGGGTCACGAACCGTACCACTTTCTACAACGATGTTGGCATCACAACGCAAGCCTTTATCAACTAAGCGGTGGTGCACTGCACCTGTAGCTAAAGCAGCGTGGACTGGAAGGCAACCACGAGCGATATTAGCATCGCTTAGTACTAGAATGACTTTACCATCTCGAGCTGATTGTTCAGCTTGATCAGCAATAGACTTGATCGCGCCCTCAAGAGAGATCTCTTCAGGGTTATAGTTCAGATCAATTTGTGCAACTTCAAAGCCTGGCTCTTGGTTATCACGCAGGCGGTTAAACTTGCTTGCAGACAATACAGGCGTAGTCAGAATTACTCGACGAGCGTGTTCTGGTGTTTCTTCGAAAACATTCTGTTCAGAACCGATACACGTTTCTAACGACATAACGATCGCTTCACGTAGAGGATCGATAGGTGGGTTAGTAACCTGAGCGAATTGCTGACGGAAATAGTCATATAAAGAACGCACACGGTCTGATAGGACAGCCATTGGCTTGTCATCACCCATAGAACCGATCGCTTCCATACCACTCTCACCTAGTGGACGTAGGATCTGGTCACGCTCTTCAAAAGTAACCTGGAACATCTTCATGTGAGTTTTAATCTCGTCCGCTGACATAGCAGGGAAAGATTTAGACTCTTCTTCCAAGTCCATTGTCTGCTCTAAACGTAGAGCATTCTCTTTAAGCCATTTTTTATAAGGCTGTGCAGCTTTCAGGCGGTTATCTACATCTTGTGTATGCAGAACATCACCTGTCTGCGTATCGATAGCCAAGATCTGACCCGGCCCTACACGGCCCTGAGCAACAATATCTTCTGGCTGATAGCTAAATACGCCGATTTCAGATGCAGTACAGATATAACCTTGTTTAGTCATTACCCAACGAGATGGGCGTAGACCGTTACGATCAAGCATACATACAGCAAAGCGACCATCGGTCATTACCATGCCCGCAGGACCATCCCATGGCTCCATGTGCATAGAGTTGAAATCATAGAATGCACGTAGATCAGCATCCATAGTTTCAACATTCTGCCATGCTGGCGGTACGATCATACGCACTGCACGGTAGATATCCATGCCACCAACCAATAGGAACTCAAGCATGTTATCCATACTTGAGGAGTCAGAACCTGTTGTATTAACAATAGGCTGCAGCTCATCTAGGTTAGGTAGCAGATCTGTAGCAAATTTGCTTGCACGTGCTTTAGCCCAATTACGGTTACCTTCAACGGTATTAATTTCACCGTTATGCGCCAAGAAGCGGAAAGGCTGAGCTAAAGGCCAGCGTGGTGCAGTGTTTGTAGAGAAACGCTGATGGTAAGTACATACAGCTGTTTCAAGACGAGGATCTGCCAAATCTTTGAAGAAAACAGGTAGATCAACAGGCATAGTTAAACCCTTATAGGAAATAACTTTGTCTGAAAAACTACAAATATAGAAATCTTCATCAGCTGACATTGCAATTTCAGCTTTACGGCGTGCTGTAAACAAACTAATTGCTAGTTCACGTTCAGATTTGCTTGCCGCTGTAATAAAGACCTGTTCGATGAGTGGCAGGGTATCTTTTGCGATAGGCCCTAGACAAGATTCATCGGTTGGAACTACACGCCATCCAGCAACTTCAAGACCTTGATCAGTAATTGCAGTATTTACTGCGCTACGTGCTGCTTCTGCTTTCGCTGCATCACGTGGCAAAAATACCATACCAACCGCATAAAATTCGCCTAGATCGGTGTTAAATTCTTCCTGCGCAACGGTACGCAAAAAACCATCAGGTTTTTGCATCAACAGGCCACAACCGTCACCTGTTTTACCATCTGCCGCAATGCCACCACGGTGTGTCATGCACGCTAGTGCTTCGATCGCTTTTTCTAGCAGATCGTGACTCGCCTGGCCTTGCATGTGTGCCATAAGGCCAAAGCCGCAGTTATCTTTGAATTCACCGGGGCGATAAAGACCTTTGCTCATAAGCCATTCCCACTTAAAAATACTTAAAAATCAATATCTTAATAATTCTTTCTGCTGCAATATATGCGCCACTCAGCAAAAAGGGACAGCTATTCTACACGCGAAGTGGGTTTGGGACAAATTTCAAACAGTTGCCCGAGGATATATGGAAGGTAATAGCCCATCAATACGACACGCTATCTATTTGTTTTAAAACTATTTTTTACTTTTAATATCTATTTTTACACCCTGAATACTTCTTGCCCAAGGTTTTACGTTTTGTAGCTCTTTTGGCAATTTTCTAATGGCTGCATTCGCAATATCTCTATTAGCAAACTTGCCATGTACAACTACGTGCCACGGCTGCCCTTTATATATTGTAGAGAAGTGGTAAAAATCACTCGGTTTTTGCTGTGATTTGATAAAACCAAGGGCACTTTCTTCTGACCTAGCACCTAACATCTGCAGGGTATAACCTTTATCAGGCCAATCCATCAATGCTTGTTCACTTTGACTTAGTCCGACTGATAACAGCTTAGGCTTTGTCTCTTTAGATTCAACTTTTAGGCTCAGAGGCGTAACCGATGGCTGAGTTTCACTACTCGTCTGCACAACATCTCTAAGGTCTTTTTCTAACTGAGCTGTGTCGACTTTCTTAATTTCCGGCTTACCATTAGCAAGAGCCTTAGGTTTCACCGTAATCCCGCCTTGGGGAGAATGATTAATTTCTTCAGTTTGTTTAGACGGCGCTTTTGCAATACTTGGTATTACATCTTCAGCTATTTTCGGTTGAACTACAGTTTTAAGTTTATCTTCCTGCTCTTTCAATCGCGCAGAAAGCTCTTCGTGCGCTGGGGTTATTTCTTCAAGAACCTTTTCAGGCTGAACAGCCTTTCCCATCTGCAAGCTATCAACTTCGAGTGACTGAGCTTTATCAGAGCTTGCTGGCACCACTAAAGGAACAGATACTCGCTCTTCCACAGCCACTTGCTGCTCAATAGCTGGCTCTTCTGGCATAAACTTCCATAAAGAAACACCAAGAATCCCGATCAAAACAATTCCAATACCCATCATATGAATTGGTGGTAGAGGAAATGCCGTTTTCTTTTTAGGCGGAACAGTTATTTTACCACCAGCAAGAAGCGTTTCTATTCGCCCAGGCATACCACCAGAGAGGGCGATTAAATCTGATTTTTTCTTTTCAGCTAGAGTAGTAAGAGCTGGATGGCAGATCTGTAGATATTCAGCTGCTTCTTCATCTGACATACCCTCAATAGCCACATGATGAACACGTCCTTCCATTGCTTTGACAAGATCTGTAGCTAAAACAGCTTCTGCATAAGACGGTTCAGACATCAAAATTAACTGAGCACCTGCTGCATGCAGATTTATCAGCAACTCAAATGCTTCATTAGATAGATATTCAGCATCATCAATTAGAATCAGACATTTCTGACCTGCAGAACTTAGCGCTTTTAGCTGAAGATGAAACACTTTCAACTGATCGGCAAATCCTGTTCCGGTCGCATTATGACTAGGCAATTGACCAATAAGGGATTCAAGGAGTTTCTGCTGTGATAATTCAGCTTCTGGCTTTATAAAACAGCTACAAAGAGTTGTATCACCCTTTTCTGGATGAAGTTGATCCAATAAAGTACTTTTTCCTGCACCTCTATCGCCTGACACTAACAGCAAAAAGTCAGAAAACCTGACTAAGTGCTTTAATTTATCTAGCAGTTGAAGACGGCTTGGCGGTTCAAAGTATATATTTGACTTCATCAGACAGGATCAACTCTTAAAGCATTAACTAACAGCAGTTACCTAACTTTTTACCCGCAGATAAGGTCTGGTCTAATAACTCCGCAGGAAAATCTGAAGTGACAATTGCTTTACCTACTTCTTGAAGTAATACGAGACGAATACTGCCATCAACAACCTTTTTATCCACAAGCATCAAATCTTTAAAAGTATCAACACCCATAGATTCAGGCGGCAACACTGGAAGATTAGCCGCTTCAAGTATATTCCTGATTCGATCAACATCTGAAGATGAGATCCAACCTAATCGACAAGACAGATCCGCCGCCATCATTGTTCCTGCGCCAACAGCTTCGCCATGAAGCCATTCGCCATAGCCCTGATCAGCCTCAATAGCATGACCAAAAGTATGCCCTAGATTCAGCCACGCACGAATACCAGCTTCTTTCTCGTCTTGTGCAACAACCTCTGCTTTTACAGCACAAGATCGGTAGATTGCCTGTTCAAGAAGATCTGACTGCAATCCCATCAGCCCATCAATATGATCTTCTAGATAACATAAGAAAGCTTCATCATAGATCAAACCATACTTAATCACCTCTGCCATACCTGCAGACAGCTCTTTTTCTGGGAGTGTATTTAAAACATCAGTATCAATAACAACACATTGAGGCTGATGAAAGGCCCCGATCATATTCTTGCCTTTCGGGTGGTTCACGCCGGTTTTACCACCAACAGAAGAGTCGACCTGAGAAAGCAGAGTCGTCGGCACCTGAACAAAGTTCACCCCACGCTGATAACAAGCAGCAGCAAAGCCTGTCATATCACCGATAACTCCACCACCTAGTGCGATGAGCGTTGTCGTTCTGTTATGACGATTTTCTAATAATGCATCAAAGATCGTATTGATCTGATCCATATTTTTATACTGTTCACCATCAGGCAAAATAACCGTATCTACTTGAAACTGGCCTGTAAGTGTTTTTTGTAAGCGTTCAAGATATAAAGGAGCGATTGTGTTATTCGTCACAATCAGAACCTGCTTACCCTTGATATATGGAGAAATTAGCCCCTGATCAAGTAAACCTTGACCAATAAAAATAGGGTAACTGCGATCACCCAAATCCACTTTTAATGTTTGCATAAAGAATTACTAATCCGCATCAAGCGGTGACTTTGCCTTCAATTGTTTAATGATGTCACTTGCGACAGTTTTGGGGTGACGCCTATCTGTTTTGACTATTATGTCAGCACAATCAAGATATAAGGGATGACGCTCAGCCATAAGCGTTTCTAGGACAGCTCTAGGGTTCTCTGTTTGCAGCAAAGGTCTATTTTTGTCACGAGAAGTTCTATCTAATTGCTGATCCACTGATGTTTCCAAATAAACTACCGTACCATTCGATTGCAACGCAGCTCGATTAGCAGCCCTCAACACAGCCCCTCCGCCTGTAGAAAGGACAATAGAGCGATCTTCCGCCAAATCCTTTATGACGCTTTCCTCTCTATCGCGAAAACCTGTTTCGCCTTCCACATCAAATATCCAAGGAATATCGGCACCGGCACGGTCTTCTATTGCACGATCAGAATCAACAAATTCTAACTTTAATTCTTGAGATAACAAACGGCCTATGGTGCTTTTTCCAGCTCCCATAGGCCCAACGAGAAAGATGTTCAATTCACACAACCATTCTTACAATTACTGAGAAGTTAATGAATTTCTAACCAATTTAGGTGTAATAAAAATCAACAACTCAGTTTTTTCAGATTTATTCTCTTTATTTCGGAAAAGCGCACCCATAATAGGAAGGTCACCTAGCAAAGGTATTTTACCAACAGCCTCACTAGTTTCATTTTTGAATACCCCACCCAGGACGATTGTTTGACCGTCTGGAACAACCACCGAGGTTTTAAGCTCATTATTATCAATACTTAGCTCACCATTAGGTAACACCGCCCCGATAGAATCCTGCTTTATTACTAAATCCATAGCTATCCGATCACCAGGATTAATCCGAGGAGTAACATCTAGTTTCAAAACCACATCCTTAAATTGAATGCTCACCTCGCCGTCTTCAACCGTTTGATAAGGTATTTCAGATCCTGACTCTATAGATGCCTGAGTACCGTTTGTAGTCAAAACCTTAGGTTGTGAGATTATTTCAGCTTTACCATCTGTTTCTAAAGCTGATAGTTCTAAACCTAAAATAGCACTTGAACCAGGCTTGAATCCTATAGCTATGGCCCCTGCATTTGCAGCAGTAGCACCTAGATCCACTTGAAGAGTAGTTTCCGAGAGCCCTTGACTGAAATCAAGTTCAGTTACATCCCTATTAATAACCCAACCTTCACCATCGCTATCTATACTGTTAAATCCAAATCCCCAACGCACACCAAGATCTTCAGTCACACTGGAGCGAGCATTTACCAAACGGGCTTCGACCAATACCTGTTCAACCTCCACATCAAATCGTCTAAGGGTTTTACGAATTTCCCCAATATCCTTCTCGGTACCACGAACCATGATAATATTCGTCTCATCATCAGCCATGACAAAACCACGGTCAGATATTAATTTTGCTTTTTCAATCGCATCAAGCATTTCCGAAGCTTTACGATATTCGATCTGAATATATTCAGTTCTTAATGGCGCTAACTGCTCTACTTTTTGAGAACTTTCTAACTCTTCCTGCTCTCGTCTTGCGATCTCAGCTGCAGGTGCAATCAATAACACATTACCCACAGTACGCTGATCCAATCCTTTAGTTTTCAGAATAATATCTAAAGCCTGATCCCAAGGAACATTTTTTAACCTTAGTGTAATGTTACCACCAACTGTATCGCTCACCACCAAGTTCAATTCAGCTACTTCTGCGATTATTTGCAGTACCGAGCGAAGCTCCACATTCTGAAAATTTAAATCAATCGCTTCTCCACTAAATGGAAATAAATCTTTATCTCTTTCTTGTTTTTCAGCCGCACTTAGAGGCTTAAAGTCCAGAACCAACTTATTGTCAGTCTGATAAGCCAAGTACTCATATGGCTCAGCACTAGGCTTGACAAGAATACTAGTATTACCGCCTTTAGCCATCGCATCAATAAACATAACTGGCGTTGCAAAATCCTGCACATCTACTCGTTGTTCTAAAGCGCGAGACAGATCAGCACCAATCAAATTAACTACAACATTATTCCCTTCTTCTTGAATATCTACCCCAGCTTTATCATCTGATAGGGTAATGCTTACTCGTCCTATGCCACCCTCTTCTCGCTCAAAGTCCATGCCTACAACACTAGTGCGATCTGACATTAAGCCAGTAGAACCAGAACTATCTACTGAACTTTGTGACACCATACTCTTACTATCTGCAACTGGAGGGGCAGTATTCACTTGATCCCCACCCGATTGAATAATCACAAAAAGACTATTCCCCTCAGAGAAGGCTTTATACGAAGAAGACTCAAACAAGCTAGTAACAATACGTAAGCGCCCATCTGTTTGAGCAAAATTCACCGTATCAACCTGACCGGTTTTCACATCCAAAGAACGAGTCCCTAAACCATTTTCCACTCCCCAAAGGTCCATAACTAATCGCGCAGGCTGGTTTATCATATAAGCTTGAGGTGATGGAGGTGCAGCATCGAAGTCAAATCTAAGTTCAACTTTACCTCCTGGCAAAGCAACAAAATTAGCCTGTTTCATCTGCACTTCAGCTGCCGCCCACTGCGACAAAAACACACTGATTAAAGCAACACATAGTAGGTAAACTTTTTTATAGTTAATATTTGCTGCTTCAGTGTTCATGGGGACCCGAATTTTCACAATATTATCCCTTATTCCTGCTCATTCAAGGCAAGGCTGCGTGTTCGCTTCATCCAACCACCGCGCCCATTTTTTATTATTTCCAACAAATTAATCTGTCTTTCATCCAACGAGACTATCTCACCATGATTTAGCCCCATATAATCTCCAACAGTCACTCTATGAATTTCTGAATTAGTATCTTCAATCAAAGCCCACAAGCGACCATCATCCCTTTGGTTAATGGTTCCTACCATGTTCAACTTATCGATAGAGAAATTTTCGAGATAATCCTTTTCTCTATCGTTATCTGGTTGCAGGTCACTGAGTTGATTTTCCGAAGCACCTAATTCTTCGGTCGCCACCACCGGTACTATAGCCCTAAAAGGCTCTCTCATAGAGGCGCCCTCATAGACAAAGCTACTATACGGTTTAACTTCTGGCAAAGCTTCGATACTGCCACCTTTCAATTTATTTGTCTTCGATACAAAACTTTTCAAATCTGCCGTATCAGCAACCCAATTAACACAGCCACTCAATAGAAAACCAACTAAGAATAGCGAAAGAACCCTGAACCCACTCATTTTCTTCGCCCTCTTTTTCTACGTTTCGATTTTTTCTTATTAGGTTTTACCTGAGTGTCATCATATCTATAAGTCTTAGCATCAATATTCATTGACACACCAGATCCTGAAGGTTTAATTGAATAATCATGCATTGTCACTATTCGTGACAATCCAGCCACACCACTTACGAATTGACCTATTTGGTGGTAAGACCCCGCTACCGATATTTTAATCGGCAATTCACTGTAAAAGTCTCTACGTTTTTCAGTAGCTAAAGATATTGAGCCTATATTTAATCCTGCAGCAGTACCTAAATTTGTAATATCATCCAGCAATCCTGGCACTTCTTTTTCTGTCGGCAACTGTTTCAATAGCTCTTTAAACCTACCCTCTACATCCTTCATCTGTTTACGAAGTGCATCTAAGTTTGCAACCTGTAAAGCTTTACTTTTATATTGCTTTTTTAGGCCTTCTTCCTTAGCAACTACTTTTTTCAGGCTATCCTGCTTATCCTGTATATAAAAATGCACTCCACCAGCAATAATAAGTGCGATGACGAGCAGATAACTGACTACTTTAACCCCTATCGGCCAATTACCAGCATTAGCAAAATCCATATTCCCTGGATCAAAGCCCTTAAATGCATTTTTAAACACATCCATCACTTACTCCCTTTACTTTCTTTTGGAACGATTACCGGCAAAGACAAAGCAAAATCATTCAATTCATCTTTTGAAAGCTTAACCTTGCTTAAAGACGGCTCACCAAACCAAATAGAGGTTTCAATATTCCTCATCAAATTAGACACATCTAATTTATCCTCAGCCAGCCCTTTTATACTAATCTTGTTAGATTTCCGTGTAATACTGGAATAATACACTCCATTAGGAAGTACTTTTACAAGCTCATCAAAATTCCGAACTATGAGTGGACGAGAAGCCTGTAAGTTTTGAATAGCATCTAAACGCTCAAGCAATCTCTTTTTCTTTTCCTTAAGTTCTTTGATTTCTTCTAATTTTTTATCCAGCTTTGCAGCTTGACTCTTAAGGTAATTATTTCGATCCAACTGTCTATCTTGCATAACATCGAAATAATAGCCAATCCCCAACACAATCCCACCTGCAAATAGTGCAGAACCACATAAATTAATCAAAAAACTTTTTTGTCGCTCTTGAGATCTTTCTTCTCGCCAAGGTCTTAAATTAATCCTAGCCATGTCTATTAGCCCTCAAATCCACGCATTGCCAATCCACATGCCTTCATCAAAGAAGGAGCATCACGCTCTAGCCTAGAACGGTTTACTCGTGAGTTGATCGACATTTTAGAGAATGGATTTGCCATATCTGCATTTATTCCTAACTCTTCAGTCAGCTGATCAGCCAAACCATCTATCGTAGCAGTACCACCAGAGAGATATAATGCAGAAAGCTCATTATGAGCACCGGAGGAATAGAAGAATTGAAGAGAACGTGATACTTGCTGAGCCACTGTCCCTCTAAACGGCATAACAACCATTTCTTGAATCTCTGAAGACAAATCATTCAGTCTTAAAGATTGCTCAACCTCTTCAATGCTCATCCCATATTGTTGATGAATTGTATTGGTTAAGTCATTTCCACCAAATGCCTGTTCACGACTGTAAACAATTTCATTCCCTTTAAATACATTTAAAGTCAGAGTAGCTGCACCTATATCAACTACACCGACCAAATCTTTATCATCTCTAGGCTCAGGCGAAGTTAGAGGGAAAGCCCTTTCAACCGCATAGGTATCGACATCGACAATCGAACACTGCAAACCGGCGTTACTTATCGCATCTTCACGCTGTTCGACATCAGTTTTACGACAAGCAACAAGTAGAACTGTATTGAGATTATCATTATTTCGCACAGGTCCAAGCACCTCAAAATCAAGTGCCACCTCATCCAATGGATACGGTATAAATTGATCTGCTTCGACCTTTATTTGATCTTCAAGCTCGAATTCAGAAAATGCATTACTCATTTCTATACGCTTGGTAATAACAGCAGAAGCCGGTACTGCAGCTATAGCTGCAGACATCTTCCCTCCAGCCACTTTGACAGCCTTTTCAATAGTTTCTGCAACTTCACCAACATCTTGGATATTGCCATCAATTACCGCTGTAGGAGGCAAGGAGACAACAGCATACGCTTCAAGCGTATAGCCACTACCACTTTTGGACAGAGCAACCAGCTTCACAGATGATGAGCCGATATCCAGCCCGACTAAACTACCCGACTTGTTCCCCAAAAAGCCAAACACAAATATATTCCCTAACTTAATCCTGCGTTAATGTGCATTTAGTACTCTAGGCCAACTCTTAGCATTATTAAAAATTAAATTTAAATTTAATAACCGCTAGAGGATCGATACTACCTGTCTATATAATAGACCTAAATTAACTTCCGTAATTATCAGACTAGCATGTCAGCTATGGTTTCGCTTTTCAAACTTTTGTTTAAACTAGGTATTTTCTGCTTTTTTCTTGGGGCAATTGCGCTTGCAGGCACTTACTACCATTTCGCCCCAAAGCTACCCAATACCGATTCTCTTAAAGAAGTTCAGTTTCAAACACCTTTGAGAATTTTCTCTCAAGATGAAAAACTCATCGCCGAATTTGGTGAAAAACGTCGTACACCTATCAACTTCGAAGAGATTCCACCTCAGTTTATTCACGCCCTTACTGCTGCTGAAGATAGCCGCTTCTTTGACCACTTTGGAATTGACATAAAAGGCCTCTCTCGAGCAGCCTTCCAATTAGCCTCAACCGGCCATATCCAAAGCGGTGGTTCAACCATCACCATGCAGGTCGCAAAAAATTTCTTCCTGACCCGCGAAAAAACATTCACACGAAAGTTCATGGAGATTCTACTTGCACTTAGAATCGAGCAAGAGCTAAGCAAAGAAGAAATCTTCGAACTTTACATAAACAAAATTTACCTAGGCCATCGCTCATACGGCATACAAGCAGCCGCTAATGTCTATTACGGCACAAATATCGAAAACTTAAGTCTTGCTCAGCATGCAATGATAGCGGGCCTACCGAAAGCACCTTCTGCGTTTAATCCAATCACCAACCCCAGCAGAGCAATTGAGCGTCGTAATTGGATTCTTAAACGAATGCACTCACTTAGCTTTATTAATGATCAACAGTTAGAAGAAGCAATTGCAACTCCTGTCACAGCCAAATATCACACAAGCGACATTGAACTACGCGCATACTATGTTGCAGAGATGGTTCGCAAAGACCTATACGAAAAGTACGGTGAAAATTTGTACACCGATGGATATAAAGTCTACACAACACTGGATAGCAAACTTCAATCGTCAGCAAACATTGCTGTATCAAACGGCTTAGTGGCTTACTCTGAGCGCCATGGTTACTTAGGAGCTGAGGAACAGTGGGATATTGCTAACACCTCTTCTAATGATCTACAGAAGAAATTAAACAAAGTAATTTCCTACTTCACCCTTCAACCAGCAGTTGTTCTATCAGTCGATGATAAATCTGCAGAACTACTTTTAAAAGAAGGGAAAAAAGCGACGTTAGAATGGGAAGGCATGGCTTGGGCTAAACCATACAAATCTGTCAACTACACAGGTAAAGCCCCGAAGAAGGCTAGCGACATACTAAAAATAGGGGACTTAATTCGAATTAGAGAGAAAGAAGGAAAGCTCCATCTTACACAAACACCTAAAGTACAAGGCTCCCTTGTCGCCCTGAACCCTAAAGATGGCGCTATCGTATCTCTCGTAGGCGGATTTAATTTCACTCACAATAAATTCAATCGCAGCACCCAAGCCGTTCGTCAGCCGGGTTCAAACTTCAAACCTTTCATTTATGCAGCTGCACTAGACAAAGGTTATTCACCCGCCTCTTTGATTAATGACGCTCCAATTGTTATCCATGACCAGCAATTGGAAGGCAATTGGCGCCCAGAAAATTCCAGCAAAAAATTCTACGGTCCTACGCGCCTTCGTGAAGCACTTTATAAATCCAGAAATCTTGTTTCGATTAGGCTTCTGCGAGCAATCGGCATAGACGCGGCACAAACCTACCTAGATTTAGCAGGTTTCGACCGCACAAAGCTCCCCAATAACTTATCGTTATCTCTGGGCACAGCAGACGTAACTCCGCTTCAACTAGCGACGGGTTATGCCGCTTTTGCCAATGGAGGGTTTAAAGTAGAACCTTATTTCATTCAACGCATTGAAACCCAGTTTGGTGAAAACCTGTTCACTGCCCAGCCTGCTTTAGCATGCAAAACCGAGTGCGAGCAAAACCCAGAACAAAAATTTGCCCCGCGAATTTACAATGAGCAAGTATCCTTCCTGACCTACAACATCATGCAGGATACAATTCGCCGAGGCACTGCGCGCAAAGCCCTAATACTTAAACGTAAAGATATTGCAGGCAAAACTGGCACAACCAATGATCAAAAAGATGCGTGGTTCTCAGGTTTTAACCAAGACTTCGTTGCTACTGCTTGGGTAGGTTTTGATCAACCTAAAACTTTAGGCCGACGCGAATTTGGCGGCACCGCTGCCTTACCGATCTGGATCGATTTCATGCGAGATGCACTTGAGGACAAACCTGAAAACGCACCAAAAACCCCTCAAGGTATTGTTAGCGTCAAAATTGATCCTCGCAGTGGACAATTGGCTTACCCTGGGCAGACGGATGCCATCTACGAATACTTCCGTAAGAAAAACATTCCAACAGGCTATGCTGCACCTAGCAATTCAGCATCCACCAATACTGCGGAAGAGCTATTCTAAGGCTTTTCTACAGCTATAAAAAAAACCGCCCAAGGGCGGTTTTTTTTATCTTAAACAGAAATATATTTAAGCGATTTTTGGATCTAGTTCACCACTTTCGTATTTCTCTGCCATTTTTTCCAGAGAGATAGCAGTGATCTTAGACGCATTACCTGCAGTACCGAAAGCTTCGTAGCGGTTAACACAGATATCTGTCATCGCTTCCATAGATTTCTTCAGGTATTTACGTGGATCAAACTCAGCTGGATTTTCAGCCAAGAAACGGCGGATCGCACCAGTAGATGCTAGACGAAGGTCAGTGTCGATGTTTACTTTGCGCACACCGTACTTGATACCTTCAACGATCTGCTCAACTGGCACACCATAAGTTTCTGGAATTTCACCACCAAACTCATTAATTACAGCCAACCACTCCTGAGGTACAGAAGAGGAACCGTGCATTACTAAGTGAGTACCCGGAATGCGTTCATTGATCGCTTTAATGCGATCGATCGCTAGAATGTCACCTGTAGGTGGGCGAGTAAACTTGTATGCACCATGAGATGTACCACAAGCAATTGCCAACGCGTCTACACCAGTCTTCTTAACGAAGTCCGCCGCTTCATCCGGATCAGTCAGCATCTGGTCATGAGACAATGTACCTTCAGCACCGATACCGTCTTCTTCACCCGCCTGACCTGTTTCCAGAGAACCTAAGCAGCCCAGCTCACCCTCTACAGAAACACCACACGCATGTGCCATCTCAACCGTACGGCGAGTAACATCAACGTTATATTCATAGCTTGATGGCGTTTTACCATCAGACATCAGTGAACCGTCCATCATTACAGAGGAGAAACCCATCGCGATAGTACGCTGACAAACAGCGGGAGACGTACCGTGGTCTTGGTGCATACATACCGGGATATGCGGAAATTCAGCGATTGCCGCTTCAATCATGTGACGCAGGAAGTTGGAGCCTGCGTATTTACGCGCACCGGCAGACGCCTGAACAATTACTGGAGAGTTAGTTTTATCTGCCGCTTCCATAATAGCGCGCATCTGTTCCAGGTTGTTCACGTTGAATGCTGGAATGCCATAGTCGTTTTCAGCAGCATGGTCCAGCAGCTGACGCATGGAGATCAGAGCCATTTTGTCACCTTTAAATATCTGTTAACTTCGTCGAAAGACGGGGGTGGGTAGAGTTTACCACCCATCCATTATTAAAATTAGTGCTTAAGCGTTTTTAGCTTCCAGAGCAGCTACTGCAGGTAGCTTCTTACCTTCAACAAACTCAAGGAACGCACCACCACCAGTAGAGATATAAGATACCTTATCCGCAATATCGTATTTATCCACAGCTGCTAAAGTGTCACCACCGCCCGCAATGGAGAAACCTTGGTTTTCAGCGATAGCTAGAGACAACGTCTTAGTACCTTCACCAAACTGGTCAAATTCAAATACACCAACTGGACCATTCCAGATGATTGTTCCTGCATCTTTTAGCAGCTCAGCTAGATTCTGTGCAGATTGAGGGCCAATATCCAGAATCATGTCATCTTCAGCTACATCATCAACAGATTTAACCGTCGCTTCAGCCGTTTCAGCAAACTCTTTCGCTACAACAACATCCACAGGCATCGGGATGTTTACTTTCTCCATCAGGTCTTGAGCTACTGGAATCAGATCGTGTTCGCACAAGGATTTACCCACTGGCTTACCAGCTGCGGCAAGGAAAGTATTCGCGATACCACCACCAACGATCAACTGATCAACTTGGTCGGATAGCGCTGTTAACACTTCAAGTTTCGTCGATACTTTAGATCCGCCAACGATCGCTGCAAGCGGACGAGCAGGCTTATCTAGCGCCTTACCTAATGCATCCAGTTCACCCGCCAGCAGAGGACCTGCGCAAGCTACTTCAGCAAATTTTGCCACGCCATGGGTCGACGCTTGAGCACGATGAGCCGTACCGAATGCATCCATAACATAAACATCACACAATGCAGCCATCTTCTGAGATAGCTCTTCATTGTCTTTCTTTTCGCCTACGTTGAAGCGAACGTTTTCCAGCAACACAAGATCGCCTTCAGCAACTTCAAAGCCCCCGTCCAACCAATCTTTAATTAGTGGAACTTCGCGGCCCAACAAGCTGCCAATATGGTTAGCTACAGGCTGTAGAGAGAACTCTTCGTTATATTCACCTTCCGTTGGTCGACCTAGGTGAGACATTACCATCACCTTAGCACCTGCTTTAAGTGCCAGCTCAATAGTCGGCAATGATGCACGGATACGCGCATCAGAAGTTACTTCACCATTTTTCACTGGTACATTTAGGTCTTCGCGGATCAGAACGCGCTTGCCGCTCAGATCCAGTTCGCTCATTTTCAGTACGCTCATTGACGTGCCCTACTTAAGTTTTTAAATATTTAAATCAGGAATTCGTTTCTTTAGCAGCTAATTCTTCTTCGCTGCCTAAAGCTAACCAGTGCTGTGCTACATCTAACATACGGTTAGCAAAACCCCATTCATTATCAAACCAACATACAAGCTTGATTAGACGCCCCTCAGACACTTTGGTCTGGGTACCATCTACCACCGCGGAACGGGAATCGCGGTTGAAGTCTACCGAAGCATGAGGCTCTTCGGTATAACCTAATAGTCCCTGTAACGGTCCTTTCATAGAGGCGTTCTTCAGGATTTGATTCACCTCTTCGACACTGGTCGACTGCAACACATTAATTGAGAGATCCATCATTGACACATTAATCGTGGGAACTCGAACATGCAGGCACTGAAATTTACCCGCGAGATGCGGTAAAAGACGGTCAATACCCTTATCTAGACCTGTATCTACCGGTACGATCGAATGCATAGCACTTCGAGTTAGGCGCAAATCAGTTTGATGGTAACTATCGATAACCGGCTGATCATTCATCGCGGAATGAATCGTGGTCGTAACACCGTTTTCAATCCCAAGCTGTTTATCTAGTAGATCTAGTACTGGGATAATACAGTTTGTAGTACAAGAAGCCGCCGAAACAACTGTATGGCTTGAACGTAATAACTGTTCATTAAGGCCAAATACGATGGTTGCATCCACTTCATCAGTCGCCGGTTGAGAAAACAACAAGCGTTGCGCACCGCTATGCAGATGCAACTGAGCTAGAGAACGAGCTTTAAACGAGCCAGAGCATTCAAAAAGAAGATCAATACCCAAATCAGCCCAAGGCAGATCCTCAGCATCAGATTCATTCAGAACCTGAATGGTGTCGCCATTGACCAGAAGCTGTTTGCCATTATGTTCAACAGATACAGGAAAGCGACCATGAGTCGTATCGTAGCGGGTCAGATAGGTTACCGTTTCAAGATCGGAGAGCTCATTGATAGCAACAACCCTAAACAGATCTTGCAATCCACTTTCATAAATCGCACGCAGGACGCACTGGCCGATTCGACCATAGCCATTTATTGCTACGCGATAACTCAATCTAGAACCCTACCCTAAAAATAAAAAGACCCGGAACCCCGGGTCTTTTTACGTGTTCGATTAAAGAACAGATTTAACCGTTTCAACTACGTTTTCAGTAGTGAAACCGAAGTGTTTGAACAGCTCACCTGCAGGCGCAGATTCACCAAAGGTACGCATACCTACGATGGCACCATTCAAACCAACGTACTTGTACCAGAAGTCAGCCTGCAGCGCTTCAACCGCAACACGTGCAGTAACAGCCGCTGGCAGCACCGATTCACGGTATTCCGCAGACTGCTGATCAAACAAACCTGTTTCAGGCATTGAGACAACACGTGCTTTCACGCCTTCAGCAGCAAGCACTTCAGCGGCATCCATTGCTAGGCCTACTTCAGAACCTGTAGCAATCAGGATCGCATCTGGCTGACCATCTGTATCACGCAAGATGTAACCACCTTTCGCAATGTTTGCGATCTGCTCTTCAGAACGAGATTGATGCGGTAAGCCCTGACGAGAAAAGATCATTGCCGTTGGGCCATCTGCACGCTCAAGCGCAGTTTTCCAAGCTACTGCAGATTCAACTGCATCACACGGACGCCATGTGCTCATGTTTGGCGTGTGACGTAGGTTAGCTACTTGCTCAACAGGCTGGTGAGTCGGACCGTCTTCACCCAGACCAATAGAATCATGCGTGTAAACGTGAATAGCACGTTGCTTCATCAGTGCAGCCATACGTACTGCATTACGCGCGTATTCCATAAATACAAGGAAGGTTGCACCGTAAGGGATGAAACCACCGTGCAAAGCGATACCATTCATGATCGCAGACATACCAAATTCACGTACACCGTAGAACAGGTAGTTACCAGAGGCATCGTTTTTCTCTACACCTTTACAGCCAGACCATAGAGTCAAGTTAGAACCGGCTAGATCGGCAGAGCCACCTAGTAGCTCAGGTAAAAGAGGACCGTATGCATTCAGCGCATTCTGAGATGCCTTACGAGAAGCGATTGTTTCACCTTTCTCAGCAATTTCTGCGATGTAAGCATCAGCTTTTTCTGCAAAATCTGCTGGTAGTTCACCAGAAATACGACGTAGTAATTCATCTGCTTGTTCAGGGAAATCAGCACGGTACGCAGCAAAACGTTCGTTCCACTCATTTTCAGCGTGAACACCCGCTTCCTGCGCATTCCAGTCTTCAGCGATTTCAGCAGGCACTTCAAAAGCAGGATGTGCCCAGCCCAAACGCTCACGTGTCAGAGCGATTTCATCATCACCCAGTGGCGCACCGTGGCAGTCTTCCTTACCTTCTTTATTAGGAGAACCAAAACCGATAATTGTTTTACAGCAGATCAGCGTTGGCTGTTCTGTGTTTTCTCTCGCCTGCTCGATCGCCGCGCGAATCTGATCAGCATCGTGACCATCAACACCTGGGATCACCTGCCAACCGTAAGACTCAAAACGCTTAACGTTATCATCGGTGTACCAGCCTTCAACTTCACCGTCGATGGAGATGCCATTGTCATCCCAGAACGCGATCAGTTTGCCCAGACCCAGCGTACCTGCCAGAGAGCAAGCTTCATGAGAGATACCTTCCATCAGACAGCCATCGCCCATGAACACATAAGTGTTGTGATCAACGATCTCATGGCCTTCGCGGTTGAACTGAGCCGCCAGGGTTTTCTCTGCTACCGCAAAACCTACTGCGTTAGTGATACCTTGCCCCAGAGGGCCTGTTGTCGTTTCAACACCTGGGCAGTAACCGTATTCGGGGTGACCTGCTGTTTTGGAGTGAAGCTGACGGAAGTTTTTCAGGTCTTCGATAGATACATCGTAGCCAGTCAGGTGCAGCAGGCTGTAAATCAGCATAGAGCCATGACCATTGGACAGTACGAAACGGTCGCGATCAAACCACTGCGGGTTAGTTGGGTTGTGCTGCATGAAATCATTCCACAGCACTTCAGCGATATCCGCCATACCCATTGGGGCACCCGGGTGACCAGATTTAGCTTTCTGTACGGCATCCATGCTCAGCGCGCGTATCGCGTTGGCAAGTTCTCTACGAGAAGACATTAACTCAGCTCCTGGGCGTTTTGCCCAAAATAGAAGGTTCAGGAAAAAATTGGGCGCAATTTTCTCGCAGATAGAGGAAAGCTTCAAATAAGAATTGCACTTTCAGGGTGAAAATGAGCGTTTTTCATCCAAAAATTTAAATTTCTCATGCTGAACGCACTGTAAAAATATGCATTTCACTAAAGTCGCGAGTAGAATACGCACTTTAAAAATCAACATGGTCTTCCAACTGCTAAACTTTTTTCTACACTTTGTGTCTTTTTAGCATCAAATGAATTCCATCGAAGCCCTATTTTGTAAAGGTAATTTTCACAATGAGCGAATATAGCTTATTTACATCAGAATCCGTTTCCGAAGGTCACCCGGACAAAATTGCTGACCAGATCTCCGATGCTGTACTGGATGCTATCATTGCTGAAGATAAGCATGCTCGCGTTGCCTGCGAAACACTGGTAAAAACTGGTGTAGCCGTCGTTTCTGGCGAAATCACGACGTCTGCTTGGGTAGATTTGGAAGATTTAGTTCGTAAAGTTATTAATGATATTGGCTATACGTCTTCAGACGTGGGTTACGATGGCGACACTTGTGGTGTCATCAACATCATCGGCAAGCAATCTCCTGACATCAACCAAGGTGTAGACCGTGCCAAACCTGAAGACCAAGGCGCTGGTGACCAAGGCCTAATGTTTGGTTATGCATCAAACGAAACTGATGTTTTAATGCCTGCACCAATTACTTATTCTCACCGTTTAGTTGAGCGTCAAGCTGAAGTGCGAAAATCAGGCCTATTGCCATGGTTGCGTCCAGATGCGAAATCCCAACTTACATTCCGCTATGAGAACGGAAAGCCGGTAGGCGTTGACGCACTTGTGCTATCGACTCAGCATAACCCTGAAGTATCTCAAGCAGATCTTCGTGAAGCAGTAATGGAGCTTATCGTTAAGCACGTTATCCCTGCTGAATGGATCACCAAAGAGACTCAATTCCACATCAACCCAACAGGCAATTTCGTAATTGGCGGCCCTGTAGGTGACTGCGGCCTAACAGGCCGTAAAATCATTGTCGATACTTATGGCGGCATGGCTCGTCATGGTGGCGGCGCATTCTCTGGAAAAGACCCATCAAAGGTAGACCGCTCTGCTGCTTACGCTGGCCGTTATGTCGCGAAGAACATTGTTGCTGCTGGCCTAGCTGACCGTTGTGAAATTCAGGTTTCTTACGCAATTGGTGTAGCAGAACCAACGTCTGTATCTATTAATACATTCGGTACTGGCAAGATCTCTGACGATAAGATCATCCAGTTGGTGCGTGAGCACTTTGACCTACGCCCTTACGCGATCACCACGATGCTTGATCTACTTCACCCAATGTATCAACCAACTGCTGCATACGGCCACTTTGGACGTAACCCGTTCGAAATGGAGTACAAAGGTGAAACCTTTACTGCATTCACATGGGAGCGCACTGATAAAGCAGACGCATTACGCGAAGCTGCAGGCCTATCTTAATTTAGTGATTTTTATCCAAAAAAAGCGCCTTATGGCGCTTTTTTATTGCCTACAGTAAGTTATATGACAATAATGAGAAACTTACTTCGCGATCTTTCTTGGAACTAATGCAACTTAGTAATTATAGCATCCGGCAAAAACTGATCGGACTCGTCATCATACTCGCATTGGGTATATTGATGACTTCCAGTCTTGCCTTTTACTTTTCATACCAAGACACCTTGGCCGGAAAGAAGGATCAAATTCGCAGTGTTGTTCAAGCATCTGCCAGTCAGGTTCTTCATCTGCGCGCGTTAAAAAAATCCCAACAGATTTCTGAAAATGAATATTTAAAACGACTTCGCTCGCTCATCTATGGCACAAACTATTCAGATGGCAGCTATATCTTTTTAATGACCGACGAAGTGCGAGTTTATCTTCATCCCAAGCGCCCTGAGCTTGAAGGACTATTAATCAATGAAGTACCCAACATAAAAAATGGCGAAGCCATTGCAGCCAGCTTTAAGAAAATTTTGGAGAATCCCGAAAAATCTCAATTCTGGAAACTCTACCTACCGAAACCTGACGGAGGCCCCTCCCTCGAAAAGCTTACTTACGCGCAGCTAATACCTGACAGTGATCTTATTATTGGTACTGGGGTGTACCTCGATGATCTAATTCCCGTCTACATTAATCGCGCGCTAAGTTACATCACGATAACCTTAGCCGTTTTACTTGCTGCATTTGCGACTGCGGTACTGATATCACGCAATATTGTTCAACCCATCATTATTCTGTCTGGTCAGATGAAACGCCTATCTGCAGGAGATATAGATCAAGAGATACGCTTTACTCATCATAAAGATGAAATAGGCCAAATGGCGCAATCTCTAGAAGAGTTTCGTGATCATTTGATTGAAAATAAGCGTTTACGTTATATGCAGGAACATGTTCAGTTCCTCGAGAATTTTGACCCTGTCACTCGCCTATATAATCGACGAGCGATTGGCGAAGCGCTTGAACGAGAGATAATTCGCAATTTCGAAAGCCAAGAACAGGTTTCATTTCTGTTTATCCGCTTGGATCTCCTAAGAAACTTAACCATAGAACTAGGCGACGAGCAGCGTGACCAAATCCTGATTGAGACAGCTAATCGCTTAAGGCAAATACTCTCTATCAACCATCGATTAGCGCGAATCGGCGAGGGTTGCTTTGGACTAATGCTCATAAACAAACCTTCACACATCAACCTTGCAGATATAGCCGATTCTATTCTCAATACCATTGAACAACCTATCCAATTGGATAATCTACAGATTCAAATTGGGGCGCGTATAGGCATAGCCTCTTACCCAGAAGATGGAGATCAACAGTTTGAATTGATAGGCCGTTCAGAAATCGCCGCTAAAACTGCCCGCAAACGAGAGCAAGGCTGGCTCTACTTCAGCCAGATTAAAGGACAAACAACGGAACAAAAAATCGCACTGTGGCAAGATCTATCAACAGCAATGGACAAAGACCAATTTTATTTGGTATTCCAGCCGTTGTTCGATCTAGAAAGTAATGCGCCGCTGTCAGCTGAAACCTTATTACGCTGGACACACCCCAAACTAGGCCCTATTTCACCAGCAGTTTTTGTTCCTCTGGCAGAGCAAAGCGGCTTGATTTCACGCCTTGATCACTGGGTGCTAAATGCCGTAGCCAAGCAATGCCGTAATTGGTTAGACAAAGACATTGCCTTTCCTCGCGTTGCTATCAACCTATCTGGCATCAGTTTTCTAAGAAACGATTTCGAGCAAAAGCTACAAAGCATTTTTTCTCAATACAATGTATCTCTTGAACATATAGAGCTTGAACTTACCGAGGGTGTATTGATCGAAGATCTAGGCCGTATTCAGGAGAAATTAAAACGCGTACGTGATCTCGGTGTCAGCATTTCTATAGATGATTTCGGTACGGGCTACTCTTCGCTTAGCCGTATCAAAAACCTTCCAGTCGATCATATTAAAATTGATAAATCTTTTATCGATGACATCGATACTAATCCTCAGGATCTAAAAATAGTGCAGGCAATCATTCTCATGGCCCAAGGCTTACAGCTTCACGTTGTAGCAGAAGGTGTAGAAACTGAACGTCAACTATCTATTCTCCGTGAAGAGCAATGCGATGTAGTCCAAGGCTATTTATTAAGCCGCCCTCTCGCCGTGGCAGACTATGAGGCACTGATCGATGAAGACCTAATCATTGAAGGCGACTAAATTTTATTATGAGAATACCCCGTTTTTTCGAATCTCAGCCCCTACAAACCGGTGCGGATATATCTTTAAGCGATTCTGTTGTCCAACATGTCAGTCGCTCCCTTCGAATGCGACCTGATGATCAGATCATTCTTTTCAACGGCGACGGCTCTGAACATCAAGCCAAACTCATCAGCATTGAAAAGCGTAGCGTTACCGCGCGAATTATTGAAAGTACACCCTCTTCTACCGAAAGCCCTTTGCCAATAAGCATAGGCCAAACCCTTTCGCGCGGAGAGCGAATGGATTATGCCGTACAGAAAAGTACCGAAATGGGCGTAAAATCGATCACCCCTCTTTTTTCTGAACGCTGTGAAGTAAAGCTACCCAAAGATCGCCAAGAAAAACGTGTGAAGCATTGGCATCAAATTGCTATTAGTGCTTGTGAACAATCAGGTCGGACTATACCCCCTGAAATAGCATATCCAACCGATTTAGAAAAATGGCTCGCCTCCCAAGATGCTGAGCTTAAACTTGTGCTACATCATCACAGTGAACAGCCCTTGCAAAAGATGTCTGCTCCAGGCTCTGTTGCATTACTGATTGGCCCAGAAGGCGGCCTTACCGGCGAAGAAGTTGAACTTGCTACTCGATATGGGTTCAAACCCCTGACACTTGGACCACGCGTTATGCGCACAGAAACAGCTCCCGTAGCCGCATTAACATTACTCAATTATCTATGGGGCGACCTAGCTTAAGCGCAAATTATGTCCTGTGCGCTTAAATGGTAAAGATTAAGGATCAAAAAATGACAATTAAGCTCGGCATTGTGATGGACCCTATCGATAACATCACATTCAAAAAAGACAGTTCACTCGCCATGCTATGGGCGGCCCAGCAGAAAGGCTGGGAGCTTTGGTATATGGAGCAGCAGCATCTATTCTCACTAGACGGTAAAGCTCAAGCTAAGATGGCTCCTATTAAAATAATGATGAACGAGCAAAAATGGTTTGAACGCGGCGAATACGAGACCCATGACCTGTCCGATCTTAACGTGATTTTGATGCGTAAAGATCCACCATTCGATAACGAATTTATCTACACAACCTATCTATTAGAGCAAGCTGAAAAAGAAGGCTCTTTAATTGTTAACAAGCCCCAAAGCCTTCGCGATTTTAATGAGAAGCTGTTCGCGACTCATTTTCCACAATGCTGCCCCCCGGTATTGGTTAGCAAGCATGAATCTATGCTCCGCGAATTCCACAAAGAACATGGTGACGTCATCTTCAAACCACTCGATGGTATGGGCGGTTCACAAATATTCCGTATCAAAGAAGATGGCCTGAATCTAGGCGTGATTATTGAGACACTTACAAATCACGGCCAACAAACCATCATGGCTCAAAAGTTTATTCCTGAAATCGTAGATGGCGATAAACGCATCTTATTAGTGGATGGTGAACCAGTGCCTTATGGCCTAGCTCGAATCCCGGCGAAAGGGGAAACTCGAGGCAATTTGGCCGCAGGCGGCCGAGGAGAAGGACGCGAACTGACTGAACGAGATTATTGGATCTGTGAACAGATTGCTCCTACCTTAAAAGAAAAAGGGTTATTATTTGTCGGCTTAGATGTCATTGGCGACTACCTAACAGAAATTAATGTGACTAGTCCAACCTGCATTCGCGAATTGAATAATCAATACGATCTGGATATCGGAATGCAGCTAATGAATGCAATAGAACAAAAACTGGCAAAGCAATAAAGAGATGCTACGAGCAAAGGACCTAACGAAGTGAGCACCGCTGTAACACAAACAGTGACCGCGGTTGAACGTTTCGGTTTTACGTTATTTTTCGCGACCGCACTACATGCGGTTGCGATTTTGGGGATCACGTTTACATTCAATAACGAGCGTCCACCACAAAAAACAATTGAGATCACCTTAGCTCAATACCAACAAGAAACAACTCCTAAGCAAGCCGACTTTATTGCACAAGCGAATCAAGAAGGCAGCGGCATAAGTAAAGAAAAACTACTGCCATCTACACCTCAAAAAGCTGAATTTAGAGATAACAAGCCGAAACAAGCCACAGCCGTTGCACAAGCGGTTGAACCAAATCCCCCTAAACCAGAACCAAGCACCGTAGCCGTCCAAGCAAATACAAAAGCAGACAATAACTCCAAACAAAAAGCGAAACAAAAAGTCATCACGGCCACACAAAGTTCGAAGCAAACTGTTACAAAGACCGCTAAGCAACAACAGAAAGTGCCGTCCGGAGGCTCTCCCGGCACCTCCCTTCTTGCGAGAAGTTTAGAGATGGCTAGCTTACAAGCAGAGATTGATGCTCATCGAGAAATGAGAGCCAAACAGCCTCGAATTAAACGCCTTACTTCAGCATCCACTAAAAAACGTGAAGACGCTCTCTACCTGCATAACTGGCGCAAAAAAATTGAGAATATAGGTAATCTTAATTACCCTGAAGAAGCTCGAAGAAACAAAATGTATGGCCGCTTACGTCTACTTGTCGCTATCAAGCCTGACGGCTCAGTAAAAACTATTGAGATCCTTGAATCATCTGGTAAACCGATCCTTGATGATGCCGCTATACAGATTGTTAGACTGGCAGCTCCCTTCCAGCCCTTCCCTGTAGAGATGAGAAAAAGTACAGATATCCTAGAGATTATTCGTACTTGGAAATTTGAGAAACGTGCCTATTTGGACTAATCCTTAAATAACGTAGATAAAAATGGGCCTGTAATTATGACCTCATCGAGCTGTTCGTTACGAAACCATTTTCTTATATCCATGCCTCATCTGAACGACCAGAGTTTTACTCAAACCGTTACCTATATTTGTGACCATAGTGATTATGGTGCTATGGGTATTGTGATTAACCGCCCTGTAGGCATCACCCTGGTTGAATTGTGTGACCACCTCAACCTTCCCTGCTCTTCTATCGCGAATCAACAGCAAGCTATTTTCAGCGGAGGTCCTGTCAGAAGTGATCGAGGCTATGTTCTTCACAAAGCAGCCGATCCATTTGAATGGAGTAATAGCCACTGCGTAGCGGATGACATTTATCTCACCACCTCAATTGACGCTATAGAAGCTGCAGCAGAGGGACGTTTTAAACACAATTATTTAGTTGCACTCGGTTGCGCAGGCTGGAGTCCTGGTCAGCTTGAGCAAGAGATGAGCGACAATGTTTGGTTAAGCTGCCCAGCAAATTCAGATATACTCTTCAGCACTCCGGCTGGTGATCGCTTACAGGCAGCCGCATCAATATTGGGCATTAACCTTGATCTACTAACCGCCCTGCCCGGACACGCCTGATACATTATATGTCAGGCATCATGTCCATTTGGGATATAAGGCTCTGACACAGGCATGAGTAATCAGATCAATCAAGTTGTAGCATTCGATTTTGGAACCTCCCGCATAGGGGTGGCAACCGGTCAAAGCATTACAGGTACTGCCGCACCACTTCCTCCTTTTTCTGCCCGAGATGGTCAACCCAATTGGGATGAAATATCAAAACTAATAAATGAATGGAAACCTGACGCTTTGGTTGTCGGCATACCGCTTAACTTTGACGGCACTATCAGTGATATGGCCCATAGAGCAAGGAAGTTTGCCAACCGATTACATGAACGGTATAAAACGCCCTGTTTCTTGATGGACGAACGTTTATCCACGGCCGAAGCCAAAGAGATTCATTTTGCTGCTGGGGGCAGTGATAATTTTAAGAAAGAGTCTGTCGATGGCCTTGCAGCGCAGCTGATCTTAGAAAGCTGGTTTAATTGCGACATTAGAATTCCTAGCCATACCCGATTGGAGGAAGTTTATGACAACAAACGTACTTAATGCTGAAGCCCTGCTGGAAAAAATGCAGCTGGAGTTACAGGCATTACTGTCTAAAGATGATAAACCTGATCCATTAATGATCGGCATTCATACGGGCGGGGTATGGTTAGCAGAGCACCTACACCAAGCATTAGATCTAGACAGTCCTTTAGGGGTTCTCGATATCTCTTTTCATCGAGATGACTTTGGCACAAGTGGTTTAAACCCTAAAGTTCAACCTTCCAAGCTACCCTGCACAACAGAAGGGCGTCACGTTATTCTTGTAGATGACGTCATCATGAGTGGTCGCACGATTCGTGCTGCCATGAATGAACTGTTTGACTATGGCCGCCCAGCATCCATAACTCTTGCAACACTGCTTGACCTGCAACAGCGTGAATTACCTATACAGGCAGATATAATTGGCGGCACACTAGCAATAAGTGCCGACGAAACTGTAAAACTTACAGGCCCTGAGCCACTGGCTTTGGAAATCCGTAATCGTTCTGACGACTGAGTATTTATCATGTTTGAACAAAATGATCCGAATCAGATTCAACTCACAGATGAAGGCGAACTAAAGCACTTTATTACCACAGAAGGGCTATCTCGCGAGTTGCTAACTGAAATTTTAGATACAGCAGACTCTTTTGTAGACATGAGCGCTAAACAGGTGAAGAAGGTTCCTCTGTTAAGAGGTAAAACCGTCGTAAACCTATTTTTTGAAGCTAGTACCCGTACTCTTTCAACATTTGAGCTAGCAGCCAAACGCCTTTCTGCTGATGTTCTTAACCTAAATATCAGCACATCCTCGACCTCTAAAGGTGAGACACTTAAAGACACTCTAATGACACTGCATGCTATGCACTCTGACATGTTCGTGGTCCGCCATTCGAGTAGCGGTGCAGCACATTTTATCGCTGAACACGTAACACCCGATGTCGCTGTTATCAATGCAGGGGATGGTCGTCACGCCCACCCAACGCAAGCAATGCTGGACATGCTAACCATTCGCCAGGCTAAAGGTAATTTTGCACCATTAACCGTGGCGATTGTTGGAGACATTTTACATTCCCGAGTGGCTCGTTCTCAGATTCATGCACTACGCATCCTAGGCGTAAATGAAATTCGCGTAATCGCGCCAAATACACTTTTACCCCGCAATATAGAAGCCTTAGGGGTGAAGGTATTCACCAATATGCAAGAAGGCATCAAAGACGTTGACGTTGTAATGATGCTGCGCCTTCAGAAAGAACGTATGAACAGCGCTCTTCTTCCAAGCGAAAGCGAGTTCTACAAGCTCTATGGTCTTACTATGGACAAACTGCAGCTAGCAAAACCTGATGCTGTCGTTATGCACCCAGGTCCGATTAACCGCGGCGTTGAAATAGCATCATCCGTTGCTGATGGTGATCGCTCCCTCATTTTAGATCAGGTAACAAACGGCATTGCAGTGCGTATGGCTGTAATGTCTATGGCCATGAGTGGCCAAGCTAAAAGCCGCCCAAGCACGTTGGAAGCAGGAGAGTAACGACCATGAACATTCTTATTCAAGGCGGTCGTATCATTGACCCGGCAAACCAAACTGACAAAGTTGCCGATCTATACATAGTTAACGGCGAAATTGCAGCTTACGATTCTGCTCCAGAAGGCTTCGATGCAGAGCAAACAATTAATGCTGAAAATCAGATTGTTTGCCCCGGCTTAATAGACCTATGCGCCCATGCTCGTGAGCCGGGCCCTGCGCAGAAAGGCTCGATAAAAACAGAGGCAGCTGCAGCGGTAGCAGGCGGTGTAACCACAATAGTGACACCACCTTCCACCAACCCTGTAATTGATACGCGTGCAGTTGCACAACTGATTCAGGATCGTTGTGAAGAAGAAGGTAAAATGCAAATTTTACCTATGGGCGCATTAACTAAAGGCCTACAGGGCGAGCAACTTGCACCTATGGCTGCGCTTTCAGCAGCGGGTTGTATTGCATTTACTAATACACGCAATCCGGTAGCTGATTCCCTAACCCTAACTCGCTGCCTAGAATATGCCGCAACTCACGACCTACTCGTGATTTTCCAAGCTGAAGATAACGCCTTAGCGAAAGGCGGCTGCATGCATGAAGGGAGTACTTGTACTCGCTTAGGTCTAAATGGCATCCCAGAATCAGCGGAAACTATCGACGTCTCTCGAAACTTACTGCTTGTAGAGCAGACAGGCGTTCGCGCACACTTTGGTCAGCTATCCTGTGAACGCTCTGTTCGTATGATTACCGAAGCACGCGAAAGAGGCCTTCCGGTAACAGCAGATGTATCGATCCAGAACCTGCTACTGACTGATGAAAATGTGAACGGCTTCAACAATGACTTCCACCTCATCCCTCCTTTGCGTAGTCAGCTAGACCGTGCTGGGCTAATTCAGGGATTGTTAGGTGGAAGCATTCAGGCGATCTGTTCTGATCACCAGCCGCATGAACGTGCAGCGAAAGAGGCGCCATTTGCAGATACCGAACCAGGTATGATCGGCTTGGAAACATTGCTGCCTTTAGGCTTATTACTGGTTGAACAGAACATATTAGATCTGCCTCAACTGATTGAAAAACTGACCACTGCCCCTGCTGAAATTTTAGGCTTAGCCACAGGTAATCTAAGTGTTGGCAGCTCTGCAAATATCTGTATTTTCAACCCTGATAGTGAATGGCAACTCACACCTGAAACTTGCCATTCAAGAGGCAAAAACACCCCGTTTATGCACTACCCTCTAAAAGGAAAAGTGTCCCATACACTTTTCCAAGGGCAAGTAGTTTACAGCGCCTAAATACAAAAAGCCGCGATAGTGATATCGCGGCTTTTTAATTCCAGTTTAGCAAAACCTTAATCACATACCCTTAATGTTTGCTTCACCCTCGTTGTGCAGATAATCCTCTTCATCTTGCAAATGGAATGATTGATTATCTTCATCAATTGCAAGTTCTGGGTTGGTGTCAGCGCTCAACTTAATCATTAGACGAAGGTCGTTTGGCGAATCTGCATGGGCTAGCGCCACATCGTAAGTAATCACCCCGTCTTTGTAGAGATTAAACAACGATTGATCGAACGTCTGCATCCCAAGGTTGGTCGATTTCTTAACCACATCTTTAATTTCATGAACTTCACCCTTACGAATCAAATCCTGAATCAATGGCGTGTTGATCAAGACTTCAATCGCTGCACGACGCCCCTTACCATCTTTCGTAGGTAAAAGTTGTTGCGCGATTATCGCCTTCAAGTTCAGCGACAAATCCATCCATAGCTGATCATGATGCTCAGGCGGGAAGAAACTGATGACACGATCCAATGCCTGGTTAGCATTATTGGCGTGTAGTGTTGCCAACGTTAAATGACCCGTTTCGGCAAATACAATGCCGTGCTGCATAGTTTCCCGAGTACGAATTTCACCCATCAGAATCACATCAGGTGCCTGACGTAGCGTATTTTTTAGGGCGACGTCAAACGAGTCGGTATCTATGCCGACTTCGCGTTGAGTGATGATACTTTGCTTATGCTCGTGAATATATTCGATCGGGTCTTCAATGGTAATGATATGACCGCGGTGATTGGTATTACGGTAATCAATCATTGATGCTAGGGAAGTCGATTTACCCGTAGAGGTACCACCAACAAACAAGATCAACCCTCGTTTTGTCATAGACAAATCACGTAGAATCGGTGGTAAATTCAGTTCTTCTAAACTCGGGATATAATTATTAATCTTCCTAAGCACCATACCCGCTGAGTTACGCTGAAAGAATGCAGATACACGAAAACGTCCTAAACCTGGAGCGCTAATCGCAAAGTTACATTCATGACAGCCCTCAAACTCTGCCAGCTGCTTGTCATTCATAGTGCTATAAACAAGCGCTCGTGCCTGTGAAGGTTTGAGAGTGTCTTTAGTTAACGGTTTCAAAGTACCATCAACTTTAATCGTAGGCCTTGCACCGGCCGTTACAAAAAGGTCAGAGGCATCCCTATCTACCATGACCTTTAGTAGCTGCGTAAAATCCACGCCGTTTGTCTCCTAAGCCCAATTAGAACTGTTGTGGGTTGGCTGCTCGCTCACGGGCTGTCTCGCGCGAGATTAATCCTTTCTGCATCAACTCTTGTAGAGATTGATCCAACGTTTTCATACCAAATGCTGCACCCGTTTGGATCGCCGAATACATCTGCGCTACTTTATCTTCACGGATAAGGTTACGTATAGCCGGTGTACCAATCATAATTTCGTGAGCAGCAACTCGCCCGCCTTTTGGCTTTTTCAACAGTGTTTGCGATATCACACCCATCAATGACTCTGAGAGCATGGATCGCACCATATCTTTCTCAGCCGCTGGGAATACATCAATCACACGGTCAATTGTTTTTGCTGCAGAGGTCGTATGCAAAGTACCAAACACTAAGTGACCTGTTTCAGCAGCAGTAAGCGCAAGACGGATAGTCTCCAAATCTCGCATCTCACCTACAAGGATAATATCCGGGTCTTCACGAAGTGCCGATCGAAGCGCATGTGCAAAGCTATGAGTATCTCGATGCACTTCACGCTGGTTAACCAAGCATTTTTTACTTTCGTGCACGAATTCGATTGGATCTTCGATCGTTAAAATATGATCTGCACGAGTATCATTGATGTAATCGACCATCGCAGCCAAGGTGGTACTTTTACCGGACCCAGTAGGGCCCGTCACAAGCACTAATCCACGCGGCTTTTCAGACAGATCCTGAAAAACCTTACCCATATCAAGATCATCTAAAGTCAAAACCTTACTTGGGATCGTACGGAAAACAGCACCTGCACCACGGTTTTGGTTAAATGCGTTTACACGAAAGCGCGCCAAACCAGGGACTTCGAACGAGAAATCCGTTTCGAGCACATCTTCGTACTCTTTACGCTGTTTATCGTTCATGATGTCATAGACAAGTGTGTGAACTTGCTTATGATCCAATGAAGGCAGTTTTATACGACGTACATCACCGTCAACACGAATAATAGGGGGCATTCCTGCAGAAATATGCAAGTCAGATGCACCTTGTTGTACGGTAAATGATAAAAGTTCGGTAATATCCATAACGTTCCTGTAACCCGGTACTGCGTTATATAGTTATAAGGTAGTTCTAGCAGAATCCCCGTTGCAATCCAATTGCTAAGGTCACAAATATATGTCAATCATAGCAGAGAATCTGAAGAAGGTTCGTTCTGAGATAGCTTCTTCTGCCTCTATCAATGGACGAAACACTAAAGACATCACCCTGTTAGCCGTCAGTAAAACACGCCCTGCAAGCGATATTCGTATTGCGGCAAACGAAGGTCAGGTGCATTTTGGCGAAAACTACCTACAGGAAAGTTTAGACAAAATTAACGAGTTAAAAGAGCTCAGGCTGTGCTGGCATTTTATTGGTCCACTGCAATCCAATAAGACCCGCTCTGTCGCTGAAAACTTTGATTGGCTTCATACTTTAGACCGCTTAAAAATCGCTAAGAGACTTTCCGAGCAGCGTCCTACAGAGCTGGAACCACTGAATGTTTGCATTCAGCTCAATATCAGTAACGAAGAGAGCAAATCAGGCTGTCGACCTGAAGAACTGCATACTCTGGTTGAGGAGATTAGCAAACTGCCTAACATCTGTGTTCGTGGTCTTATGGCAATCCCTAAAGCGACTGAAGATCCAAAGGAACAACAAGCCGCTTTTGCAAAAATGAAAGCACTACAGCTTGAATTACAGGCCAAACACCCTCAATTAGATACACTATCAATGGGCATGTCTGGAGATATGAATGCTGCTATCGCAGAGGGCTCTACTATTGTCCGCATTGGCACAGCCATTTTTGGCCCTCGGGCACCTAAGTCCGCCTAATTTTTGTAAGGATCTATTGTGAATAACCAACCTATTCTCGCGTTTATCGGTGCTGGCAACATGGCACGCGCTATCATTGGCGGCCTAATCAGCAACGGCTACCCAGCAGAAAAAATCTGGGCCAGCGAACCTGAAGCTGAACGCCTTGCAGATTTAAAAGAACAAGGCCTAAAAACAACGACAAATAACAACGAAGCAGTTCAAGCGGCTGATGTTGTGGTCCTAGCAGTTAAACCTCAGATTTTAAAAGCAGTAACGGCATCAATTGCTGATAGCGTACAAAGCTCGCAACCACTAATTGTTTCAGTAGCCGCAGGCATAATGACAACTAGCATAGATAAATGGCTAGGCGGAAACACTGCAATTGTTCGCTGTATGCCTAACACCCCAGCACTTGTAAAGACTGGCGCTAGTGGACTTTACGCCAACGCTAAAGTTTCCGCCGAACACCGCCAACAATCGGAAACTGTTTTAGATGCTACAGGGATTACATTATGGGTAGATGAAGAATCACAACTTGATGCCGTAACCGCTGTATCAGGCTCAGGCCCGGCATATTACTTCCTTGTGATGGAGTCCATGATTGCTGCCGGTGAAAAACTAGGCCTTTCAAAAGAAACTGCCACACAACTAACACTACAGACTGCTCTTGGAGCAGCTAAAATGGCGAAAGAGAGTGAATTTGACCCAGCTGAACTTCGTCGCCGTGTAACCTCACCTAACGGTACAACGGAGCAAGCGATCAAGTGCTTTATCGAAGGCGAACTTCCTGAACTTTTTGATGACGCAATGAAAGCATGTAATGATCGTTCTGTAGAACTTGCCGAAGAACTAGGTAAAGATTAGCGGGAAGGCCCAACAAAGGTTCAACATCACACAGCTACACTCTATACTGCGTGAAAGTTGAACCTAACTATACTTGTTTTACTAACAGATCAACGACATAGGAATTGATATGGCACAGGATCCAATCGTTTTGATAATCCGCATGCTGGGTGAAATGTATGCGTTCATTATTATCTTGCGTTTCCTTTTACAGCTGTCCCATGCCGACTATTACAATCCGATATCTCAAGCGATTGCCAAATTGACGAATGTACCTGTAGTCGCAATTAGCCGAGCCGTGCCTCGTATTGGCAAATTTGATGCGTCTGCATTGCTCTATGCAACAGTAGTTAAACTCGCGACACTATTTTTGATCGTAATGGTATCGGGAATGGACATGCCCAACATTGTTCACCTTCTGGTACTGGCACTTGTGGGCGTTGTGAACGGTATTCTAGAGATCTATTTTTGGGCAGTATTAGGCTCAGTTATTATCAGCTGGGTTGCGCCTGGCAGTTATCATCCTGGCCCACAATTAATTCAACAAGTCACACAGCCTCTATTTAAACTTGTGCAAAAGGTGATCCCACCAATAGGTGGTTTAGATTTGTCACCTATATTTATTTTCCTTGCGATCACAATCATACAATCCCAGTTAGGCAGATTTGTTTACTAACCAATAAAGCAGAGCGTTTCCGTTCGCTCTGCTCTATTTAATTGTTTGAGAGCAAGTTTTTACATTAATCGTTTGGACAAATACGAGCTTGTGACGTAAAAACTCGTTAAAATAGGTCAACTTGATTAAATTGTAAGATCATTTTACTGAGATACCTAAGGTGACAGATTCAACTTTCATTTCTCTTGGTCGCGTACTCATCTTCTACGAGATGTGAAGCTCGACTCCTCTGGCGCATCTAGCGCTCCGTTTCGTTGTGTAATTAGAAAATTGCTGTTTTAGAGTCGAGATTAGAAATGCCTGCTGTTATTCCTGAAGATTCCGTTGGAATTATTACACCTGAAATTATCGAATTTAATGAGCCATTACAGCTTCAATGCGGCCGCACATTAGATAAATACCACCTTATCATCGAAACCTACGGTGAACTGAATAAAGATCACTCAAATGCGATTTTGATCTGTCATGCTTTGTCGGGTAACCACCATGTTGCTGGTTATAACAGCATGGACGATAAAAAACCGGGCTGGTGGGACAGCGCCATAGGCCCAGGTAAAGCGATCGATACCAATAAGTTCTTTGTTATCGCGTTAAATAACCTAGGTGGTTGCCATGGCTCAAGCGGCCCTAACCAGATTAATCCTGAAACCGGCAAACCTTATGGCCCTGACTTCCCGATTGTAACGGTCAATGATTGGGTCGAAAGCCAAGCCCGTTTGGCTGATCGCTTCCGCATCGAGCAATTTGCAGCCGTTATTGGTGGAAGCTTGGGCGGCATGCAGGCGTTACAGTGGTCGATCAATTATCCTGATCGTCTGCGTCACTGCATGGTTATCGCAGCCGCACCTAAGTTATCAGCACAGAACATCGCCTTTAACGAAGTAGCTCGCCAAGCAATTAGTAAGGACTCTCAGTTCCATAACGGTCACTACTACGAGAAAGATGAAGTACCTAAAGTCGGCCTAATGCTGGCACGGATGTTGGGTCATATCACTTACCTATCAGACGACGGCATGCGCAGTAAATTTGGTCGTGAACTTCGTTCCGGACAGATCAGCTACGATTTTACACCGCAGTTTGAAATCGAGTCTTACCTTCGCTATCAGGGCGAGCGTTTCTCGACAGCATTTGACGCCAATACATACTTGTTGATGACTAAAGCGCTGGATTACTTCGATCCAACAGTGGATAGCGGAAAAAGCCTTCCAGAAGTGCTAGCACAAGCAAAAGCGAAGTTTATGGTGATCTCATTCACTACAGACTGGCGTTTCTCACCAGAGCGCTCACGCGAGATTGTGGATGCGCTAGTAGAAGCAGATAAACAAGTGAGCTATGCAGAAATTGAAGCAGCTCAAGGCCATGATGCGTTCCTAATCCCTATCCCTCGTTACCTCGACATCTTCTCTGCTTATATGGAGCGAGTTGAACAGGATACTGTGGCACTAAAAGTAGAGGAGAAAAGCTAATGCGCGCTGATTTAGAGCTGATCAAAGACTGGGTAGAACCTGGCAAGCGCGTGCTTGACCTTTGTTGTGGCGATGGTGAGTTACTTCACTATCTACAAACAGAGAAGAACGCGACCGGCTACGGTTTAGAAATTGGCCAAGACAATATTACCGATTGTGTACGTAAAGGCGTCAACGTAATCGAGAAAGATATTGAAGAGGGCCTGGCCTCAATCAAAGACAATACCTTTGATACCGTGATCATGACTCAAGCTATTCAAATCATGATGCGTCCGGATCAAATCGTTGATGAGATGCTTCGAATTGGTAAAGAGTGCATCGTTACTTTCCCAAATTTTGGGCATTGGCGGGCACGAGGATATCTGGCGTTCAGAGGTAAGATGCCAGTATCCAAGTTCCTACCCTATACTTGGTATAACACACCCAATACACATTTCTGTACGTTCAATGATTTTGAGCAGCTGTGTGTTGAACGCAATATCTACATCATGGAACGTACCGTTGTGGATAACGAACACCAACACCGGTGGTGGATCCATCTCTGGCCTAACATGCTGGGTGAAATTGCCATCTACCGGATTACAAAATAAGTGAGGCAGATAATGAATCGCTTAAGCAAATGGGCATCAGCTTTATTTTTGTCATTAATCGCACTCATTAGCCAACCCGTTCTGGCTGAACAGTTTGTAAAATATGACAACTACGAGATCCACTATAACGCTTTCTACAGTACTTTTATTAAGCCCGATGTAGCTGAGGCTATTGGTATCCAACGTAGTAAGCGACGTGCTTTGGTCAATGTATCAGTTTTAAAAATTGAGAATGGCGAGAAAAAACCGGTATCAGCGTTTGTAAAAGGCCAAGCAACAAGCTTGATACAACAATCGCAAAATCTCGACTTCAAAAAAGTCGATGAAGGCAATGCGATCTATTACATAGGTCAATTTGGTTTTACTGATGATCAAGTTATGCGCTTAGCTTTAGAAGTGCAACCGGACCCAAACAAACCCGCTTACACTGTAAAATTTGAACAACGCTTTTACGAAGAGTAAGCCCTAACAACTCACAAAAAGGCGCATTATCATGCGTCTTTTTTTATTTTCAGTGCGGTGAAAGAATGATTAATAAAATTGTGCTCGCCAGTGGCAACAAAGGTAAGTTGAAAGAGTTTAATCAAGTTCTGGCAGACTTAGGTGTCAAAGTTGTACCTCAATCTGAATTCAACGTAAGTGATGCCGATGAAACCGGCCTAAGCTTTGTTGAAAACGCCATTCTAAAAGCACGCCACGCCGCTGAAGTTACGGGGCTACCTGCACTAGCCGATGATTCTGGGCTAGAGGTTGATGCTCTTCAAGGCGCTCCAGGTATCTATTCGGCACGTTTTTCAGGCGAAGATGCAACTGATACCAAGAACAATGAATTACTTTTAGAACAGCTTGAAGGCATTCCTAGCGAACAACGCAGCGCTCGTTTCCGCTGTGTTTTAGTCTTTATGCGTCATGCTAACGACCCAACCCCATTAATCTGTCAGGGTAGTTGGGAAGGGACAATTCTCGAACAAGCTAGCGGAAACAACGGTTTTGGGTACGATCCGCTGTTCTGGATTCCTGAACTGGAAAAAGCATCAGCTGAATTAGCTCCTGAACAAAAGAATCAACTCAGCCACCGCGGCCAAGCAGTTCAACTGCTGAAACAAAGTATTGAAACTTACTTGAAGTAACCGTTTATGAGCCTACAGCTGCCGCCACTCTCTCTTTACGTACACATCCCCTGGTGTGTGCGTAAATGCCCTTATTGCGATTTTAATTCTCATGCGCAGCGTGATGAACTGCCTGAAGCAGAGTATATCCAATGTCTATTGGATGATCTGGAGTCAGAAAAACATCTCGCACAAGGGCGCAGCATCCAAACAATCTTTATTGGAGGCGGTACACCCAGCCTATTTTCTGCAGATAGCTTTAAAGTATTACTGCAAGGCATTAACAATATTATCCCGCTAGAAAAAAATGCCGAGATCACGCTAGAAGCTAACCCTGGCACTTTCGAGCAAGATAAGTTTGTTGGCTATCGAGATGCGGGGATTAATCGACTCTCTATCGGCGTGCAAAGCTTTAACGATCAGCATCTCGCAAAGCTTGGGCGAATACATAACTCTGACAATGCGCTTAAAGCAGCCACATTAGCTCGTGAACTCTTCCCTAAATTAAATCTAGACTTGATGCATGGCCTTCCTGACCAAACGCTAGAAGGCGCATTGAGTGATTTAGAACAAGCGATAGCCCTACAGCCTGATCATCTATCTTGGTATCAGCTAACCATAGAGCCCAACACAGAATTTCACTCTCGTCCCCCACTACTCCCAATCGATGACACTCTGTGGGAGATCCAAGAGCAAGGGCAAGCGTTGATCCGCTCCGCAGGTTACAGCCAGTATGAAATTTCTGCCTATGCTAAATCGAATGAAAGCCAAGCCAAACATAATTTAAATTATTGGCAATTTGGTGACTATCTCGGCATAGGCGCAGGTGCTCACGGCAAGATCACACTTCCAGAACAAAACAAAATCATTCGCCGCTGGAAACAGAAACAACCTAAAGCCTATATAAACCCAGCAACAAGGCTAACAGGCGACACTGAAATAAGCCCAGAAGAGCTTCCTTTCGAATTTATGCTCAATGCATTACGGCTGTATCATGGTGTACCTAGCAATCTGTTTACAGAACGAACGGGGTTACCCCTATCGATAATCGAGCAGTCACTAGTAAAAGCACAACAACAAAAGCTACTAACAAAAGAGCTCCACACACTATGCCCAACCGAGCAAGGTCGTTGTTTTTTAAACAATTTACTCGGTTTTTTTATGCACTAAGTAGTTTTACGGTTCGCAAACAAGATCATTTGTACTAAGTTTATAAGCGATATTGAATTTTCTGCAGACAGGGATAGGTCAGCTCTCAAATTTTATTCCTAGGCGCAGTAAAAATGACAATAAAATTCAAACTAACGGCATTAATAACGTTCATTATCATTTCGATCGCATCGATGTACGGCATGCTCCATTTTGCAATCAACAACGTTTCCAGCTTGAAAGATGCTGAAACAGAAGTCAGCAACCTTGAAAGCAGCATGCTGACCTTGCGACGCCATGAAAAAGACTTCTTAGCTCGAGACGATATCAAATACCTAAAACGCTTTGACGATACCGTTGCTGCATTTCAAGCCGAAATAACCACTCTTGAAGAGCACTTAGACCACGCCGGTATTCCGCACGAGAAAACTAAAGATCTACATATAATCATTGATACTTATGCCGATAATTTCCATCAGTTAGTGAAATTGAAGCAGGAGATCGGTTTATCTCACAATGAAGGCCTACGCGGAGAGCTTCGCAAGGCAGTACACGGTGCTGAAAGCAAAGTAAAAGAGCTAGATAACTATCATCTCTTAGCCGATATTCTGCAATTACGCCGCAATGAAAAAGATTTCCTTATCCGTAAAGACCTGAAATACCGCAAAAAATTTGAAGCTAATTTTGAAAAATTAAATAACGACCTAGAAACTGAGTTATTCAACGAAAGCGATATAACCGAAACTAAACAGTTGCTATCTGTCTATCGTTCTAAATTCCTGACCCTGATCGACAACTACGAACAGCTTGGACTCAGCAGCAAGCAAGGCCTTCTAGGCGAAATGAGGAAATCAATTCACAAATCAGAGACTTTACTTGACGAACAAGTTATCGAAATTACGGAGCGTTTAGAAAACGAAATAGCTTCGATCCAGCTTTTCTCAAGCATAAAAGCCATCATCATCGCAGGCATCGTATCTGCAATAGCCCTATGGATAGCTCACAATATCATTTCTCGCCTACGCAACCTTCAAAAAGTAATGGGCAATGCCAAAGAAAATAAAGACCTGACCGTCCGTTACAATGTTGTCTCAAAGGACGAATTAAGTGATATGGGACATAGCTTTAATAGCATGATGTCTGAATTCCAAAGCTTGCTCGATCGTGTTAACAACTCTTCAATGCAACTAAGCGCCGCTGCCGAAGAAGTGTCCGCAATCGCTGTTGAAACCTCTCAAGGCTTAGAAACTCAAAAAGCCCAAGTAATCCAAGTCTCTGCCGCTGTACAAGAGATGGAAAGTGCTATGCGAGAGATTGCTCATAACACTGAATTGACTGCGCAAACTGCAAGCCACTCACAACAAAGCGCTGCTGAAGGCCAACGTATCATCAGTCACGCAATCGAGAATATTAACAACCTAGCAGAAGGTGCTAGCCAAAGTACCGAGGCTGTCACTCTGTTAGAAGAAAACGGTACTAAGATCGGCACAGTACTAGATGTTATTAAAGGGATTGCCGAACAAACTAACCTACTTGCACTTAACGCTTCCATTGAAGCTGCGCGCGCAGGTGATCATGGCCGCGGCTTCTCAGTCGTTGCGGATGAAGTTCGAGGTTTGGCTGGTCGAAGCCAAGAATCCGCGACTGAGATCGATGTCATGATTAATGACCTACAGCAGCAAACAGGTCAAGTATCCAACTTAATGATGCGTAGTGTCGAGGTAAGTGCTCAAAGTGCAGAAGAGGCAGGAACCAGCATTAGCGCACTGGATAAAATCATGAATGACGCCACCAACATTGTCGATATGACATCTCAGGTGGCTGCGGCTGTTGAACAACAGACTGCCATGGCAGGTGATATCAACAACAATGCTGAGCAAATTCAAACGATTGTCGAGGTAGCCAGCGAACAAGTTGGTCAAAATGCTGAAGCGAGTGAAGAAGTCGCTAAACAAGCGGCTTACTTACAACAAATAGTAGGCCAGTTTAAAGTTAAATAATTACCTTAGAGAGTTATACGGTTGTGAGCTTGCTGATTAATTTCAGCAACTCGCGCCGGCAACTCGCTTAAACAAGATACCTGAGCAGACGCACTAGGTGATTTATCACCCGATTGCAGATTAACCCAAATTGTCCACAACCCGACAGCGGCAGCACCTTCCACATCATGTTCATGATTGTCCCCCACATGGATAACCTGCTCCGGTCTTAAGCCCGTGTGCGCTAACATCTGTTCGAACATTAATGGGTGCGGCTTCATCTGCCCGACATCATCTGCTTTGAATTGGAAATCGATCAGATCGGCTAGGCCCACTCGATGAATATCAGCATTACCATTACTCAACGCACCCAACTGATAACCTTGCTGCTTCAATTCCAATAAAACTTCACGTGCATGCTCAAAAAAGACCACTTCCTGGCGGGCTTGAATAAACACGTCAAAAGCTTTGGCAGCCAAGGCTTCTACTTCATCCGCGCTGTAACCCGCTTTTCGAAGACCATACTTCAACTGCGCCATCCGAATCAGCGTTACACTATGGGCAATCTCTGGAGCATCTTCTAAAACGATCTGACGCAAAACAGCAAGATCATGTAACTTGTAATGCTGTAAAAATGCCGATGCATGCTCAGATATCCAAGTAAACATAGTTTGGTTTGCATGCAGGATAACAGGGTCGACAGCCCAGAGAGTATCATCAAGATCAAAGGTAATGCAGCGTATCATTTCTGGCTCTTTTTCCGTGCACGAGGGTGAGCACCTTCGTACACTTTCATTAAATGTTGGAAATCTAGGTGAGTATAGATTTGTGTTGTGGATATATCCTCATGCCCTAGGAGCTCTTGTACGGCACGAAGGTCACTACTGGATTCAAGAATATGGCTAGCAAAACTATGACGGAGTCTATGCGGGTGAACTTTACCATTCACACCTAGATATTTACCCCAATAATCCATCCGCTGCTGCACCGAGCGAACCGTAATACGGCTACCACGCTTACTAACAAAGAGCGCATTCTCATCATAGTTAGCCAATTCGTGACGCACATCGAGCCATCGATCTAAAGCCTCAAGTGCCTTCCGCCCTATGGGTAATTCACGTTCTTTACGGCCTTTGCCCACGACCCTCAAGCTTCCCTCGGAAAGATCCAAACTATACAGGTCGATAGCCACCAGCTCTGATACACGCAGTCCAGATGAATACATAAGCTCCATCATTGCGGCATCCCGAGCAGAAATGTTATCGGTCACGGGTACATCGAGCAGTGTTCCCATCTGATCAACATCGAGTGTAGAGGGCAGCTTACGGGGTGATTTAGGCGCTTGCACGGCTGCAGCAGGGTTTTGCTCTACTACCGATTCACGAGAGAGGAAATTATAGAAACTACGGATAGCTGACAGAGAGCGCTGAATACTGCTACCGGCCAGATCTTTACGATGTAGCATCGCTACATACTGGCGAATGTGTTTAACCTCAACCGAAGACCATTCAGTCAGGGTCTGTTGCTCAGTAAAATCGAGTAGTTTGTTGAGATCGCGACTGTAATTATCGAGGGTGTGAGGAGAGAGCTGGCGTTCAGTCGCTAGGTAATGAAGAAACTGCTCTAACAGCGCTTCTTTCAACTCTCTCCCCTATCTTTCTTTAATGATCCTGCTGACGCAGAATACGAGAAGCTACGCGGCTTAATACTTCACCAACATAGCTTAGCAATACTGTGCCTTGGCTACTGGTAAAGTAGTTCGCATCAAAGCTACCAATTGCCAACAAACCTAAAGTTTCGCCCTGCACTAACGGCACAACAGCAGCGGATTGAACTTTGATAGCTTCATCACCAAAAATGAATTCATTTTCAGCATCAGACAGGCGTCCACAGCTAGGTAGATTAGTACCTACCAAACTATCAATCACCGCAGCATCTTCACGCAGAGTAAGTCGAAGGTTATTCACATCTAAAGGTTTGCTCGTGAACAAAATCAACGCTGTGCTATCGCTAGCAAAGTCCTGACATAAGCTTTCATCAATCGCTACAGCAATATCATCCAGCGTTTCAGCTTCCAGTAATGCCAATACCATACGCTTGGTCTTCTCGAACTGCAGATCATTATGTCGTGCAATATCGATCAGATCAGAAAGGTGCGCTGTTAGATTCTGGTTTTTTTCACGAAGAACCGTAGTTTGACGCTCAACCAAAGAGACAGCTCGACCTGTCTCATGAGGTACGTGTAATTTTTCCAGTAATTTTGCATTACCTGTGAAAAAGTCAGGGTGTTGCTGGAGGTATTCCGCTACCTGAGCTTCGTTAATCTGTCCTGTTTCTTCACTCATACGAAGATCTGTCCTTCATAAACCGTTGTTGCTGGCCCTGTCATAATAACGGGATGGCCTTCACCCTGCCACTCGATCTCAAGATCGCCACCAGGAAGATGAACTGTCACAGGCATATCGAGCAGACCGCGCAATTTTCCTGCAACAACCGCGGCGCACGCACCGGTACCACAAGCAATCGTTTCACCAACGCCACGCTCAAATACACGCAAATTAACTTCATTGCGTGCCAATACCTGCATAAAACCGATATTCGCTTTTGCAGGGAAGCACGTATGAGGCTCTAGCACTGGACCCAATGTTTCTACTGGCGCTGTTTCGGTGTTATCCACAACCAAAACCCCATGCGGGTTGCCCATAGATACCGCACTTAATTCAACTGTTTCAGCTGCGCCTTGATGGTCAACCTCAACAGGGTAAGTAATTGCTTGCTGGTCGGCCGCAAAAGGGATCTCTGAAGGCTGCAATATAGGCTGACCCATATTGACCTCAACTCGCTTATCTTCGCGAATTTTCAGGCACATACGGCCATTAGCCGTCTGCACGACAACTTCGGACTTACCCGTTAAGCGCTTATCGCGAACAAACTTGGCGAAGCAACGGGCACCATTACCGCAGTTCTCTACCTCTGAGCCATCTTGATTGAAGATCCGGTAACGAAAATCCACATCTGGATCTGAAGGCGGCTCAACGATTAATAGCTGATCGAACCCTACACCAAAGTTACGATCACCAAGCTTTTTTACCAGTTTAGGCGTAACTTTTACGCGCTGGGTCACTAGATCCAGCACCATAAAGTCATTACCTAAACCGTGCATTTTGGTAAAACGGACTAACATCAATAACCCCTAACGATCCTTAGGTAACAGCTGTTCACCCTTAACTAGATCAGCCAGAGTTTCACGCTTGCGAATCAGGTGGAATTGATTGTCATCCACCATCACTTCCGCAGGACGACCACGGCTATTGTAGTTAGACGCCATCACAAAGCCATAAGCGCCTGCAGAACAAACAGCGAGTAAATCACCAGCTTCTAGTGTTAGCGCACGATCTTTACCTAAGAAGTCACCCGTTTCACAAACAGGACCTACAAGGTCCCATTGTTTCTCTTCACCACCTTCGCGCAACATTACCGGAACAATCTCCTGATAAGCGCTGTATAAAGATGGACGGATCAAGTCATTCATTGCACCATCAATGATTGCGAAATTTTTCTCGCCAGTGCACTTCAAAAACTCAACACGAGTCAACATTACACCGGCATTGGCCGCGATAGAACGACCAGGCTCAAAAATCAGCTCAAGGTCACGACCTTCAACTTTCTTAAGAACTTCTGAAATATATTCTTGAGGCGTTGGAGGCACTTCATCGGTGTAACAAACACCTAGACCACCGCCCAAATCCAAATGCTTAATTGTGATGCCTTGCTCAGCTAACTGATCTACTAGTACCAATACACGATCGAGTGCATCTAGGAATGGAGTAACTTCCGTTAGCTGACTGCCGATGTGGCAATCCATACCGACAACATCAACATTTTCCATCTGAGCTGCGCGGCCATAAATGCGTACAGCTTCATCAATATCGATACCAAACTTATTCTCTTTCAAACCTGTAGAGATATAAGGATGGGTACCTGCATCTACGTCTGGGTTCACACGGAATGAGATCGCAGCCACTTTGCCTTCAGCACCAGCGACTTCGTTTACACGCTCAAGCTCAGCTTCTGACTCAATGTTAAAGCAACGAATACCTACTTCGAGAGCACGCGCAATCTCTGCTGGCTGTTTACCAACACCTGAGAAAACAACTTTAGAAGCATCGCCACCTGCACGTAGAACACGTTCTAGCTCACCGGCAGAAACAATATCGAAACCTGCACCTAGGCGCGCAAGAACATTTAGCACTGCAATGTTGGAGTTAGCTTTTACGGCATAACAAACTAATGAGTCATGCCCTTCTAATGCATCTGCGTATGCTAGGTAAGCACGCTCAAGTGCATCACGAGAATACACATATGTTGGTGTACCAAACTCTTCGGCAACGCGTGTTAAAGCAATTTCTTCACAGCAGAGCTGCCCATTTTTATATTCGAATGAATCCATGAAAATTCTCTTACTTCTGCTGTGATTTTTTCTGATTTTCTGCATCAGGCAGATACAAAGGGCCTTTCTGGCCACATCCACCCAGTACTAACATACTAAGCAGGACAACTAATCCAATTCGTTTGGTCTGCGTTTTCACAGTGGGAATCCCATTAAACGGTCTAATGCGTCGATTATACCTAGTTCACAGAGATTTCATAAAAACGTTTTTCATATCCAAGTAGATATAAAGAAAAAACTGCCTTTTAATCGATAATTTTGGGAGTTAATGAGAACCATTCTTCGGCTTTTAGCTATTGCTTGATATACTTCGCCTCTATAAACACGATTTCAAGGCAATAGCGCCGGAGTAAACATGACTGAAAGCGAATTTAACGATCTGGTTGAAGAAACATTAGAGCAGATTGAAGAGGTGCTAGATGATGCAGAAACCGACATTGACGTTCAGTTCGGTGGCGGGATCCTAACGATCATCTGTGAAAACCGCACTCAGCTTATTTTTACCCGTCAGGCTCCTGTTAAACAACTGTGGTTGGCAACCAAGAGCGGTGGTTTCCACTTTGACTATGATGAAAGCCTTCACAGCTGGGTTTTAGATAGCGACGGCCAAAAGCTTGAAGATTTCTTCGGTAAAGCCTTTGCTGAACAAGCGGGTGAAACTCTGACTTTCGATCTATCTGGAGCTTAATATGTCATTCTCAAATGCGCTACAACGCCACTTTGATACCTTTAACCAGTTAGACAAAATTGCTGCTGATAGCCAACTGCTTGCCGATCAAATTGAGCAATGCTTCAACCAAGGCGGAAAATTGATCTTTATGGGTAACGGCGGCAGCGCCGCCGACAGCCAGCATCTAGCAGCAGAGTTTGTTGTACGTTACAAGGCGGAACGTCGCCCACTCGCAGCGATAGCACTTACAGTGGATACTTCGATTCTTACCGCTCACAGCAACGACTACAGTTATGATTCTGTTTTTACTCGTCAACTACAAGCACTAGCTAAGCCTGAAGACCTGATCATCGGTATTTCGACTTCAGGCAACAGTGCTAACGTGATCGATGCGATTGAAGCGGCGAAAGAGATCGGTTGCACCACTTGGGCTTGGACAGGTTCTCACGGTGGTAAGCTAAACGATATTGCCGACCACTTAATCCGCGTGCCATCTGATGAAACAGCACGCATTCAAGAAGCCCACATTTTTGTAGGGCACTGGTTGTGCGAAGAGATGGACAGACGAACCACTAGCAACGCCTAATGGTTCGTCTGCATTAATTTCTATTAATGCAGACCCGCTCAGTCAAGGCGTATAAACGATCCAATGCGCCTTGATTGTCCTTTACAAAGGCCTGACCTAACTCGCCAATTTTCTCTCTTTCAGCAGGCGCTTGTATCAACTTCTCGATCTGTTGCTGCAATGCACTTTCATCTTCGACTACAACCAACCCGCCAGCTTCTCGTAACGAGTCGCAAATAACTTGGAAGTTAAAGAAGTGCGGTCCCATAACTACGGCTTTCTTTAAAACTGCAGGCTCCAATGGATTATGCCCACCGCGCTCAATTAAACTTCCGCCAACAAACGCAATATCAGCCGCCGCTAACAATTTCATAAGTTCACCCATAGTATCACCAAGATACACCTGAGTTTTAGGACTCGGTTGTTGACCTAAGCTACGACGCGCCAACTTAAAGCCTTGCTGCTTTATAAGCTCTGCAACTCCGTCAAATCGTTCTGGGTGGCGAGGCACAATGACCAGCAATAGCCCTGGAATACCCTCCAACAGCTTGTGATATACATTTAAGATCGTACTTTCTTCGCCTTCATGCGTACTTGCCGCAATAAAGACCGGTCGATCCGCACCCCACATTTCTCGCAAGGCGACAGCCAAACGCTCACTCCCTTCTGGAGCTGAGACATCAAATTTTATTGATCCGGTTACCTCCAAAGCACTCTTTGGAAGGCCTAAATCAACAAAGCGCTGACCATCAACGCTATTTTGCGCAGCTATCTTAGTAATCTGCTTTAGCATCTGATCAGTCATCTTGCTGAAACGAGCGTAGCCCTTTGCAGATCTTGCTGATAAACGTGCATTTGCGACTAACACAGGCACATCGTGTTTGGCACAACCTGCAATCATGTTTGGCCATAATTCAGTTTCAACGACCACACAACCGCGCGGTTTCACTTTAGAAAGAAAACGATTAATCGCACAAGGCGCATCATAAGGGCAGTAATAGTGAGTAACACTATCACCGAAAGTATCGATAATTCTTTCAGCTCCCGTCGGCGTCATAGTAGTCATCACAATGGGCAGCTGCGGATAGCGGGCTTGTATCAGCTTAACGAGAGGAATTATCGCCAGTGCCTCACCGACAGAAACAGCATGAATCCATAAAGGACGATCATCAAAAGCTGGCGATTGAAAAAAACCAAGTCGCTCCTGCCAACGCTGGCGATAAGCAGGCGCCTTACGCCCTCGCAACCATAACTTCAGCAAAATAAACGGTAGAGCGATATAAAACAGGCAAGTATAGAGAGTGCGATTCATAAAAAGTGAGCACATCAGTCGACAATAAAGTCACCTAGTATAACATGCATCGGCTAGCTCCTAAGCGCCCCCATGCTTATAATGCCGTCTATGAATACACTTAAACTTGATCTCGTAATCGTGGGCGGCGGCGTTGCTGGCCTTTGGCTTCTCAATAGAGCAGTAAAAGATGGCTTAAATGCCATTTTGCTAGAAAAAGACACCTTAGGTGGCGGACAGACCATCCGTGCACAAGGGATCATTCATGGCGGTACCAAGTATGCGCTAAACGGCGTACTGACCCAAGCATCCAATACAATCAAAGAGATGCCGCAACGCTGGCGTGATTGCCTAAATGGCAACGGCGAAATAGACCTTACCTCTGTAGAAGTTCTATCTGAAGCTCACTATATGTGGTCTAAGGGCTCCTTAGGCTCTCGCATGACTACCTTCTTTGCGACCAAAGCCTTTCGCGGACGTGTTGAAGAGGTATCCAAATCAGATCGCCCTAAAGTGTTTTCAAATTCCAAATTTAAAGGGTCTCTCTACCGCTTGAATGAGCTGGTATTAAACGTACCAACCGTGATTGATGCACTGAGAGCACCTGTTGAAGATCGAATATTCAAAGCAGATCTGAACCAAGCTGAAATCCAGGTTCAGGATCAACAGGTTCAGAGCATCGCCTTTAATGAGCATGACTTAACACTGGAAACAGCTCAGTTGGTTCTGACCTCTGGTGAAGGCTACGAATCTATTGCTAGTCAATTAACACTCGAACAGCCCGAGATGCAAAAACGCCCTTTGCATATGGTGATGGTCAAGCACGACCATAATTTACCTACGTTTGCTCATTGCATTGGTACTGGCAGTAAACCGGTAGCAACGATTACCACACACCCTTGCAGTGATGGCAAACAGGTTTGGTACCTTGGCGGCGATGTTGCTGAAACCGGTTTAGATCGCTCTCCAGCTGAACAGATTCAATTTGCTCAGAAGGCATTAACAGACTTACTCCCTTGGGTGGATCTTTCCAATGCCGAATGGAGCACATTCCATGTGAATCGCGCCGAACCTAAGCAATCATCCCTAGCGAGACCCGATTCTGCTTTTGCTCAGAAAGTCGGCAATTGCATCGTGGCTTGGCCAACAAAATTAGCGCTATCGCCTGATTTAGCCGATCAGGTGTTACCTTTATGTAAGAAAATATCATCTGATACTGACCTTTCACCTCTAAAAGTACTTTCTAAGCCGGAAACCGCACAGCCTTTATGGGAGAGTGAGTTTTGATTAAACGCGAGCTAGCTCAAACAAGTTTAAAGATCTCACCCATCGGCTTAGGCACAGTAAAGATCGGTCGAGATAAAGGCGTAAAGTATCCAACGGGGTTCACCATTCCTGATGACAAAGCGGTGCTTGATTTAATCGCACAAGCTAAAGATTTAGGCATCAACCTGATCGATACAGCCCCTGCTTATGGCAATAGCGAAGAGCGCTTGGGCCCTTTGCTTAAAGGGCAGCGTAACGACTGGGTTATCTGTTCAAAAGTCGGTGAAGAGTTCGACAATACAACTGGTGAATCCGGCTTCAATTTCACGCCGGAGCACGTGCAATACAGTGTAGAGCGCAGCCTTAAACGCTTACACACGGATTACATTGATATGTTACTGGTACACTCTGATGGAAATGATGTAGAGATCATCCGCAAATACGGTATTTTGGATGTTCTAGAGGAACTAAAACAGTCAGGCAAAATCCGCGCGACTGGTATGTCGACGAAGACCGTAGAAGGCGGATTATTAGCTTTAGAGAAATCTGATTGCGCGATGGTGACTTACAATCTAAACCATCGAGATGAAGAAGCCGTCTTGGACTACGCAGCCCAAAACAATAAAGGCATATTGCTTAAAAAGGCACTCGCTTCTGGCCATATCTGCCTAGATCAAACTCAAGATCCAATTCAGGCCAGTTTTGACTTTATTTATGCCCATCCTGGCGTAGCCTCAGCCATTATCGGCACAATCAATCCTAAGCATCTAGCTAGTAATGTGAACGCGGCTAATACCGCGCTCAGTAAACTTGCGATCTAAGCTAGCTTAAAAAGAGTGCGATAGCCGACTATTCGTCGCTATCGCCCTGAATTTTCTCAACAATGGCTGTAGTAGAGCAATTATCTAGAAAAGAAAGCACTCGAACCTCACCACCATAACTACGCACGAACTCACCACCAACAACACCTTCAATGCCATAGTCGCCGCCTTTGACTAAGACATCCGGTTTCACCTGTTCCAGCAAACGTTCAGGGGTATCTTCAGTAAAGTACAGCACCCAATCGACCGCTTCCAAACCGGACAATACAGCCATACGACGCTCAACCGGATTAATAGGGCGACCCGGTCCTTTTAAACGACTAACGGATTCATCGCTATTGATAGCCAAGACAAGGCGATCACCTTGGGCTCTTGCTTGCTCAAGATAACCTACATGACCTGCATGCAATATATCGAAGCAACCATTGGTAAAAACAATACTCTCGCCAGCTGCACGCGCATCAGCTAATGCAATCAGCAACTGCTCTTCAGTCACTACACCACGCTCAGCACCTTGCTCTTTAGTCACTGCACGACGCAGTTCTGGCGCACTGATAGCCGCAGTACCCAATTTACCAACAACAATGCTCGCTGCGATATTGGATAAAGCTACAGCATTAGTGAGTTCCTCACCCGCCGCTAAAGCTGAAGCAAGTGTTGAGATAACTGTATCGCCGGCACCTGTAACATCGAACACTTCACGTGCACGTGCAGGGAAATGAACCTCATCACCTTCCGCTGGAATCAAGGTCATGCCATGTTCACTACGGGTCACTAGTAAAGCCTCTAGTTCAAGCTCTTTCGCTAACGCCTGTCCTTTAGAAACAAGTTCTTCATCAGAGGCACTGTGCCCAACAATCGCTTCAAATTCAGACAGGTTAGGCGTCAATAAGGTTGCGCCGCGATACTTACTAAAGTCACTTCCTTTAGGATCAACCAGCACAGGCACGCTTTCTGCTTTTGCTGCTTTGATTAAACCTTGGCAATCAGACAGAGTACCTTTACCGTAATCCGACAGCACCAAAACACCAACATTACCCAATAAAGGTTCTAATTCTGATTGGATACTTGCACTGTGTTCAGCAGAGAAAGCTTCTTCAAAATCCAAGCGAATCAACTGTTGGTGACGACTGATAATGCGTAATTTAGTGATCGTCGGCTCTTCTTCGGTAATCGAAAAAGCACAGTTCACTCGAGCTGAGGTCAGCTGTTTCTGAAGCGCTTCACCCGCTTCGTCTTTACCAACCAAACCCACCAAAGAAACACCTGCCCCTAAGGCTGTTACATTCAATGCCACGTTAGCAGCGCCACCTGGACGATCTTCATTCTGCTCAACTTTTACCACTGGCACCGGTGCTTCAGGCGAAATTCTTGAGGTTGGCCCATGCCAATAACGATCCAGCATTAGGTCCCCGACAACTAGGACCTGTGCTTTATCAAAACGTGGCATATTGATTTTCATTCAATTTCTCCGTGACTAAGTGCTTAGTCAATTTCAGTAAACTGCTTCTGGTAAAGATCCGCATACATACCGTCCTGCTCTAAAAGCTCAGTATGCGATCCTTTCTCCATAATTCGACCTTGATCCATTACGACAATCTGGTCCGCAGATTCTATTGTTGAAAGCCGATGCGCAATAACCAAGGTAGTTCGACCTTTCATAACGTTTTCTAAGGCTGCTTGGATATGGCGTTCAGACTCTGTATCCAAGGCTGACGTTGCCTCATCAAGAATAAGGACTGGGGCATTTTTCAAAATCGCACGTGCTATCGCTATGCGCTGGCGCTGACCGCCCGATAGTTTGGTGCCTTTCTCTCCTACATGGGTATCTAAACCATCAGGCATCCGCTCAACAAACTCCATAACATGGGCGGCATGCGCTGCTTCAATTATTGTAGTTTCCTCAACATCAGGGTCTACCCCGTAAGCTATATTCTCACGAATCGTGCCATCAAATAGGAACACATTCTGAGTTACCAAGGCGATTTGAGAGCGTAAAGAGAGCAACTCGTAGTCATCGAGTTTATGACCGTTTAACAGGATTGCCCCAGTGGTCGGTTCATAAAAACGGGGAATCAAACTTGCCAATGTGGATTTACCACTACCTGATCTGCCAACGAGAGCTACAGTTTGTCCTGGTTCTACTTCAAGATTCAAACGATTAAGTACAGGTTTATTGGGCAGATAGGAAAAACAGAGATCTTTAAATTCAAGTCGGCAGCTTCCCTGATCTGTTTGAGCTGCCAAACTGCCCGTATTACTTTCTACTGTTTCATCCACGAGCTCAAAAATACTTTTAGCTGCGGCAATACCACGTTGAATAGAACTGTTTACTTCAGTTAAAGCGCGTAGCGGCTTAGCAATTAAGCCAGCAGCAATAATAAACGCAATAAACTGCCCCGCAGTCATATCGTTATTCATCATAGGATGTAGCGCTAAGAAAATAAGGAGAGCTAATGCACTGGAAACAATAATCTGAACAATAGGAACACTTAAACCTTCAGTGAACGCTAATTTTAAACTTTGACGCAAATTCTGCTCACTGGCTTTTTCAAAACGTTTTCGCTCTTTATCACAACCACCAAATGTACGCACAATCTGAACACCTTGAATGTTTTCAGAAGCGACATGAGTGACATTCCCCATAGAATCTTGAATACGATGACCCAAACGACGAAAACGTTTAGAGGCAATCATCACAACCAAAGCAATTAATGGAGACACTGCCACAAATACCAGAGTCAGCTGCCAATTAAGATAAAGTAGATAAACAAAGAGACCAATAACTGTCATTCCTTCTCGGACAGCTACTTTAAGCGAGTCCGTAGCAGCAGTTGTTACCTGCTCAACATTGTATGAAATTTTAGAAAGAATATGCCCCGAGGCATTATTATGGAAATAATCGAGGGGGATTTTCAGCAACTGATCAAACATGACTTTTCTGAGCTGATGCACGACATTACGAGCCACATAAGCGGTAAAAAAGTTCCCCATGAAAGTACCAATACCACGAGCGATTGCAATACCAATCACCGCAAGAGGGCCATAAATATACGTCCCCTCTTTTTCCTCACTAATGGCATCAATCAAGTATTCCATCAACGCTGCAAAACCAGTCTGGGCACTTGCATAGAGGATAAATCCAAAGATGCCCAATAAAAAAGGTAACCAATAAGGGCGAACATAGGTTAAAAGACGAAAATATATTTTCATCCCTATACCTTTCTCTAGGTCATTTTTAGACATAAACGGACATTAATCCTCAGAAATTAGGCCGGCATTATAACCTGATGATATAACTTCCCCAACCTTCTAGCTGGCTGACAAACTAGGACACACGTATAATCAACCGCTTATTGATCAAGATCTGATTGACTGTGAATAAAACTGAATCCCTTTTAACTCCAAAATACTGGCCAACTTGGCTAGGTGTTATTCTTCTTAGAATGCTTGCTTTACTGCCTTTTAAAATGGGTTTAGCTTTCGGACGCCTGCTAGGTATGGCGCTGTACTATTTACTACCGAAACGTCGCCATATTACGAATGTAAATTGCAAGCTATGCTTTCCAGAATTAGATGAAGTAGAGCGCGATCAATTTGTCCGCGATGTTTTCAAAAACAACAGTATCGGGTTAGTTGAAACTGCTTGGTCATATTGGGGAAACAAAAAAGCTCTACAGGAGCGTACAGAATATCGCGGTTTTGAATTGTTGGATGAAGCCTTGAAACAAGGACGTGGAGTCATCTTACTTGGTGCCCATTATTCTCACTTAGATTTAGGCGGCATGCTTTTTTCTGGGTATGGCGCTCCACTGATCTCTATGTACCGCCAACACAACAATCCGTTAATGGAAAAAACGATTAGTGAGGGACGTGCTTCGTTTAGCCGCCCGATTGAGCGAAAACAGTTGCGAGAAATTATTCGCTGCCTCAAGAAAAATCAGGTTGTTTGGTATGGACCTGATCAAGATATGGGGCATAAGACATCGGTATTTGTGCCATTTTTCGGTCAAACTGCCGCGACCGTGACAGCCACAACGCGCATGGTAAAATTGAACAATTCACCTCTTCTATCAATGCAACAACGCCGTAAAGAAGACGATTCTGGTTACATTGTAGAAATTGTCCCTGTAGATAACTTCCCTAGCGGGGATGAAGTTGAAGACGCAAGATTGGTGAATTTAGCCGTTGAAGCAGGCGTAAGAAAAGCTCCCACACAATACATGTGGGTTCACAAACGATTTAAAACACAGTTAAATGGCAAGGAAAGCCCTTATCAGAAATCCTCAACGCAGTAGGACCACCGATGAAATTGCCTTTAAAGATTATTTTAGTTAATCGACTTACCAAATTTATTGGAGCGTTGATTAAAGGGTTTTCTTTCCTTTTTCACTTTCTATTCCCAAACAAGCGCTTCACGATACCTACGCAAAGCGACCCATTAATAAAATCTAACAAGCGTACTAAAATCCCGAAAGTCATATGGCAAACCAACTACACAAACCGTGTAACCCTGCCCGTATACTGTAATTACTTGTTCAATAGATTAATCTCTCCAGATTTTGAATACCGCTATGTTAGTACTGAAGATCGTCTAACATTTATTAAAGATAATATGCCTCCTGAAGTAGCCTCAGCATATGAGAAGCTTACGAATGGAGCTGCCCAGGCTGACTTATGGCGCATGATAACTCTTAATCACCACGGTGGTGTGTATATGGATATCGATGCCCATGCGGTTTGGCCTATATCCAAAATGATAGATGAAAATGATGAGGAATTATTTCTTCTAAATAAAGAGCATTACACCAACTACTTTATCGCTAGTTCGAAGGACAACAGATTCCTGACCACGACAATAGAAAATATCGTAAAAAATATTCAAGACAAAAAAATTGGTTCTGGTGTTTACGACCTAACCGGCCCAACAGTGTTCAATAATGCGATAGGTTCTGAATCTGTAAATCATCGCTATTACAAGATCACTTGTATTCAAGGTAGTTTTACCAATGAGCATTTCCAATATATTGATAAGCCAAGAGGGAAATGGACGCATATGAAAAAAGAAGATCTTTTAAAAGACTAATGCGAATCAACTAAAACTTTCCCATTTGGAGCATTATTAATGAGCAGGCGGATTATGCAGTTGTGCCTATCACCAAATTTTGGTGGCCTAGAGCTCTATATGCAGCGTTTGACCAGTTATCTACAAACCCAAACACCAACCCATGTTGGGATTGCTCAAGGAAGCAAACTGGACAACGCTCTATCTGAACATGATGAACTGCCAACTCTGCGTCTGCAAAGGCATGCATGGAAGAATCTTTTCAAAAATGCAAAGCACCTTGCTAATTACATTGATGAGCATGAAATCGACCTGATCCATTTGCATTGGACAAAAGACCTTCCTCTCTGCGTCTCAGCAAAAAAATTAAGTAAACGAAACCCTAAACTCGTCCAGAGCCGTCATATGAATATGACTCGCTTCAAGAGTGACTTCTATCATCGATACCTCTATAAAAATATCGATCTAATGATCGCCGTGACACAGCAAGTAAAGGATCAGATTACACGCTTCATACCCGCAGAAATATGCCCTCCCGTGAAGACCTCTTATATTGGGGCTCCAATTTATCAGCAACTAAACAAAGAATTAAAAACAGACCTAAAAAAGCAATACCAGCTAGAAAATTCCTTTATCGTTACCCTTGCAGGTCGTATTGAACCTGCTAAGGGGCAAGCCCTATTAGTATCGGCACTTGAATATTTAAGAATCCCTAATGTGCATCTGATGTTCATAGGTGACGCTATGGAAACTGAGTACCTAGAACAATTCAGAAATAGTATTGTAGAGAAAGGATTAACTGAACAAGTAAGATTTACGGGGTTTGTAAACAATGTTCAAGATCTCATGGCGATCAGTGATTGTGTTGTTTTAGCCACCGATAAAGAAACCTTCGGAATGGTTCTAATCGAAGCAATGCATACAGGAACGGCTGTTATTGCGAGTAATAGCGGAGGTCCTCTAGAGATCATCAATGACAAAGTAGATGGATTGTTATTTACTAGTGGGTCAGCTGAAGATTTAGCCGAAAAGCTCAAACTCTATTACAACAATCATGAATTGAGACAAAAGCTTGCAGATGCCGGCAGAGTGAAAGCACAAGCTGATTTTGAAAGTAATACTCAATTCTCTGAAGTAAATGATTTGCTGCAAAACATCTAATTCAAGCTGAGATAATAGCCTTATTTCCTAGTGATAAACTACCGAAGAAAAAACCAATCTATCCAACGAGGTAAATAGGGCTATCAGATACCTTTGCTGTTTCAAAACTCAAGATAGCAGCTGACTTATCCATCAACTGTTTACTTTCCACGCTGATATTTTCTTGCTTCAGATACTTTTCCAGAGGTAACTCGACCTCGTTGCCCCAAAGTACAGTCACATCTCGATCTGATTGACGGTCTTTGCAAGCAAGCCGATATACCTCTCCTTGCTTTTGGTAATGCCGTACTTCCACATTACCCAAAACATCGAGCATAGTTTTGTAAACCCAAAAGGCTTCGCGCTTACGCAAACCTTCTCGGCTATCAACCAAACCATAACCGGGCGCGATAAGTTGATGCCAATGAACAGACTCCACTCTCTGAGTAGCCATAGCCTGCAGATGGTAGCGAAGTAAAAAGTTCGCATAGTCGCTTTCACTTACGCACTCAGTTTCGCTGGTAGGTGCCCAAGGAGCTGTATTGGATAGGGGCCAATTTGCTTCTGTCAGCAGTAATTTACTGGACGTTTTAGGACTTAATCTGGCGATACTGTGCAGGAGCGTAATTTTATTAAAGGTATCAAACACCTTCATTTGTGGATTCTCTGGTGCTCCACGTCGATCTACATAGAGAAGTGCTGCTACTTTATCGAACTTCAATTTAAAGCCATTAAATAGAGCTCTAATCAGGTAAGGGTATTCAAAGTCGATAACTGAGGGGCCTAATAGCTTTAACCCATGGAACTGCTGATCTCGGACCTTCTGCACCACCTGATAAAACTGCAGATACTCAGCTACAGAGAAGAAGCCCCACTTAGAACGATTGATCGTGGTTCCAATTTGAAACTGCTTTACTAGAGGTGAAAAAACTTCAAAAACTCTGGCCATATCCTTAGCAAGTAGTTCATGATCACCAATATGCTGACGATCTTGCACTACCACTAAGAGAATCTCTTTCTCTCCAAACCCGGCCACAAACTGATAATACTCATCTATACGATCCATTTCCGACAGGAAAAATCGCACCTGTAAGCTTTTACAACCCAGTTCCTCAACTAACTCATATTGCTCTTCCCCTTTGTCTAAATTGACACAAAGAGAAAAGAAATGATCCGAAGACGGCTCCACTTTTCGATTAAAGAGCCAAGCGATTAGAGCTAAAGGAAAGACTAAGCAAGATGTCAAAAAGGTAAGCAGATAGTCCTTAAGATGCTTACGTTTCATCCGCTTTTTATAAGTTCTATCCGTGATGATTCGCGGTTGATCGGAATAGTGATCCCACGGGTGTAGATCATCATCTGAACTAGGTTTAGGCGCTGGCAAGACGCTCTCCTTCTAAACACATAGTTTTTAAACCTGCTCAGTTAATTGAAGTAGTTCTTCTTCAATTTCAGAGTACAGTTCGTCTGAATAGTCTTGAGGGACAGTAAAGTTATGCTGGTTTTCCGGTTGATTGACCGAAGCCCATCGAGCCGGAGAAGCAACCTTTACATCACCGAAGAAGGATATGGTTTTAAGATTAGATCCAGCGGCTAAATGCATAGGGCCCGTTGAAGTACTGACAAACAAAGAGAAATTACTCAACAGCAGAGCAAAGTCATAAACGCTACCCTGCGATCGGTGCAAAACCGCCTGACCTCCAAGTACAGCATCTGTTTCAGCAATTAAAGATTCATCATCAGGGCCAAAGGTAAACACAACCCTATATTTTTCCTGTTGAATCACTGCTTGAGCAAGACGGATATAATCTTGCAGCGTTAGATTACCATCGGTACTCCCACCACTGCCTGGATGAAAAGCAACGATGGGGCGGTCATTCTCTAACTGATATTGCGCATTAAATGCTTCCAAAGCCCGAATTGAATCAGCCTTAGCAAAACCAAACAAAGGCGCCTGTATACCTGTCTCGATTTGGCTATCAAATGCTTTAAGAAGATCTAAGTTATAGGCAAACTCAGTTTTTTTCACCTGACTACGACGCTGCTTAACTCGACAGTTAAACCAGATTTGCGCCAGTTTAGTTGCCGGTCCTATGCGCTTAGGAATACCCGCACGCCATAATAGAAAGCCTAATTGTGAATCGATAAACGCTGAGATACTTACGGAGCACTTTGCCTTCTTAACCGCCGCTAATGTAGCGCCAAGATTGTCAGGCTGATACTCAATCACCTCATCAATATAAGGTAACTGCTGCGCTAAACTGAGATTAATCTTAGACACTAAAGCAACCAAGCGCAGCTCTGGTCTAGCTGCCTTTAGGCATTGGAACATCGGCAGAGCAACAACAAAGTCGCCAATCTTGTCGTGGCGAGTAATTAAGACACTAGTTGTCATTGGCGTTCTCTATCCTACCGCTACTGTCTTTGGCTGCTTTATTCAGCTCATACAGCTTCATATACTTATAAAAATTCGTCGCCATATGTGAAAAGGCGATAATCAACCCTGCAGACCCATCCATAAAACCACGCTTTAAGAAATAGGTTTTAAAGAATGAGTAGATGCCATTCAAGCTGGCTTTCAGCGGAGATGACTTCTTTATGCCTTGCTTATCTTCTGCAAAAAGAGAGGAGTACTTATCAAGCTTAACGATGAATTGAGAGATATTTTGATAAGGATAGTGACGAACGGTGCCTGCTAGGTTTTCGACTTCGAAGCCTTCGGTGATAACAAGCTCATGCACTTTACTGCTATTAAAGTTGGTTTTGGTACGATCATACAGACGCACGATCACATCTTTGCCCCAACAATGCTTAACTTCACGCTCTTTGTAAAAGTTACTGCGCGTAATTGAATACACCTTATCAGAATCTAATGAGCGTTGTGCCAATGCGGAGATAAACTCATCTGCAAGCACTTCATCCGCATCCAATGACAATACCCAGTCATGCTTAGCATAACTAGCAGCACGCTGTTTCGTTTCACCAAAACCTAAAAATGGCCCTTCAACCAAATTGACATTCTCGAAGTTGGCAACTAGTGATTGCGTGCCATCATCCGATCCATTGTCATAGATCACCACATCATTAAAACAGGCCAAAGCGTCCAAAACAGGAACGATGGTTTCTGCGCCATTTTTAACGATAATAACGCATGAAATATGGTCGATATTAGTCATTAACGGGCTTACCTTTTAAGCGCTTTTTGAAGTTTTTCAAGCGTTTATTCTTGTTAGAGAAGAGCTTTACCTGCTCTGCAAAGTCATCAGGTACAGCGCTATGTTGAGCGTACTCTTTTGCAATAACGTCTAAATCTTCATCTCTTGCCCAGAGTTTTTCAAAACCCCGTGCTCGCATTTCGTTATCGAGCTCAAGTTGTAGCATGCGATTAACATCAACAATCTTAAATTCATATCCACCATCAGCGAGTTTTCGGATCAAGATATTACCCGGCGAATAATCTTTGTGGAAAAATCCAGCATCGTGCAGCGCTAAAGAAAACCTCGCGAATGCTTTAAACACTTCAGGTCGATCCGGAAAATCTAAGTCCAGTAAGGGCTCACGGATCGTAAAATCATACGCGTAATGCTCACTGACAAAATAACTATTAGAAATTAAGCCACCGTCAAAGTACTCAACATAGGCAACCGGTGTTGGCGTAAAGTAACCCAATAAAAGGGAGTTCTGATACGACTTTTCAGCCTTACTCGGTCTGAGATACGTATAAATACAACGCCTTAGTAAGTTCGGCACTTTGAAAGACTTCAAGACCAATGATTCATCTAAGTAATCAACTATCTTTAGTTCATTCCGTGCTTTATGAATGGATGTATCACTACTTTCAAACAAAGCAGGCACATCTTTCAAAATCGCACTAAAGCGCTGACAATTTGGATTTACAACTGATTTCATAAGGTTAGATGTATCTCAATAGCCTAAACTGGATCAATACGCTACCGTTTAGGCTCAAAAGGCATAAAGCCTTTTCTACAATTTAAACAACAGATTTCAGCGCAGTTTAACATAAGCTGATTTATTCATATCATTGATTTACTCCTAAGATACATAGGTAAATTGAAACTTTCCTATTTTATCTCTGTCCTAGAAGCTTCTGAATTTAAGTAGATATTATTGATGAAAAAGCTACCTCTACTCCTCGTTATCTTAAGTGCAATTGCGGCCTTCTTTATATTTGATCTGGCCCAATACTTAAATTTGGACTTTATCAAAAGCAACCAAGCAAGCTTCGAACAGTATTACGCTGAGAATCCAATCAAGACAGTAGCGATCTTTTTTGGACTGTATGTGCTCGTTACAGGACTGTCTTTACCCGGTGCTGCCATTATGACGCTGATTGGCGGTGCACTATTTGGACTCGTTACCGGCTTACTCATCATATCTTTCGCCAGCACCATCGGCGCAACTTTAGCTTTTCTCTGTTCCCGCTTTCTATTTCGGGAAAGCATTCAAAACCGCTTTGGTAAGCAACTACAGTCTTTCAATGCGGGCATGGAGAAAGAAGGTGCTTTCTACCTCTTTACCTTGAGATTAGTGCCGATCTTCCCCTTCTTTATGATCAATCTAGGTATGGGCCTAACCCCAATCAAAACTTGGACATTCTATTGGGTAAGTCAGGTAGGCATGCTGGCGGGGACTGCCGTTTATGTAAACGCAGGTACACAACTAGGTCAGTTAGAATCGCTCTCAGGCATTTTGTCTCCAGGGATCCTACTGTCATTTACTTTATTAGGTTTATTCCCACTGATTGCCAAGAAAGTGATCGATCTACTTAAAGCGAAACAGGTCTATGCCGGTATTCAAAAGCCCTCTACATTCGACACTAATATCGTTGTTATAGGAGCAGGTTCTGCTGGACTAGTCACCTCTTACATTGCAGCAGCAGTAAAAGCCAAAGTCAGTTTGGTCGAAAAGCATAAGATGGGAGGCGACTGTCTCAATACCGGCTGTGTACCCTCAAAAGCTCTGATTCGTTCCGCTCGCTTTGTAGCAGATAGCAAACGTAGCCAGGAATATGGCATTGAACACAGCGAGGTGAAGTTCAATTTCGCTGATGTTATGGAGCGAGTATCCAAAGTCGTTGAACAAGTTGAACCTCATGACTCGATTGAACGTTATACAGGATTGGGCGTCGATTGCGTGACCGGCAGCGCAACCATTCTTAACCCCTATGAAGTGGTCGTAAACGGAGAGATCATTACTACCAAGAATATTGTCATTGCTACAGGCGCTAGACCACGCATCCCTGCAATCAAAAACATAGAAGCCATGCAGCCACTGACTTCAGATAATCTGTGGCAGATACGCGAATTACCGAAACGCCTGTTAGTACTCGGCGGCGGCCCAATAGGCTGCGAATTAAGTCAATGCTTTGCCCGCTTTGGTTCTGAAGTGAGCATCGTTTTACGTGGCGATCACATTATGCCTAAAGAGGACAAAGACATCTCTGACTGGGTTAGTCAGCGCTTTGATCAGGAAGGTATCAATGTATTAGGCAATCGAAAAATGTTGGAGTTTGTTGAACGAGAGGGAAGCAAGTACCTTGTTTGCGAACATAAAGGCCAGATGGAGGAGATTCCATTTGATCAGCTTTTGGTAGCGACTGGGCGACAAGCTAATGTGAATGGGTTTGGCTTAGAAAATTTAGACATACAAACCAAAGCTGACGGAACTCTAGAAGTAAACGACTACTTACAAACAAAATACCCGAATATCTACGCTTGTGGTGATGTAGCAGGTCCATACCAGTTCACTCACGCCGCTGCCCATCAAGCCTGGTATGCAGCGGTGAATGCTCTGTTCGGTCGTTTCAAAAAGTTTAAGGTCGACTACTCGGTCATTCCCGCAGCAACTTTCACCGATCCAGAAGTCGCACGTGTGGGTTTGAACGAGTTAGAAGCTAAAGAACAGAATATCGCTTACGAAGTCACCTGCTTTGATCTTGAAGAATTAGATAGAGCAATAGCAGACAGTGACAATCACGGTAAGGTTAAGGTACTAACGGTGCCGGGCAAAGATAAAATTCTTGGGGCTACCATCGTGGGACCGCACGCGGGCGAACTTATCACCGAATTTGTCACCGCCATGAAGCATGGCTTAGGCTTTAACAAAATCTTAGGCACTATTCATATTTACCCAACCATGAGCGAGGCTAACAAGTACGCGGCTGGTGAATGGAAACGGGCAAACTCTCCGCAAAAACTACTGGACTGGGTAGCAAAATTTCACCGTTGGGAACGTGGTCAAAAGTAACGCTGTTTTACTAATTTGATAAACTCAGGCCAGGCCTGTTTTAACCATAACCTTTGATAAAGGCAGGTGATTTTAAACCAGCCTTTATCTTCATATTTGCGCGCACTAGTAGATAAAGGAACTGAACAGCATTTCAGTTTTATGCCTTGCTGACGCGCATACCAAACGAACAAGTGATCTTCACCATAAGCGACAGCCTCTGGGTAGCCTCCTACCTGTTCAAATAAGGACTTTGAGATTAAAAAGCCCTGATCGCCAAAGGGCACTGCCAAAATTCGAGACCGAAGGTTCGCACCAAGCGCATTGATAGGCATCCTAGAGGGCCCATCAGCAATAAAAGTCAGTAAACAATAATGCAGACGTTCAGGATAACGTTTTAAATTATCCAATAAGCTGGATACTAAACCGCTTTCGAATCGACTATCTAAGTGGAGAAACCAAAGATACTGTCCCCCAGCCTCTTTTGCTCCGCGGTTCATCTGTATGGCTCGACCAGGCTTGGTGCAAAACCATTTTACCGAGTAATTTGATAAGGAAGTGCAACTCTGAGCCAAGGCAAGCTGAGCTTGCTTACAAACAACAAAAATCAACTCAGCGCCGTCAGGGAGGTGTTGTAAGTCGTGCAACAATCCCTGCGGGACCTCTGCTTCAGTAGGCCCCACAGGAATAATGACGGAGAGGAAAGGCTTAGGCACTCAACAGTTCCAACAGCTCTTTCTGGGATTGGTTCAAGCTGTCGCGCGGCGTTAATACAGCAGATGCCAAACTGCTACGACTAGCGCAATCGAACGCTTCTTCTGGGCTGTTAATAAAGGCGGTAAGGACTGCCTTTGCTTTTTCTAAACTTGCACCATAACGGGCAATCACCTGCTCCACACTCACATGATGCGCAGGATCATCCATCCAGCAATCATAATCGGTCGCTATAGCAATAGTGCAATAACTGATCTGCGCTTCTTTTGCTAAAAACACCTCTGGCACATTGGTCATCCCAACTAAGTCACAACCCGCAGCGCCTCGTAAGAAGAAACTTTCGGCTCTAGTACCTAATCGCGGCCCATCAACACAACCATAAGTTTTATTTCGATGCAGGGAAATACCTACCGATTCACCCGCTTTTTCAAGCGCATCAGCAAGAGGTTTAGAGGTTGGCTCGGCAGTGGAAACATGGGCTGCTAAACCGTTACCAAAAAAGCTCTTCTTGCGATTACCTTTTACAAAATCAAAGTACTGATCTGGCAGCGATAGATCGCCTGGTTTTATCTCTTCTTGCAGACTGCCGACAGCGGATAAACCGATTACCTGCGTAACCCCAAGCTTCTTTAAGGCCCAGATATTTGCACGATAATTTACTTCCGAGGGCAGTAACTCATGACCACGGCCATGACGGGGTAGGAAAAACAGATCCCTTTCACCCATCCGACCTTGCAGAATAGGGGCCGAAGGGGAACCGAAAGGTGTCTCTATCTCATGCTCCCCCGTAACCTCTAGCCCTTCTAACTGATATATACCTGTACCACCAATGATTCCTAACACACTCGCTCCTTATCCTTCACTACAAGACGCACCGTAAGCAAAACAGCTATAACAGCGATGATGCTTCATGCTTACTCGGTGCTCTAAACTTTCTCTTAAGCTACCGCCCAAATCGTACTCTTCGTCATCATCCACCAGCGTACAAGCATAGACTCGCATCTGACCATTTTTCTTCACCACCATTTTGCTAAAAGCGCACATAAAATCTTTACGGCTCTCTTCCGTTTGGTAAGTGGTCATACATGCTGTAGTTACCTGAGGCACCTGAGGAAGACTCCCCGGTGTGGCAAAGTCAGGGAATGCGACCAAATTAAGATCGCGCGGCAAACCGTATTCAACAAAGAGTGCTTTAAATGCATCATCAACCGACGCTTTATCTTCCTCTTTATCCATATGCCGAGCGACAGATATATGAAACCCTAAATCATATAGCTGCTTTAGGCCGTTAAGGGCGCTAACAAAATTACCCTCACCGCGCCCCGCATCATGTTCTGCTGCTGTAGGCTTATCTAGGCTTACCCGAAAACTCACGGGGTAGTTCGACTCGTTTAATGTCGCAACTTCTGCCATCCGTTTTTGGATGGCTTCCGTACCATTGGTTAACACAAGGCAGGGTTTAAACTGGGAGGCGTACGCCAATATTTTGATCAGCTGTTTAGCGAGAAATGGCTCACCTCCGGTAAATGAAAATTGTTCAACACCAAGCTCCAGAGCTTCATCGATGTAAGGCTTCACATCCTCAAACTTAACCAGTTCCAAACGTTTATCACCTGGGGCTGAGCCTTCTAAACAAAAAGGACACTGCAAATTGCATGCAGTACCAGTGTGAAACCATAATTCACGTAAAGTAAAAGGGTCGATATATCCCCGTGTCTCACCTTGCGGGGTTTTATACCAATTTTCCGTATGGATACGCTGCATAAATGACCTGTTTATTCCTAACTTGTAACCATCCTGTTATTCACTATAGGCGTTATCAACTGCAGTAATGCTTTTCTTGCAGGCCGCCGATCCGATTTGAGATCCTCGATCAATCGCACCAGATCTGCTTCAAGATCAATATCATAAGTCGGTTCGATATAGCCCACTGACAGCCCTGCATCTAAACAAAACTCTTCGAGTCCTTGAGCCAAACGCTCAGTACTCCAAGGCAGTGTTTCAATATTCGGCCATGCAACCCCTGAAGCCATCACGGTGACGCCTCCGTCATCGGCCTTACTGCAAACAACATCATAATCAGCCATCTTATGGCAAACCTGCTGAAGAAGGTCCAAGGTTAAAATCGGTGCATCAGTTCCGATAGTCACTATGTTTTGATGACCTTGCTCTCTCAAACGTTGATCAACTGTATTGATCCTTTCGCCAAGATTACCCGATGGCTGTGGAACTACCTGAACGTGCTCACCGTCCAGTAATCCCTCTGCCCACTCAACCTCATCAACAGACGCGGGAGACAGAACAACCCTACCTGACCAAGCTTGTGCATCCTCGAGTGCACACTGCAACAAAGCTTTGGCAATCTCAAACGTTGTTTCAGCACCTAATGAGGCCGCTATGCGTTGTTTACCCTGCCCAATACGAGGCTGCTTACAAAAGATTAATAGCGTAAAAGCTTTGCTCATATACAGGAGTAACCTTTAATTAAATTCCCTAACTGATTGATAGACCTAAGCTTAACGCGATAGTTCAAGGAAAACATATTCCCACTTATAGCAAAAGTTAATCTGCTACCACCCTTCTGCTAAAACCAAGGCTGTGATACAACTCAAGCATAAATTTTTTATCGAAGGGCTGCTATGAATCAGGTAATCCAACTTCTTAACGCACATCGTTCTATCCGAAAGTTCACTGATAAACCGGTTAGCCAAGAGCAGATCAACCGTTTTGTTCAAGCAGGCCAAGCAGCTGCAACGTCAAGTTTTATTCAGGCTTGCACGGTTATCCAAGTTAATGATCCAGACAAGCGAGCTTCACTAGCGGAATGGGCCGGTAATCAAACTTATGTAACAGAGGCGCCGACCTTCCTAGTCTTCTGTGCAGATATGAAACGCCATCAACTAAGTTGCGATATGCACGATGCGGAAATGCTATCTGGATTTACAGAACAATTTATTACTGCCACAGTCGATTGCGGCTTATTTGCGCAAAATGTTGCCATTGCAGCAGAATCCGAAAATCTGGGCGTGGTTTATATTGGCGGTTTGCGTAATAAGATTGATCTAGTATCTGACGCATTAAACTTACCAGAACTGGTCTACCCTGTATTTGGCATGTGCATTGGTGACCCTGATCAAGACCCTGAAGTTAAACCTCGTTTACCATTGGATGTCGTGCTGAAACATGACCGATACGATGACAGCCAAGATCAAGAGCTTATTGCCGCATACGACCAAGATGTTCAAGCGTATTATAAGAGTCGTACTGGCGGTCAAAAGGATATGACTTGGAGCGAACAAATCTCTGGAATGCTGCAAAAAGAGGCGCGTCCACATATGCTTTCTTTCCTACAACAGCGTGGCTTTTTACAGAAGTAAACCTTGGAAAAGGTTATAATCAGTACTATCTCGAGCTAATCAATAGGAGTAAAACATGACGGGATCAATTGAAACAGGCGAATCTCTAGATCTACTTCTAGCACGACAGCCTGTGTTCAATAAAAGTCAGGACGTGGTCGCGTATTTGCTGTTATATCGTAATGATGATGAACAAGCTCCTAATACAATCAACGATCATCTGGCAACTTCTTCCGTTATCCTCAACACTTACGCAAGCATCTGCGAAGAAGGGGAAGTCAGGTCACTTCCTTGCTATATCAAACTTACTGATAAAACATTGATGGCAGATAACTTTCCAGACTTACCAAAGGAAAGCTTTATCATCGAAATTTTAGGACATTCAAAAATAAGCCCTGAATTTGTTCAGCGAGTCCAAGAGCTAAATCAACAAGGTTACCGCCTTGCCTTGTCTGACTATCGACCTCACCCAAAATATGAACCTCTGTTAAATTTAGTTCACATTTTAAAGATAGATATACAAAAAACAGGTGTCGACCAACTCCCTCAGACCGTAAAAGATCTTCGCCCTTACCATCTGGAACTTTTAGCTGACAAAGTCGAGTCTCAAAATGAATTCCGTAAATGCCATGAGTTGGGCTTTGCCCTTTTCCAAGGTTATTTTTTAAGTAAACCAGAACCAGTAAAAGGAAAAAAACTAGGCAGCAGTAAGGTTCTTCTTTTACAAATGATGGTAGAACTTCAAAGCCCTACCGCTACAGCGCAGTCTGTTGAGCAATTAGTTGTTAATGATCCTCTATTAACCTACCGAATCTTACGCGTTGTAAACTCCGCAGCTTTTAGCATCCAGCGAGAGATCGAGTCCTTATCGCATGCAATCAGCCTTTTAGGCTTCGAGCAAATTCGTAAATGGGTTAGCCTATTCCTAGTCACTGACACTCAAGAAAAGCCCGAAGAACTAACTCGCAGCATGCTAGTCCGTGGGCGTATGTGTGAACTACTTGCCGAGATGCTTGGACGTGATCAACCCATCAACAACTTTATTACAGGTCTATTCTCTAAATTAGATGTACTTCTGGATATGGAGATGCCGGAACTGCTTGAGCAAATTCCACTCCAAACAGATGTCAAAGCAGCCCTACTATCCAACGAGGGCCAGCTAGGGCAAATTCTTGATCAGGTTTGTCATTACGAACGTGGCGATTTTCAGGATTTAGATCTACTACTTGATCAACATTTCTATGAAGCCGCTTATCGCCATAGCCTGAGCTGGTCACAGCAAGTAATGCAATCTTTAAGTGATAAATAACAGGCTCATGTGTGCCGATTCTTGAGAATATCGAACTCACCCTGCTGCTAATTTTTGCGGCAGCAGGAACTTCATTTATTACCGCCGCTATGGGGATTGGTGGCGGTGTCCTACTCTTAGTAATTCTCGCCTCTTTTCTGCCCGCTTCTGCACTGATACCTGTTCACGGCCTTGTTCAACTAGGCTCCAATGGCAATCGCGCGATTGTTACTCGACAGCATATCGACTGGGAGATGGTGATTAGCTTTAGTATCGGCGCTCTAATTGGATCGGCATTAGCCTCCTTCATCGTAGTACAACTACCGCTGACGTTTATCCAAATTTCCGTTGCCTTATTTATTCTTTTTTTAGTCTGGGGGCCAAAACCCGGCACGCATCAGATGAGCAAAAACGGCTTGGTCGTAGCCGGTGCAGGCACAACTTTCGCTTCCATTTTTGTCGGCGCAACGGGTCCTCTAGTGGCTGGTTTAGTACATAGGCAAAATTACGACAAGCACAGCAGCACCGCCAATTTTGCCACCTGCATGAGCATGCAGCACTTACTCAAGATATTTGTATTTTCTTTTGTCGGCTTTGCATTCTGGCAATGGCTGCCTTTGATCGTACTGATGATTCTGGGTGGAATGATAGGCACTTGGCTGGGACTTAAAATGCTAAATCGCATTCCGGAGAAGCAGTTCAAAGCGCTTTTTAAAACTGTTATAACACTATTGGCTTTAAGACTGCTTTGGCAAGCATCTCAACAGTTTTTATAAAGGCTGGTCACTCGTTAAGTTAATCGCACAATAATTTACCTAACCACCCTAAAACGTTTTCGCGATTTCACATTCCAAAGCGCCATCCTGCAGAAACGATAGAACCTATAACTCTCTCGGGTAATTTTATATAACAAACCAACTTTAGTTTTTGCATTTAATTGAATATACGTCCCCAAGTCATTAGGTGACGATACAACAGGCGGTAAAACACCTAAGGCAGGGACCTTATGCAAATAGGAACTACCAATAAAATAGTCAACGGAGTAACACCATCTAGCACTTGCTGCTAGAAAAGCCTTGGCCCCCTCTGGTGATATAGAATATCCCCCTGTTCGCATATCATTACAATTCCAATAAACGAGATCTAAGCTATCGTTGATTGATTCAACAAGAGAATGATTACCAAATTGAGCTTCTAACCGTATGTACCCATATTTTTCATGAAGCATCTCTATCTCTTGCAAAGCCTCTTTGAAGCCTTCCAAAGGGATAGCGTCATCCTCTAAGATAACAATTGGTTTATTTAGCTCAACACACTTTTTCCAGAGTAGATAATGGCTTGCATAGCAACCTCTCTCCCCATTAGAAAGAGGCCTACTTTTGAAAACTTTACGAAAGTTGTCATCAGGTAAATTGACTAGTTCAGCAGGCAATCCCTTATGACCATTAATCGCTTCAAAGATCTCATATTTTAGTTCCACATCATTGAGTATGTTTGTAATTCGCTCACGTCGCTCTGAAGCTTCTGGCAAGCTAATAATGAATATATCCATGATCTCTAGTGGTAACAGCTGACTTAATTGGAAGGGTAGTTTAACATGATGCCCCTACCCTACATACTGTTTTAACGTACTTAGGCACCAATGAACAAATCAATCCATGCAATTTGGCTAGGCAAAACAATGCCCCCTCTGTCACACGCTTGTGTGAACGACTGGAAGAAGCAAGGTTATGAGGTAAAGCTATGGACTGATTCCTCAGAGCAAGTCATTGAATGGATTAACGAGTGCGAGTTTGCGAAAGAGTGTTACAAACGAGGGCTTTTTGCATTCGTAAGTGATTACTTAAGAATCCGTATCTTACATGATTTCGGAGGGCTATATTTGGATACTGATGTAACTATAGTTCGAGACCCTTTTGAGTTATTTGAGGACTGCAATTTTTGTGTAGGATTAGAAAATGATAGTTTAGTAGGGACTGCTTCTATTTTCGCGACAGAATCACACAAAGTATTAAGTCAACTGCTCCACTTCTACCAAAATGAAATAATGTCTTCAGCTCTTTTTATGGGGCCCGATATTATGACTACCATACTGGCCCCATATAGGGAGGAGCCCGACATTAAAGTTTTGAGCCAAGATTACTTTTTCTCCTACCAAGGTCAGGATATCGAATTCTCTCACCCCAAATCGGCTCATTTAATACATTGGTACCAACATACTTGGAAGAGTCACAACATCCCATTTTTGAAATCTAAACATAAAGGGTTGCTTGGAAAAATATACGAGTACCAGAAACCTTTATTCAGACGGAAGTAGATTCTTTATCCCCTTTTAAGGTAGATAAATATTGACCATAGCGTTCAGACAGCGGTATAGAAAAAATCGCAGCCATAATGACTGTAAAAGTCCATAAGCCAGATTTCATAAACCAATAAGATTCAAAGATATTAACCACCAGCCAATATACTAGAAACATGATTGCTAGGTACTTCACTGATTGAACACTGCTACCATTTACTTTGGATCTAAATAAATCTTTTATTGGCAATACCAAGATCAGTAAGCACAGGAACAGTCCTAACATTCCAAAACGTAGCAAAGTTGCAATATATGAGCTATGAACATGCTGAAATCTCTTAAACCATTTAGATTGTGGCAATCTAGACGATTCTTCTATGAGATAAGCCTCTACCCCATTCCCTAGGCCTATAAATGGGCTTTTACCTATCCAAGTCACTGATTCGAACCACAATTGTAGCCTAATTCCCATACTAGTAAGCGGAGCATCCGAGAATTTTCCTGTTAACAAATAATCAGTAATAATAGAAAACTCTGCATTCAATCTATTATAAATAACATCAGTACTACCCACTAAAACAGCAAAAAGACAAAACCCCCCTAACATAGAAATTTTCATAAAGAGCGTTTTTTTATGCGAGATCACTCCGAAAAGAATCGCGCACATCATTGCTAATGCCACAGCGATGATTGCTTGTCGCGTCTGTGTAATTGCAAGAAGTATAAAAAGAGAAGGAATCAACAAAAACAAACCGGCCAACAGAAACTTATTACTTGTTGATTTAGTCAATAGGAAGTGGCTGTAACACAGCATAGCCAAAATAGAACCACCTAAAATCAATGCCCCGTGCTGTGCATTCCTATAATCGAAATCGATCCGTTTCCCAGAAAGTCCGGCCAAAATATCAGCGACTAAAGAGCCATTCAAGTAAAGAGTAAAGATTGATCCTAAGGCAAATGATATCAGCAGAGCCCAAATATACTCCTGCCGTCCCCTCAACCAAAATGCCACAAAGAAAAACACAAAGAACTCGAGCAGGTTTCCAACCTTTGGTGAGCTAGTTGCAAGCTCTGGGTAGTAGTTTAAACAATAATACCAACTACTTAATTGAAGAATTATAGCGAAAGGAATCAGCCACAATATCTTCTCATGTTTAAAAAAAGACCAATGTATAACTACCGCTGCCAATGACCCCAAGATCATCAGAGACTGAAAAATATCTGCAAACAATTTCCATGAATCTTTAAATGCCGCATAAATACACGCGCTTATCACCATAAGGAGGATAAATTTTTTAGATTCAAAAATTCTGACTAAATTGTCGCTTATCATTTCTAACACTTACCAAGGCTTTTAGTCATGTATATGAACAGGTAACTTTTATCACCAACTCCATACACCAACAATATTTCTAGCTTATTATTTTATCGCTCATATGATATCAGGACCTAAGACTATTTCAGAATCAAATCACTAATAAAAACCTCCTGTTCTGACCTATGACTATATTACTCATATTAATAAAGAACCCCGCATTAAGCGGGGTTCTTCAGTGCAAGAAAAACTCTTATATGATTAATCTAACTTAGACAGATCTCGAACAGCACCTTTATCTGCAGATGTTGCCAGCATACCGAATGCTTTTAGTGCTGCAGAAACCTTGCGTGGACGAGGCTCAACTGGCTTCCAGCCTAGCTTATCCTGCTCTGCACGGCGTTCTGCTAACTCTTCATCAGAAAGCAATACATCGATTGTTCGGTTAGGGATATCGATACGGATAATATCGCCGTTACGAACTAGACCGATTGCACCACCTGCTGCAGCTTCTGGAGAAACGTGGCCTATCGACAAACCAGAAGTACCACCAGAGAAACGACCATCAGTCAGCAATGCACAGGCTTTACCTAGACCTTTAGACTTGATGTACGACGTTGGGTAAAGCATCTCTTGCATACCCGGGCCGCCTTTAGGGCCTTCGTAACGTACGATAACAACTTCGCCCGCTACTACTTTATCATCAAGAATATTCTGAACCGCTTCATCTTGAGATTCTGTAATGTGTGCAGGGCCTTCGAATACAAGGATAGACTCATCTACACCAGCAGATTTAACCACACAGCCGTCTAGCGCGATGTTACCTTTCAATACAGCAAGACCACCTTCCAAAGAGAACGCATTCTCTAATGAACGGATACAACCATTCTCACGGTCACCATCTAGTGTTGGCCAGCGAGTAGATTGGCTAAATGCTGTCTGAGTTGGGATGCCCGCAGGACCAGCACGATAAAACTCCAATACTTCAGGAGTTGGGTTACGCATGATATCCCACTTATCCAGTGCATCTTTCATTGTCGGAGCATGAACCGTTGGAACGTCTGTGTGTAGCTTACCGGCACGATCAAGCTCACCCAAAATCCCCATAATGCCACCAGCACGGTGAACATCTTCAATGTGGTAATCAGGAGTATTTGGCGCCACTTTACATAGCTGAGGCACTACACGGGATAAACGATCAATATCATCCATGGTGAAATCGATCTCAGCTTCCTGAGCGATAGCCAACAAGTGAAGGATCGTATTTGTTGATCCGCCCATAGCGATATCAAGCGTGATGCAGTTTTCAAACGCTTTAAAACCTACAGAGCGAGGTAGAACTGATTCATCGTCCTGCTCGTAGTAGCGTTTAGCCAAATCTACAATCGTACGACCTGCTTCTAGGAACAAGTTTTCACGATCAGCGTGAGTTGCAACTACAGTACCGTTACCAGGAAGTGCAAGGCCTAGAGCCTCTGCCAAGCAGTTCATAGAGTTCGCTGTGAACATACCAGAACAAGAGCCACAAGTAGGACACGCAGAACGCTCTACTGCATCAACTTCTTCGTCAGATGCATTTGGATCTGCTGCAAGTACCATCGCGTCAACTAGATCTAGCTTATGCTCAGCTAGTTTAGTTTTACCCGCTTCCATTGGGCCGCCAGTAACGAAGATTACTGGGATATTCAGACGCATAGACGCCATCAACATGCCCGGTGTGATTTTGTCACAGTTAGAGATACAAACAATCGCATCTGCACAGTGTGCATTTACCATGTACTCAACAGAGTCAGCGATAATGTCACGCGATGGCAGAGAGTAAAGCATGCCGTCATGACCCATCGCGATACCATCATCGACTGCGATAGTATTGAATTCTTTAGCAACACCACCCGCCTTTTCAATTTCGCGAGCTACTAGCTGTCCCATGTCTTTCAGATGCACGTGACCTGGAACAAACTGAGTAAATGAGTTTGCCACAGCAATAATTGGCTTGTGGAAATCCTCATCCTTCATACCTGTTGCACGCCATAAAGCACGTGCACCCGCCATATTACGACCTGCCGTCGATGTCTTTGAGCGATATTGTGGCATTTCAATGACCCTTGTTTGTAATAATTTTGCTTAGCTATCGAGTATAACAGAACCGTTGCGAAAACCGTCGTTCCAATATTGCTTTGTTCGCAACAGCATATACCACGAAATGCGTTACCAAATGCACGAGGCTAATCCGACCAATAGATTAAAATTATGCATGTTCCAGCCCTTGCAGAGTCGAAGCCCGCACTCTAATCTTGGCAGCTTAGTTGTGTTAGAGGTTAATCATGTCCAACTTAGATAAAAAAGAGATTCGCTCTGACAAGTGGATGCAACTCTTCATCAAATCAGGCGTTCCGATCGCCATCATCAGCATTATCTGCTTGTGGGTGGGGTGGTTTTTCAAAATCCCTTCCCTAGGCCAAATATTTATTGTTACTGCTGCGATTGCGCTTGCGATCGGTATGGCTTACAACGTTCGCTTTGTCATTCTTTCGGTTAGACAATTAAAAGAAAAACAAAAGAAAGACTGATCTACTCCCAGTATCTCGATTTCTCTCTGGGAAACTTCTGTGGGGAGGCCCTCCTCACAGAATACCATTCACACTCGATACAGTTTCACGCCCGTAAGCTAGGCTATAAATTCTTTATATAAGTAATTTATCTGGTCACACGAACTATTTACTATCCATTCCATAGTACGGGATACTTAGAAATTAACGAAAAAACGGCCCATTCTGCATTCTTCCGAGAGTCAGATACTAAGGCTTAATATTCTATTGTTTGTGTAATCTGAATAGTGACCTGCACCAATGAGGTTTTCCCACATGCTCAAGCAGCAGATTCGATATGCTGTATTGTTACTAAGCCTAATGACTGGCTTAGCACCAGTGGCAATGGCAGACGATTCGCCATTAACACTCAAACAAGCCATGACCGCCGCGATTGAAGCAAGCGGTGGTGAAGTAATAAAAACAGAGACTACTGAATTTAAAGGACGTGCCGTTTTTAAAATACGCCTCGTTAAAGAGGGTCATGTTAAAGATATCTTGATTGACGCCAAAAGCGGCGCCGTGATTACCCCCAAATAAGGAGTTAAATACAATGAAGTTACTTGTTGTTGAAGACGATCCAGATCTACGCCGCCAATTGACGACTGCCTTAGAGGGTAACAACTATACAGTTGAAGAAACTGCTGATGGTGAAGAGGCACTATACATGGGCCAAGAATATCCATACGACCTCGCAATAGTCGATCTTGGTCTACCAAAGCTTTCTGGGATTGAAGTCATCAAGAAATGGCGCGCAGAAGGTAAAGAGTTTCCGATTATCATTCTAACCGCCCGCGGCGACTGGCAAGACAAAGTAGAAGGTTTAGAAGCAGGTGCAGATGATTACCTAGTCAAACCTTTCCATATGGAAGAGCTACATGCACGCCTAAACGCTTTATTACGCAGAGCAGCAGGTCACGCGAAACCTGTGCTTGAGTTTGGCCCGCTCAAAATCGATACCACTGGCCGCGTTGTTTACCGCAACGGCGAACCGGTTAAGCTAACAAGCTATGAGTATCGCACCTTCGAATACTTGGTATTAAATACAGGCAAGACCATTTCAAAGAGCGAGTTAACTGAACACTTGTATCACCAGGACTTCGACCGCGACAGTAATGTACTGGAAGTATTTATCCGTCGTTTACGTCAGAAACTGGACCCTGATCAAGAGTTACAGCCGATCACTACCGTACGCGGGCTCGGCTACCGTTTCGCCCTCACAACTGATCAGCCAAACGACTAAGGATAGTTCGTGAATATTCGATCTCCCCTGCAGTCATTGCAGGGGCGACTGTTGATTGCATCAGCAGTCATTCTTCCAATCGTTCTTCTTATTGCAGGATTAGCCTTGAGCAAGGCTTACCACAGCAGTTTAGAAAACTCGGTGAGAGACCGTTTGCAGCTACAGGTTTACCTGCTCCTTGGTGCAGTAGAACTGAAAGAGGATCATATTCTCTTCCCTGAGCGATTACAGGAACCTCGCTACGAACAGATTAATTCCGGTTTATATGCCGCTATACATGATCAAGAGGGCAATATTCTCTGGCGTTCTCTATCATCTTTACTTCTAGACGACCCTCAGCTTTCTGAAGTGATAAACCTTAGCGGATTAACCACTGGCGAGCCGAGGTTTGAACATTTGGAAGAGGCACAACTCTACCGATTCCAACTACGCATCATTTGGGAAACAGCAGGCAAAGAAAAGTCATTTCTGTTTACCGTAATGGAATCAGATGATCTCGTGATTCGCGATATTCAAGCTTATAACCAACAGTTAACGGCTTGGCTTGGCATCATTTTCCTCGTTGCGCTATTGGCGCAAACCTTCATCCTCAGTTGGGGCTTAACACCATTAAGGCGACTCGCTAAAGATCTTAAGGCGATTGAAGCTGGTAAAGCGGAGAAACTTAAAGGCCTTTACCCTGATGAAGTTGAACCGGTAACCACTAACCTTAACGGCTTAATTGAGAGTGAGCGTAAACAGCGAGAACGTTATCGAAATACCTTGGGGGATCTAGCTCATAGTCTGAAAACCCCACTTGCGGTAATGCGTGGCGCGGAGCTAGAAGAACACGAACTGCACACCTATCAATCTCTGGTATCTGAGCAAGTGGAACGCATGGATCAGATTGTTCAGTATCAGTTGAGCCGTGCAGTGAAGAGCAAGAACAAGCCTCTCGGTAAAGCGGTCCCTGTTGAGCCCATCATAGAACGAATGCTCTCGGCTCTTGGCAAAGTCTATCGAAATAAAAATGTTGTTACTGAAACATCTTTATCAGAAAACCTGACCTTCTTTGGGGATGAACGCGATCTCATGGAAGTGTTGGGTATGATCATGGAAAACGCGTTTAAGTACGGTCATAGTCAGGTTGCTATCTCTGCATCACAATCTGATCGAGAGTTAAAAATAACCATCTGTGATGACGGCCCCGGAGTAACACCAGAGATGCGCCAAGTCATTTTACAACGCGGCGCTCGCTTGGATACGTCAATTCAAGGACAAGGGATTGGCTTATCTGTAGCCACCGATATTATCAGTAGCTACCAAGGTCAGATTGAAGTGAAAGACTCCCCACTTGGCGGAGCCTGCTTTGTGATTCACTTCCCAAGTTAAAGATTAAGCATAAACACTTTGGAATTGCGCTGGAGATTAAACAGCGCTTTCTTCTCACCCGGCAAGTTATCCACAGGGGTTTCGACAAAACCACGCTCAACAAACCAATGCGCCGTCTTAGTTGTCAGCACAAACACCTGCTTAAGGTTGTGCTGCAGCGCTTGCTGTTCAATCGCTTTAAGCAGCTTATCGCCTCGTTCAGCCCCTTTATATTCTGACGAAACGACCACACAAGCCAACTCTGCCATCTGGTCTTCTGGGAACGGATATAGAGCAGCACAGCCAATCACCACGCCATCACGTTCGATAAGCGTGAAACGTTCGATCTCATTTTCTAAGACTTCACGCGAACGCCTTACCAGGGTGCCATCCTGCTCTAAAGGTTGGATCAATTCTAACACCGCACCTACATCTTCAATCGTTGCAGAACGAAGCTGCTCGTAGGAATCTTGCAGCACCATAGTACCCGAACCATCACGGGTAAATAATTCACCTAGTAAAGCACCGTCTTCTTTATAACTGATAAGATGGCAACGACGCACACCCTTGCGACAAGCAGCAACTGCGGCTTCTAAATGACGCGACATTTCCGTATGTGGTTGGTCTGTATCTTCCAATGAAGATAGATACTGCCCAACCAAGCGTTCAGCCTTGCGGGTCAATAACTCACTACGCAATTTGCCCGAGCTATCCAAAACACCTTGATCCGCACCAAACAAAATCAACTTATCAGCATCTAAAGCACTGGCAGCAGCCGTCGCTACATCTTCAACTGATAGATTGAATACTTCACCGGTTGGTGAGTAGCCTAAGTGAGAAAGTAGAACGATATTGCCATCATCTAACTGCTGGGTAATGGCATCATGATCTAAGCGACGAACTTCACCCGTATGGGCCATATCGACGCCGTCCAGCACACCAACGGGCTTCGCTGTCACAAAGTTGCCAGAAACAACCTTAATGCGCGCACCGGCCATCGGCGTATTAGGCAACCCCAAAGACAATCTCGCTTCAATTTCTGCCCGCACAATAGCGGAGGCTTGAATGACACAAGTCAGGTTTTCTTGATCGGTCACGCGAAGGTGATGATGCAAACGTGTTGTTAACTGCTTTTGTGCAAGCTGTTCTTCGACCTGTGGTCGCGACCCGTAGACCAAAATCAAACGCACACCTAAGCTATTCAGCAAGGCGATATCATGCACAATGTTGGCAAAGTTAGGATCAGCAACGGTTTCCCCACTCAACATCAACACAAAGGTGTTACCCCGATGCGCATTGATATAAGGAGAGGAATGGCGGAACCAATTGACGTATTGTTTAGTGTCGTCGTTCACAGTCAGTCTACAAGCAGTTTTCAATGATTAGGTCTATTACAGCTACTGTAGGCTTAATCGGCACAAAAGCCAAATATTCATCCATCTGAACATTACTCGGCAAGAGTGATTTAAAGCCCTATCTTAGTGCGTTAGACTGCAAACTTAGATGGCAGCCTATAAAGAGAAAAAACAGAGATGGCATTAGAAGTAGAGCTAAAGCTAACTTTAAGCCCGCATCATGTGGAATCATTAAAACTACAACCACTGTTCCGCTCCTCTCAAGTTCGAGAATTGGGTAGTCACCAGTTAGGTAACATCTATTACGACACCCCCGATCAGCAACTGACTCAACATCGTGTAGCCCTGCGCATTCGACGCAAAGGTGAACAGCTGATTCAAACACTGAAAAGCAGTGGTTCTTCTGAAGCAGGTATGCACTCACGCAAAGAGTGGGAGTGGCTGATTAAGCAACCGGAATTAGATTACGCACTACTTGAAAGTGCAGAATGGCCTAAAGCCCTTCAAGACCCGAATATCCACGCTCAAGTCGCACCAATTTTTAGCACCGACTTTACCCGTACAACGTGGATACTCGATACCCTGGATAGCAAAGGTAATGTGCTAAAAGCCGAGATCGCTTTAGACCAAGGCACTGTGAGTGCTCATGGCCGAGAAGATCCTCTGTGTGAGCTAGAGCTGGAACTGCTGGAGGGCGAGGCGACTGAGATGGTCAAATTCGCATTAGATCTAGCGAAACATATCCCTCTCTATATTAGCGATATCAGTAAAGCGGAAAGAGGCTATCGACTTCTCGATCCAGAGGCCTATGACGTTCATCGTAAACTTCCTGAATTCGATGAATCTACTACGCTAGAACAAAGCTTCAGCACTTTGTTGCAAAAAGAACTCGGTCTGTGGCCACGCTATTTAGAAGCTTGGCAATTTACTCAAGATTGGAAATACATCCCCCTAGCACTCGAGTCACTGCGTAATATTGGCGCCCTCTACGAGACCTACAGCGATATTGTGCCTGCAGAACCTGATGGCAAGATCGACTTCCTTCTCAGCAAACTGATCCGTCAGTTACGAGATATCGATGCGTGGCGACGTACAGCAGTTATCTCTGGTCAAAAAGAGAGTGACTTGATCAAGCAACAGCAGCAACGCTCAGAAGCGCGCTTAAATGTATTATTGCAAACAGCAGAACCGGGCGTATTAGCACTGCTGATATCAGAACAGCTGATAGAGAAATCTTGGCGCGAGCGCTGGCAGGAAAGCCACCAGCAACTTGCCCAAAGTTGTTTAACAAAAGCATGATAAGCATCACTCATTCAGTTGTTTTAGACTGTTAGAATGATTTTGGGGTCTTCATTTAATTCGGCCCCAAGTTTCACATTTCAGGAGACATAAACCTTATGCTCAAACCGCACATGGATTTACTGCCAGAAACACTTCAACCAGTACTCAGCAAAAACTGGGAACCCCTTGAAGAAACTCTGACTACACTGAGCAATACCCCTGAGAGTTTCAGTCAGGACTTAAGCCGAGTTCTGACCGGCAGTAACTTCGTGGCGGAGCAACTCGAGCGTCGCCCAGAGATGTTGAGTTCGCTCCTTGAAAGCGGTGATCTATACAGCACCTATTCAGAAGAGCAGTATCACAACACACTGAAAGAAACCTTTAGCTCTTTAGAAACAGAAGAACAGCTTCACAAAGCGATCCGTTGTTTCCGCCAGCGTGAACAAGTTCGATTAATCTGGCGTGACCTCACCCGTGCCAGCGATATGCGCACAACCACCCGTGAACTGTCTTGGTTGGCTGATGCTTGTGTCGAACAAACCATGAACTGGCTTTATGACCAAGCGTGCGAACGTTGGGGCACACCAACTGGCAGACACAGCCGTAAGCCGCAACGCATGGTTGTACTTGGCATGGGTAAGCTAGGTGCAAACGAGCTGAATTTATCCTCCGATATCGATCTAATCTACGTTTACCCAGAAAACGGTGAAACCGAAGGCAGCAAAAAATGCCTCGACAATCAGGACTTCTTTATCCGTCTAGGCAAAAAACTGATTCAGGCATTGGATAACAGCACCATCGACGGCTTTGTATTCCGTGTCGATATGCGCCTACGTCCTTTCGGCTCAGCTGGCCCCTTGGCGATCAGTTTCGATGCTATGGAAGGCTATTACCAAGAGCATGGTCGTGAGTGGGAACGCTACGCCATGATCAAAGCCCGCGTAATGGCCGGTGATAAAGAAGCGGGAGATGAGCTAATGCAGATTCTCCGCCCATTCGTGTACCGTAAATATATCGACTTCAGTGCTTTTGACTCTCTTCGTGAGATGAAAGAGATGATCAGCCGCGAAGTTCGTCGCAAAGGACTTAATAACAACGTAAAACTTGGCTCTGGCGGTATCCGCGAAGTCGAGTTTATCGCCCAGGTGTTCCAACTGCTGCGTGGCGGTCGTGATACACGTCTGCAACAACGCGAGCTGTGTAATATTTTACCGATTCTGCCAGACGTCGTAGGCATGCCGGAACAAGCCTCTAAGGAGCTGATGGCGGCTTATGAATTTCTCCGTAACGCAGAACACGCCATCCAAGCGGTAGCTGACAAGCAAACTCAAGAACTACCAATCGACGAAGTAGAACAATGCCGCTTAGCATTCAGCATGGGCTTTAACGATTGGGATAGTTTCGCAGCAGAACTAGAAAGTCACCGCGAGAAAGTACGTATCCACTTTGCCGATCTGATTGCGCCTTGTGAAGAAGCGGAACCTGAAGAGGATTCTGCATGCGACGATACTTGGCTGTCTCTATGGAATGACGACCTCGAAGATCAACAGGCGATTGACCTGCTTGAAGAACAAGGTTTTGACGACCCTAAAGAGGCATGGCACAAGATCAACACTTTGCGCGAATCGCGTACCGTGCAGATGCTACAGCTCATTGCGAAAGAACGCTTATTAGCCGTACTGCCTATTTTGCTACGTGAAATCGCCGCGACCGAAAATGCGACAGAAACCTTAGGTCGAGTCTTAACTCTGATCCAAGCGATCTTAAGGCGTTCAGCTTATCTAGTGTTATTGGCCGAAAACCCAACCGCACTTCAGCAGATGGTGAAACTCTGCTCAGCATCTAGCTGGTTCTCAGAAAAACTAGCGAAGCAGCCAATTCTATTGGATGAATTGATTGACCCTAGCAGCCTATATTCGCCACCGGATAAAGCTCAGCTAAACAGCGAACTACGCCAGCAACTGCTACGTATTCCAGAAGAGGATACAGAACAGTTAATGGACACCCTACGTTACTTCAAGAACGCTCACTCTTTGAAAGTAGCGGCATCTGAGATCACGGGTGCGTTGCCGCTCATGAAAGTAAGTGATTACTTAACTTGGACAGCGGAAGTTATCTTAGAAGCAGTGGTCGATATCGCTTGGAAGTTGATGACCGAAAAGCACGGTGCTCCACAGAAATCCGCAGGCGTACCCTGCAACCCAGACTTTATCGTTTTGGGTTACGGCAAAATGGGCGGGATCGAGCTTTCCTATGGCTCGGATCTAGACCTAGTTTTTATTCACGATTCTGATGCGAACCTGTTTACCGATGGCGAGAAACAGATCGCTAACTCGGTCTTCTTTACTCGCTTAGGTCAGAAGATCATCCACATCTTAAATACATTCACCACCTCAGGTCAGCTGTATGAAGTGGACATGCGTCTGCGTCCATCTGGTAACTCCGGCCTATTGGTAAGTTCTCTTAAAGCCTTCTCCGACTATCAACACAAAGAAGCGTGGACTTGGGAACATCAAGCCCTTGTTCGTGCACGCGTTGTTGCCGGTGATGCAGCTCTGAAAGAGAAGTTTGAAGAGGTGAGAGCCGAGATTCTTAAACTGCCTAGAGAAAATGAAAAGTTACTAGAAGAAGTAACAGAGATGCGCGAGAAGATGCGTGACCATCTGGGTAGCAAAGGTAATGATGAAGAGAACCCTGTGTTCCACCTTAAACATGACCGAGGTGGCATTGTTGATATTGAGTTTATCGTTCAATACTTAGTTTTACGCAATGCCGGTAAATGCCCTTCTCTTTATGAGTTCACCGACAACATCCGTATTTTAGATGCTGCCGAGCAGGTCGAGTTAATCAGCCAAGATACAGCTGAAACCCTACGAGAAGCTTATAAAGCTTATCGCGCAGCAGGCCATCGTCAAACCTTGCAGGATCGCTCCAATACCATATCTGGCGCTGAGATGACCGAGATGCGAAATGCAGTCGCAAGCATCTGGCAAGGGATCATGTCAGGGGAAAGCTAAGCTTTCTCCTGATAACGAAAAAGGGCAGCACCTGCGAAGGTACTGCCCTTTTTTATAAAACTGTCTAGGGAGGCCTTTAAACGTCGGTCAACCAACCGTGCTTATCTTCTGCCTTACCCCATTGGATATCGTTTAGCGCCTTACGTAAACGTAGAGTTGTCTCGCCAATACCACCGTTACCAACGCTGTACTCTTTATCGTTATAAACCATAGTACCCACTGGCGCCAATACCGCAGCTGTACCCGAAAGAGCAGCTTCGCAACCTGGCTTAGCAATACGCTCAAGCATCTCTTCTACCGAGATACTACGCTCAGACACTTTAAGACCTAAATCACGGGCAATGGTTAGAACAGAATCACGCGTTACACCGTGCAGGAAGCTTTCATCCAAATCACGTGTGATAACTTCATCACCATCGATTAGCAGGAAGTTAGCTGCGCCAGTTTCCTGAATATCACCGTTTGGACAGAACAGAACCTGATCAACATTGTGCTCAGCTTTAGCTTTCATCGTTGGCAGTAATGCACTCGCGTAGTTGCCACCACTCTTGATCATGCCATTGTGAGGCGCACAACGTAGGCCGTTATCTTCTACCAACAAGCGCAACGCGCGATCACCACCCGCAAAGTAATCACCTACAGGTGAAAGCAGTACGTAGAAACAAGCCGTTTCAGATGGCGCAGCCGCTTTACCGATCGCAGGCTCAGTACCAAACAACGTTGGACGGATATACATAGAACCCGGAGGCGCTGGAACTTCATCAGCAAAACGCTTCACTGTATCCAGAATCATCTGAGTTACAAATTCCTCATCCAATTCTGGCAGTGCTAATAGACGCGCACTTTGCGCCATACGAGATACGTTACGATCAATACGGAAAACTTTGATCGAACCATCTTCATGACGGAATGCTTTAAGACCTTCAAAACACGTCGAAGAGTAATGCAGCACATGCGCACCTGGGTGCAAGTTGATGCTGTCACTAGGGACCATTTCGACCGCACTCCAGCTGGAACCGTCAAACCAAGAGATTGACATTTCAGGCATAAAAACGGAGCCGAATGCAGTTGCCATGAGACCTTCCTTCTAATTATTTTGATGCGTTACTGTTTTGCCCTTCGATACACTCGATACAGGGGCAAACAGAGATAATATGTACAAATTTAGGGCTGATATTCTAATCCTGATAACAGAAAATTGGAATTCCCTGAGCCCTTCAACAGCGCATCTTGCGGAATTAAAGTACCAATAAACCCAATAAGAATTGAAATTGGGCGTTTTTCTCCAATTCTTGTATGATTCTCACCTTATCAAATACTGGTTTTATCGGGCTGTCTAAGCACGATAACGCACTATTTTTGATCGCAGTCTAAAAGCAACAGAGCAGAAGGTTCACTCTCCTATGTCGTTCACACAGCAAATGGATAACAGCTAATGAAAACGCTTATCATCGGCCCATCTTGGGTAGGCGACATGTTAATGAGCCAATCTCTGTACCAGCATCTAAAACAGAAGAACCCAGATATTGAGATCGACGTGTTAGCGCCAAATTGGTGTCGACCTGTTTTAGCGCGTATGCCCGAGGTCAATAAAGCGATTGAGATGCCAGTAGGACATGGCAGCCTGCAATGGGGTCTACGCAAACAGATTGGTCAGGAACTCGCTAAAAACGGTTATGAGCAAGCTCTCGTGCTGCCTAACTCACTAAAATCTGCGTTAATCCCATGGTTTGCCAAAATCCCAAAAAGAACTGGCTGGCGTGGCGAGATGCGTTATGGCTTGCTGACCGACCTTAGACCACTGGATAAAGAAGCCTATCCATTGATGGTTCAGCGCTACCTTGGCCTAGCAGAAGCACCAGGGACACCCGCCATGCCGATGGAACAGATCCCTTATCCGCAACTGACAGTGGATAGCGCCGAATACGAAGCAGCTCTAGCTCAGTTCAAACTAAACCCTGATAAAGCGATCGCGTTTTGCCCAGGTGCCGAGTTTGGTCCAGCTAAACGCTGGCCAGATTATCACTATGCAGCACTAGCAAAGCTATTAATTGCTGATGGCTACCAGATCTGGCTATTTGGCTCCGAAAAAGACAAGCCGGTATGTCAACAAATTCAAGACCAGCTTACGATTGAAGAACAACAGCGCTGCAGCAACTTAGCCGGAGTTACCTCCCTACCGCAAGCTATCGACCTGATCGCGCATTGCCAAGCGGCGGTGAGTAATGATTCTGGATTGATGCATATTGCGGCAGCCGTCAATGTGCCGCTTGTTGCACTCTACGGTCCTACCAGCCCTGGATTTACACCACCGCTATCCGATAAAGCAGAGATCATCAGGCTGATCGAAGGCTACCAAAAAATTAGAAAAGGTGATGCCGACCAAGGCTATCATCAAAGTATGATCGATATCACACCTGAGCTTGCTTATAAGGCAACCATCAACGGATTAAACCGATGAAGAAGGTTCTCGTTGTTAAAACTTCATCCATGGGCGATATCATCCATACGTTGCCTGCGCTCACAGACGCGGCTCGCGCAATCCCGGGCGTACAGTTTGATTGGGTCGTAGAAGAAAATTTTACCGAAGTTCCTTCATGGCACCCTTCGGTTAATCAGGTTATACCGGTTGCCATTCGACGCTGGCGCAAGAATATCTGGAGCACACTAAAAAGCGGTGAGTGGTCCGATTACAAGCAGCGACTGCAAACAGAAAAGTACGACGCTGTTATTGATGCCCAAGGCTTACTCAAGAGTGCTGTACTGGTCACACGCTTAGCAAACGGTCCTTCATTCGGCTTAGGGAAAGATTCTGCCAAAGAGCCTTTAGCTGCACGATTTTACGACACCTCAGTTTCGGTTCCGAAACAGCAACATGCCGTTGAGCGCGTTCGCCAATTGTTTGCCCAAGCGCTTGGGTACAATCTCTCAGATGAGCGTGGTGATTTTAATATTCGTCAGCACTTTTTAAAGCAAACTCATCGCGAAGCGCCTTATCTAGTCTTTCAACACAGCACCACTCGCTTTGATAAGCATTGGCCTGAAACCTACTGGCATACGTTGATCAAATTCGCTGGTGATGCCGGCTGGAAGATCAAACTGCCTTGGGGCTCTGAACCTGAGCAACAACGTGCACAAAGACTCGCCGCAGCACACGAAAATGCTGAGGTGTTACCACGTCTGCCTTTAGCCGAAATCGCTACAATCCTAACGGGTGCAAGCGCTTGTGTTTCTGTGGACACGGGTTTATCCCACTTAGCTGCAGCCTTGGATACGCCTAATGTCATTCTATTTGGCCCAACTGATCCTGGTTTAGTTGGTGGCTACGGCAAAGACCAAACCTGCCTACAAGCCAGTAGGTTCCCTGCAAATCAGAACAATGTGGAACCAGCGATTTTTGCGCCTTTAACACCAGAAATAGTTTGGTCATATTTAGAGCAAAGCTTGCATAACCAATAGAAAAAAAACAAAACTTTGACTTTGATTCTTTGCCTATCAGGCAAATAGTTCTAGGATAAAGTGAAGGATTTCACCTAAGAAAGCATTAAGCGCACTAATGTACAGGAGCGAGCATTAGCTAGCACGGCAACGATTGCATAGACCTAATTTGTCGACCACTAGCTGCGTTCGACTTTGTTGTATTAAGAAGGTTTACTTTGGCAACAGATCACTCTGAATACGTTCATATCAATAAACCCATCCGCGGCTTGTTAGCATTAGTCGTTTTACCGCTGTTTTTGATCGCGATTGGCGGTATCGGTATCTATTTAAATCTAGCAAGTAAGAGTGAAACTGAAGCACGCAATCACAGCCAAAACATAACTAAGCTGCTAGCAAGCCAAGCCGATGCATTTATCCGTAATAGAACACACGCAGTTGCGCTAATGGCAGGTGAACAACAAATCACCCAATACATACTTAATCCCGATACAAATCGCTCTCGAATCAAGAAAAAACTAAAACGTTACTGCCATACATTGCAGGCATCGATCTGTTACATCATGGATAAGAACGGCGTTACCCAAGCAGACAACCGCCCACCGGAGACGAGCCTTGTAGGAAAAAACTATGCTTTTCGCCCGTATTTTCAACAAGCGATTCAAGGTATACCAATCGTTCACTTAGCTTTGGGCGTCACAACAAAAAAACGCGGTCTCTATTTCAGCCACCCTATTTATTCAGATGCTAAGTCTCCTATTGGGGTAGCTATAATCAAGTTCCTACCTGATCAAATTGAAGAGCGTTTCCATCGACTCCCAGGTAATGCATCTTTGATTGATCCGAACGGTGTTGTCTTTGCTTCCAACAATGAAAACTGGCTATATAAGACCCTATTCCCTCTCTCTACAGTACAAGAAAAGCAGGTCGCAGCATCACGACAATTTGGCGATTCAATACCTGAACATTTAGGATTCAGCCGCAAGTTAGATAGCTCAGTGATAGAGAAGGATGAACAACTGTTTATCTATGAAAACGCGCCATTAGAAGAGCTGCCAGGTTGGCACATCTCATTCCTCTTAGAACCTGAACAATTTCAGACTGCAGAACAGATAACTCAGCATCAAATCGCGTTATCCTTAATTGGAGCGATGTTCTTTTTAACCTTAGTTGCAATCAAACTCCTCTACCGCCAGCTTAGGCAAAGCTTAGGTTCGACCCAACGCTATCAGCATGAGTTAGAACAAAGTGAACAACGTTTACAACGTTTTGAAGAGGTCACCTCCGAAGCAATCTTCATCCATAATTCGCAAGGCATAGTCGACCTTAATAGAAGAGCAGAAGAACTATTTGGCTATAGCTACCAAGACTTTATTAAACTGGACCCTCAAACCTTATTTACGCCGGAAAGTTTGCCAACAGCACTTGAACATGCACGAAACACATCTGAGCAACCTTACCAAGCCGTTATTATTACCAAACAACAAGAAGAGATTCCTGTAGTCATCACAGGTCGAAGGGTGCTATGGCATGGTGAGAAAGCAAGGGTAGCCTCATTCCGCGATATCAGGAAGCGAGTTGAAACACAGAAAAAATTGTCTGCTAGTGAAGACCGTTTCCGCCAACTATCAGACCTTGTCGCCGAAGGCTTGCTGATCTATAGCAATCACAAAATCATCGATGTAAATCAGGCCCTGTGCCGAATTTTTGCTACCGATAGAGAAACCCTCATTGCCTCTTCCTTGGATCACCTTTTCAATAAAGAGATATCCGAAGAGATCTTAGAGCTAGAGCAGACAGATAAGTCCTCTTTTGAAATCACACTGCAACGTGGAGACGGCTCTATCTTCCCTGCAGAGATTTCCTCTGCCAGCATGCTATTTGATGATGACCTGTTTAATATCGTCTCTATACGCGATATTAGCCGACAAAAAGAGCAAGAGGAGCATATTCTCTATCAAGCGCAATATGACCTACTCACCAACATTCCCAACCGTGTATTAGCACGTGATCGCGCCGAACAAGCAATCAAAAAAATGCGTCGAGAAGGCCGGAAACTGGCCTTAATGTTTATCGATTTGGACGACTTTAAAAAGGTAAATGACAGCTTAGGCCATGATATTGGCGATCAGCTACTGCAACAGGCTGTCGAGCGCCTACAAAGCTGCTTAGCCGAAAACCACACATTGGCTCGCCATGGCGGAGATGAATTCTTAATTATTCTCGAAGATCTCGAGAAACCAGAACAAGCGGAACTTACTGCTGAACTCATTTTAGAAAAGTTCTCGCAGCCCTTCGTAATCCAAAGTAAACAACTCATTGTTACAGCCAGTATAGGTATCGCCATATTTCCAGACGATGCCGTCGACTTTAGAGCATTATTACGTGCTGCTGACATCGGTATGTACAAAGCTAAAAAAGATGGCCGTAACCGCTTCCACTATTACACTCAAGAGATGAATGATGTCGCTGTTCGACAATTAGAACTCGATAACTGTTTACGTTCAGCCATCGCCAACGATGAACTCAGTTTGGCATTTCAACCGCTGATATGTGGATTAAACAACGACCCTAAAATTGTCGGTGCAGAAGCACTTTTACGGTGGCACTCGCCTAAACTAGGCGAAGTATCCCCAGCCGAATTTGTACCATTAACCGAACAAACAGGCCTCATCATTCCAATCGGACGCTGGGTATTAAAACAAGCCTGCAAACAAGCGCAACGCTGGATTGAACAGGGTCATGCTGGCTTCACTATATCTGTTAACGTTTCGCCGAGGCAGTTTAAGGGCAATGACTTTATAAAAGATCTGAACCAAGCACTTGAATACAGTGGCCTCAGCCCTGAATACTTGAAGCTTGAAGTAACAGAGGGGCTGATTATTGAGGCATCCTCCAAACTTGATAACACCCTACAAGCAATTTCAGACATGGGCATCCAGATCTCAATGGATGATTTTGGTACCGGCTATTCCTCTCTAAACTATCTACAACGCTTCCCGTTCGACAACCTGAAAATTGATCGGTCATTTATCCGAGAACTCGCGACAAATCCAGATTCACAGATCTTAGTCTCTGCAACTATAGCTATGGCCCACCAGCTTGGCCTAAGCGTGACGGCAGAAGGGATAGAGACAGAAGAACAGAAAGAGTATTTACATGAGCTACGTTGCGATTACCTACAAGGCTATTTGCTTGGAAAACCCGTTACAGCGCATATGTTTAGTGAAGCAATAGAGCGAGGAATACAAAAAAATCCAGATGGAGATAATGCTTAAAGAATGCCTAGAAAGGTGAGAAAGTGGTGCCGGCACCAAGAGTCGAACTCGGGACCTACTGATTACAAGTCAGTTGCTCTACCAACTGAGCTATACCGGCACATCTCAGAAGAGGACGCGAATAATAGGCAGTTATTCGACACGAATCAAGACTATTTTTAAAATTATTTCAAAAGCGATTAATTAACATACAAATCAGGTGTGGAAAGAGGTCTTTCCCTCTAATCCAAATTATCTAGCCACTCCTTTCCTTGCTTCTCTGTCTTAAAGAACTCAAATTTTATCTCGTGTTGAAAACAAATCGCTTTGAGCATTCTGAGATCATCTTCATTCGAGTGCGCGAGGTCGATATAGGCGATTTGAAGATGAGTCCAGTCATTATTCACAAACTGATCAACTACATCATACGCTTCCATCACAGGAATAGACCCACATATATGAGATAGATAAAGCACCTTGGTTTGACCTATAGATTCAGCTGTCTCTGCAATCGCTGCCCAAACAGCCAAAGCATCTCTAACTGCATGTTCAGGCTGACGATTTCCAAAGACCTCAACCCGGATAAAAAACGGGGAATGTTCAATCTCATACTGATAGGTCATTTCGCTATAAATCGATCAAGTTATTAACCACCTAATTATAGACAAAGATATTCAGTGCTAAGGACGTAAAGCGTTTTTGTTCTATTCATTTACAATCAAACACATAAAGAACCATATTCGATAAGAGGGGTTACCTTTGAGACTCTTAGCTTGCTTAATGATCCTTAGCGCTTCAGGTATCGTCCTAGCAGATTCAACCAGCTGTGCTGATAAGTTTGAACTCTACGCAAAAGCCCAAACTACCTGGCAATATGACAGTGCCAAACGCGCCGTCCAGCTTCTGCCTGAATATGCTGAGCGAATAAACCACTATAGAGACACGCAACTGCTTTCGATTGAACGTCGTGTTCTTGCGGTGAAATTAGCGTTAAAACATACCCCAGACAAAGTACAAACTTGGGGCAGCATCAACAACTGGATAGACCTCTCCACAGAACTAGAAGCAGAACTCGCTCAATACGATCCAAACCTCAGCACGCTGTCGCAAATGCATAAAAAGATGACAACGCAACCAGAGATAGAAGTCGATAACAATTTTCATCGCACTTTCCAAACAGCAGCATTAAGCGATGATGCCTTTCGACAGCTAATGGATAATTTCAATCTCCGATCACGCGATATCAACAGTATGAGCTGCGAGAAATAGAACCTCTTAGGGGGCGACTCTGTCCCCTACCCTTTTCTATCTCCTAAATCTGAAAACAGTCACTACTTTAGAGCCATTTTTCACCTTAATGGTTGCCCCTTCCATATCTCAGTGCCACTCTTTCCTACAACATTTAGTGGAGAACAGATATGCGCGCGTACCAAGTAGATTCCGCCGAAGGCATTCAAGCGATTAAGCAAGTCGAAATAGAAACGCCTAAACCCAAGGGCAAAGAGATTCTGGTTAAGATGAAGGCCTGCTCTCTCAACTATAGAGATACGTTAATTACTTTAGGTGGCTATGTACGGAATGATGTACGCCCAATCATCCCTCTGTCTGACGGCGCTGGCGAAGTGGTTAGTGTGGGTGACGAGGTTACTCAATTTAAGGCAGGCGACAGAGTCATTGGTAACTTTTTCCAACACTGGGTAGATGGCGAGATCGATGATCAAGGTCTTAATTCGGCTCTGGGTGGCGCAATAGATGGAGTGCTAGCGGACTACTTTATTCTGCAAGAAGATTGCACGGTAAAAATCCCTGAACATCTATCTTACAGTGAAGCATCAACCCTCCCCTGCGCAGCAACAACTGCTTGGCACGCCTTAGTTAACGTCGGCAATATTAAAATGGGTGACACCATTCTTCTATTGGGTACGGGAGGGGTTTCTATTTTTGGCTTACAGCTAGCGAAAGCTAAAGGTGCCAAAGTGATTATCACCTCATCTAGCGATGAGAAATTAGAACGTGCGAAAAAACTCGGTGCCGACCACACGATCAACTATAAGACCTCGCCAGATTGGGAAGAAGAAGTGCTTAAACTTACCAACGGTCAAGGCGTTGATAACGTATTAGAAGTAGGGGGCGCCGGCACCTTCGAGAAGTCCGTTGCTTCTACAAAAGTTAACGGTACTGTGTCCGTAATTGGCATTCTAAGCGGCTTAGAAAACCCGACTATCAGCTTAATGACGATTTTTAACCTTTTGAGAATACAAGGTATCTATGTAGGTAGTACCGAAATGCTTACACAGCTCACGGAATTTATGGCTGAGCAAAATATGAACCCTATCATTGATAAAACATTTTCATTCAACGATGCCCAAGATGCTTATGAATACATGGCAGCAGCTAAACATTTTGGCAAAGTGGTTATAGAAGCCTAACCCCCCAAAAATTGATATGAATGAAGCTGTAGTACTTATAGCTTCATTCATTAAGCCATACAACAGAATCAAAAATATAAGTGTTCTAACACTTCATGATGCAGCTTCTTTTTCAAAGCACGACTTCTGGCTTTTTCTAGCAATATCCAGGAATACTCAAAGCAACTATCTGTAACTAAAAGGTTAATTCCCTACATAAGTAAAGCCTATATAATGAGTAACCATTCCAAATTGTGACTAAGATCAGATCACACGTAATAGAAGTCAGCTATTCTTAAGGGACTTAGTAGTAGCACAACCTTAAAAGCTGGTGTTTAGAGTGATTTTTAAGTCCCTATTCAAAAAAAAAGAAGCAAACTCACCTCAAGTTCCAGAGACAAAACGTAGAGCTCCGCAAGCAACTGCAGAGGAGATCTCTCAGCTTTTTATAAGCACTCTTTTAGAGCAAGATGTGCAAAATGAACATAATAGTATTGGCAATACAAACGAGTTAGATGACAAGCTCGTCGCTAAAGTAATAGCCGAACTTACTAATTTCAATCCCGATACTATTCCTAAGATCGCCAATGCTTCTCTAGAATTGATGGAAGCGTTAATTGATGAGAACGTCTGTTCCTCTAAAATTGTTGCAACCGTCAAAGAAGATCCTGTATTACTTGGAAAGTTACTCCATCTAGCAAATTCTGCCTTTTATCGCTGTAGTAAAACAGAGATTGAAAGCATTGATGATGCTGTAATCATGATGGGTAATGATGAAATAAGAAAACTCGTAATCAGCACATTGATGGTCGACAACCTGAAAATCAATTCTGTCTATTTCCGCTTTTTTGGCGCTAACATATGGCAACACTCCCATGATGTGGCAACAATGGCTGCTTTATACGCATCCTCTAAAGGAATGAATGAATTTCAGGCTTACCTCAATGGGTTACTTCATGATGTTGGCAAATTAGTCATCTTTAAACTCCTCATTGATGTTCTTGAAACAGAAGCACCTGGCACATACCCGTCCAAATCCTTCTTCAGTGACATCATGAATCGCTACAGTCACAAATTTACCTTAATGGCATTGAAAGAATGGGCACTAAATCCTGATTGGATCAGACCCATTCTTACATATCAGAGCAAGGTTAAATTGGAGAGTATGGACCTAAACAGTCAAGCTCTTTACATAGGTAATTATTGCTCCGAACTCACTCGTCTACGCCAGTCAAAGCTAATCGACGATGAAGAGCTCTCTAGGCAGTTGTATAGCAAAGGGATCGAATTAGAAATTTATAAAGAACTTATAAATAAACTCTGACAAAAGTCACATCTATATTAACAGATCACACGAAGCCCATAGCTCAGGCCCCTAGCTTAATAGAGACATCGTCTCAAAAACATTAAGAATAATCACAACAATATGAGCAAGTTAAAACCTTACAAATCACATTGACATATAAGAGACAAAAAGTATTATTCATACCGCATCACAACAAAGAAACTGCATCGCATGGACAAGGACGACGATTCATTCTATCCACACTGCAGAACTCTTTTAGAGCATTAAAACGGCCATCCGTTACCGCCAAGATATCTAGATACAATTCTACAACTTCATATTACTACGAAATTTTCGGCAGTATATGGAATCATAGAGAAGTGGGATTTGCTCTTACGGGGAAGCCAGATCGAACAACCTCTCCGCCAAGTACACAAAGGGTATAATACCTATGAAAAATTTCGGACTTATCTTTTTTGTGCTTTCATTATCGCTTAACGCATACGCAACAAAAAATTACAGCACCCTACACCAAAAGATTGAACTCAGATTCCAAAGTGAACTTGAGCCTATCGCTTTAGATGCCGCATGGATTAATGCAACAACTTTTAAGATTGGGACCACGCAACAATCTGAAAACCACGAAAAGTTTGCCGCTTATGTCTGTAAGTCTATCCATAACTACGGTCTCTACCATCCAAAATTAACCGTTCGCATTATTAACTTTCCAAGGTTAATGGCTACAGGACACCAAGCAATTTTAGCTGAAAAAAACTGCAGTATGCCTAAAGCACCCTAGATCACTTATTGAACGACAGAGGAAGAATCGAGAGCCTGGTCAAGAATCGAAAAATCCCAAAACTGCTCTAGTGTTTGCTTTTCAGGTTGTTTAATCGTTCCCGCAAAACCATAAAATGCTATATCGGCCGCGAAGGCTGATGCTCGGCCTCCATCATTAGGGAAAGCTCCCTCAGCAACCATTTCCTGTACATATTGAAGTATTTTAATATCTGCTACTTTCGGCAGTAATCCATAATTATTACGCTGATCCAGAATAAATACAGGCTCAAGATTCATTCTGCTCCAGACAAATAGAAGTTCTTCTACTAAAATTCCGAGCTCTTTTTGGTTAGCACTAATAAAGGCCTCATTCGCGAACAACGCTTCATCTGTAGCATCAATTTTCTCGATTGGGAGTACTTTAAAAGGGGATTTAGGCCGATAAATTAGCTGATTTTTACGCTCTGTATCCACAACGGTCGCATGAATTCTTCCATTTACCATGGCATTTGCGCGCACACCAGAGCCAGGTAGGTAGACCATTTTTCCGTATGTAATACCGTGTTTTTTGGCCATCATATTAACTAAGGCTTCAGTACCTGAACCTTTGCCATGGGAGTACATATCTACGCCGTCCAACTCATCCCAACTCGTGTAGTAACGCGTATCCACAACAGGATGGAAGCGGAGCATATTTAACTGGTAAAACATACGAATGGCCGCACCGGTTTCCTGCACTTTCTGGTAAGGAGTCCCCATGCCAATATCCGCTTGTTTATTCAAGATAGTTCTCATTGCCATACCTTCTGACAGCATATAGCTCACCTTGATATTCAAGCCTCTCTCTTTAGCCCGTTCAATAGCAATGAGGGTAGGCAGCATATCCACACCCGGCAAGTCATCCAAAGCCACGCGGATCGGATTCGTATTAGCATTGACGCTTGATATACTAATCGCACAAAAAAGAAGTAAGCTTTTTAAGAATCTCTGCATGTTATCCCCCACCATTTCGCAAACTATTGATAAGCATATTACATTAGAAGTAGATACATAAACGTCTAAAAACGGTATTCTTGGTCCCAATACATCACTTGGTCATGTGGTGCTATAAAGAGGTTGGATCATGAGCACTTCGCTCAAACGCAAGTTTTTACTCCCTATCCTAGCGGGAGCTGCGCTGTTAATTCTGAGTGCTGCGATTATTACGCAACTGGGCTTATTACCCGAACTCCGTTCACAACTGCATAAACGCGCAGAGCTCATGCTAACAACCATACGAGCAGCCTCGAAGATTAATCCTGGCTATCAAGATTTACGCTTTGCATTAGAAGAGATCACTCTAAAAACCTCCGGAGTTTATGGCATCACCCTCGCCACGCTGGACCCCACTATTATCTGGGCTTCGAGTACCCATCCAGATGCAGATTTAGATCAACACACTGCAGACATGCTTGAGTTACTTGATAGCAGTGCAGAACAGCATATTTTCGGTGATTTTATTCACCGTAATGGAGATGTAATCGTTATTGCGCCATTAAAACGCTTAACGGACACCCCTCCTCAGCCAAAGTCTTTTGAGCAATTAATATTACCTAAAGACGTGAATATTTCGTCAGCCTTTTCTCTTGAACCTGATAGCTACGAAGGCATCCTCTATTTACGTTTTAATTGGGCGGAAGCCGAGGCGTTAGCGAACAATGCTCTACTCAATCATATGTTCGCAATCTCCGCGGCTATTCTTTTGATGCTGGCATTAGCAACAACCACTCTCTACAAAGTTATTCTTCGTCCACTAAGTTTGATCAGTAAGACTATTCACGCTCAAAAATCAGGCGCCCTTGATTCACGTACACAAAAGCTACCTGATGATGAAATAGGTCTTCTGGGCAGTTCAATCAACGAGATGTTGGATGATCTTCACAATAGGGATCGCCTCTTAAAGAGCGTAGTGAATCACCTACCCGTAGGACTTAGTCTAAAAGGTATTGATGGAAGAAAGATCATTCAGAATGACGCCTATAGAACTTCTTACCTATCACCCTATGTAGATGGAAAAATTCGTGAAGATCTGCTCAATAAACGAGTTGATCTACAACATCGGGTTATTTCGGAAGCCATCCCAGTTTCTCATGAAGAGCTACTCAATTTAAACAATCGTGAACGTCATTTTGAAACCACAATTTTCCCAATTTTTAATACTCACGATGAGATTGAATGGCTAGGCACCCTTTGCTTTGAAATAACAGAGAAGAAAGAACGAGAACAACAACTAACCCAGTTATACAAAGCGGTTGAAGCCGTTAAGAGTGGCATCGTAATTTGTAAATATGACGCACCTAATTATCCAATCATTTACATAAACCCTGCGGTCACGAAATTGACCGGATATTCTGCAGCAGAACTCATTGGTAAGAGCCCCAACATCTTTAGTCAATCTGCAGAGAATAGCAGTGCCTTAGAAGAAATAAGGAAAGCGATTGTTGACCAAGAAACATGCTCCGTAGTCCTGCGCAACAAGCGTAAGGATGGCAGTTACTTCTGGAACGAATTTACACTGTCGATCATAACGACAACCGATGGCGAAGCAACTCACCTTGTCGGGGTTCAAAATGATGTCTCTGAGCGTATAGAAGCGGCGAACAAAATAGAGCATATGGCATTCTTTGATCCTCTCACAGACCTTCCTAACCGCATACTATTCAACGACCGCTTAAGTCAAATAATTGCCGAAGCTCAAAGAGAGCACACCCATGCAGCAGTTATGTATATCGATCTGGACGGTTTCAAAGCGGCCAACGATAGCTTTGGACACAATACTGGCGATCAACTTTTAAAAGATGCCAGCAGTCGGATGAAGCTCTGTATTCGAGAGCAAGATTCTATCGCTCGCATGGGCGGCGATGAGTTTACGATCCTTATACCGGGCTTAAACCCTGAACAAGTCATCGTTAATCTACCTAAAGTCGTTGATAGAATCCTCAAACAACTTAACACCCCCTTTGATATTTTTAACAACCAGGTCCATATCTCAGGCAGCATAGGAATAAGCATCTACCCGAAAGACGGCCGCACGCCCGAAGAGCTCCTTATTAACGCTGATCATGCGATGTACCATGCGAAAGAAAGTGGTAAAAACTCATTCCGTTTTTTCCAACTAGAGATGAATCAGGCTATTGAGCAACAACAGAAAATTGAATTTTCACTGCGAGAGGCGGTTCGCGATAAAGCCTTTAACCTACACTATCAACCACAAGTAAGCTGTCACAGTCATAATCTATCGATCGAAGCGCTCATTCGTTGTAACCATCCAGCGATCAAACATCTATCCCCTGCGACTTTCATACCTGTCGCAGAACAGACCGGTTTGATTGATGAGATTGGTACTTGGGTGATTGAACAAGCCTGCTCTGATATGGCGGAATTCCAAAGAGATGGTTCAAAGATCAACAAAATTGCGATTAACATTTCACCTCAGCAGTTTAGAAGACAAAATATTGCACAGATTATTCACAAGAATATAAAACGCTTTAATCTGCCTACAGATAGCCTTGAAGTAGAGATTACCGAAAATGTGATCATTGACGATTATCAAGCAGCGCTTTCCATATTGAATGAGTTGCGATTACTCGGAGTCACAATCGCTATCGATGATTTTGGAACGGGATACTCATCACTGACTTATCTAAAACAGCTCCCAATCGACACACTCAAAATTGATAAGCAATTTATTGAAGGTCTTCCTCATGATGAAGAAGGGGGCCATATCGTTAAGGCTATTTCAGGTTTAGCTCACGGTATGAACATGCAACTGCTCGCAGAAGGAGTTGAAACCGAAGAACAAGTAGCCTTCGTTAAGGATGAACTAAATTGCGATCAGATTCAGGGGTATTATTTTTCTAAACCCCTAAGTAAGCAGGATTTAATAGCATCTGAGTTTTATTAAGGAAGCCGTTGTCTAAATGCTATGTTCGACCACCTTCAACCTAAGCCACCCCGTAGTAAAAACAAAATAATAGCGTGCCGCAGCGCTTGTTAATTAACCTTTAATTTCTAGCACCTTTGACCCACACTTTAGGTAAGCCTCTTTCACGAGACGGTAAACCATGTCTGATAACGACAATAGAATCACAGTTTTCTATGACGGCTCATGCCCTCGTTGCGTTCAAGATCGTAAAAACTACGAAAGCCAAGATCCTAATGTTGCAGAGGCGGTTGAATGGTTTGATATCACCGACCAAGAGCAAGCATTGATAGCTCTAGGCATAGACCCACAGAAAGCCTTAACCGAACTGCATATTCGAGATGCAGATGGAAAAATCCACTCGGAGTTGGATGCCTATCGAATACTGATGCAAAGAGTACCCAGTTATCGACTCTTAGGCTGGTTCATAAGCCTCCCACTGATCAGGCCTTTAAGCAGCAAGTTATACCATTGGTTGGTGATACGTCGTTTAAGGAAAGCTGGGCGCTTGTAAAGATCCGACAAACCAGTTCTATTTACCCCCTTCCTTTTAGCATCAAATTGCTGCCCTATACTGTTTAACATGCCCCTTAAACATACTCGGTTTGATGTTATGTAACTCACCCTTGTTAAACGATGTGTAAATTATGAATGATGCCCAACCTAATCCAGAGAGTTTGGACACCCAATCCATTCTCGACACAGCGTTAGATTTAGCGCAACAGCAGGGGAGCTGGTACGACCTCAGTTTGGTCGATATCGCGGTGCATTGTGACACCTCAATCAGTGAGATTTATAAACACTTCGCCGATACCAATGCGATTGCCGATTTCTGGTTTTCGCAGGCTCTAGAAACCATGCTATCAGCAGATAGAGATGAGATTCTTGGCTTACCTTTTACTTCACGTTTGGATCATATTATTTGGCGCTGGTTTGAAGCACTCGCTCCCTATCACGCGGTAACCACTCAGATGCTTAAAGCAAAGTTACATCCACCGCATATGCACCACTGGGGCCCCATGATTTTTGATCTCTCACGCTTAGTTCAACTATGGCTTGATATAGCGGAGTTAAATGCTGGAGGGCGGCGCCGCCAAATTCAAGAAATCACACTTACAGGGATTTTTTTGGTGACGTTAAGCGCTTGGTGTCGAGATCAGAGTCCGCAACAAGCTCAAGCACATAGCAAACTATTAAGGATGCTGGAAAAAGCGGAGAGATCCGGGCAATTCTAATGATTAGACGAGATAAGGTTTGATCAAGGAGGCAATATCTACCTGCGCGCGCAAACGTGCACAGAGTAGATAAGTACCCGCGAATTTCCTATGCAAAAACAGTACATCTGTCGGCGGTAGATGCATATAGCGCTGACGAACACGTAGAGAGATAGCCTGATTTGCCACCCGCTTAGATAGATCTGAACAGCCAAAATCAAACCATCCCTCTTGCCGTAGAGGTTCAGCAACCATACGAATCATCTCGCATAACCCTTGCCGATAAACCGGATCCTCATCTGCCCGGAGATAACCCAACGCCAATGCATAAGTTTCGATAGCAGGAAGGTCATCATCCCGTGCAGCCGCCATCAATTGCCGGAGCTGTTCAGTAAACTCAGCAGGATAACGCCTCGTCGCACCAAAATCCAACAACCCTATACACTCCTTTTCGGCTTGGTATCGATAATTCGCGAAATTGGCATCGGTCTGAACCAATTGCCATTCGAAGACTTCTTTTAACATCAGAGACAACATGCGGGTAGCGATCCGATTACGTAACTGACTCGATTCACCAGCCAGTGACTCTATAGGCACACCCGGCACAAACGACATTGAGAGTACTTCAGCACTGCTGCGTGAACTATCCACTGTAGGCAAATCGAAGTTGGGATCACTTCCGAGACAACTTCTATATTCTGCGATGCTGGCGGCTTCGGCTTTATAGTCAGCCTCTTGATGCAACTGCCGTTTCGCCTCATCTAAGAGTAGAGAAAGGTCATACCCTTTTGGCACCAAGCGTAACAGTTTGAACAAAGTAGAGACATTATTTACATCACTATCGATACTGACGCGCACCCCGGGATACTGAATTTTTATCGCTAAATGCTGACCTTGCTTAGTTTTAGCCTCGTGAACCTGCCCTATAGAAGCCGCCGCAATTGGCGTAAAAGAAAAGTGTTCGAACTGTTCCTCCCAACCGACGCCCCAAGCATTCTTCAACACATCAGCCACTTGCCCTTGTGGCATGGTATAAGCGCTCTCACGTAGAGTCGCTAGAACATCGGTAAGCTCAGGTGGAAGATAATCCCCCGCCTCCATGGATAATAACTGGCCAACTTTCATGGCGGCGCCGCGCATTTCCGATAACTTATCTGTCAGTTGCCTAGCATTTTCAGGTGTTAGCAGCAGATCTATTGCTTTGACTCTCTTACCTCCTAGCAGTTGACTTGCACCTTCAGAGATCATCTCACCAGCGATTCCACCAGCAAGGCGGCCCAACTTGAGTAAACGGCCTGCACGGCTTGATGGAACCGGTTTATCTCTAACCACAGTGACTTTCCTCTAGGTTCTTGCCAGTAAAGTTGTCTTACAGGCTCTGGTTTCAGTATAGGAAAGCTAAAACTCCGTAAACCAAACACGCTCACAACTGGTAATTGCCTAGCCTTAAACTAGAGTTAGTAACACTACATAGTTATTACAACGTTAGGGCGCAGTTATGGTTAGCGTTAGCAGTTACTACTATGGAAATATTTTTGACACGGACGCAAACAACATTCTCAAAGAACTATCACCCATCATAGAACCTAATATTCCTTCATATATTGAAAAGTTCTATACAGTCCTGCTCTCAGATCAGGCATCTGCCCAATTTTTAGATAATCACCTCGTAGAGATTCGACTAAAAAAGCAACTCGGGCAATGGCTTAAAAAAACTTTAGCCCCCAAACGTGAAGATCAAGTACAAGATTCTTTAAGATCCCACTTAAAAGTAGGTGAGGTTCACTCTAGAGTTGAAATACCTATGCCTCTGGTCGATGCAGGTATGACCATTATTAAAGAAGGCATCATTCATACCGTTTTAAGCAGTAACTTGGCAGTACCGCAAACTATTGATTCCGTCATTCTGGTCAACAAAATTCTAGATGCTGCTATGAGCCTCATTAATGAGTCTTATCTCAGAGGAAAAGTTGCGCACGAACGGACCTCACAAGAATTTATTACGGCATCATCGGCGCAAGAGCTCGCCTTAGAGATAGAGCGGATCAAAAGCAGCATTTATCAGTGGATGACTTCCAATCTGATCGCTTTCCCAAAAGAAAGTGAATCCTTTTCTGAATCAATTAAGCAAAAGGATTTCGGCTTGTGGATAAAACACAAACTTCCCCTGATCGTTTCAAGCTCTAAAAGACTGGAAAAAATTAACGTAGCATTAGACTCCTCTGACCAACACCGAGAGAACTTACACGCCCAAGGCAGTAACGCCAGTTCAGAGGATCTAAATGCACTAAAACAGATCCTGCAAGAACTGATTTGGCACTTGACCGAAGAAGCCAACTGCAATTTAGCCAAAGAGTCTAAACAAGATGCGTTAACAACCTTATTAGAACGCCGCTTTCTTGACCCTATTTTGCAACAAGAAACTCAAATGGCGATTAACGGCGGACCACCCTACTCAATAATGATGATCGACTTGGATCACTTTAAACGCGTCAATGATCTATATGGACATCAAGCGGGTGATGCCGTTCTGAGGCAATGCTGCAGACTAATTAAGGAAAATATTAGATTAACTGATTATGCTTTTCGATATGGCGGCGAAGAGATGTTAATTGTAGCTCCTGAAATGGACATACAAGAAACCATGAAGCTGGCTGAAAGGATGCGAAAAACCATCCACGATACCTCCATAACAATTGCAGAATCAAGGAGCATTAATGTTACCGCTTCCTTTGGTATAGCAAGCTTTTCGGGCCACCCTGATTATCAAAACCTCATTAACGAAGCTGACTCCAACCTATATGCCGCTAAACAGGCAGGTAGAAACTGCGTCAGAGGTTAGAAATACTAATCACAAGGGAAAGCACGTTGCAGCCCCCACAATAAAACATATTCAAGATCGGTTTCCTTCCAGAAAGGGCTATTTCTGGAGCCATCCATCATACGGTATTGCAGTTCCTTCTCGAAAATAGAGACAGCATGCTCTGGGCCCAAATCCACTTTTTCTGGCTGACAATACAGAGGGGCTTGGCTCAAGCCTTCAAGGTTAACATTCGCAGCCGTGTAAGCATTCAAGGAGGCAGCTAGGTAGATATCGGTTTTATCACTCTGTCTGTAGTTATCCGCTTTCTGCCAATCGGCTTTAGCTTGAAACGATGTAATTAACGCAAGTCCCACAAGCAGCGTGGAGATCTGTTTCATGCTCATCTTTTTATTGTCCCTTTTATTGTTAAGCCCATTTTTACCTGCAAAAGGTATCAATTTACAAAGAGAGTAGCGAGCTTAACGCTTTGAAAGCAAAGTGCTATTTCGAATATAAAGATCATTAAAAAGCAGAATCTGAAGATGAGAAAACCGTTCTCTCACTTACTTTTGATTTAAACTAATCTTAATGATCTGATCTCTAAAAACATGACGTACGAATCTTAATCATTCATCACCAGCCAATAACGTATTCAATGAGGCCATTTTGATGAGAGCGTTAAACTTATATAAACGACCTATTCTTGGTGTAGTTTTTACAGCTATAGCAGGGCTGTCTTTATCACTGTCCGTCTCAGCAACAACCAACCTAAATACAAAGGTTATAGCTAAAGGCATCAACTACCCTTGGGGCATGACATGGGTAAGTGATCATGAATTGCTGATCACAGAAAAAGAGGTTGGTGGTTGGATTGTCGATACAAACACAGGCAAGAAACAGAAAGTGACCGGCTGGCCTGAAAATATTAACCCGGATGGTCAGGGCGGGCTGTTAGACGTGCTCAGTGACCCTCTTTTTACAAGCAATCGAAAGCTCTATGTCAGTTTCAGTCATCAAGACAGATCGCAAGGATCGACCACTCGCGTAGCCTCTGCCGAACTGAGCCCAGACCTCGAATTAGTCAATTGGACAGTATTATTCACAGCCCTCCCTTACAGCGGCAAAGTCCATCACTATGGTTCACGTCTCGCCTTAGCAAATGACAACCTATATATCAGCGTGGGTGATAGAGGGCAGCGCCACCGCTCTCAGGATCTGTCTGATCACGCGGGGAAAATCCATCGCATCAACAAAGATGGCAGCACCCCAAAAGACAACCCATTTATAGGCATGACTGATAAATCAGGCAAGCCTATCCCAGAAAGCATTTACAGCTATGGCCACAGAAATCCACAGGGAATGTTTATCGATTCTCAAAGCAATATATGGATCCATGAACACGGCCCTAGGGGTGGAGACGAACTGAATTTAGTCCAAAAAGGAAAAAACTACGGCTGGCCGATCATTACTTACGGTAAGGAGTACTGGGGGCCATCGATTGGTGAAGGCACGCATAAAAAAGGGATACAGCAACCAGAATATTATTACGTTCCCTCCATCGCTCCGTCAGGTTTGATCCGTTATGAAGCAAACCTATTCAAAGAGTGGCAAGGCGATTTTCTAATCGGCGCATTAAAAGGCAGCCATCTTAATCGACTTACCAAGGCTTCTAGTTCTTCAGAAACGAATCAAAAATACGAAGAACATCGTTATTTGGAAGACTTAGATGTTCGCATTCGGGATATCGAAGTTGATAAAGAAGGAGCTATATATATTTTGACTGATGAAAGGGATGGGAAGTTGATTAGGGTGAGGCCTTGAGGGTGGGGAAAGGGGAATAGCGTGATGACTTTCTCCCTATTATTATTTTTAAAGAGTGATCAACGGTTTGTGGATCTGTTGTTTAGGTTATGGCCCGCCGTTTAAAAGTCTGCTGTTCTGTTTTAAAGGCTAGTAAGTAAAGCTTCTATATCTAGCTCCGTTTCTGGTTACATTACTTAGAAGGCGGAGTTCCTTCTTTTTCAAATCAATCTTTGATCTAGCTACAGTGACAAATTACTTAGAGCCTGCCTATACTGAAATTTCATCTGTTCAAGGAGTGATGTGCAATGAAGCCAGATTATCTTATTCAGGGAGACAGCGCTCGACTGATTCCCGTCGGCTCTGAAAGCAATAAAGAAGCAAGGGTTCTTTCCGTAAGCCTTGCGATGATGACCCAGATCCCTTCTCTTTCAAAAAACCTTCTCGCTAGCTGTAACTACAGACTCGGTGCTAGAGCAAAACTTCATGCATGGACTGAAGTAACCTTGGGCTCTAAAGATAATAAAGACCGCCCTGATGCTTTACTTAAAATAGTAAATGGTAAGAATACTTGGACTGCACTCATCGAAGCTAAGATAGGCAAAGCAACACTATCAGAGGAGCAGGTAGCTCGATATATAGCAATTGCCAAAGAACACAATATAGACGCAGTAATCACCATCTCGAATCAGATGGTAGCTCGAGCAGACCATCATCCTATAAACATTCCAAAAAATCAGCTGCGTAAAGTTGAGCTATTTCATTGGCCTTGGGCGTGGATTCTTTCTGAGGCAGAAATATTAAGAGCTGAAGATAGCGTAGATGACTCTGAACAAGCGTATATGCTCGATGAGTTTATAAGATTCCTTGATCATCAATCTACAGGGGTGGAAGGTTTCACTCAGATGAACAAGGGATGGAAAGCTGTAGTTAAGGACGCAGTATCTCAAATTAAGCTGAAACGTACCGACCAAGACATTGAAGAAACCGTTGGGGCATGGCTTCAAGAACAAAGAGACCTTGCCTTATTAATGTCTAAACACATTGGTAAGAATGTGCATCTGAAAATGGACAGGAAGGTTAAGGATGACCCGGTAGCACGGCTAAAACATCGCATTGCTGATTTCTGTGATACGAATACTTTGTTCACCATTCTGCAAATACCTGACGCAGCATCTGACCTTCTTATTCAGGCAAACCTACCTACTCGGTCAATTACCGCATCAATGAAGCTGAAAGCACCACAAGATAAAAAATCTACTTCAGCACGAGTTAACTGGTTACTCAGAATGCTGAAGAACACCGATGAAGACGCTCGAATCATTGTGAAAGCATCATGGCCATCCGTTATAGATGACACCAGTTGCGCTCTAGCAGAGCTAAGAGAAGACCCTGACAAGATTCAGTGTAGCAACCCGAAGCATGCCCCAACTGCATTTGAAGTCGTGTTACTTCAGGATTCAGCTGTACGCTTTTCGGGCTCCAGAACCTTCATCGAAGATGTTGAAGAAGTTGCTCGTACCTTCTATGACCTTGTAGGGCAAAACTTAAGAGCTTGGCAGCCAGCCCCTCCTAAGCCAATCTCTAGACCTAAAGCTGTAGAGGCAGAACCTGAACAAGAGTTAGAAGAAGCTATTCTCGAAGAGTAAGTTTCAACCACAGCAAAATGTTTAATAGCCCACTTAAACGGGGTGGGCCTATTAAACACCTTCCTCCGGTACTGTGACCAAAAGTATTATCGCCCTTAAATGCTCTTGTTAAGAGTCTGTTACTCAGTCTTTATATTCCCACTTCCTATTTTGGTATATAGTTTTGCCAAGATTTGCGATCATGAATAAGTACTTACAAAGGTCTCTGCTAGTAAAAGGACGCTTATTAATATGGAAACAGACCAAAAAGATAGCACTGAAAAATACAATGCTCTGAAGCTTAATATGGAAGCTGCTCAGGGGGAAATGCTACTTCTCAGCAAATTAGCAGATACTGACCTACCTTCTATATGCTATGCATATAAATCAAGAACCAAGTCTGAAAGCGCCCTGCTTGAGAAACTGGAACGAAAAAGGCTGGATAAACCTGAGTATAACCTATTTGATATTACAGACGTAATTGGGGTTAGGTTTGTCACCCTCTTTAGAAGCAATTTACCAGATGTAGTTGAGTCAGTTATCCGCCTAATATCTCATTCTATAGAGCTAACACCTAATCCATTTATAAAGGACTCTATAGGCGAGATCATTGCCTATCATGTTCCTCACGTAGAAGATCCGATCTTTGATGTAATCGATGATTTTGTTAAAGAAGCTGGGCTAGAAGATATATATACCAAAAAACCTACGGGTGAGTATTCCAGTATCCATATAGTGGGACGCTTAAATAAAAAGGTAAAAAACTTCTCTAACGGCTCCGACGAATACTATGTTCCGGTTGAAATACAGATAAGAACCGTTTTTGAAGATGCCTGGGGCGAAATAGATCATAAATATGGGTATACGGTTCGACAGGGCAAAAACCAAGTGAAACCTGTGAACAACCCAGAGAATGTAGACGCTCATCTGAAAGTTCTGAAAAAATTTGTCGATGCTGCAGCTCAATATGCAGATGAAATTTCTAAAGAAGCTAATGATGAACGTGTCAAGAAAGATGATAGCGGCAAACTAATTTCAGTAGGAACAGACAATTCCCTATTGGCAAGATTCGAAGAACTTGGAGTTTCTAAACAACTAATTGCGTCATATCAGAGTTATCGTGACTCTCGAATACAAGCGACTGACGACTGTTCTGTGCCAAGCCTTCTTATCGCTGCTGAAAATTTCAAAGCCCAAGCAGAGAAAGTATATGAAGATTCTGAGGACTTCTTTCAGAACACAGATAATGGCACTAAACTCTATTATTATTACTGCAAAATGAACGAAGCATTTTGCCTATTATCCTCTGGTAGAAAAAACGAAATCAAAATTGCCATTTCAATATACTCAGAACTTCTGAAACATTTTCCTGACTTCCCTGTCTTATTACATAGATATGGGCAAAGCCATGGGAAGCTTGGCAAGTATGACGAAGCTATAACTTACTGCTCTCGTGCATGGGAGTTACTTAAGTCTATTGGCGATGATGAAACTGATCAGTTACCAGAGATTGAGAGAAAGCATCTTGAGGCTCATAGCTTATCTCTAATTGGTTACAATATGTGGGCTAAAAGTAATTCTTCAGATAGCCTAGATGACCGAGAGAAGCTTGAACTGATAGATCAAGCATGCACTGTAACTACTGAGGCTTTGAAACATGACCAAGCTGACAGATCGAAAATTTATAATAATTTATTATATTATAAGCTCGATTTGCTTAATAGATTCCCTCAAGAAGCCTCTGAAGAAGTCGATAACGAGATTGAAGACTTACTAAATAATCTGGAGCAAGTAACTGATATTGACGAGCTTACGGATCTAGATCAGTTGGATACTCTGTCAAAGGCATACTTCAAGGTAGGCAACTATAAGAATGCTAAGATTTACGCAGAGAAAATAATGAGCCAGTCACTTGACAATACACATCAGGAAGTCGACTCAACGGTGGTCCTCGAAATAGTTCAAGAAGCGTGGCAATTGATTCATCAAATCAAATGTCAAAAGTAGAATTGACCTTTTCGATGGTTCAGACCATACTCAGAATCACTTACAGGAGAGCTAAACCATGATCAAAAGACCAATAAACGAAGGATAGTCCCCGTAACGCCTTGAATTCAAAAAGAAAGCCGGCCAATGCCGGTTTTTTTATTGTTCATAACAATAGATATAGCTCTCGGCTAAACCAAGCTTATGCACTGAATGAATAGCCGAAACTCCTAGAAATAGTGCCCACAGAAAAGCGATATAGACTTAGTCCCCTTTACAAAGACCCTCATGGACCTACCAAGAACCACACTAACAGCCCTTTCTCTGTGAGCTTATAATGAAAGCCGGCGTATTCGCTCAACAGACTGTGCTTACTTACCTATCACTTACTATGACCCACTCACGGAGCAAATGAATGCGCATAATCCCGAATATGGACGTCACTTCATCAGACCTCATCATCGATGCCGTATATGAAAGCTCTAATGCTAAAAACATCCGCAGTTCATAAACTAGAATATGAAGAATTCAGAGAAGACAAACATCCTATCATCTTCATTTCCGGCAAAGACATTGCCGAGATTCTGATTACTTCAGGCTACAATACTCCGGAAGCAGTTCAGAATCTGTTAGAAACAAAGTTCCCCACATGATAAGAAACCACTCTACTGTACTTTAAATAAAGCTTAATCAAAGTGTTGGTAGGCGATTTCCTTATCTAAATAGCCACTAAAGCACTCTAATCGCTTCTTGTGGATGCCTCTAATACCCTCGTCTGGGTTGTTAGTATAAACAGTAACTTTAAAGGCTGTATTAGATTCGATGTCTCGCTGAAATGACTTAGGCCTCCTAGTATTCACGTATCCAGTATGATTGAAATAACTAGCAATACCGTCCCATGACCTAACATCATCACTCTTATGCCAGTGAAAGGAAGCCCTAAGCAATGAATGAACCCTTTGGCAAATACTATTTATTCCTTCTTCAGTGACATGCTCATGGCTTGGATAAATATTTGCCCTTATAAGAATTTCATTCCGATCCCAATCATACTCAACAACTTTATAGGATGGGCTGACCGAGTGATGTGGAAATAGCCTATCTTCATCAAGTTTTTTCTGGATTCTATAAATACCCCACTCGAGCATGCTAAGAGGCTCATTGATCAAATATCGTGCGGTAGAATCTGGCTCAGCATTACTAACCAAAGACGTGCTAAGACAGACAATCAAGACAATATGTTTTTTCATAACAAATCCTTATGTGAGCCTAACTTCAACATACAATAAGTGAGGGAGTGCCTTAAAAGATCAAATTGTAAAAAACTGTCACCACACCTGCCGCCATACATAGCGCAAGCAAAATCCCCAACTGCCAACCTGACACCACCAACCAAACGCTTGCTGAAAGCCAACGTACTCTTCTTTGCATGCAAGTACCGACAGATAGCTTGAAAGAAGGAGAATTATTACCCATACCCAATAGATATTAGGCAGGAAGAAGATCGTAGTGAAAAACATTCCCACGCTTAACGCTAATGCTATAACTGTTGGCTTTATAGGGTCTTTTGCTCTTTGCTCAGTCATTGGCTATCCCTTGTACCAAGATGAAAAAGAAGTGCGTAACTGAACTATATATGATCAAAAGCTTCTCTTGTAGACCGTCTCCGGTAGAGACGGATCTACAATCCCCTCACGCCAGCATGTGACCATATCGTGACCACCGGTACTTACTGCCCGCAAATGTTCTTGCTGTGCGCCTGTAGCTCGGTTGAATGGGATAACAAAAAGCGAATAGGAACAAAGAGATAGAAAAAATGGGATTATTCGCTAGCGCTCACCCTTCGGGCCGTCGCTACGCTCCGTTGTCTCGCTTCGCTCGGCTCGAACCCCATCGGGGGTGCTCACCCTCCAGTTCAGTGCTCTGAATATCTGTACGAAATAAACTGAAAGCTGTGAGGCTATAGAAAAAGTGGCGCGCCTGGAGGGATTCGAACCCCCGACCAACAGGATCGGAACCTGCTACTCTATCCAGCTGAGCTACAGGCGCACTCAAGAAGGTTTGCGGGCAGTATTCTACCCATGCCTATATGATTCGCCAAGTATTATTCTCAAGTAACGTCTGTCGGCTCGGGTCGGTACAAGGTTTTGATTTCGGTTTCTAAATCACCTTGTAGGAGGACTTCCCACTCTTGGGTCTTTTCGGTGTAAGCAAGGAATGCATTGCAGTTACTACAACGGTAAATACGTTGATTAGGGATAGCACTCAGGAGGTTAAAGCTTTCCATCTCTTCTGGCTTTGCGTCAGCTTGGATGCAAGCGCATGTTTCAGACATTCCATTGCTGGACATTTCAGATTTCCTAACCAAGACTTTAGACCTTAGTATAAACAAGATTTCCTTAAATGCATGTTTTTAAGTTGATCTAGCTCTTGTAGATGCCTGTTTTTCGCCCTTTTTATAGAGAATGATCAAAATATTTACTCAAATCGGGCCGATAAGTGCTTCCACTGCCAAAGCCCCATTTCAGTTGTGATTATTTATCGCTATAATCCGCAGCCGGTGAAACTTTGAGCAGTCGTGTCTGAATATCCGCCCCTGAGCACCTCTTGAGGCCGGGCATCCTGACAGGCCACGCTGCCCATATAACAATTTATGGTTGATTGAGAGGTCGTGACTGTGAAAAAAATCACTTCAGCTTTAGTTGCTTTAGGTCTAGGTGTTGCTCTTAGCGCATCTGTACAAGCTACTTCTAACGATGAAGCAGTAATTGAACGAATCAAGGCAGTTGGTTCTGTTTGTATCGAAGGCGATGACACTTGTGGTGGCGCGCCTGCAGCAGCACCTGCTGGTGGTGCAGCTCGTTCTGCTGAAGAAGTATACACAGCTAAATGTGCAGGTTGCCACGCAACTGGCGCTGCTGGTGCTCCAATGTACGGTTCTGCTGACTGGACTGACCGTGCGGGTAAAGGCATGGAAACTCTTCTAGCGAACGCTATCAACGGTATCAACGCAATGCCACCACGTGGCCTATGTGCTGACTGTTCTGATGAAGAGATCCAAGGTGCGATTCAGCACATGCTAGACAGCGCTAAGTAATCACTTAGTTCTGAGCATAAAGAAGGCCGCGATTGCGGCCTTTTTTGTGTCTGCAGTTTTTAGTCGAATAGATTCTTAAGGCTATTCAACGTGGCTTGCCCACGTTTCTGGTTTTGCACTTGGCACTTCTCTCCTGCCCCTTCGATCTCAAGATCTTCGTGTGGCAGCTCATCCAAGAAACGACTCGGCATGCAGTCCATCACTTCGCCATATTGCTTACGCTGTTTAGCAAGAGTGATAGTTAGGCACTGCTTGGCACGGGTGATGCCTACATAGGCAAGGCGACGCTCTTCTTCGACATTATCGGTTTCGATACTGTTTCGATGCGGCAGTAGCTCCTCTTCCATACCCATTAAGTAGACATGAGGGAACTCCAAACCTTTAGAGGCATGCAAAGTCATCAGCTGCACACGGTTTGAGTCGTCTTCTTCCTCTTGGCGATCCAGCATGTCGATTAGCATCAGGCGATTGATGGCTTCTTGGATACCGGAATCCGGATCTTCTTCTTGTAAGCGCTCCAATGTCGATTTTAAGGATTCGATCAGGAACCAGACGTTCTGCATCCGCTTTTCAGCCATCGCTTCGCTGGAGCTGTTTTGCACAATCCAGCCTTCGTAGTCGATATCACGGATCATTTCATGAATAGCCGCAATCGGATCACCGCTGTGACATTGGCGATAGATATGCTGCATCCAAGTACAGAAACGGCGTAAACGCTCAACGGCATTTGCAGGCATCACCTGTTCTAAGCCTAATTCATCACAAGCACTGAACATACTGATCTGACGCTCTAAAGAGTACTGCCCTAGCTTCTGCAGAGTGCTCGGGCCGATCTCTCGTCGCGGTAGATTAATGATTCGTAGGAAGGCGTTATCATCATCAGGATTAACGAGGACCTTAAGGTAACTCATCAAGTCTTTGATCTCCGCACGTGCGAAGAAAGAGGTTCCGCCGTTCAACTTATATGGCACTTGATAGTGTTGGAGCTTCATCTCCAACAAGCGCGCCTGAAAGTTACCGCGATACAAGATCGCCATATCTTTAAACTGCACATTTCTACGCAGGTGTAGATCGGTAATTTCCATCGCAATGCGATCACACTCGGCATCTTCGTTGCGGGTATGGATAACTTTGATTGGATCACCCATACCCATCTCACTCCACAAGGTCTTCTCGTAGACGTGAGGGTTGTTGGCGATCAACGTGTTGGCTGCTTTTAGGATCAAGCTAGTGGAACGATAGTTTTGCTCCAATTTAACCACTTTCAAACTTGGGTAATCATGCTCTAACTGGTTAAGGTTTTCTGGACGCGCACCACGCCACGCATAGATCGATTGATCATCGTCCCCTACCACAGTTAATGCACCCCGATGCCCCACCAATTGCCGTACCAAACGATACTGGGACAAGTTAGTGTCTTGATACTCATCCACCAACAGGTAGCGAAGACGGTTCTGCCATCGCTCCAATACATCAGGTTGAGAAGCAAACAGGCGTACAGGAATCAGGATCAGATCATCAAAATCTACGGCATTATAGGCACGTAGGTGCTGTTCATAACTTTCGTAAGCACGCGCAGCCAAAATATCTTGTGGAAGTCGGGCTTGAGCGAGTGCTTCATCAGGCGTGAGCATCTCGTTCTTCCAATTGGATATGCAGTTTTGCACCATATCCACTTGGTCGCTCTCTTCATTGTTTTGTAGCATCAGGTCTTTCAGCAGTGCTTTAGTATCCTGATCATCAAAAATAGAGAAGCCTGGCTTAAATCCCAACGCTTTATATTCACGTTTAATGATGGTCAAACCAAGGTTATGAAAGGTCGCTACGGTCAGGCCTTTGGAGTCCCCACCTTGGAGTAGAGACATCACACGCTCTTTCATCTCTCGTGAAGCTTTGTTGGTAAATGTCACCGCAGCAATATTGCGCGCAGCAATACCACACTGATTAATCAGGTAAGCAATCTTTCGGGTAATTACACTGGTTTTACCCGAGCCAGCACCTGCGAGCACCAATAATGGGCCGCCTATGTATTCCACTGCTTCTTTCTGACGTGGATTTAATCGTGACATTTCTTAAAAAACCTTCAAAAAAACTAAAGCTTCACTTAAACAAGCCGACAAACTGCCTTTATGATAACGTGAAATCCGATTAAAAAATGCATATAAGCCATTGAAATGCATAAATTAAAACAGTTGTTTTAATATTTATTTCAGAATGTTAATCTGCCATTAAGCTAGTAGGTAATTATGACATGAATCTCTATTTAGTGAGATAGCTAGTAACAAGATTTATGTTGTGTAGTAGATCTAAGTTGGGGAAGTAAGTGATGCGCTCAGCGCTGGGACAGTTACTCAGTCGACATAAAAAGGTTTTACTGGTTGATAAGCACCAGCAAAATCGTATGCAAATTCAATCGATACTGGAGCGATTTCCATTGTATCAATTGATGTTTTGTGAAGATCAGGTTGAAGCCTTAGCACGCACACGTCTTTCCGACATTGATTTTATTCTTCTTAGCGAAAACGTCAGCCCTTTACCTTGCAGTACCATCATTGCTGACATTTATAGTTCTGTTCCACATATTCCAATTATTGTCTTAAACCAATACATCAGTGAGGAACAAGGCTTAGCTCTGATTGAAGCTAAAGCCACTGATTTTTTATCAACAAACACCCTAAATGCTGACCTATTACTGCGTACATTGCGCCATGCAGAGCAATCAGCCAAGCAGAACGCAGAGATTCAACAGCTACGCCACTCTGACACTTTAACCACAGCAGGCAACCGTCAGTTTTTTTATCAATCACTGTTACGAAAGTTAAATCATTTAGCTGAGAAGAAACATCACCTTGCGCTTATTACCATCGATCTAGACGATTTCCGTAAATTCAATACTCACTACGGTTTTACAACGGGAGATCAGGTAGTAGCCGAAATGGGTGAACGCATTCAGGGCAGTCTCAATAATGACGAGCTCTTTGCCCGTTTAGGCAGCGATGAATTCGCCATCATTATCGATAGGCCCTCAAATATTGACCTGCAAGCAACAGTTCGCGAATACTTAAACAAGCTAATCAATTCCCTACAACAACCTTATCAACATGATCAAATTGAAACACAGCTCAATTGCAGCATTGGCGTTGCACTAGCACCCGATCATGCCAACGATGTAGACCTACTTAATCAGCGCGCGAGTCGTGCTCGATTAAATGCTAAACAGATTCATGGCTGCAGCTATGCCTGCTATCGCCCAAGTATGGATGTTGATACCAACAATCCAAATGACTTGGAAGCAGAACTAATGCCAGCATTACGTGCTGAACAGTTCCAACTGTTTTTCCAACCAAGGATTGATCTGCGTTCTGGGAAAATATCTGGCGCCGAAGCATTAATACGCTGGCAGCACCCTAATCGCGGTTTAATCATGCCTGCAGATTTCATTCCTCAGTGCGAAAATAATGGAATGATTGTTGCGATCGGCTACTGGATCATATACCAAGCGGGCCAGCACCTCCAGGAACTAAAAGCGGCTGGATTAACCATCGACAAACTCGGTATTAATCTATCTTTCCGTCAATTTAAAGACGACATGCTAGTCGACATGATTAAGCGTATTATCGAGCAGGAACAGATCGATACATCGGTACTTGAATTCGAACTAACAGAGTCAGCTATTTTTAGTGATGAGGAACATGTTCGCGCCTGCCTGAACACTCTGTCCGAGGAGGGACTTACCTTCTCCCTCGACGATTTTGGCACAGGTTATTCGTCATTTTCTTTGCTCCATAAGTTGCCTATTAGTGCATTGAAGATTGATCGTTCTTTTGTCAGTCACGTCCAAGATTCCAATGAAGCCGCGGAGATTGTGCGCTCAATCATCAGTCTTGCACAAAACATGAATATCAAAGTCATTGCCGAAGGAGTTGAAACCCGAGAGCAACTCGATTTTCTAATCCAGCACGATTGTGATGAGATACAGGGCTATTATTACAGCCCCCCCATCAGCTTTAGCGACTTCAAACAGATGTTGTTACAGCGTCTGTAATTCATCAATTCAAACTACTCCTAGCCGCCACCCTATAGCTTAATGCTTCCATTAGATGCGCCCTTTGCACCACTTCAGAACTGGCTAAGTCTGCAATCGTTCGCGCCACCCTTAATACACGATGATAAGCTCTTGCGGATAACTGCAGTTTCTCTAACGCTTTCGCTAACATTTCCTTATCTTTCTGTTCTATCTGGCAAAGCGTCTCTAGCTGCGGTCCCGTTAACGCTTGATTAGGTACACTCTGACGGCTGAGTTGAACTTGGCGGCACCGCACTACCCTCTCGCGAACAGACTCACTTGATTCTTGTGTTTTTGGAACTTCAATCATCTCTTGTTGTGACAGCGCCTGAACACTCAACTGCAGATCAATACGGTCTAACAACGGTCCAGAAACCTTGCCTTGATAACGTCTTATCTGATCAGGGCTGCAACGACAGCGATCTGTACCATCAGCGTAATAGCCACAAGGACAAGGGTTCATGGCTGTCACTAATTGAAATTGTGCTGGGAACGTCGATTGCCGGGCAGCTCGAGAAATTAAGATCTCACCTGATTCCAGCGGCTCACGCAGCACCTCCAACACTTTGCGACTAAATTCAGGCAATTCATCCAAGAAAAGAATACCTTGATGGGCTAAAGAAATTTCACCAGGTTTAGGATTTCCGCCACCTCCCACAAGTGCTACAGACGAAGCCGTATGATGTGGTGCGCGGAAAGGTCGCTTTCTGGGTAAACGTGTTTCACTACTACTTTGAGTAATAGAATAAACCGCAGCCACCTCGAGCGCTTCCTGTTCGGTCATCTGCGGTAACAACCCCGGCAAACGGTTAGCCAACATACTTTTACCACTGCCTGGAGGCCCCACCAGCAAAATATTATGACCACCCGCGGCAGCCACCTCTAAAGCGCGTTTTGCTTGCGCCTGCCCTTTAACATCGCCCAGATCAGGCCCAAAAGCATCAGTGGACAAAGGCTGAACTTGTGCCTGCGCAACTGAAATCAACTCAGAACCTTGTAGATGAGCACAAACTTGAAGCAAATGACCTGCCGGCAATACCGATAAGCCCGAGGCCATCAGCGCTTCAGCCTGGTTCATATCAGGTAACAACAAATGGCGCTGCTCGGAGCGGCACGCTAGGGCAACCGGTAAAACGCCAGTCACGGGCCGCAACTCGCCCGAAAGGGCCAATTCGCCAATCAATTCGACATCAGCTAATGATTTGGCTGGCAATTGATTGGTAGCCGCCAAGATACCTACAGCAATGGCTAAATCGTACCGCCCACCCTCTTTCGGTAGATCAGCGGGAGCTAAATTGACCGTGATACGCCGTTGAGGGAATTCAAAACCTGAATTAATCAGAGCACTACGCACCCGTTCGCGGCTTTCTTTCACCGCAGCTTCAGGCAACCCAACTATGGAAAAACTAGGAAGGCCACCAGATAAATGGACCTCGACCGTAACCGCAGGTGCATCTATCCCTACCTGCGCGCGCGTATACGCTATCGCTAAAGACATAAGCTTCCATCCTTGGAAGAGTTAATTAAGATGCCAGAACCAATTTCATCGCTCTAGCGTAATGTTTTTCATAGCTACAGAACATTCTCCACATCCTGTAGTTTTTTAATTATTTAATGATGTTCTACGGCCAAATGATCCAAGATCTGCTGCAAAGACAACGGCGTACCGAAGTAACGCCCTTGCATCAGCATACAACCCTGCCCCATCAATTGACCGCGAGCACCCGCAGTAGCAACGCCATCGGCCAACACTTCAATCTCCAACTGACCAGCCATATCTAAGACGGTATCAACGATCTTTTGACGACCTTCATCATTGCCCATCGCCATGATCAGATCAGCATCCAATTTAATCAAATCTGGCTGAATCTCTTGCAGCTGTTCTAAAACAGGACTTCCACAAGCAAAGCCGCTAACGGACAGTAATGCTTCACTGGTTAACAGATCAAACAGTTGACCTTCGTATTCAAGCGCAGTTTTGATATCAACATCAACCATATAACGGCCTTGCTGTTGATAATGATTCAATTGAGATACCCAGCGCTGTACCGTCTCTTTGCTTTGCAATTGCTGGCTTTCGATACGGAAAGAGACAAAACGCAGTTTAGGAAAACGCTCCCACACTACATCTAAACCACGCAGCTCTTGATCGAGCCACTGTTCATAATGCTGCAAGGATTCGGGACTCTGTAGCAGACCAGAAAAGTCGGCTAATGGAATCTGTCCTAACTCAGGATGAATCCAGCTAGGCCGCGCATGTACTGCGACCACTTGATGGCTGTAGATGCTATAAACCGGCAAGTAAGTCATCTGAATAGCACCGCTAACGATCGCTTGGGTCAAATCTTCTTCTCGTAAGATTTGCGGCCCTTTACTGCGTTCCATTAACTCGCTGTAAACTCGGAATGTATTGCGTCCACCCTGCTTCGCTGCGTACATCGCAACATCTGCTTTTTTCACCAAATCTTTCGGGCGCTCAGCATGCTCTGGGTAGACAGAGATCCCCACACTACCACTGATAAAGATCTCGCGATGCTCAACAAAAATACCGTGAGCCAACTGATCAACCACACGCTGCGCGACTTTGAGTGCCGACTCAACACCATCAGCCAGCGGAATCATCATGACAAACTCATCACTACTTAGGCGCGCCAAGGCATCATCACCGCGTACCACCCCTCCTAAGCGGCGTGCCACTTCTTGGAGCAAATTATCTCCAACACTGCGGCCTAGGTTATCGTTGATCCATTTAAAACGATCCAGATCCACCAGCATCACAGCTAACTGCTCGCCTTGCGCTTTACTCTGCTCTATGCGTTTCGCCAAGATATCTTGGAACATATCCCAGTTAGGTAGATGAGTCAGTTCATCGAACTGAGCTGATTGCACGATGGCATTCATCTCTTTCTTAAGGTGACCAATATTGAAGAACTGCGCCATATAACCTGTGACTAAGCCCTGATCGTTCTCCAAACGCATGATATTGAACCATGCAGGATACACAGTGCCATCTTTATGCCTATTCCATAGCTCGCCTTGCCAGCTACCATCACTGCTGACGGTAAGCCACAAATCCTCATAAAATGGATCATTTAATTCCCGTGCCCCAAGAAAGCGCGGATTTTCGCCCTTCACTTCATCTAAGCTGTAACCGGTAATTTCGGTAAATGCCGGATTAGCCTGCACTATATTGTTGGCTTGATCCGTCACGAGGACTGCTTGAGGCGAACGAAGGAATAACTGCTGTTCAAAATGATCCATATTTAACCTACGTAGCTAGCAAAATTAAGAGGATGGTTACTTACCCTGCAATGCTTCTTCTAATGCCTGAACTTGCTTCTCTAGAGTTTCCACTTTCTCTCGGGTGCGCAGCAATACCGTTTTCTGAGCATCAAACTCTTCACGACTAACGATATCCAGGCGATCAAACGTCCCCTGTAATACCGCTTTGACCTGCTGCTGTAACTCATCTTGGCCCGGTAGCTTATTTTCACCGGACAACAATTGCGAAAACTGTTCACTTAGGCCTTCTATTAGTTGTGGATTGATCATCCCACTCACCTCTAACAAAAAATACTGCCTGTCACTATAACAACAAACCAACACCATTCAAGGCCGCACCACAATGGTGCAAACACATATTGCAGTGCACCTAATCCAGCCCCATAAAAAGGCACTAATATTTCCCACAAAACCAAAAACAATCATAACCATATGAAATAAAAGAAAAATAAAAAAATGGCACAGCCTTCGCTATAACCTACGCAAACAGAATTTATGTTTGCTTAGCGATAAACGCATCTGCACAGAATTATTACCTACGGGGGATAGCAATATGAAAATGGTCTCTGCTGTCATCAAACCATTCAAATTGGATGATGTACGAGAAGCCCTTTCTGAAATTGGGGTACAAGGTATCACTGTGACTGAAGTAAAAGGCTTTGGTCGCCAGAAAGGACATACAGAACTCTACCGCGGCGCTGAATATGTGGTCGATTTCCTACCAAAAGTACGCCTAGACGCAGCCGTATCTGAAGAAATTGTCGATCAAGTTGTAGAAGCGATTAGCAACGCTGCACAAACCGGCAAGATTGGCGACGGCAAGATCTTTGTAACACCAATAGAACAAGTTGTGCGTATTCGTACCGGTGAGACCGGTACGGAAGCCCTTTAATTTTTGACTTTTTGATTGCTTCTGGAGGAATAAACCAATGGAAGAACTACTAAATTCAACAGCGGGTGATGTTACCCAGCTTAAATACGCACTAGATACTTTCTACTTCCTAGTATGCGGTGCTTTAGTCATGTGGATGGCAGCAGGCTTTGCCATGCTGGAAGCGGGTTTGGTTCGTGCTAAAAACACAACTGAGATCCTAACCAAGAACATCGCACTGTATGCGATCTCTTGTACTATGTATTTGGTTTGCGGTTACGCAATCATGTACGGCGGTGACTACATGCTTTCTGGCATCACGGGTGACGGTTTCACCGGTGCTGAAGAGCCAGCAACTTACGCACCATCAGCAGACTTCTTCTTCCAAGTAGTATTCGTTGCTACAGCAATGTCTATCGTATCTGGTGCCGTTGCTGAGCGTATGAAGCTTTGGGCTTTCCTAGCATTCGCTGTAGTAATGACCGGTGTTATCTACCCAATGGAAGGTTCTTGGACTTGGGGCGGTAACGACGTATTCGGTTTCTACAACCTAGGCGACCTTGGTTTCTCAGACTTTGCAGGTTCCGGTATCGTACACATGGCAGGTGCTGCTGCAGCCCTAGCAGGTGTTCTAGTACTAGGTGCTCGTAAAGGCAAATACGCTAAAAACGGTGCTGTAAACGCTATCCCAGGTGCAAACTTACCTCTAGCTACACTAGGTACGTTCATTCTATGGATGGGTTGGTTCGGCTTCAACGGTGGTTCCGTACTAGCATCTTCTGATGTAGAGAACTCTAACGCAGTTGCTGTTGTATTCATGAATACTAACGCTGCAGCAGCAGGTGGTGTAATCGCTGCACTGATCGTAGCTCGTCTACTGTTCGGCAAAGCCGACCTAACAATGGCGCTTAACGGTGCACTAGCGGGTCTAGTTGCTATCACTGCTGAACCATCTACTCCAACTGCACTACAAGCAACTCTATTTGGTGCTCTAGGTGGTACATTGGTTGTATTCAGCATCCTAACGCTAGATAAACTAAAAATTGATGATCCAGTAGGTGCGATCTCTGTTCACGGTGTTGTAGGTCTTCTAGGTCTTCTACTAGTACCAGTAACAAACGGCGATTCATCTTTCTCTGGTCAGATCATCGGTGCAGTAACTATCTTCGCTTGGGTATTCGCTACAAGCCTAGTGGTATGGTTAGCACTTAAAGCAATCATGGGTGTACGCGTATCGGAAGAAGAAGAGTACGAAGGCGTGGATATCTCTGAGTGTGGTATGGAAGCTTACCCAGAGTTTACATCTGGCAAGTGAGATTGATCTAAAACATTAAAAGGGCGCTAAGCGCCCTTTTTGCGTCACTAGTATATCGCTAAGAGCTTGATCCAATTCGTTGTTCATATACCATCTTGCGATTATCTAGGTATACTAAGACGCATAATTCACTATAGTTACATTTGCTGCTTGGTCGTAAGGCCATAGAATGAGCAAGCCCAACTGAGGAATAGCATTATGAAACTGGTCACTGCGGTGATTAAACCGTTTAAACTGGATGATGTCCGTGAAGCGCTTTCTGAAATTGGTATCCAAGGTGTTACCGTTACTGAAGTAAAAGGTTTCGGTCGTCAGAAGGGCCACACTGAATTGTACCGCGGTGCAGAGTATGTGGTTGATTTCCTTCCAAAAGTGAAAATTGAAATTGCTGTAGACAGCGACATGGTTGATCAAGTTATTGAAGCGATCAGCAAAACAGCTAATACAGGTAAAATCGGCGACGGTAAGATCTTTATCTCTCCTCTAGAGCAGGTCATCCGTATCCGTACAGGCGAAAGCGGTCCTGACGCGCTCTAAGCGAAAAGATATTCCAAAAAAGCGGCTATTAAGCCGCTTTTTTTATGCCTGTTCTATTCAATTTAATATTTCTTCACTCGAAATTGAACTTTCGTTCAAATTCAAGCTCTTTACCTAAGTCATCAACATATTGATCAACTAAGAAAGAGCCAATTATGCTTACACAACCTATCTTGTTCAGCCCTATTTCACTAGGCAGTATCGAACTATCCAATCGAATTTTGATGGCACCTCTTACCCGTGCCCGCGCAGACAAACACCATATTCCTGGCCCATTAATGGTTCAGCACTACGCCGATCGCGCTACTGCAGGTTTAATTATTACCGAAGCAACCATGGTGATGGAAAACTGCAGCGCCTTTATCAATGAACCCGGCATCTACTCAGAAGCGCAAATCGCTGGCTGGAAAAAAGTCACCGATGCCGTACATCAGAGAGGCGGTAAGATTGTTGTGCAACTATGGCATGGCGGACGTGCCTGCCACCCGGATTTAAATAACGGTGTTCAACCCATCGCTCCAAGTCCAATCGCAATCGAAGATGAAGTCCATACACCTGATGGCCTTAAACCCTACACAACACCACGCGCACTGCAGATAGACGAGATTTCCGAAATTATCGCAGGCTTCAAACAGGCAGCAATCAACGCCAAGGAGGCTGGATTCGATGGTGTAGAACTCCATGCAGCCAACGGTTATCTGCTCGATTCGTTCTTACGCGATGGCAGTAACCAACGTGAAGATCAATACGGCGGTAGCTTAGAGAATCGATCTCGACTGATCTTCGAAGTATTAGACGCTATTTGTGAAGTATGGGGTAACGACAAAGTAGGTATCCGAACCTCGCCTTTAAATGGCTATAACAGTATGGAAGACAGCGACCCCATTGGCACGACCTTCTGGCTCGCAGAAAAGCTAAATCATTACAAACTCGCTTACTGGCATCTGATGCGCAGTGACTTTCTGGGCGAGCAACAAGGTGATGTTAACTCAATCGCCCGAGAACATTATCAAGGCAACCTTATTGGCAATATGGGCTACAGCTATGAGGAGGCTGACTCAACGGTATTAGATAAACAGCTAGACGCTGTAGCCTTTGGCGTACCTTTTATCGCCAACCCAGATCTAGTCGCTCGTTTCCAAACAAAATCCGAGCTAAATGAGCCTAATCCCGATACCTTTTATACACCTGGCCCTGAAGGCTATAACGACTATCCATTCTTAGACCAGACAGACTTAGTGAGCGCATAAATGAGCAATCCTAAAGATTACCCAAGCGTTGATCAGTACCCCATATCTAAACGCTGGCCAGCGAAGCACCCTGAAATTCTGCAACTCTATTCGCTCGGTACACCGAATGGCGTGAAGATATCCATTGCTCTTGAAGAGCTACAAATTCCTTATGAAGCGCATCGTGTGACGCTGGCAGCAAGCGATGTCAAAAGTGAGGAATATTTATCTCTCAACCCGAACAATAAAATCCCAGCAATCATTGACCCGCACGGCCCAGAAGGCACACCTATTGGCCTCTTTGAAAGTGGCGCCATTCTGGTCTACCTAGCCGAAAAGACCGGTAAACTGATGGGTAACAACACCACTGAAAAAGCCAAAGTACTGCAATGGCTGATGTTTCAGGTGGGTGGCGTCGGACCCATGATTGGACAATTGGGTTACTTTCACGCCTTTGCCGGTAGTGAAATTGAAGATCCACGACCGAAACAGCGCTATATCAACGAAGCAAAACGCCTACTAAATGTGATCGAAACCCAATTAGAAGGACAAGAATGGATTGCTGGTGACTTCTCTATTGCGGATATCGCCCTTGTGCCTTGGCTGGATACGATAGAGCGTGTTTACCGTGCTGGGGATGAAACTAAAATAGCAGAATTCAAACAAGTTACATCTTACATCAATAGATTCAATCAGCGACCATCCGTACAAAAAGGGTGGTCAAACCCTGCAAAAGCCGCTTAATCTATCACTCAGGGTAAGAAGAAATTTTCCGCTTACCCTGAAATAATCAATCTATTAAAAAGGCACAAACATAAACCATAACCCAATGTAATATTAGTATTTTTTATACCTTAGGCTAAAACATTAACAAAAAATTCATTTTACCTGCTCCTCTAAATTGACCCACATCAAACCAGTCACAACTTTATTAAACATCTAAACCATTCAAACAACTTTTACCGCAGAATAGGTAGATCAAGGTAGAAAATTCAAACAAACCCATGCAAAAAACAAAATTAAACCCAACAAGCAACAGTACAATTCCAATGGATTGGTTTAATCAATCATCCATTGGCGTGCTTGTGTTGGATGACCTATTTCACTGTTTACATTGCAACCCCTACGCCGAAACCTTGATCTGGAATAGAGCTGGAGAATCTCTTAACCATAAACTTCCTGACGATTTTAAACGGGCTATTCGCCCTCACATCATGGGCCTATTTGCACAGAACAGAGATTCTTACGACACCCACATAGTCCTATCTTCACAAGAAGATAGCGTACAGCTGCGTATAGAATTCACTGTTATTCAAAAAGCTGACTGCCGAAAAGTATTTATCACTCTACGCAACTCGAGTCAGAGTGCGCGTCAAGCAAGAGAGCTTAAGGTATTCCGTAATGCCGTAGAAAATACCGGTAGTGCGGTTGTAATCACAAACGCACAAGGTGAGATCGAATACTCCAATAGCCGCTTCAGTGAAATCACAGGTTGGGACGGCCATGAAATACTAGGTAAGCGGCCAAACTTTTTACGCTCCGAGCAAACCACAAACGACACATACAAACAGCTGTGGGGTACTGTACTTAACCATCAGCAGTGGCGAGGTACCTTACTCAATAAACGCAAAAATGGTTCAACTTACTGGTCCCTACAAAATATTTCCCCTATTCATGATGAACTGGGAAATATCATTAATTTTGTTTCTGTCAGTGAAGATATATCTCAAATCAAAGAGCACGATGCTCAGCTAGAGAAAATGGCTTATTTCGACCCTTTGACCGAGCTGGGCAATCGTCGAAATTTCCGTCGAACTCTGGATAAATATCTACAAAACCCAGCCAGTGACAAACTGCATGCTTTACTGTTACTCGATCTAGATCACTTTAAGCAGATTAACGACACGATGGGGCACGAAGCAGGTGATGTACTCCTGACCACCATAGCAAGCCGCTTAAAATTCTGCACTCGCCACCAAACCTCGGTATTCCGCCTTGGTGGCGATGAATTTACAGTTATTTTCCAAGACTGCGAAGACCGTGAGCAGATAATTAGTCGCGTCCGCGATGTACTGTCATTACTCTCTCAACCCATGCAAATCGGCCCTCACGAATTGAGTGTAACCGTCAGTATCGGCATTACTTTAATCGGTCACGATAGTGTCGATGCAAGTGACCTGCTAAGAAACGCAGACTTAGCTATGTATTATGCAAAAAGGCAGGGTAGGAACACTTATGCTTTCTTTGCTGACCAGATGAACGAAGAGGCGCAACGCATACTCACAATCGAGCATGATCTAAGAAACGCCTTAATTGGCAAACAGCTATCTTTAGCCTATCAGCCACAGATATGTGCATTAGATGGTCGCATTACAGCAGTGGAAGCACTTCTTCGCTGGCAGCACCCTGTCAATGGCAATGTACCGCCTGATGAATTCATTCCCCACGCAGAAGAAACCGGTTTAATCATCCCAATCGGCCGCTGGGTGTTAGAAGAAGCTTGTCGAGCGGCTAAATCAATACAGGATCAAGGCTTGCCCCCGATTAAGGTCTGCGTAAATTTATCTGTCCGCCAATTTGATGATCCCTCTTTGATTACTCAGATATCTGAAGCTTTGGCCAAAGCCTCACTTGCTCCAGAATGGCTAGAACTTGAAATCACAGAAAGCATGCTTATGCGGGATATGCCAACGGCTATCAGTACCCTGAAGCGCATAAAAAGCATGGGCATAAGCCTAGCTATAGATGATTTTGGCACAGGTTATTCATCTTTAAGCTATTTAACTAAAATGCCTGTCGATCTGTTAAAGATTGATCGCTCTTTTTTACAACAAATTCCCGAAGACCAAGACAATATGACGATAACTTCGACCATTATCGCCATGACCAAGCAACTGGGTTTGGATGTGATAGCAGAAGGTGTAGAGAACAGATCTCAGATGGATTTCTTGCAACAACAAAACTGCAATACCATGCAGGGGTTTCTAGTCAGTCATCCGTTAAGTTTTGATGACTTCAACAAGAAATATCGTGAATCTCAGTACTTCTGTGACGCATGTAACACCATGGATGAGTGCAATCACAGCGACTCGACTAACAATCATTAAGACCGCATAAACCTATCTTTATTCCCTTTAAGCCATTGCCGCTAAAAAGCTTTTTTGCTGTTAAGGTCTAAACTTAGACTTATCTATGCAGTAGAGGAGACAAACTATGTCCTCCAATGTTGATAGGGAAACGTTCAATCAAATAATGGTGCCTAACTACGCACCACAACAGATGATTCCAATAAAAGGACTAGGTTCTAGAGTATGGGATCAGCAAGATAATGAGTTCATCGACTTTGCAGGTGGCATTGCAGTAAATGCTTTAGGGCACTGCCATCCCGAACTCACTGCTGCACTTCATCAACAAGCCGATCAGTTGTGGCACCTCAGTAATGTCTGGACCAATGAACCTGCACTAAAATTAGCCCAAGCGCTTTGTGATAAGACCTTTGCCGAAAAAGTCTACTTTGCCAATTCAGGAGCTGAGGCAAACGAAGCCGCTTTTAAACTCGCTAGAAAATACGCCTATGATAATTTTGGCGCAGAGAAGCACGAAATCATCAGTTGCAATAACAGCTTTCACGGACGCACCCTATTTACCGTGTCAGTAGGTGGGCAACCTAAGTATCGTGAAGGTTTTGAGCCAGTACCTGCGGGTATTTCTCATGTGCCTTTTAATGATATCGCTGCGTTAGAGCAGCAGATCAGTGATAAAACCTGTGCGGTAGTCATCGAGCCCATTCAGGGCGAAGGTGGGATTACACCCGCCACGGCTGAGTATTTACAGGCAGCCAAAAGCCTATGCTCTGAACACAATGCCCTACTCATTTTTGATGAGATACAAACCGGTGTCGGCCGTACCGGTAAGTTATACGCCTATCAACACAGCCAAGTTAAGCCCGATATTTTAACTACCGCTAAAGCTTTAGGCGGCGGTTTTCCAATCGCCGCGATGTTGAGTACCGAGAAGATCGCTAAATCCTTTAACGTCGGTAGCCATGGCAGTACTTATGGGGGTAACCCTCTAGGATGCGCCGTAGCACTTAAACTGTTACAGATTGTCGATACGCCTGAGGTGCTCGAAGGTGTATTCCATAAACATCACCTGATCACCCAACAGATAGCTCAATTCAATCAAAAAACTGAGTTATTTAAGGATATTCGCGGCCAAGGCCTGTTAATCGGCTGTGAACTGAGTGATCAATATAAAGGCAAAGCGAGACTGTTTTTAGAGCTGGCACAACAAACAGGACTAATGGTACTGGTAGCAGGCTTAAATGTCATTCGCCTGACACCCTCGCTGATTATTCCCGAAGCCGATATTAAAGAGGGATTAGCTCGCTTCAATCGCACAATGCAGTTATTCAAGCAACAGGCCTAAGCTGAGAGTGCTAGAGGTTAATTATGCAGTTATCTGTCGAACCACTAGACCAGTTAGAACGTGATCTCCTCGATAAGATCAGCGCTCAACAGCACCTAAGAGAACAGCAACTGATTGAGTTAGTTGAGATTAATAGCGGCTCACTGAATCCCGAAGGGATCAACCAAGTTGGCCTTAAATACCAAGAGCTTTTCGCCCCACTGTGCAGTAAAAGCGAAAGGATTGAACTGCCGGAGTGGGAGCGAATCGATTACACAGGCAAAGCAGAATACCAAGCGCTCGGCTCCCTTTGGAAGTTCAGCCACAACCCAGACGCACCGATCCAGATCCTATTTTGCGGTCATACCGATACAGTCTTTCCTGTGGATAGTCCTTTCCAACATGCGATTCGCTTAGACCACATACGACTGAACGCACCCGGTGCCGCAGATATGAAAGGCGGTATTCTGGTCATACTATCAGCGCTAGAAGCCTTAGTTCAGCATCCACTTGCTCATCAGATCGGTTGGAGTGTCATTTTAAATCCAGATGAAGAGATCGGTTCACCCGGCTCAGCCGACTATTTGGCCAACGCGGCGAAACAACATGACATTGGATTAATCTACGAACCGGCTTTACCTGATGGCAATCTTGCAGGGGAGCGAAAAGGCAGCGGCAACTTCACTTTGGTTGTCCATGGTCGTTCAGCTCATGCAGGTAGGGCCCCCGAAACGGGTAGGAATGCGATTAATAAAGCCGCTGAACTGATCCTGCAGCTAGCATCATTAAACAATCAAAAACCGGGCTTAACCCTCAATACCGGTATTATCAAAGCGGGCGAAACCACTAATAAAGTACCCGATCTAGCGGTGTGTAAATTTAATGTTCGTATTCAGAAAACAGAAGATGCCGAATGGTGCCTTGAACGCATCAATGCATTTATACAGCAGCATAATCAACAAGAAGGCTTCCATATAGAGCTCCATGGGCATTTTGGACGCTACCCAAAACAACTCGACCAACCCCATCTCGCACTCTACCAACTGGTACAACAATGCTCAGAGCAGTTAGGCACTGCTTTAACCTGGAGTGCAACTGGAGGCTGCTGTGACGGGAATAACTTATCGACAGCAGGTCTACCCAATATAGATACTTTGGGTGTGACCGGTAATTTTATCCACAGCCCTCACGAATTTATCAATTTACCTAGCCTTAGTTCACGCGCGCAGCTCAGCGCACTGCTACTCTTTCACATAGCTCGTGAAGGATTGCCCTTTAAGCGCCTGCGCCCTCAGGGGAGGCCACAATGACCAATGAAGAGCTAACCCAAATGCTAGATGAGATGTGGCAGGACTATTTAGAGCTGAATCCACAAGCTCGCCATATCCACCAGCTATTCAGCGACCTTAACTATCAAGTACTCAATGACCATATTGCGTTACGTACTTTTGATCTGGAAGAGGTCAATATAGATAAGATGGCCACACCGTTTCTGTATAGCGGCTATCGAGCAGCAGGTGAATATCATTTTCCAAACAAGCATCTCTACGCTAAGCACTTTCAACATGATGACCCTGCCCTGCCGAAGATATTTATCAGCCAACTGATGACCGAATCGCTCAGTACTGACAACCAACTGCTTGTGCATAACTTAGTGGCTGAACTCGATCCTATGCAGCAACCCCCAGATACATTGTGCTATTGCGGTCGTCCGTGGGAGGTCAGTTATGAGGAGTACAAAGCATTACTGGCACAAAGTGAGTATGCCGCTTGGCTGGTGGCTTTTGGTTTCAGACCTAACCACTTCACCATTTTCGTCAACGCACTTACGTCGCACACCAGCATCGAAGAAGTTAATCAGTTTTTAAAAAGCCATTCCATCGAACTCAATAGTGCAGGCGGTGAAGTGAAAGGCAGCCCCGAAGAGAGACTCGAACAGTCCTCAACCTTAGCCAGCAAAGTCGCGGTTGAATTTAGTGATGGCAGTGTAGAAATACCGGGCTGCTACTACGAATTTGCCCGTCGCTACCCCTTGGAAGATGGCTCTCTCTACCAAGGCTTTGTCGCGGCATCTGCCGACAAAATCTTCGAAAGTACCGATAGCCGTTAGGAACTTTAGGGAACAGGAGGTCGACTATGTATTACATTCGCCCGATTGAAATGAACGATTTAGAGACCTTACATCAGATCGCTATCGAATCTGGCCCTGGCTTTACCTCTCTCCCCGAAAACAGCGCTTTGCTCGCTGATAAAATCGAGCGCAGTTTAAACGCCCTCAAACAAGATATTCAGAAAGCCACCAATGAAAGCTATCTGTTTGTCCTGATCGACAGTGAAACTGAAGAAGTTGTCGGTACTACAGGGATTGAAGCGGCCGTAGGCCTGCAAGAGCCATGGTATCACTACAGAGTAGGTACCGTGGTACACGCGTCACGCGAGCTCAATATCCATAACCAGTTTAAAACCCTCTACCTATGTAACGATTACACTGGCTGTACAGAGGTTTGTACTCTCTATCTGAAACCTGAACACCGTCACTCACAAAACGGTAGCCTGCTGTCTAAAAGTCGTTTTCTGTTTATGGCAGAACAACCACAACGCTTCTCTGAGCGCGTCATCGCAGAGATGCGCGGTTTCTCCGATGACAATGGCCGCTCCCCCTTTTGGGAAGGGTTCGGGCGTAAATTCTTTGCGATGGACTACTCAGAAGCGGATTACCTCACTGGCTCTGGCAACAAAGTATTTATTGCCGAACTAATGCCGAAATACAGCATCTATATCCACTTACTCCCCGAAGAAGCACAAGAAGTAATCGGTCGTGTTCACGCCAATACTGAACCTGCCCGCCGCATGCTGGAAAATGAAGGTTTCCGCTTTGAAAACTATGTAGATATCTTCGATGCCGGCCCTACGATCACAGCACCGCTGGCAAAAATACGTGCGATTAGAGATAGCCGCTACGCCAAAATTAGAATTTCGCAACAAGCTGACGTCACTGATTCCGATTCAGCTTATCTACTCAGTAACACCCGAGCAGCAGGTTTCCGTTGCTGCCTTGCTAACTGCCAAACCAATCAAGGCATTGCTGAACTCACACCTGAAACCGCTGAAATGCTGCAAGTTAAAGACAGCGACACCATTCGATTGGTCGAACTAAAAGGGAGGCACCCATGAAACCACAAGCATCATTGTTTATTAATGGCGAATGGGTTCAGGGCAACGGCTCCGAACTCGAGTCGTTGAATCCGGGCAATAATGAGCGAATCTGGCAGGGTTATGCAGCTGACGAAGAGCAAGTAAATCAAGCTGTTTCAGCGGCTGAAGAAGCTTTCCCACACTGGTCTGAACTCACGCTCAAGCAGCGAGCAGCCTATCTTTTGAAGTTTAATGAGCTGATCAAAGAGCACGAAGACCTTCTTGCCGACACCATCGGCCAGGAAACCGGTAAACCTCTCTGGGAAGCAAAAACAGAAGTGACTGCTCTTCTGGGCAAAGCGGCTTTGACCATCAAAGCCTATCAAGCGCGTTGCCCAACTGAAGAGAGTACCGTACTGGGAGCACGCTCTATTCTAAGCCACCGCCCCCACGGCATCGTAGCGATATTTGGCCCTTATAATTTCCCAGGGCATCTACCAAATGGCCATATTATGCCAGCGCTTTTAGCGGGCAACACAATCGTCTTTAAACCCAGTGAATTTACCCCGCGAACAGCAGAACTGATGATTCATCTTTGGCAAAAAGCGGAGCTACCCGATGGGGTACTTAATCTGGTCCAAGGAGAAAAAGAAACAGGGGCACATTTAGCAGAGCACTCAAAAATTAATGGCCTCTATTTCACCGGTAGCGCAGCCACCGGCTGTTACTTGCATGAGCAGTTTGGCGGGCAACCCGAAAAGATTTTAGCACTCGAGATGGGCGGAAATAATCCTCTGTTGGTTACAAAAACAACCAATATCGCTGCGGCCGTCTATAACACTATTCAATCGGCCTATATCACTGCAGGCCAGCGCTGTACCTGCGCGCGACGCTTATTGGTACCGGTCGGAACAGAAGGGGATGAATTTATTGCCGCTTTGCAGAAAGCCGTGACCAAAATTGAGGTAGGCACCTATAACCAAAACCCGTCACCTTTTATGGGCGCTTTGATCAGTCAGTCAGCCATGACTTCTATGCTAACTGCTCAAGAAAAGCTGATGGAACAAGGCGCTGAATCACTGGTCGGTATGCAACGATTTGCCGAGAAAGGCGCCCTGTTAACACCGGGGTTAATCGACTGTACAGCAATAGAGAACCCCGATGATGAGGAGTACTTTGGCCCTCTCCTTCAGATATATCGTGTACAAGATATTCAGCAGGCAACAACCTTAGCCAATAACACCCGCTATGGCTTAGCGGCTGGCGTACTCAGTGACGATCCTAAAATATTCGAGTACTTTCAGCGTCGAGTCAGAACTGGATTGATCAACTGGAACAGACCACTAACCGGCGCATCCAGTGCGCGCCCCTTTGGTGGTACCGGCATCAGCGGTAACCATCGCGCCAGTGCATGGTATGCCGCCGATTACTGCGCTTACCCAGTTGCCTCTATGCAGGCCGACAGCATGGACATTCCCGACACCCTTCCTCCGGGCCTACATATTGCCGATCATGTTTGGAGTCATGAATGAGTTTAACGCTTAATTTAGATGGTTTGGTCGCACCCAATCACCACTATGCGGGGCTCGCACAGGGCAACCTTGCATCACAACAGCATCAAGGCGAGATATCCTCACCCAAAGACGCAGCACTTCAAGGTTTGGAAAAGATGTGGCTACTGCATCAGCTTGGCATTCCACAAGGGATTATTCCCCCGCCAATACGACCTGATCTAGCACTGCTCTATGCAGCGGGCTTTCGCGGCTCCGACGAACAACTCTTGGATCAAGCTTGGCACAAAGCCCCTCAGTTGCTGACTGCCTGTTATTCCGCTTCTGCTATGTGGGCAGCTAACAGCGCAACCTGCTCAGCATCTCAAGATACCAAAGATCGACACTTACACTTCACCCCTGCAAACTTAAATAGCAGTATCCATAGATCATTAGAAACCAAACATAACTATCAGTTCTTCCAAACCTGTTTTGACAATCACGACAGATTTAGCGTGCATGTTCCGTTGCCATCACAACCGATCTTTGCAGATGAAGGTGCTGCCAATCAGATGCGCTTAAACTCGCCTTGTGACCAGGATGCACTGAATCTATTTATCTATGGCAGAAAAGGCTCGCTGAGCGCAAGTACACGCTTTCCAGCACGCCAAACTCGCCTCGCTAGCGAAAGTATTATCCGCCAACATCAGCTGGACCAAAGCCGCAGCATACTGATTCAACAGAACCCTATTGCCATAGACCACGGGGCTTTTCACAACGATGTTGTCGCGGTGGGTCATCTGAACTTTTTATTCCTGCATGAACAAGCTTTTAAAGAACAAAGTGAGGTTTTAAACACTTTAAGGATGAAGAGCTGTCATTGGCAGGATGCACTTAAGATATTTGAGGTCAGCTCCAGCAAGCTAAGCCTGCAAGAAGCAGTAGAAACTTACCTATTCAACAGTCAGCTTATCCAAAAAAACGATGGCAGCCTTATGTTACTTGCCCCCATAGAAAGTAAAATCAGCGCTAAGGCTTATGCCATCTGCGAGGAGTTAATAGCTGCCGACAACCCTGTGAGCGAAGTCCAATTTATCGATCTAACACAAAGTATGCAGAACGGTGGCGGTCCAGCGTGCCTGCGCTTGGCGCTACCAATCACGATTGAAGAGTTAAGTGCTGTCCATCACGGAATACTGCTAACCCCTGCACTATATGAGTCGCTGAAACATTGGATAGAAACGCACTACCGAGATCGCCTAAGCCTTGAGGATCTGCGCGACCCTCGGCTGATTTCAGAGATACAAAGTGCGCTATCCCACTTGGGAGAGCTGTTAAAGCTCCCCAATTTTTACAACTAAATTTTAGGCGCAAGGCAACAGAATGCGCGCTTCCAATCCGCCCTCTGGATGGTTTGATAGACTAAGTTCACCACCTAAACGTTGTACAGCCCGTTGCGCGATACTTAACCCTAAACCATAGCCTTCGGATTTACTGTTACCCCGGAAAAACGGCTCACACAGTTTTTCTAACTGCTCTGCTGGCACACCTTCACCATGATCGCGAATACGAATCTCACAGTGTTCACCCTTATGCACACTCAACTCAATTGACGTCGATTGCGGTGTATGTTTGCAGGCATTTCCCAAGATATTATTCAGCGCTCGAAGTAACAAAGGCGCATTCAATTCCACTTCACAGTCAGATTCCATACAGAGTTCAAACTCACGTGCTTGCTGGCTGAAACGGGCATCATCAAGCAACTCTTGCAGGACATCACTGAGCTTAGTTTTCTCGCCTTTAACCTCCATCTGTTCCAAGCGAGATAAGGATAAGATTTCGCCGATCAATTGATCTAAGCGCTGACACTCATGAATGATCCGTTGAACTGTTTTATCCCCTTCACCCAAGCGTTGCTCTGCAATCCCTGCTGCGGCCTGTAATCGGGCTAGCGGCGCTCTTAACTCATGGGAAACATCACACATCAGATGCTGGTGCGAGGTCAGAGTTTGTTGGACATAATCTGCCATGCGGTCAAAATCTCGGGCTAACTCACCCAATTCATCACCACGCGCCCTTAATTTTTCATCCGTACGAGTGTCCAACTCTCCACGATAGATCGCCTGAGTGTGCTCGCGTAACAAGATTAATGGCCGCGCGATAATTGCAGATACGATCAACGCACCTAAAGAAGACACCAATAAAATCAGCACCATTTGCACCGATAGGATACGGTTCACTAGATCTGCGTAAGGAGAACGCTCCCAGCTGAGATCGACTAAAACTTCATACTGACGACCCCGCTCTGACTCTAGATTAAAGCGGTAACTATCTTCAGGATTTTTTTCAAAACGGGGAAGATCAACAACCTGCCTCTGTGCAGTCAGATCGGTAATATGGACACGCTTAGTTACACTTCGCCAGATAAAACGTTTCCAATGTGGTGTGCGTTCTTTGTGATGGTCTGGCGCTGGTAAGCCAATCTCTTTATCCCTATGCGAGCGCTTGAAATGTTTCAGTCGTAATGGCGGGATTGTGGCATGACCCATGCGTTCATAACGTTCAATCATCAGCTCTGCATAGCCTTCCGCCTTTGCTGTGATTACTTCCTTGAAGCGATCCTCTTCAGTAATGGTGCTAACCACACAGATAGTCGCTAACAGTACTGAGAAACTCACGCACCAGATTGCGGCAAAAACCTTCCAGAACAGTCGTTTATACCACTTCATACCAGATCCTTAATATACTGATAGCCGACACCACGGACTGTTTTGATCAGCTCTTTATCTGGTAGCGCTTTCGCTAATTTCTGCCGTACACGGCTAACATGAACATCAATCGCTCGATCAAATGCCGCAAGTTTTCGATGTAAAACCAACTCAGTTAATTGCTCTTTATCCAATACATTTCCAGCATTCGCGATCAGATAAGCAAGCACGTTAAACTCTGTCCCTGTAAGCTCCAATAAATCGCCCTTGATCCTAACCTCACGCAAACCAGGATCAAGCTGGACGCCACCCATCTCAACATTAGTATCGGGGAAAAGGGTTGTTTGTGTTTTCGGTTCCGAACGACGTAGGACCGCACGAATTCGTGCAAGCAATTCACGTGGATTACAGGGTTTGCTTAGGTAGTCATCCGCTCCCATCTCTAACCCCAGAATGCGATCGATCTCTTCGCCTCGCCCCGTCAACATAATCACGGGTAAGGTCACTACAGGTCGAATTTGTTGTAGCAGCTCTAAGCCAGATTTACCCGGCATCATGATATCTAACACCATCAAGGCGTAACGATCCGAACGTTTTAATTGCGCGCAGGCTTCATCTGCATTGTGAGCAAACTCAACCTCAAAGCCTTCGTGCTCGAGATAATCGGATAACAACTCGCATAGTTCCACATCGTCATCAACCAGTAATAATCGCTGTTTATCTCTCATACTTTATCCCGCACTCGGCCTTGACCGCCTATTTTCGCTACTTATCTACTAAAAATAATAATCCTTTTAGCGCCAAAATAGATCGCCCTATTGTTAGATTTACCCAACTTTACACTGCCGAAACCCATCTTTGCGCTTACAAAAGCCAAACTTTATTCCATCAACTAAACAGCCTAGGAGCAAAGAACATGAACCGTAAAATCATGACTGGAATCGCAGCTGCTGTGTTAACTGTTTCTAGTTTAGGCGTTGCACATGCTTACACTAAAGATGACGGCGCTAAGATGGAGAAGCGCCTGCAGTATCTTTCTGAAGAGCTGGGATTAACCACCAGCCAACAGGCGGCACTGAAAGAAAATATGCAGCAGAAAAAAGCAGGCATGAAGGATCAACACCAAGCAAAACGAGATCTTCGCCAACAACTGATGCAACTAGACCCAGCATCAAAAGACTATCAGTTACAGCTCAACAGCTTAGTGTTAAAAGCGCAGGAGCAAACTAAAGCGATGATTATGGCCAAAGCAAAACATCAGGAAGAACTGTATGAGATTCTGACTCCAGAACAGGAAGCCAAATTCGCACAGTTAAAAAGTGAAGCACCACAAAAATGGATGAAACATAAAGGGGAGCACAGAAAAGGGAAGCAATGTCATTAACATTTTATTCCATAGAGTTACGTATCCTATATTCGCGTAACTCTATGGGTATAGCGTTAAATTAGCTTGGAAGCCACATCCTTCACATCTTCCATTACAACAAAGGTACTGGTTTGCTTCACAAATGGCAGGTTAGAAATTTTCTCACCGAGTACTTCCCTATAACTTTCGATATCGGACGTACGCACTTTTAACAAATAATCGAAATTCGCTGCAATCATATGGCACTGTTCGATTTCAGGGATGGCGCGCACGGCCTCATTAAAGGCCTGCAGCGCTTTGGTTTTCGTATCGAGCATCGTCACTTGAACAAAAGCGATATGCTTAGAACCCAGCTTCTTCTGATCAATCAGGGTGGTATAACCCATGATATAACCAAGCTCTTCCAAGCGTTTCATACGCACTTGGCAAGGTGTTTTCGAAAGGCCAACTCGCGAGGCTAATTCCGTAACCGTAATACGTGCATTCTTTTGCAGTTCGCGCAAAATCGCCATATCGAGTTTATCTAAATTTTCCATGACGGCGCTCCAGAAGCATAAAGTCAAAACGTCCAAATTTTTGGCGAGAATATAGTGAATTCGACTCCTCATAACAAGTTGACTACTCTTTCTTATAGATGAAAAAGAGCTATGCAGCGCGTTTATCTAGGTAAAAAACCATCAAATTAGAACAATCATCCGAATAAACGAACAAATAAAGACCAATTGCCTAGAAAACAGCCAAGTTTGGAGCATTTAACCAATGGAATACCGGTAAGCTTTCCGGTCGTTATACCCAAGCTTAACTACTGTCTTTTTCGCAACCAATGAAGGTAGAAAAGTCTGCAGCATAGCTAGCGCAGGAAGGTGTAACAGAGGATGGAACGATAATAAGCATAAACTATGACAAAGAGGTTTCTTAGATGGTAACCCTGACATTTATCCTATATCTGATGCTGATGCTGGCAATTGGTATTGTTGCCTATCGTCGCACTCAGGATCTGTCTGATTACGTTCTTGGTGGACGCAACCTAGGGCCGATCCCAAGTGCGTTGAGTGCAGGCGCATCAGATATGAGTGGCTGGCTGTTGATGGGCCTTCCTGGTTACGCAATGGCGGCCGGTTATGGCTCTTTCTGGTTGGCAGGCGGTCTACTAGTGGGCACTTGGCTAAACTGGCTGTTAGTAGCTCAGCGCCTACGTGTTTACTCACAACGTGCTGATGATGCACTAACACTACCTGCGTTTTTCGAAAAACGTTTTGAAGATCACAGCCACAGCCTACGTGTGATTTCTGCCGTATTTGTATTGGTTTTCTTCCTGTTCTACACCAGTTCTGGCTTAGTAGCGGGTGGTAAACTATTTGAAACTGTATTCGGTTTTGATTACACCGTCGCAGTTCTTGTCGGTGCTGCAGCCGTTATCTCTTACACCCTATTTGGTGGTTTCCTAGCGGTATCTTGGACAGACGTAGTTCAGGGCCTACTGATGGTTGGCGCTTTGATCTTAGTGCCATTGATCGCGATGGGCGAAATCGGTGGTTTGAGCGGCACGCTGGCAGCAGTCGAAGCGAAAAATCCTGAGCTCTTGAATATGTTTACCGATGCGGATGGTAAGAGCATCACGCTAATCGGTACGCTATCTCTATTGGGCTGGGGTCTTGGTTACTTCGGTCAGCCGCATATACTTGCGCGTTTCAAAGGTATCAAATCTAAAGACGCGGTTCCTGCTGCACGTCGTATCGCAGTGATCTGGAGTGCTATCTCTATGGCGGGTGCCTGCCTAATTGGTTTAGCCGCTATCGGCTATCTACCAGACGGTTTGGGCGATAATGAAACTGTATTTATGGTGATGGTAGATGCACTATTCCACCCTGTAATTGCAGGTATTCTACTGGCTGCCATCCTTGCCGCTGTAATGAGTACAGCGGATTCTCAGCTACTCGTGTCTTCTTCTGCTCTGGCTGAAGATTTCTACAAAGCACTGTTTAACAAAGATGCAACCCAAGAACAGTTGGTTCGTGTCGGCCGTATCGCTGTAGTGGTTATCGCTCTGGTTGCTACCTTCCTCGCAATGGATAAAGACTCTAAGGTTCTAGAGCTTGTATCTTACGCGTGGGCAGGTTTCGGTGCAGCATTTGGTCCTGCCTTGATTATGTCACTGTACTGGAAGCAGATGACCAAAGGCGGTGCGCTTGCGGGTATCATCACTGGTGGTGTAACTGTGGTTGTGTGGAAGCAGCTATCTGGCGGTTGGTTTGATCTTTACGAGATCATCCCAGGTATTATCTTTGCCTTCATCGCAATTATCGCTGTATCCAAAGTGACACCAGCGCCATCAAAAGCTATTCAGCAACGCTTTGACGATGTAGAAGCTGAAATCAAAAGCTAACGAATAGAAAACAGATTTTTAAAAGCCCTAACTGCTTTGCAGTTGGGGCTTTTTTATACCCATCATAAAAAAGAACAAAAGCTCACAAAACAAACAAAAACACACCAAATTATCCACAAATAGAACTAAATAAAGAGAAACAAACCTCCATAACTACTTTTATAGATAAATCGACTATTTGAGCGCTTGTAAAATAGCCCGATAGATTTAAGAGGTGGAAGATTATGAGCATCACAATCGAACAATGCCGTACAGCTATTCGTAATAACTATCTGGCAGATGAAGCAGCCGTTATCAACGGTTTGATTAATAACTCAGGTTTAAGCGAAACAGAGCGCGGCGCTATTTCAGCCAATGCTGCAGATCTGGTACGCAAAGTTCGATCTGAAAGCTCCCCTTCCATGATGGAAAAATTCCTTGCCGAATACGGCCTGACCACCAAAGAAGGTGTCGCGCTGATGTGTTTGGCAGAAGCACTACTTCGTGTGCCAGACAGCCTGACTATCGATGCTTTAATTGAAGATAAAGTGGTATCCGGTAACTGGAAAGGCCACTTAGGCCAATCGGCATCTTCATTAGTAAACAGCTCAACTTGGGCGCTACTCATCACGGGTAAGCTACTTAAAGAAGATGAAAAGAAGAGCATCGGCTCCACAGTCAAAGGCATGATTAAACGCCTTGGTGAACCGGTTGTACGTACCGCCGTTGCCCAAGCGATGAAAGAGCTAGGCCGCCAGTTTGTACTTGGTCGCGACATCAACGAAGCCACTAAGCGCGCAACAAAGCTTGAGAAACAAGGCTATAGCTACTCCTACGATATGCTTGGCGAAGCAGCCCGAACTGATGCCGATGCAATCCGTTACCACCAAGCTTACTCGCAAGCGATCAGTGAACTGACATCTGCTTGCGAAAGCAAAGATATCCGTCTAAACCCAGGCATATCTGTAAAACTATCTGCTCTGCATGCCCGCTATGAAGTTGGCCAAAAAGCCCGTGTTATGCAGGAATTAGTAGAGCGTACACTGACACTAGCTCTGCAGGCGAAAGATGCCAATATGGGCTTCAATATTGATGCCGAAGAAGCCGATCGTCTCGACCTTTCACTTGATGTGATCGAAGCGGTTCTGGCAGATGAGCGCCTAGCAGACTGGGATGGCTTCGGTATTGTGGTACAAGCTTTTGGTCCACGTGCCGCGCATGTTCTGGACTGGCTGTATGCAACCGCTGAACGTCTAGATCGCCGTATCATGGTGCGCTTAGTAAAAGGCGCTTACTGGGATGCGGAGATCAAAAGAGCACAAGTGCTAGGCCTTGATGGCTTCCCAGTCTTTACCCGTAAAGTAAATTCCGACCTGTCTTACATGTGTTGTGCAGAAAAGTTGATGCAGATGACAGATCGCATCTATCCACAGTTCGCTACGCATAACGCCCATTCAGCGGCTGCGATTCTGTTCATGGCGAAAAAACACGATGTGGATAACTTTGAGTTTCAGCGTCTACACGGCATGGGTGAATCACTGCACGATACAGTGTTGAAATCGAACAATACTCGCTGCCGTATCTATGCGCCTGTAGGTGCACACCGCGATCTGCTGGCTTACCTTGTTCGTCGTTTGCTAGAGAACGGCGCAAACAGTTCCTTTGTAAACCAGATTGTCGATAAGCGCATTACACCTGAAGAGATCGCGACCGATCCATTTACCCAAGTGCTGGAAAGCCATAACGCCATCAGCAACAACATGATTGCCAAACCTGCCATGATTTTTGGTGAAAAGCGTCTAAATGCCAAAGGCTGGGATATCACTGACCATGTGACCTTAGAGCAGCTAGAACCGGCTCGTGAGGCCTTCCAGAACACGCAATGGCACGCAAAGCCGATGATTGCAGGCGATGCGAGCAGCTCTGAAACGGCTGAAATTCGTAACCCTGCCAACCCAGAAGATCTTGTAGGCCTGGTAACTGAAGCTAATGCTGAAGATATTGAAAGTGCGATTGCCTCTGCCGAGCTGGGTTTCCAGCGTTGGTCAAAAACTGACGCTAGCGAACGCGCCGCTTGCCTTCGCCGTGTCGCTGATCTATTAGAAGCCAATGCGCCTGAGCTGTTTGCGCTGGCGAGCCGTGAAGCAGGTAAAACACTTCTTGATGCTGTAGGCGAGATTCGTGAAGCGGTCGACTTTGCCCGTTACTATGCAAATGAAGCCGAGAAACACGCGAGCAGTGAAGCACGTGGTGTGATCACCTGTATATCCCCGTGGAACTTCCCTTTAGCTATTTTTGCTGGTCAGGTTTTAGCAGGCATCGCATCAGGTAATAGCGTCATCGCTAAGCCTGCTGACCAAACACCATTAATGGCTGCCCGCGCTGTTGCCCTGATGCATGAAGCCGGTATTCCAGAAGATGTTATCCAACTATTACCGGGCTCAGGTACCAATGTCGGCGCGCCACTGACCTCTGATCCACGCATCGCTGCAGTGTGCTTTACAGGCTCAACATTAACTGCACAGCGCATCAATAAGGTGATGGCGAAAAACATGGCTCCGGAGGCTCCTCTAATAGCTGAAACCGGTGGTATGAACGCAATGATCGTTGATTCTACAGCCCTGCCAGAACAGGTGGTACGCGATGTTCTGATGTCATCGTTCCAGAGTGCAGGTCAGCGCTGCTCTGCTCTACGGGTACTTTATGTACAAGAAGATATTGCTGATAACCTACTAGAGATGTTGTTTGGCGCTATGGATGAACTACGCCTTGGTAACCCTTGGCTTCTAAGCACCGATGTTGGCCCGGTTATCGATAGTAACGCTAAAGCTAAGATTGATGAACACTGTGCAAAATTTGCCGCAAAAGGCCAGATGCTTAAGAAACTCCCTGCTCCAACAGACGGTACTTTTGTCGCGCCAGCAGTACTGAAAGTGAACGGTATTGAGGAGATTGATGAAGAGATCTTTGGTCCTGTTCTACATGTCGCAACGTTTGCAGCAAAAGATCTAGATCAGGTAGTCGAATCGATTAACAGTAAAGGCTACGGTCTAACCTTTGGCCTACACACCCGCGTGGATAACCGTGTTGAGCGCATTATCAACAAAGTTAAGGTAGGCAACATCTACGTTAACCGTAACCAGATTGGTGCGATTGTCGGCTCACAACCATTCGGCGGTGAAGGCCTATCCGGTACTGGCCCTAAGGCAGGTGGTCCACACTACGTTAAACGTTTCACTCGCTCAAATATTAGCAATAGCACAGAAGCGCCAGCAGGCCAGACTATTAACTCTGAAACGCTGAACAAGATGATCCAACAACTGGATCAAACAGCGTCTACTGATACAAAGGTTTCTGAGGAACAACTCGCTAACGTCTTTGCTGAACAGGTATTTAAACTGCAAGGCCATAGCTCTGAAGCTACAGAAATGCCAGGGCCAACAGGCGAGTTAAACCTTCTATCCGAAACTGGGCGCGGCGTTGTCCTTTGCCTAGGTCCCGATGCAGAAAGTGCTAAGAATCAAGCTGCAACCGCGCTGATGCAGGGTAATGCGGTAGTCATTATTGCTCAAGGCATCGCTGATCTACTGAAACAGTGTGCTGAGGCTGAACTGCCTGTGCAAGGTATGGTGGGGCAGTTATCGGCGGATGCCATGACTGACACTGATGGATTCGCTGCGATCTGCTGCAGTGCCAGCACTGAAACCCTAAAAACGATTCGTCAGGCGCTCGCCGCTCGTGAAGGCGCGCTGCTGCCACTGATCACAGAACTAGATCAACCAGAACGTTTCGTCATGGAACGCCATCTGTGCATTGATACGACAGCCGCTGGCGGCAATGCCAGCCTAATCGCTACAGCCGGTTAAGACCAGCTTTAGCAAGTACCTTTCCACTTACTTCGTTTTTTGATTCATGGGCAAAATTCGAAGATCTTTACCCCGGGGCTACCGCCATTCAGCCCCGGGGGCTTTTCATTCTAAAAAATGAATTATTAAGCTTGGCTTCGATACCAATCGACAAATGTATCAGCGGGCATCGGCCTTGAGATTAAGTAACCCTGAATCTGGTCACAATTGAGCTCTCGCAATAGACCAAACTGGGTCTCCGTTTCTATCCCTTCGGCAACCACTTCAAGCCCTATGGCCTGGCTCATATCGATAATAGATGCCACTATGCTTAAATCGACTTCTGAGTCCTCAATATTAACCAAGAAACTACGGTCTATTTTCAGCACATCCAGAGACATATTACGGATATAGCTAAGACTGGAATAACCGGTACCAAAGTCATCAATGGCAATACGGACGCCTGCTGTTCTCAATATATTGATTGCTACGCGAGTCTCTTCTAGGCAATGCAAGAAACTGGTTTCCGTAAGCTCTACCGACAACAATCTAGATGGCAACTGGAACTCTTCCAGAACCTCTAAAATTTCTTCTGCTATATCTCGGCGCTGCATCTGCTTAGCAGACACATTGATTGCGACAGGAACTTCATACCCCAGCTTCCACCAGCTAGAACACTGACGAACCGCCTCTCTCAAAACGAAATAGCCGATTTGATCGATAACGCCTAAATCCTCAGCAAGTGGAATAAATTCATCAGGGGGAATAAAGCCTTGTTCAGGGTGATTCCAGCGAATTAATGCTTCGACGCCAACGAGTTGGCGATCTGATGCTGTTACCTTGGGCTGGTAATACAGTTCAAACTGTTCTGCTTCGATAGCTCGGTGCAGATCATTTGCCATGCGATAACGTGATTTCACCAACTGGTGCTGTTCAGAGGAGAAGAATCGATAGCTATTGCGACCAAAATCTTTCGCCTGTTTAACGGCAACTTCGGCACACTGAAACAGATCTTCAGGCTTTGTTGCATCTGTAGGGAAGAAACTCACCCCGACGCTGACAGTCAGATTGATCTCCGTACCAGACACTAATATGGGTTGATTGATCGTAGATAGAAGACGATTTAAAAACTCGCTGACCGCTGTATTATCATCAACATCAGTGAGGATCATATTAAAAGAATCACCCCCAAAGCGGGCAACCGTATCGCCCTCCTCTAAAATAGACTCGATTCTACGGCCGACTTCACGCAATACCTGATCACCCGCTTCAAGGCCAAAGCGATCATTTACCCTTTGAAAAAAATCTAAATCTAAAAAGGCTAACGCGACTTGATGGTTGTGCTCTTGAGCATATCCAAGGGATAAGTTAAGCCTGTCATTAAACATCTTGCGGTTTGGAAGGCGAGTTAATTCATCAAAATAAGCTAAACGCTTAATACGAGCTTCCGATCTCTTAATTTCTGTTAGATCAGAGAAAATGGAAGCATACTGACAAATCTCTCCTGCATCATTTTCCACTGCAGTAATGGTCAGCCATTCGGGATAAACGGTACCATTTTTACGTTTATTCCAGATTTCACCTTGCCATTGCCCTTTGTTCTGCAATGAAGCCCACATATCCTGATAGAACTTCTTATCATGGCGACCAGAACTTAAAATGTTGGTATTTTTACCCAATACTTCCCAATCTTCATATCCTGTAATGTCAGTGAAGGCAGGGTTTACCCGCTGGATTTTAGCTTCCAGATCAGTGACTACGATCGCTTCCATCGAAGCGCTCATAACTTTATCCGCCAGCTTAAGGTTGTGCTGAGATAACGCTAACGCCTGGTCACGCTCATTCAATAATTCTTTTAAACGATAGACATAATCCATCTCAACATTGCGCAGAATATCGCTATAGGAGATCAAACCAATAATCTCACCATCATGGCGCTTAACACCGAGGTGATGAAAACTGTGCTGGCGAAATACTTTGCGTGCATTGTAAAGGCTTAAATCCGCTTCAACAGAGACCAAATTAGCGGAAGCAAAATCTTTCAGTGGGAGGTCCAAGTCACCATCAGCCATACTCACCATCAGATCGTTTTCAGTCAGGATGCCAACTATATCCTGACCATTGCAGATCAATGCAGCACTATGCCCTGTGGTTTCTAAACGTTCGACGGCTAAACGAACTGTTTCATGTTCAGGGATGATCAACGCATCTTTACTGATAATCTCAGAAACTGAGCGTAGAAACAGATCATGTTCCACACCCTGACTGTTAACCACATCCGTCTCGGAAAGGATTCCGAAAAGCTGATTGCTTTCATCGACAACAACTAAATGACGGAAGCCTTCTGCAATAAAACGCAAACCCGCTTCATCAATAGTTGTGGTCGTTACAACCGTGCTGACAGGTGAAGACATGCAGGTAGACACATCGTTCTGCTCCAAGTCCTTCCCTGACACCGTGATCCGCATAATATCTCTGCGGGTGATAATGCCAACCGGCCGGTTTCCTTCGCAAACAATAACACAGCCTATACCATGTTTAGCCATTAACCCCACGGCCGTGGAGACCTTGGTATCTTCAGAACACACGACTAACTGTTGCTGCGCGACTTGACGCACCAAAAGGTGTTTCTGGGGGTATGGCATACTGGTCATTACGAACTTACTAACTCTGCTTTATGTCAGAAGAGCAATATTACTGAATAAAATTCGAACAATAAAACCACACGAATAATAAGGTTCTGTGAAATTGACCCGAGTCAAATAAACAGAAAAAACTCGCAGCAGAACCTAAGGTTGGCCCCGGTAAAGATCGGCTTTTAAGACAGATAAAATAGAGAGGATAAAACAGGGAGGAAAGAACATCCTCCCCGGGAAGCTAACAAATTCAGTCTAATCAGCTAAGCTTTTCAAACATAAGATCCCAAACACCATGACCTAAACGTTCGCCACGCTTTTGAAACTTAGTGACTGGTCGCCACTTCGGCTGCGGCGAATATTCACCTGCACCGGCAACGTTCTGATAGCCCTCTGCAGCGCTCATAACTTCCATCATGTGCTCAGCATAGTTTTCCCAGTCGGTCGCCATATGGAATACACCACCGACTTTCAATTTCTTACGTAACGTCTGAGCAAATTCCGGCTGTACAATACGGCGCTTATGATGACGCTTTTTGTGCCATGGATCAGGGAAGAACAACTGGATGCAATCAAGACTGCCATCAGGAATACACTGCGCCAATACTTCGATTGCATCATCACAGAATACGCGAATATTGCTTAAGCCTTCACGCTCTGCATTGCTTAAGATACGGCCTACACCTGGGCGATGTACTTCGATACCAATGTAGTTTTTCTCTGGCTGATCTTTTGCCATCTCAACCAGTGAGTCGCCCATGCCAAAACCGATCTCAAGTACAACCGGGGCATCGCGATTAAATACCTCAGCTAGATCTAACATCCCCTGTTTCAGCTCCAGCCCCATTTGCGGCCATACATCTTCCATCGCTTTCTGCTGACCTTCGGTCATACGCCCAGCACGTAAGACAAAGCTTTTTACAGTACGCATGTGCCTCTCTTCAGAAGCCTGCTCAGGGTTTTGCTGCTCGATGTTATTTTCTTCTGTCATCATCTGACCTAACTAAGTAAAACAAAACAGCCTGACATTGGGACGTCAGGCTGTATCGGAAAGTGTAGCCAAACCACCGTTAATTAGCGGCGATTATTTACCAACAATGGTTCCTTCCATTGGCGAAGAAGCACTTGCGTATTTCTTACGTGGCATACGGCCCGCCAAGAATGCTTCACGTCCAGCTTCAACCGCTTTACGCATAGCTGAAGCCATTAAAATAGGGTTTTGAGCACCGGCAATAGCCGAGTTCATCAATACCGCTTCACAACCCATTTCCATCGCTACCGCGGCTTCTGACGCAGTACCTACACCGGCATCAACCAATACAGGTACTTTGCAATCTTCCATAATAACATTGATGTTATGTGGGTTAAGAATGCCCAAACCAGAACCGATCATAGAACCTAGTGGCATGATAGATACACAGCCTAGATCTTCTAGCTCTTTCGCTACGATTGGGTCATCACTGGTGTAAACCATTACTTTGAAACCATCACGTACCAACACATCTGCGGCTTTGATTGTTTCAACAACATTTGGATATAGAGTTTTCTGGTCGCCCAATACTTCTAGCTTAACCAGATCATGACCATCCATCAGCTCACGCGCCAACTTACAAGTACGGATCGCATCATCAGCGTTAAAGCAGCCCGCCGTGTTCGGAAGGATTGTGTATTTCTCTGGAGAGATCACATCCAACAGATTTGGCTCATCTGGATTCTGACCAATATTAGTACGACGTACAGCCACGGTAACGATTTCAGCACCACTTGCTTCAATCGCCAAACGGGTCTCTTCCAGATCTTTATATTTACCTGTTCCGATTAGCAGACGAGAGTTAAAAGATTGGCCTGCGATTACTAGCGGATCATTTTCTAGGGACATGGTGTAATTCCAAATGCTCGTTATTATTTACTCTGGCTGTACTGCATCAAATGCTAAAATTAACCGCCACCAATGGCATGAACAATTTCAACACGGTCTGATTCTTTTAAAACCGTCTCAGCATGCTGGCTGCGCGGAATAATTTCAAGATTAAGCTCAATCGCGATTCGCTTTTCGCCTAACTCTAACTGCTCAACCAAACTTGTCAGGGTGATACCATCCTGCAACTGCAGCATCTCACCATTTACCTGAACCTGCATTGATCTATCTCCTACCTGAAGTCAGCGCTGCATACCCCAGCAACGCCCACCCGCAAAGGAACGCAACTCCACCTAGCGGTGTAACCATACCTAATGACCGCATCCCAGTTAACGCCATTAAGTACAAGCTGCCTGAAAACAACAGAATTCCAATCACAAATCCAACCGCCGCGCGCTTAATCACTTTCAGGTCTAAACGTTCTGGCGCGAATGCCAAAACCAGCAACGCCAGCGCGTGATAAAGGTGATATTCCACACCGGTCTGATACACAACATAAAGGGAAGGCTCGATCGAACCTTTAACTGCATGTGCACCAAATGCGCCGATAGCCACAGCTAAAAAGCCGAAAATGGACGCAATAAAAAGCAGTGGATATGTATTCATGATGAACTCTGTTAAAACGAGTTCGGATTATACCGAATTTGCTACGGCCTTGCCGAATACTGCTGGCATAAAAAAACCGCTTAAAAGCGGCTTTTTTACTCCAGAAAACGAATTACGCTTCCATGGAGACTCGAATCTTCTTCATCGCATTCTTTTCTAACTGACGAATACGCTCAGCGGATACTTCGTACTCTGCTGCTAGCTCGTGCAAAGTAGCTTTATCATCCGTTAACCAACGACGCGCCAAGATATCTTTACTACGCTCGTCCAACTCAGACATAGCCGACATTAAACGACGCTGTGCATCCTGTTCCCAGTTAGCATCTTCCACCTGTAGCGATGGATCTGCGCTTTTATCTTCTAGGTAGTGAGCAGGTGCCCAAGCAGCTTGCTCGTCATCTGCACCTTCCGGCGCATCAAATGCAGTATCAACAGAGGCCATACGACCTTCCATCTGACGTACTGTCTTAGCTTCTACGCCTAGATCTTCTGCGATTAGATCAACCTCATCGTTGGTCATCCAACCAAGGCCTTTCTTTTTCGAACGCAGATTGAAAAACAACTTGCGCTGCGCTTTGGTCGTTGCAACTTTCACAATACGCCAGTTACGCAGAATAAATTCATGCATCTCAGCTTTTACCCAGTGCACGGCGAAAGAAACCAGACGTACACCCATAGTTGGGTCAAAGCGTTTAACAGCCTTCATCAGGCCAACGTTACCTTCCTGAATTAGATCGCCTAGAGGCAGACCGTAACCAGAATACGTTTTAGCAACATGTACAACAAAACGAAGGTGAGACATAACCATCTGACGTGCAGCTTCTACGTCACCATCAAAGTGTAGGCGCTCAGCCAGAGAACGTTCCTCTTCAACGCTCAGCACAGGAATCGCCGTAACAGTCTGTACGTACGCATCCAGGTTCTGACCAGGAGAAAGGTTTTCAACAACTTGTAAGCTTGTGCCCATTAATGACCTCGTATCATTCTGCTTTAAACACCGCAGATATGACTTGTTTATAGTACAAAAGTTCCAACAAAATCCCGCTTCCTAAAAAGCGGGACCGAAAAATATAACGAGGAATAAGATAAAACGCAAATATGACGTTTAAATGACAGGTTATTGCGGCTCAATGTCGCGAAGGTGACGACTTACCGCGAGTTTTGCACCAACTAAACCAAGCAAAATTCCAGACAACAACAGAATAAGGCTATCTGAAAAACCTAAGCCCTGAAGCTCAAAATCGCTTTGATATAGTGCCGCTAGCTGCCCAACAGGCTCATTCAGAAGTAGTAGGCTGATCATCACAAACAACCAAGCCAAGGCAGCGCCTAAAAGACCAAACCAGAAACCGGTATAGATAAAGGGGCGCTTCACCCAAGAATCGGTCGCACCGACTAATTTTGCGACCTGAATCTCATCTTTGCGGTTTTCTATCGACAGACGGATCGTGTTACCCACCACCAGCAAGACAGACAACGCCAACAGCGCACCTAGAACCAGGACAACACGGTTAGCGAGTTCAACAAACGAGGCTAAACGCTCAACCCAAATCATATCCAACACTACATCATCGACTTCAGGCATTTCCGATAAAGTCTGTTGCAGCTTTATTAACGCTTGTTTCTGATTGTCTATGGGCTGAACCACAACAACCGCAGGCAGTGGATTGCTATCAAGAAAGCTTAAGATTTCAGCAAACTCCGACATCCGCTGAAACTCCAGTAAGCCCTGCTCTTTAGTCACCAATTCGACAGCGGCTAGATCTGATCGCAGCAGCATGTTTTGACTAAAGCGTTCGGCAGCTTCATCAGCAACCGAAGTTTTCAGATAGATAGAGATGCGCGGGTCACCCTGCCACTGGCCGCTCAGATGATTGATATTCTTCAAACCAACGAACATGACACCCGGCAACGCTAAGGCAATCGCCAATACCGCTAACGTCATTAAGCTCGGTAAAGGCGTCGCTTTTAAGCGCTTCAGTGAATCTTGCGCCGTCTTTTTATTGTGACGTAACCAGCTTTTTGCCTGAGCAACAAAGTCGATCTTATGACGAGCAGCACCTTTGGATTGAGCAGGTGCCGGAGCTGCAGTTTCTAAGGGTCGTTCTTGTCGAACGGCACCGCGTCTTTTCGGTTCTCGATTAGCCATCGCGTAGCAACCTCCCCTGATCCAAAATCAAGGTGCGATGGCCCATACGCGAGATCAAAGACAAATCGTGACTGGCGATCAAAACGGTCGTGCCATGGCGGTTAAACTCCATAAACAGACTCATGATCTCAGCAGATAGCGTCGGGTCTAGGTTACCGGTCGGCTCATCGGCCAGCAGCAATTGCGGTTTGTGTACGATCGCACGGGCAATACCAATACGCTGCTGCTCACCGGTAGACAAAGCAATCGGATTAAACTTCTCTTTATGCAGCAAGCCAACCTTATCCAAGGCAGCTCTTACACGTCGCCCTGTATCTTCCTCATCGTAACCGGAGATATGTAACGGCAACGCGACATTTTCAAATACAGTGCGATCAAAGAGAAGCTGATGATTCTGGAATACTACACCGATACGACGGCGGTGGTAGGGAATATCTTCGCGACTAAACTGCGCTAAATCCTGTTGTGCTATGGAAACGCAACCTCGAGTAGGGCGCTCCATCAACATGATCAGTTTGAGTAACGTACTTTTACCTGCGCCCGAATGACCGGTTAGAAACGCCATCTCACCACGTTGTAGCGTGAAGTTTACGTCTCTAAGCGCATCGTGCCCTTCAGGGTAACGTTTGCTGACATTCTCAAACTGAATCATGCGGAATTCCTTTCACGACTTAATCAAATAGCGCGTCTACAAATTCCTGAGATTTGAATGGACGAAGATCATCAATCTGCTCGCCAACACCAATAAAGCGGATCGGCAGATCCATCTGTTTAGCGATAGCGAAGATCACGCCGCCTTTGGCAGTGCCATCCAGTTTAGTTAGGGAGATGCCTGTCACGCCAACACTGTCTTTAAAGATCTTTGCTTGGCTCAATGCATTCTGACCCGTACCGGCATCAAGGACCAACATCACTTCATGCGGCGCTTCTGGTGATAACTTCTGCGTTACACGGACAACTTTTTCCAGCTCTTGCATGAGGTTGTCTTTATTCTGCAGACGACCAGCAGTATCGGCGATCAATACATCAACGCCTTTAGCCTGAGCAGATTGCACCGCATCGTAAATAACAGATGCAGAGTCTGCACCGGTGTGCTGTGCCACAACAGGAACATCGTTGCGCTCACCCCATACTTGCAATTGCTCAACAGCCGCCGCACGGAACGTATCACCTGCAGCTAGCATCACTGACTTACCTTCGCTCTGGAAACGTTTCGCCAACTTACCAATCGTAGTTGTTTTACCGACGCCGTTTACCCCTACCATCAAGATAACGTATGGCTTGTTGTTACATTCTACTTTTAGCGGCTCTTCAGAACGATGCAGCAGGCTCGCAAGTTCCTCTTTAAGCGCCACTTGTAATGCTTGAGCATCGCCTAGCTGTTTACGTTCTACCTTATCGGTTAGACGCTGGATAATATCAGATGTTGCCTCAACACCGACATCAGCCATCAATAGAAGGGTTTCGATCTCTTCTAACAGATCATCATCGATCTCTTTCGCACCAAGGAAAAGGTTACCCAGCTGCTCCGTTAGGTTCGCCTTGGTCTTACTCAAACCCGATTTAATACGTGAGAAGAAACCTTTTTTCTCTTGTTTCTCTTCAACAGGTTTTTCTACAGGCGCTGGAACTGGTGCTTCCACTTCCGGCTCTACCTGAGGTTCGTCAGCCACTTCAACTACGGGCTCAGCTGTTGGCGTTTCTGGCTCCGCTTCCACAACAGTTTGCGGTGTTTCTTCCACTGGTTGTAATTCTTGTGCAGGCTCAACAACTTCAGCAGTTTCAACGGCTGCTTCTGCAAGAGGCTGCTCAACCGGAGCCTCTTCCTGAACTTCTTCTTTAACAGTTACAGGCTCTGATTCTTGAGGGGCCACGGCAGGTTCAGCAGCAACAGGCTGTTCAGGCGCAGGCACTGCGGCCTCGACTTCAACCTTCTCAACATCCTGTTCCTGAGTCTGCAGATTTTCTTCTTCTGCAGGCTTACCACCGAACATGGATTTTAATTTCTTAAACATTTAACTTCCTCATACAGCCGCCACATGATTCGGCCACTGGTTGATATAATTCTGCACTTAATTTATTCAGCTGAGTCGTCGCTACTCAAATAGCGATAGATTCCCGCAAGCACTAATGCGGTGATCACAACACCTGCGTAAGCTATGTAATCAGTATTCCAGCCTTCGGTAACAAACCATTTTTGTAAACTCAGCATGATTTTCCGTTCTCATACGGCATATTATTTGGGTGATAATGGCCAATAAAATCCAGCAGTCCACCCACAAAGTCTGGTATCTTATCACAGTGATTTGGTACAGAGACTACCCTTATGACAAATGAATACCGTCCCCTGTTTAATCGTAAATATTTGATCGGCCTCGTATGGTTCAGTTTGATCGCCATTATGATCCTTTCATCTATGGGACCTGGGGCAGTCAAATACCATGACATCGAGTCAAATGAGGCAAGAAGCCTCAGCTGGATGGAGTTAGATGACCAGCCTATTACGCTGGTTTTACTGCTACCTACACGCCCAGCTTTTAACTCGACTCAGCGCCAACTGCAGCAGCTTCAAAGTCAGATTTTACAACAGCGCTTAAATGCACTGGCTAACCCGACTTATAGCTATCATGTACTGCCACGCCAAGACCGCATCGAAGTTACGCTTCGCTGGTCATCAACGCAAGAATTACCTAACCTGAAATCGATCTGGAGTGCGCTAAGTCAACCGGTCGAGAGCGCCCGCTGGCAGGATCAACTGAAAACTATTCAGGCGCGCCAATATCTAGATGGTCAAAACAGCGAACAGCAGATCATTAATCACTTTTATGAGCGCTTACAGCCAAGCAATCGTATGACGGTTTTGGGTAACCTAAGTCGCAGCTTTAATGTCATGTTCGAAAATCCACGCTTTGCATTGAGCGGTGAAGGGGCTGAAGATCTCGTTTCAGCAGTTGAAGAGAGCCTTCCGCAACAGCAAAGCGATCAAAGCGCAGCGCTGATTACTGCCAGTCCTCAATTCATCCAGCAAGGTGAAAGTACGGATCAACGTTTTCGCTTACTGGTTGGTACGCTCATTCCTGCTCGCGACTCAAAAGATTTTGTACAAGAGAGGTTAAGTGCACAAGTACTTCAAGACCTGCTGAGCCAACAACAGACACAGTACAATCTGAACTTCCGTATGCTTTGGGCCGCTCTAAGTGATACCGGTTACCGCGCGCTGATTATTGATGGCGTGCAAAATCCAGGTCCAGTATTGCCCCAGTTAAGCCAGATGATTACCGAAGATCTAGTCGAAAAAAGCCAGCAGAACCTAGCTTCTCAATGGCATGACAATATGCGCGATATCGCTAACCAAGTTCAGGCACTTAATCTGATTGCGTTCTACCGTTTGCCGGAAGACACATTAGAGACCTATACGGAGCAGGTTTTAGATCAAGATGCCGATCAAGTGATCGAACTCGCTCGCAAAGCCTTACAGGCAGATAAACAAATCAGTATCCTTCAATCTCCCTCGCTTTAAAGGAAAGACCATGGGCCGTCGTAACCCTCCTCGCAAACAGGCGAATAAGACAGATATCCCCCGTTCGCAGCTACGTATTATCGGTGGCGAATGGCGTGGCCGAAAGATAGAGTTTTTTGCCGTCGATGGTTTACGCCCTACACCGGACAGAGTGAGAGAAACCTTATTTAATTGGATTCAATCCTCAGTGCCGGGCGCGCAATGCTTAGACCTATTTAGTGGTAGTGGCGCCCTTGGGCTGGAAGCCCTATCTCGCGGTGCCGCGAGTATGACGTTTATCGATCTGAACCCAACCACATCTAGAAAGCTGAAAGACAATATCCAGTTTTTAAAGTGTCAGAATGCCGAAGTCGTTCAAGCCAATGTGCTTGAGTGGCTACAAAGCCGAAAAACTGATTGCGAGCAGCGCTACGACCTTGTGTTCCTAGATCCGCCTTTCCGCCAGGATCTTATCGCGCCGTGCTGCGAATTACTGGAAGCGCACAACCTATTATCAGAAAACGCTCTTATTTACGTTGAAAGCGAGTCAGAACTACATAACCCACAGGTACCTAGCCACTGGCATGAGCATAGACAAAAAACGGCAGGCCAAGTGACCTACCGTTTGTATATGCGTAATAGCTAGCCAGTGAGTTAATAAGCTGGCTGGACGTCGTCTAGATAGAAGCTCGCTTCATATTCTTTCAGATCATTCACATGTAGATCTTTCGGGAATTCAAAGCGGGCAGCAAATACCTGTCCCGGTTTGATATAACCTTTAACGTGATCAACATAACGCTCGATCTTGCCATTACGTTTTAGGTACATTCCCATCACCATATCTTTTAGAACCGGCCCTTTCACTGCATAACGCCAGCGAGTTTCTAGGACATGATTACCAGCTTTACGGGATGACTCTAGCTTTAAACCGTTCTGTACCGCTTTTACAAAACGCGCTTGATCCTGCTGACGACGCTCCTCTACTTTCGCTTCCTGATGCTGCACATAAGCCCCTAACGCCGTAGATAAAAGCGCAGCGACACCACCACCGTCACCTGCAGCTACCTCATTGCTATTTTTGCGCCACAGCACATTATTATCCAACAACTGAGCTGAGCGAGGGTTAATCTGGCCTTTGCGGTAATAAGGCATTACAGCCTTACCGACTTTATAAGCCTCTTTATAGCGTTCGGCGTTTACAGGGTGATCATGATGGAACAGGGATCGAGCATTACCCTCCGCAGCATATTTTCTCTGCCAAATACGGCTAGCGGCGAGGGGATCATACCCGGCTAATGCGGTGTACAAGATGCCGATACGATCAGCCTCACGCTCACTTTCATGAGTAAAAGCAGCTTTGTAACCACTACGACGCGCGGAATTCGAACCCGCTAATGCACTGATCTGAGCATGTGTCTGGCGCTCATACACGTGGTTCGCCACAGTATGTGCGATCTCATGGGCAACAACCGCAGCCAGTTCAGCATCGTCTTTAAGATCTGTCATCAACTTAGAGTGCACAACTATGTAAGTACCCCCTGTCGTAAACGCATTAAAAGAGTCGCGTTTGATCAGAATTGGTTCCCAACGCTCATTTTTCAGATGAGAGATCTGATGAATACGGTCAAAAATACGAACTAAGCGCAAGTACTGACTACGGCTTACTGCCGCATTTACGGGTCTTTTGTGCTTATTCTCATTCGCAATAATTTTCTCAACATAGGCGTTACCCTGCTGAATCTGAGCCGAGCGATTGGCCATACTTAAGCTGCGCTGCCCTGTAACCCTATCTTTTTCACTAACAGATTCAGCGACTTGATAAAGCCCCCGATCCACCTTTTGTAAGGTCTGACAACCCGCTAGTCCAAGAACAAACGCGAATACAGCAAAAATACGCAACCAAGACATCTTCGTAATACCCTTAAAACCCATATAGTTATTGGTAATAAAAAACAAATTTCTTATAACCGATATAAATCAAACCATTCCATTATAGTATTTGTACCGCCCGTGCAATTCAGATAATATGCCGCACTTGCTAAACTGCTATTTTATTAGGCCTACACAAGATAGGCACTAATTAGACATCAACTGCTGTGAACCAGATATGAATACAGCCGTATACCCAGGAACATTCGATCCAATCACCAATGGTCATTCGGATCTAATTGAGCGTGCATCTAAACTTTTCGATAAAGTTGTTGTTGCTATCGCCGAAAGCCCTAAGAAGCGACCGCTGCTGGAATTAGAAACTCGAGTAGCTTTGGTAGCCGAGGTAACTGCGCACCTCGACAATGTTGAAATTGTCGGCTTTGATTGTCTACTAGCAGAATTACTAGAGCAACAGAACGCAAATATTATTCTACGTGGATTGCGCGCAGTTTCGGATTTTGAGTACGAGTTTCAACTCGCAGCGATGAACCGACATCTAGCACCGAACGTAGAAAGTATATTTTTAACACCAGCGGAACATTTATCTTTCGTCTCCTCCACGCTGATCAGAGAGATCTCCAGCTTGGGCGGTGATGTAAGCAAATTTGTTCATCCGTCGGTGTCCAAGGCCCTGATTGAGCACCAGCGCCTGTAAATTTACTTTTATGACAGTGAGGTAGTCATCATGGCATTGATCATTACTGACGAATGTATCAACTGTGACGTATGTGAGCCGGAATGTCCGAACGAGGCCATCACTCCGGGTGACGAAATTTATGAGATTGAACCATCCAAATGTACTGAGTGCGTAGGCCACTACGATACTCCTCAGTGTGTTGAAGTTTGCCCAGTTGACTGTATCCCTAAAGATCCAGATCACGAAGAAACTGAAGCAGAGCTTATGGAAAAATATAAGGCTCTGACTGGTTCATAAGACCGGTATTCAGAATTAAAAAAAGCAGGCATTAGCCTGCTTTTTTATTGCCTGAAATTCAGACCTATTGATAACGCTCCTGCCAGAAGATCATTCGATCATTACCGCGGGCACGGCCGAATGTAATAATCGCATCGGGCACACTGCTGTCGTTAGCATTATCGTCCTGATCCCAATCGTATCTTAACCAATTATCGATCGAAGACAGACCCACAGGGAAGTAACCGGTATTATCATTGCCGCCTATGCCTGCACCTGGAGCCGTAAAGATCAGGCTAAAGTCACCCGATACTGCATCAGCATTTGTAGCGTCGATATTTAAATTACCTACTGTACTACCATCACCAACGGTAACCGTCCGGTCTGCAGCAACACTACTGATTGGATTACCATCGTAACTAATATTGGCTAATGGAATGGCAGTACAGCTATCATCGGTATTACGAACAAACGCAGTACCATCCCAATACTGAAGTTCAAATGGCACGGGGAGATCCTCAGTTTCTGGACCATGAGCGGATTGCAGAATAACGCGACCATAGCGCAGTTCCGTAGCATTCCTCAGCGCTACGCCGGTACAGCTTCCAGTACAATCACCCGCGAGATCTGGATCGATATTCATTGCTGATGTAGTGAAATTACGGCCATCCAGTTCGGATGTAATCGACACACCTAACTGCAGCTGGGTATAGGGACCATCTTCTAACCCGGCAGAACCACCTTGGCGCTGGAAGGTCAGATCAGTAATAGCAGTTGAGCTTACTGTCGTTCTATCAATTACACCCTCAGTCCAACCACTTAACGACATAGGCGTCGTGAGACGCGAGCTTAATTCATTACCATCGTCGCTATCCTCCGCGCTTAACTCCAATACTGCAGTATTGCTATAAAACGCAAGGTCATAGTTTTCGGTCAGCTCACCATCAGCAGAACGTGCTTCAATCTTGTATTCAAGGGCTGAGAACGGCTGTTGCATATAGGTAAACGGAGTACATTGTTCCTGCACAGCTGATTCAGTTAGAACGAAGTGATCTGGATAGAAACGGCCAACCTTGCGGTATTCACTCCCTATATCCACTCCCGACTGAATATAATCACTCATCGACCCCTTAAGCTGGATACTCCCAACTTCATCATATTTCAGACCTACAGCAGAACCATTTGAAGTTCCGAGCGAGATAGTTGCAGTACCACCGCTGAAATTACCTAACTGCCCAGCCCCCGTATTTGGCGTAAAGAATGTTGTATCTGCAAATATAGTTACAGATCCGGTAAAGTTTGGCGTAATACCATTATCAGTCAGATCCGCAATATTATCGGTACCGCTTGTTTCCAGCAGCGTATTGCCATCAGTATCTATTGCATCGGGAATACCATCATTATTGGTATCCTCAGCAGCATCATAGAGGTAAGCATTAACTTCAACATCAAACGGCTCATCTGCAGCGGCAAAGCCAGAGGAGCTATCTGGCCCGGTTTCATCTCCGCTCGGGTTCGCACCTCCTGCAGCTGAGATACCAGGGAAACCAAACCCAAACGGGCGGACAACAAATAGATTCGAATTACCTGTCATGACCGCTCCAGTATCTGGCACGGTATAACTCGCCTGTAACTGCATTTCACCTGCATCATTGTAGTTAAGACGGACCGGTGCTTTAGACTCAGTATCGAATGTCATATCAACAGATTTGAATGTTTCCGGTGTACCTGAATTGAGGTCTACCTCGGGGTTACTGCCACTTTTAACGTTAAAAGTACGCCCCGAAACACACGAAGTTGGGTTGTTACATTGAGCTGCCAGATTAATCGATAAAGTCGTACCATTTGGGAAGGCCGCCTGACACACACTCGGGTCTGCAGTCGTTGCTTCAACCGCCTGAAGATAAAGACTAGCCGCACCAAAACCAGCATCCGATGCTTTACCTGCAATCTGAGTCGGTATGGTCTCTACACCAGCACCATCAATAATACGGAAACCCGCGAGGGTGAAGGTAATATTAGGGTCGTCAGCTGCTATCCAACTCCCACTGTTCTCAGTAATGGAGCCATCCGTTACGTTAAAACCAAAAGTTTCGCTTGTACCACTTAAGATTGGATGGGCAAACTGAAGTACAGCCGTTTGCTCACCCGAAGCGAAAGTAAATGTAGCGACGCCATCATCAGAACTACCATTATCAAATGCCGATGTCCCACTCACGGCACCCACCCAGTTGCCTTTGCCTGAAGTAGCAGAGATCGTCATAGAAGCACTACCTGCGTCTACTGCACTATGAGCGCTATCATGAGCTGAAATGGTAATGTTTTCGATTAAGCAGGTGACACCACTTTGGTCATGGGTAATCGAGTAGTGGTCAATCGATGCTCCACAGCTACGTGGAGTACCATCCCAGTTATTGGAATTCATGATATTTGTGCGAATTTCAGCGATTTTACTCTGACTTAAGACGCTATCAAATATTAGAAATTCATCCAACAGCCCTTCCCAGTCCTGACTTATATCAAAGCCGCCACCCAAACTATCCTGATCCTGGCCAATGATTAAACCGCCAGTCATCACATCTATCGGGCTGTTATCATCACCATCCGTATGAGTTACACAGCCTTGACTAGCACCGTCGATAAAGAAACAGCTTTGTGCTGTAGATGCCTTACGTGTCCAAGCAAGCTGATGCCAATCACCATCGCGCATTGTGGAAGTAGCAGATAACCTCGTATTAGTCTGGAATGGCGATGCAGTGATAGTTGGCCAAAACTGGTCATTATTATCAAAATAAAACACAGCCTCATTTGCACCTAAACTACTATCAGCACTGGCCACAGACAAAATAGTGGAATCATCCGAAGAAGTCGATTTAGCCCAAACAATCACCGTAAAATCTAACAATCCATCCATTGTGCCTTTATGCATAGAAAGGTAATCCGTTGCACTGTTTGCACTTAGGTCAACAGCATTACACAGCTGAGCATCATCGGTTGGTGAAGCATTAAACGCCGTACCGTGATAATCGTTACCACTGGCATCTAAAATATCATCCACACCACTCCAGCTTGCTTCATCAAACCGCCAATCAGCCACAGGAGCTAGTTCTACAATTGGGCAACTTCGATCAGAGCCATCTAAATTTTTCCCTGCATCCTGAAGATCATAAATACTTGCCACGTCTGAGCTGGAAAGCGCCTCATCAAAAAAAAGTACCTCGTCCATCAAGCCATTGAAAGCCTGACTGGCAACAAAACCACCACCAAGCGAATCTTGCTCTTGCCCTAAAATCAATCCGTTGCTTGCTATGGTGATATTATCAATTCCTAAAGTCCCACAACCCTGTAAGACTTTATCAATGTATAAACAGTTTTGATTGCCTGATCGGGTCCAGACCAAATGCCGCCAACTACTGGTAGCAAAATTAGAAACTGAAACAGAGCCATTATTGACATTGTTTAAATGTGGTTCAAAATTTGTGCTGCTATTGAACCAAAAGATCAACTCATTAAAGGAAGATGAATTGGCGCCAGAGATTAAAGATTGATTATTAGTATTAGCGGTATTCACCCATGTGGATATCGTAAAATCGCCCTGATTGGCAAAAAGATCACCATCAACCCTTACGTAATCCGTTGTTTCTGTTGCAGTCAGATCAGCAGCATTACATATTTTCCCCGAGACCGGCTGGATACCACCAAATGCCTCACCATGATAACTCCCTGAAGAGTCTGCAACTTCATTAAGGCTTCCATCCCAGCTAGTTTCATCAAATCTGAATTCAGCTACAGGTGTTAAGGGTCCAGAAGATGGACAGGTTCGAGTTGAACCATCCCAGTTGTTGCCTGCTAACTGATTAGTATAGATTTGAGTAACGTGTGTCTGAGTTAATACCTGATCGTAAACTAAGACCTCATCTAACTGACCAGAGAAATACTCTGGGCTACCACCATTGTCTTCAATACGGCCGATACTATTAAAGGTATTTGAAATAATCCCTGAAGCAATCGTGCCAGTCGCATTTAAAGCCCCATCAATAAAGATCTGATAAGCGCCTGTATTAGCATCTCTAGTTAGAACAACATGACGCCAAGTACCATCATTGATTGATGATGAGGATTTAGAAGTACTATCATCGCCAATACTAATACCGATATTCCCAGAAAGGTCCAACCAGCCCCAGAAAATATCGTCTGTACTGCCACTAATCTCTATACCCGTTACACCCGGCGCGAGATAATCCGTTGAACTACCTAACTGATTAGTTTTAATCCAAAAACTCAGACTAGCTGTTCCTCGCAGAGCTGACAGATCAATGGCTTCTACGAAATCATCAGCACCATCAAAACTTCCGGAACGACAAACGGCACCATCTGAGACTGTAGTGGCCCCACCCTGAGCCTGACCGTCATGATTATTCCCGGTATTGTCGACCACTTCATTGGCGTTTCCTTGCCATTGAAGTTCATCCATCCGAAATTCTATTTCAGGATCAGGGATGGGAGTATCATCTAAAGTTTCCAGATCAATTTTGATGTAGTTCGTGTCATGTCGAGCTGAGTGACCTCCATTTTGTCTGGGCCACCTGTTCACCGACAGAATATGTATCTCGTTACTACTTACATAATCGGATAAATTGGAAGAAACTGAACCCGCCAGAGTTGTAAAACCTGAAGAAGAAGTCGATGCTAAGGATTCAAAGTTCCCTGAAGAGAAATTACGAATATAGAGGACCGCCCCAGAATATCCACTTCGAGAATTGGCCCCGCGACCACTCCAAGTAGCTGTTATTCTGCTTAAATCAGTTGCACTTTCGCTAACTGCAAACTGATAGAGCATTTTTGCATAGTTGCCCCCACTGTTTGCCCACTGATATTCATAAGAAAAGTCATTTGCGTTAATTCCAGATCCTAAAAATGAACTTAAACCACTAGTCGATGTTAACGAGCCATTATCGCCCCGAAGAGAGATATGGCTACCAGAGCTAAAGTCATAAGTAACTGTGGCAGCAGAGACACTGAATGAGAACAGCATTAACAATGCAGTGAAAACAGCACAAACGCTGCAGCCCATCCCATCGTTGATCCTATGCATCAGCTCCCCCAAACAACAATTAACGCCTCTAAAGACTATTCAGCCGATCAAATCGAAGCTTTAATACCCTTTAAACCATATCTTTCATCTAAAATAAGGCCAATCGCACTACCTTGCGCTAAGTGATAAGCATATTGCATATGTAAGCAGCGGATTTTGTCCCACTGAGAGATACCACCAATCCCATACTTACTGTAGAGCGGCGTGAAACCTAATTCTTCAATACGTTTTTTCTGCTCTTCAGAAGCCGAAGCCCAACGAAGATCCACATAACGCTGCTGATCCGCTAAGTGCTCAGCACGAAGCGCTTCGTTATCCATCAGTTCTTGTTCTAACTCTTTAACCGCACCTGCTGTTTCTATCTCAGCAATGGCTTGATAGATATCTTTACTGGCCATCCAATAAAGCGTTGGAAAAGGTTTATCATCAACCAACAGATCCATCTGTAATACCAATGGAACCTCTTGATCATTTTGTACAGCAATACCGGCTAAACCGCGCGGTTCACGACCCAACTGCTGTCGAATAATTTCTAACTGCTTTTCACTGGGTGAAATCAACACTACTACTCTCTATCTGTGACAAGCGAATAAATCGATTAATCTATTTATTATACATTACCGTAGTCTTCACCACGGCCCAGCCAACGTTCAACTAAGGAATCTGCAAAATCAGGCCATTCTTGCATCTGACCCGCCACCATCTTAACCCGAGTTAACAGATCTGAATCTCGTTGCAGATCGGCCATTTTAAACTGCATAGCTCCAGTCTGCCGTGTACCTAAAACCTCACCTGGCCCGCGTAACTGCAGATCTTTTTCCGCGATTTTAAAACCATCAGTGGTTTCACGCATTACAGTTAAACGTTCACGTCCCTGATTGGATAAAGGCGCGTGATACATCAGCACACAAAAGCTCTCTACAGAGCCTCGGCCCACTCGACCACGTAGCTGATGCAATTGCGCTAACCCTAAGCGCTCAGGGTTTTCTATGATCATCACACTGGCATTAGGAACGTCCACACCTACTTCAATGACCGTTGTCGCGACTAAAAGGTCCAATTCAGCTGATTTAAACTGCTGCATAATCTCAGCTTTTTCAGCCGGCTTCATACGACCATGCACTAAACCTATACGTAGTTCAGGCAGCGCTACTTTCAGATCCTCAGCAGTTACTTCGGCAGCTTGGCATTGCAAAGCTTCAGACTCTTCAATCAGAGTGCACACCCAGTAAACTTGGCGCTTTTCAGCGCAGGCTTTTTGTACCCGCTGAATAACTTCGTCGCGGCGGCTATCGGCAATAACTACAGTATTCACAGGTGTTCGTCCCGGTGGCAACTCATCGATAATAGAACAATCCAGATCGGCGTAAGCACTCATGGTCAGAGTTCGGGGAATCGGCGTAGCGGTCATAATCAACTGATGCGGTGCTAACTCACCATTACGCCCTTTTTCACGCAGTGACAGCCGTTGATGCACACCAAAGCGGTGCTGCTCATCGATCACCACTAAACCTAGATCAGAGAAGACGACCTCTTCCTGAAAAAGCGCGTGCGTCCCGACAACAACTCGCGCCTCACCTGTTCTAATCGCTTCTAGTTGCGCCTGCCTTTGCTTACCTTTGAGCTTACCTGCCAACCACGCAACTTTAATATCGAGTGACTCAAGCCAGTTACTGAAGTTGATATAGTGCTGTTCGGCCAAAATCTCGGTCGGCGCCATAATCGCAGCTTGCAGACCACTCTCTACCGTTTGTAGAGCAGCCAATGCCGCCACGACCGTTTTACCTGAGCCAACATCGCCCTGCACTAAACGCAGCATAGGATAAGCTTGCGCAAGATCGTTGGCGATTTCATTGCCTACGCGCTGTTGCGCGCCAGTTAACGGGAACGGTAGCTGATCTAAAAAGGCTTGTTTAAGTTGTCCTGTTCCCGGCAGTTCAGGCGCACCTTTTTGACGTGCTTTTTGACGTAATTTCAACAAAGAGAGGTGATGAGCGAGTAGCTCTTCAAACGCCAAACGGCGCTGAGCAGGGTGCATACCGTCCAACAAAAGGTGCTGGTCTACATCGACTGGAGGGCGATGAAGATAAGCTACGGCATCATTCAAACTTGGGAACTGCCAGCCTTGTCGCAATTGATCAGGCACAAGCTCTTGCAGGCCACCCTCTTTCAGATAGTTAAGCGCTTGATCAGTCAGAGCTCGTAAACGTCCCTGATGCAGACCTTCTGTGGTTGGATAGATCGGCGTTAGGTTCTCTTCTACTGGCACCAAATCATCGTTATCCACCCGCTTATATTCAGGATGGACGATCTCCAAACCATTTGCACCGGTACGTGCTTCACCAAAGCAGCGAATACGAGTACCAGGTTTTAAGTTATTTTTCTGAGCAGCTGTGAAATGAAAGAAACGTAGCGTTAGTGACCCCGTGCCATCTTGAATACGGCACAATAAACTGCGGCGGCGACCTTTGCTGATATCCGCCAGCTTCACCTCACCCTCAACCACGCACTCATCACCGGGACGTAACGCCCCCATAGGCACAATTCGCGTGCGATCTTGGTAACGCAGAGGCAGATGAAACAATAGATCCTGTAGATTTTGAATACCAAGGTTATTCAGCTTCTGCTCTAACGCAGCGCCAACACCTTTTAACTCTGTGACAGGAAGAGAAGCAAGTAACAAACTTATTTACCGCCTGCAGGATCAAAAGAGGCAATCGCTTCAACCAACACATCGATCGCTTGCGGACGTGGAAAGCTAGCACGCCAAGCCACCCCAACCGTGCGTTCTGGCACTGGTTCTTGGAAAGGTCGTGTTACTACCATCTCTGATTTACCCGTTCCATATACAGCGGATTGCGGCAATACGGAACAACCTAAGCCAGAACCAACCATCATACGGATAGTCTCTAGAGAGCTACCCTCGGTAATCGTATGTTGAGTATTAATCGCTTGATTCAACGTTGGGCAGGATTCTAATACCTGATCCCTAAAACAATGCCCTTCGCCCAATAACAACAGCGGGGTATTAGGTAGATCTTCACTATTAATCTTTTTCTGCTGCGCCCAAGGGTGGCCCACTGGCATCAGCATTTCGAAATGCTCATCGTATAGAGGGCGCGTCAGAATATCCGGTTCTTGGAATGGCAGCGCTAAGATAATTGCATCCAGCTCACCGTTACGGATCTTAACTCGCAGGTTCTCAGTGAAGTTCTCTTCGATATACAGCGGCATATCAGGCGCAAGCTTTTGCACCTGAGAAACCAGATGAGGGAATAAGTAAGGTCCAATGGTGTAGATCGCGCCTACGCGAAGTGGGCTTTTCAGCTGATCTTTGCCCTCAAGCGCCAGATCTTTGATGGTATCGGCTTGCTCAAGCACGCGCTGCGCCTGTTGCACCACTTTATCACCTACAGGTGTGACGCGAACCGAGTTTTTACTGCGTTCAAACAGTGGTACACCCAACTCATCTTCAAGCTTTTTGACCGCTATAGACAAGGTAGGCTGACTGACAAAGCACTTTTCAGCCGCATGACCAAAATGCTGTTCTCTCGCCAAGGTAACAATGTAACGCAATTCTGTAAGGGTCATCCGGCCTTATCCTTTGCTATGATAGGTCTGTGATTTTCGGAGGCTTAACCTGTATGCAACAAGCAACTATTCTCATCGTCGGCTGCGGCGATGTTGGCTCAACTCTTGGACAAATGTTATTAAATCAAGGGCATAAGGTATTTGGCCTACGTCGTAATATAAACCAGCTACCGCAAGGCATCCAAGGAATAAGCGCTGATCTCACAAATTTAGAGAATTTAAAAGCGGCTCTGGCGGAAATAGACGACTGTCATATCCTTGTCTACACAGCAGCGGCAAGCAGTCATGATGAAGAAGGTTACGAAGCAGCCTATGTGGCTGGCGTGCAAAACACCCTAAATGCACTACCCTCTAAACCTAAACATCTATTCTTCACATCCAGCAGCGGGGTTTACCACCAAAACGATAGTGATTGGGTGGATGAAACGAGCCCCTGCGAACCTAAATCTTTTAGTGGCAAGATCATGCTTAAAGGTGAACAACAGGTTTTAAGTGCTGATCTACCAAGTACAGTGGTTAGATTTAGCGGCATCTATGGCCCCGGAAGGAATCATCTAATCAGCCGTGTCAGAAGAGGTGATATAGCCCCCGCTAAACCTGAGCATTTCAGTAACCGCATTCACCGTGACGATTGCGCTGGCGTTTTAAACTTTCTCATTACGAAAGTACTTAATGGCGAAACAGTAGATCCATGTTATCTGGCCAGTGATAGTAGCCCAGTCACTATGCATGAGATCACAACTTGGTTAGCAAATAAAACTAAAAGCGCAATCACTTCAGAAACCGTTTCTCGTCGCGCAGGCAGCAAACGCTGCTCAAATACAAAGCTAATTAAAGCAGGCTATACGTTCAAATATCCGACATATATAGAAGGTTACAGTAATTTAATAGATCTTGATCAAGAATCCCTCGATAAATAAAACTAAAGCTCCTGCATACTGTAGTTTTTGATACAATCGCGCCCTCAATTCAGCAGTATTTTATAGTATGCAGCAGTATCGCAATCTTATTCTTGGTTTTGTCCTGATCATTACCTTAATGACAGGCTTAGGCGGCTTCAGTCTCTACCACCTCAATAACATCTCGAAAGACGTCGAAAACATCTATAACCACCCATTTGCTGTGAGCAATGCTGGGCAGTCGATCCAGACTCTAGTGTTTGCGATGCACCGCGATATGAAAGATGTGGTATTGGTAAAAAATACGGAACAGTTAAAAGCTACGCTAGAGCAAGTGCACCGCCAAGAACAGCAAGTTCTCAAAGAGTTCGACATTATTTTTGAGCGCTTTTTGGGTAACAAAGTCACGATTAAACAGGCCTACCAAACCTTTATTGAATGGAAACCGATTCGTGACGAAGTAGCCAAATTAGCTTTGGCTGGTGAAACTGAAAGAGCCGCTGAGATTACCCGAGCCAAAGGTGCTCAGCATGTCGACAAGCTTCTTTCCGAAGTGCACGAGTTTGTTCTCTTTGCCCAGAACAAAGCCGAAGAATTCCATCAACAGTCATCGGATAATAGAGACCACTCTATCTACGTGGTAGCTACTATTGGTTTCTTAACGATTGTTATCTCTCTTCTGATTGCAATCAAAGTGACCCGTTTGATTATGCGTTCAAACAAAGCTTTATCGCAGCGAGAACATCTGATTGACCAGAACATCATGCTGGCAAACCTTGATACACAAGGCGTGATTATTGATGCCAGTAATGCCCTCTGCCGTTTCCTCGACACAACCAAAGAAGAACTGATCGGCAAGCAAAGTAATTTTTTTGATAATTCAGATACTCACAGCATGCTATCGGAGCAGATCTGGAAAACAATCAAAACCGGTAAAACATGGCAAGGTGAGATACGTCATATCAACGACGATGGCTTAATGCATTGGGCAAACTCGCGCATTTTACCCAATATTAATGAACGCTATCAGATAACCGGCTTTACAAACCTACTGCAGGATTCAACCAGCAAGAAGCTATCGATTACAGATAAGCTCACCACACTGCCAAACCGCCGTAGTTTTGAAGATGTGTTAGAGCGCGAAATTAAGCTCAGCTACCGTCATGGCACAGCAATCGCGTTAGCTATTCTGGATGTAGATTTCTTCAAGCTTTACAACGACACCTACGGTCACCCGCAAGGGGATAAGGCCCTGCGAGATATCGCGAACTGCATCAGAGGCAGCCTACGCAGACCTTCCGATTTTGCCTTCCGCATCGGGGGTGAAGAGTTTGCCATCATCATTACAGAACAAGATGCAGCTAAGGCCCAAGCTTTCCTAGATCGTATTCGAGCAGAAGTGGAAGCACTGCATATTCCTCACGAGAAGAGCACTGTCAGCGACTATGTAACTATCTCTATTGGTGCCTACTGGAGCGCGGGCAATCAGATTTCTGATAAAAATGAACTGTACACGGAAGCGGATAAAGCGCTGTATCTAGCAAAGAACAATCGCAACCAGTTAGTTGTTCATAACCATCAGAGCTATGCGAAAAGCGCTTAACAGCCTTACTCGATAAGTAAGGCTATTTATTAGATACAGCTACTTAGCAAACTCTTCTAATAGAGCTTGCTGAGCAGAGAAGACCTCTTCCTCTTCACCCGGCTGGTTCTGAATATAACTACCGTCCGCCTGAAGCTCCCAGCTCTGGCAGTTATCTTTCATGTAGTAATCCAGCTCGCGCTTTAAACGCTCACTATGTTTTCCAAAGACTTGGAAACCCGTTTCTACACGGTTAAGCATGTTACGTTCCATCCAGTCAGCGCTGGCACAGAACACTTCCGGTTTACCGTCATTACCAAAATAGTAAACGCGCGTATGCTCTAAGAAACGGCCGATGATGGAGCGAACTTTGATATTTTCAGACAGCCCCTCAATACCCGGACGTAGACGACACATACCACGGATAATCAGATCAATTTGAACACCAGCTGCCGCTGCTTCGTATAGGGCACGGATCATCTTAGGCTCAGTCAAACCGTTCACTTTGACCATGATATGACCTGGCTTACCAGACTTAGCTAAGCGGGTCTCACGACGGATCAGTTCGATCATTTTAGAGTGCAGGGTAAATGGGGCTGTGTATAACTTTTTCAGCTTCTGAATCTTACCCATACCCGTTAGCTGTTGAAAAACCTTGTGGACATCTTCGCCCACCTCTTGATCCGCAGTCAGATAACTGTAATCAGAATACAGGCGCGCAGTACCCGAGTGATAGTTACCCGTACCTAAGTGAGAATAACGGACCAAGTGATTCTCCTCTTCGCGCACAATCAGCATCGCTTTAGCATGGCACTTGTAACCCACTACGCCATAAACAACCAAACAACCCGCTTCCTGCAAACGTGAGGCAAGATGTAGGTTACTCTCTTCATCGAAACGTGCACGCAGTTCAATAACTACGGTTACCTCTTTACCGCTACGTGCCGCTTCCACTAGCGCATTAACGATATCGGATTTTACCCCTGTTCGATAAAGCGTCTGTTTTATCGCCACCACATCAGGATCTTTCGCTGCCTGGCGCAGTAGATCAACCACTGGTGAAAAGGACTGGAATGGATGTAACAGTAATTGGTCATTCGCCCTTAAGGCATCGAAAATATTGTCACCTTTAAGCTTACCAGGCATCCCGGGAGAAAATGGCTTCCAGCGCAGATCATTCCGCTCCACTAAATCACGCACAGCCATAAGGCGGGTCAAGTTAACAGGACCATCCACCCTATAAGTTTGCGATTCATCCAATTTGTACTCTTTCTGTAGGAAAGCGATCAACTCTTCTGGTGTACGCTGGTCCACTTCCAATCGAACTGCATCACCGTACTTACGCGAGTGCAACTCACCCCTCAGAGTATTTACCAGATCCTCAACCTCTTCCACATCGAAGGTCATATCGGCATTACGTGTGATACGGAACTGATAACAACCTTTAACCTTCATCCCCGGGAATAGCTCATCCGCAAATTCGTGGATAATCGAGGAGAGGAAGATAAGATTATCTCCACCATCGCAGAGATTGTCTGGTAGACGTATCAAACGCGGTAAAGAGCGCGGCGCCGGAATAATCGCCATGCCGGTTTCACGGCCAAAGGCATCTTTACCATCCAGTTCGACAATAAAGTTAAGACTCTTGTTCACCAGACGCGGGAATGGGTGCGATGGGTCCAAACCAACCGGGCTGATGACCGGTACCACACGATCATGAAAGTAAGACTGAACCCACTCTCTCTGCTCCGGCGTCCACAAGTGACGACGGATAAAGTGGATCTCTTCCTTCTCTAATTCAGGGAAGATCGTTTCATTCAGAATCTTATATTGACGATCGACAGTTAGATGACAAATTTCGCTGATTCGTTGCAACACGGTACGTGGGTGCATCGCATCTGGGCCGACTGCCTCACGACCGTATTTCAACTGAGTAATCTGTTCAGCAACACGGATCTCGAAAAACTCGTCCAAGTTGCTGGAGAAGATCAACAGGAACATCAACCGTTCTAGTAACGGATGTTGTTCCTCTAAGGCTTGTTCTAGAACTCGGATATTAAACTGCAAATGGCTGAGTTCACGGTTGATATAGAGCTCAGGCGCCTTCAGATCAACTGGTGTTTCCTCGACCTCTTGCTCTGTTGTTGCCACACATTCACGACTTTCTAATAACGCCGCTGCTGCTTCGCTCTGTTCCGCTGATTCAACCATCACGCTGTTTTCTCTCCCTAATTCTTTAACGACTACATAATAAAGTTTAGTCGTTTAATATCTGTGCGACGCGTTTTGCAAAATAAGTCAGTACGCCATCTGCCCCTGCACGCTTAAACGCCAACAGAGATTCAAGCATTACACTACGCTCGTCTAGCCAACCGTTTTGGAAAGCAGCCACATGCATCGCATATTCGCCGCTCACCTGATAAACATAGGTTGGCGCTTTTAATTCATCTTTAACTCGGCGAACGATATCCAGATACGGCATACCCGGTTTTACCATCACCATATCTGCACCTTCCGCCAGATCCAGTGACACTTCGTGTAGTGCCTCATCACTGTTAGCAGGGTCCATCTGGTAACTAAACTTGTTACCTTTACCTATGTTCGCCGCAGAGCCTACTGCATCACGGAAAGGACCATAGTAAGCACTCGCATACTTAGCGGAGTACGCCATGATAAGCGTATTTACAAAACCGTTGCTCTCTAACTCATCACGGATACCACCGATACGGCCATCCATCATGTCACTTGGTGCAACGATATCAGCACCCGCTTCGGCGTGAGATACCGCCTGCTGGATCAAGGTATCAACCGTGCGATCATTCAGCACATAACCATTTTCATCGATAATGCCGTCCTGCCCGTGAGTCGTGAATGGGTCCAGTGCAACGTCTGTCATAATCCCCATCTCTGGGCACGCATCTTTGATTGCTTTCACTGCACGCTGAGCCAGACCATCTGGGTTGTAGGCTTCTTCTGCCAACTCAGATTTTGCATCCATCGGTGTTACAGGGAACAGCGCCATCGCAGGCACACCTAAAGAAGCAAGCTCTTTCGCTTCTTTTACCAGCAGATCGATACTCATACGCTCGACGCCTGGCATAGACGCAACTTGCTCAGTTTGATTTTGACCTTCAATCACAAAGACGGGATAGATCAGATCATCTGGCGTTAAAACGCTCTCTCGCATTAGACGACGGGAAAAATCACTGGCACGCATACGACGCATACGTGTTTCTGGGTAAAAGCGCTGGCTGTTATTAAAGGACACGGCATCTTCCTTAGGTTACAAGATGAATATGACAGAAAACGATGACAAGCTTATGACAGGCTAAAAATTAAGTAACTTTTTGTCACCATAGTAATAAAACTGATCTTATCGTACTCTGCATACAAAAGGGTATGATCAAACTCATATCACTGTAGATAAAGGAGCCTGAAAGCATGAAGAAAATTGCAGTAATTCTATCTGGTTGCGGCGTATACGATGGCGCAGAAATTTACGAGTCGGTTCTGACTTTGCTACAGATCGCTGAACGCGGTGCTAGTTCACAGTGTATGGCACCGAATATCGAGCAGATGCACGTTATTAATCACCTTACTGGCGAAGAAGCCGTTGAAACACGTAACGTTTTGGTTGAAGCAGCTCGTTTAGCACGTGGTGAAATTATCGATCTAGCAACAGCCAATGCCGAAGATTACGACGCTTTGATTATTCCAGGTGGTTTTGGTGCAGCAAAAAACCTGTCGGACTTTGCGGTAAAAGGCCCTGAGTGCTCAGTAAACCCCGATGTAATTAGCTTTACTCAAGCAATGCATAAAGCAGGTAAGCCAGTTGGCCTCATCTGTATTGCCCCAGCAATGACACCAATTCTATTCGGCGAAGGCGCGACATGCACAATCGGTAATGATGCCGACACTGTATCCGCTATTGAAGCGATGGGTGGTAAGCACCAAGATTGTGGTGTCAGCGAAATCGTAATCGATTCCGAGCGCAAAGTCGTAACAACTCCAGCATACATGTTGGCAGGCTCAATTACCGAAGCAGCATCAGGTATCCGCAAGCTTGTAGATGAAGTGCTTGAGCTAGCTTAAGTAAGAATCATAGACAGTAAAAAGCGGCGATGTTCATTCGCCGCTTTTTTATTCATCTTTGATACACTTCATTTAAACGTAAGCTTTACCTTTTAGCCTTTCCCCAATGCTTACGTTCCCTGACGACGATTCGACCACTGCATAAAAATGCGGTACAGCATAGGAATAAGGAACAGGGTCAATACAGTCGAGAACGCCAAACCACTCACAATCGCAGTCGCCACTGGCCCCCAAATTAAAGAGTGACCACCTAAGCCCGTTGCTAAAGAGAACAATCCGGCAATCGTCGTTAACGAAGTAATCAAGATTGGAATTACTCGCCGTCTAGCCGCGTATAAGGTGGCATGTTTAACCGACATCCCTTTATCTAAGCGTTGGTTACCCGCTGAAATCAGCACAATCGCGGCATTAACTGCGATGCCCGCCAAAGCAACAACACCGTACAAGGTGAATAGACTCAGAGGGTTTTGCGTCAGTAACAACCCAAGCACTACACCAATAATAGCCATAGGGATGGTCATTAAGATCATCAGAGGCTGGAAATAACTGGAGAATTGCGTACCCAAAATCAGATATATCAATCCAAGACCAAACAAGAACAGAATACCAATCGCATTAATACTCTCTTGGATTTCATCTAGCTCACCCGTGAAGTCTAAATCCAGATTAGGAAATTGTACTTGCAGCTCGTTACTCCAATGCTCCAAGACCATAGCGTTCGCAGTTACAGTATCGATGCTGTTAGGCAGGAGATCAGCTTCCACCGTTATTGCTCGGCGGAAGTTATAGTGACGGATATTGCCTAGCGCTTTCTCTTTTTCAAAACGCACGAGATTAATCAACTGTACACGCCCACCATCTACTAATGGCAACTCAAATAGGAGTAACTGCTCGATATCACTGTATTGCTGCGGCTTTGCTCGTACGCGCACTTCCAGTTTTTCGCCTTCGTGCTGCATATCAGCGACGATTTCACCATCCACCAACAACTGCGCAGTACGAATAACCTCTTGCGGATTGAGCCCCGCTTGGGTGATCGCATCATAATCAGCTTTTAGCGTCAGCGTCATACGTCCGCCACCAGCATCGTCGGTAATATCGGTTATCGCTTCCACCGATCGCATATAGGTTTGCAGCGCATCCGCAGCTGCACGGATCTCTGCGTATTCATCACCACGGACTTTAATGCTGATCGGCTTAGACACGGGCGGACCACCCGCCAAACGTAAGAAAGAGATATTCAAAGGTCCCGGCAGCGCCAATGCATCTTCACGGACCGCAGCTAATAACTCATCGACCGAGCGATTATCTTCTGTTTTTGGTTTGAGCCCAACCAATATCTGGCCATAGTGATCACCAAACATAGGTGCTGTTTCGGTAAACTGCTGTCCGGCATAACCGACAATTGCTCGAAGATCCTCATCTTTAAGGTGTTTACGTACCACCTTCTCCATCTGTTTTACTTTGTCCAAGGTAGCATCAAGGGAGGTCTCTGGTGCCATCTCCATATTGACGTAAAACAAGCGCAGCGGATCCGATGCAAAAAAATCCATCTTGATCAAACCAGCGCCGAGTGCGCCCATCGAGCCAATAAACAGCGCACCGATCAAGCTAAAGGTCAGCACAGGGCGACGCATAGCTTTAATCAACGAGCGTACATAGGTGATCTGGATTTTATGGGTCATGCGGGTACGGAAACGTTGCATACGCCCCGGATTAGCAAAGGACACTCGCGCCACACTCACGTGTACTGGCAGCATCCAAAAAGCTTCAACCAGAGAGATCGCCAATGCGATGGTGACCACCATGGGGATCACCCGCATAAAGTCACCCATGATCCCCGGCAGCAGCATTAAAGGTAAAAAGGCCGCCATCGTCGTCAATACGGCACTGATTACCGGTCGCCCTACCTCTTCGAGCGAGGCCATAGTGGCTTGATAGATCGGTTGCCCTAGCTGTAAACGATGATAGATCGCCTCCACCACGACCACTGCATCATCCACCAGCATCCCGAGCACAATCACCACACCGAGCAGCACGGTAACATTTAAGGTTTCCCCCATACCCCAGAGTACCCAGAAGGTACCCGCCAGAATAAAGGGGATACCAATCGCAGTTAAAAAAGCGATATGCGCACCCAAGAACAACCACGCCACGACCAATACCAAGATCAAACCGATCAGAGCATTGTTCTGCATAAGGCTGATCGCTTCACGGGTCGGCACAGTCTGATCATCGACCAGAACCAGTTTCACACCAGTTGCTTGGGCCAACTCATTGCGCTGATCCATATAGGCTTTAACCCGCTCAACCAACTCTAAGGTATTAGCATTGGCTTTTTTCATTACCGCCAATACAACCGCAGGTTTGCCATCAATCACTGCATCTTGTTGCGCTTTCGCCCTGGTTTGCACGACTTCGGCAACTCGGCCAAGGGTGATCTCCTCCCCCTGTAGATTGATCAACGGGATATGCTTAACTTGATCAGGGTCGGCACTGCGTCCCACCAAACGTACAAGCCATGCCTGCTCGCCAACATTCACGCTACCGGCAGAGATATCCTGAAACCAAACAGATACGGTATTCGACAACTGAGTTGGCGACAGCGATAGCGCCTGCAATGCTTCAGGGTCAAAATTCACCTGCAACTCAGGGTCATCCAGGCCAATCGGATCGACCCGATCTACTCCTATGATACGTTCCAGATCTTTTTCGATATTACGCGCTTGCACCCTGAGGTTTTCGTCATCATCCAGTGCGGTAACGGCGACTGTAACACTCGGGAAAGCGTTGGCACTGGTGATCTCTAAGATCACCGGGTCAATCGCATTTTCCGGTAGCTCGTCTTCTACATTTTGAATTTCTCGGCGCAGATCATTGATACGTTTATCAAAGGTGCGCTCGTCGATATCAGAAAAGCGTATCAGCAAACTCGACACTGCTTCGCGGCTATTAGAAGAAGCAAACTTAATATCCGAGACATTGCGAATGGCGTCTTCTAGCGGGTCAGTTACACGCTTCTCAATATCGTCCGCGCTCGCGCCGGGAAGCACGGTTGTCACAACAACCCAGTTAAAGTTGATGGTTGGGTCTTGTTGGCGAGGTAACAGGTTATAGCAAAGGAAACCGATCACCAATACAAGTAGAAAGGTGAGGTTAGCTAAGACATGGTTGTTAAACAGGCGCATCAACATCTGATTTTTACTCCTGCGCCATCACGGTCACATCACTGCCCGATTCAACCCCGTGCTGACCTTCGACAATCACCATCATATCCAATGGCAGATCAACAACGGTAGCCTGACCTTCAACCGCTTTAGGCAGTGCAATAAATTCTGCCTTGGAATCATTCAGGCCCATAACGCCCAACTGACCATCACGGGACACAATGTACTGAACCGGCAAGCGCCCTTGGGGCTCCTGCCATACCAATCGACCGCTGCTACCTGATATGGCTTTATCGGCACTAAATTGCAGACGAACTTCTTGAGTACGGGCACGATTTTCAACAAAAGGTACAATCACCCGTAGTTCAAGCGGAAAACGTTGCTGTTGAATCTGATATTCGATCTTTGTGGAATTAGGCAGAGAAGCAAGCTGCTTACTACTTAGCAACGCTGATACTTCCTGACGATCTTCAGCCAGAATTTTGAATAGAGGGGTGCCCGATGCAACAAGGCTGCCTTCACCGACTAAACGTTCCGTAACAACTCCGGTAAAGGGTGCTACTGGGGTGCAACGAGCTACCGCTAGCTCTGCTTCATCTAAACGAGCTTGAGAGCCGGAAGCTTGCGCTATTAAGCTATCCAACTCAGCGCGACGCTGATCACGCAGTTCTTTTGAGGCATTACGCTGTTTTAACAATCGCTCAGCTCGGCTTAATTGCTGACGAGCCAAACGGGTTTGCGCTTGTAGCGCGTTTAGCTCACTTTTGACTTGGACTAAGCGCAGGTCAAAATCACGACATTCGAGCTTTAGCAGTGGCGCGCCTTTATCGAGCTGATCGCCTACATTAACAAGCACTTCTTCAACGGGTGCATTTAAACGGCTACTGATAATTACATGATGATCGTTGATCACCTGCGCTGGTGCGCTTTGACTGGATGGAGCTAACAGCTCAGACAGAGGTTTAACTACCACACTTTCAGCGGCCTGTAGCTGTGTACCTAAAACCAAAAGAGTAAGAGTGAAGAGCTGTCGCATAACTGAGTCCTAACTAAATCCCTGTGAACCATTTATTTACAAATGATTCTCAATCTTTTTTCGTGCTACAAAATGATGCATGACCTTGACTCTAATAGCCATACTAAAGTTCACAATGTGTCTAAATTGCGCGCAATAAAAAGCCCCGCATTTGCGAGGCTTCATAATCAGGCTATCACTTCCGTTAAAGACGGACTTCAATACCCTTGTCTCGCATATATTCCTTCGCTTGCGGAACCGTGTACTCATTAAAGTGGAAGATAGAAGCCGCAAGCACAGCGTCTGCCTTGCCTTCGATACAGCCTTCCACTAAGTGATCCAGATTACCTACACCACCAGAAGCGATGACAGGTACGTTGACCGCATCACTAATAGCACGCGTAACTTCTAGGTCGTAACCGTTTTTAACGCCATCTTGGTCCATCGATGTCAGAAGAATTTCACCTGCACCTAACTCAACCATCTTTTGCGCCCACTCAACCGCATCGATACCGGTTGGTTTACGGCCACCGTGAGTAAAGATCTCCCAACGGTTCTCTTCACCCTCTTTGGATACTTTCTTGGCATCAATGGCTACAACGATACATTGTGAACCAAAGCGCTCTGCTGCTTCTTTAACAAACTCAGGGTTAAATACCGCAGCAGAATTAATAGATACTTTATCTGCACCCGCATTCAACATGGTACGGATATCCTCGCAAGTACGAATACCACCACCTACTGTCAGTGGGATAAATACCTGTGAAGCCATACGTTCAACCGTATGCACCATCGTGTCACGGCCTTCATGGGTTGCAGTAATATCTAGAAATGTAATTTCGTCTGCACCCTGTTCATCGTAGCGCTTTGCTACTTCTACAGGATCACCTGCGTCGCGAATATCGACAAACTTAACGCCTTTCACCACGCGACCGTTTTCTACATCGAGGCAAGGAATAATTCGTTTTGCCAAAGCCATGAGTAGCTACCTCTAAAATTTGATCTAATGGATTAAGGTTTAATCGTATTTTCAGTCATTGGTGCAGGTGCTGGCTTACCATCCCAATTAAGGAAGTTCTTAAGCAACTGCAGGCCCGCCTTAGAACTTTTCTCAGGGTGGAACTGCACAGCGAACACATTGTCACGTGCAAGCGCGACATCAAACTGCTGACCGTAACGACAAACACCAGAAACCAGATCACGTTCTTCAGCTGTTACAAAGTAGCTGTGAACAAAGTAGAAACGACTACCGTCTTCGATCTCATTCCATAGAGGGTGATCGTCCATCTGAGCGACTTCGTTCCACCCCATATGTGGAACTTTCAGGCGCTCGCCCTCTTCTGCTAGGTCATCGCCAAAGTAGTTCACACTACCCTTAAAGTGAGACAAGCAATCTACGCCTTCGTTCTCTTCAGAACGCTCCAGCAAAGCTTGCATACCTACGCAGATACCTAGGAATGGTTTACCCGAATTGATTGCATCTGTGACCTCTTTATCCACACCGGCACGTAGCATCTCTGCCATGCAATCACGCATTGCACCAACACCCGGTAGGATAACGCGGTCGGCACTGGCAACAAGTGCAGGATCAGAAGTCACACGGACTTCAACACCTGGCTGTACAAACTCCAGTGCTTTGGCAACAGAGTGCAAGTTGCCCATGCCATAATCGATTACAGCTACACTCGACATAACTTACAAACACCCTTTTGTAGAAGGCATAACATCCGCAGCACGCGCATCAATCTCTAGTGAATAACGCAGTGCACGACCAAACGCTTTGAAGATGGTTTCCGCTTGATGGTGAGCATTGAAGCCCTTGATGTTATCTATATGCAAAGTAACACCGGCGTGATTTACGAAGCCTTGGAAAAATTCCCAAAACAGCTGCGTATCAAAACGGCCGATATTGCCGCGGGTAAAATCACACTTAAAATCGAGCCCTGGGCGACCTGAGAAATCGATAACAACACGGGACAAAGCTTCATCCAGCGGGCAGTAAGCATGGCCGTAGCGCATGATCCCTTTACGATCACCTACCGCTTCTTTAAATGCTTGCCCTAGCGTGATGCCGATATCTTCAACCGTGTGGTGGTCATCGATATGTGTATCGCCTTTAGCATGAATATCTAGATCAATAAGACCATGGCGGGAGATCTGCTCCATCATGTGCTCTAAGAACGGCACACCTGTATCGGCCTTAAACTGGCCTGTTCCATCAATATTTACCGACACAGTGATCTGTGTCTCCAATGTATCTCGACTTACCTTGGCTGTACGGTCCGCCATGGTGATCTCCCACTATATTTGATCTGAGCCGCGATTATACAACCATCCCCCCATCCATGCACTTTCCAAAGCGGTTAATTACACGCAAATACAGAGACCTTGGGCTATCTTGTAGGTATCGCCTTTTATTAAGGACGGAATCAGCTGATGAATGATCCCGATCTACATCAACTCCTGCGCGGCAATCATCGTGCATTGCTATTAGTGATCGACGCCCTGCCTTTCCCGATCTATTACAAAGATCATGAAGGTAAGTACCTCGGCTGTAACAAGGCCTATGCTGACTATGTTCAAGTTTCCAGAGAGGATTTGATTGGTCGAAATGTTTTTGAAGTCTTTGATCAAACACCCGCTTCTATTTTTGCAGCAGCTGATATGGATCTTTTAAACAATCCGGGCATCCAAATTTACGAAACACCCGTTCATAGTGAGGGCAAAGACCTCAACTACGTTAAGTTCCATAAAGCCACGTTTCATGACAGTGATGGTTCCGTTGCGGGATTGATTGGCGCCATTATAGATATCACCGATCAAAAAACCTTAGAGAAAAAATTTAAGCGTTTAGCCACATATGACGATCTCACGGGTATTTATAACCGTCGTGAAGGTCGTAAACAGCTAAAACTGCTGTGCAAAGAAGCGATTCGAAAAGAGCGCCCCATCTCCGTAATCCTGTTAGATATTGATGATTTTAAGGACATTAATGACACATACGGCCATGATACCGGCGATATTGCACTCAAACAGGCAGCACAGTGTCTAGACCGATATTCCAGAGCACATGATTTTGTTTGTCGTTATGGCGGAGAAGAATTCATGATCATCCTTCCCGAAACGAATACAGATTCAGCTTTAAAAATTGGAGAACGTTATCTAGAAGCACTGCGCAGTATGGAAGTACAGATAACAAGTAGTGAGGTAATACATCTGACAGCCAGTATCGGTGTAGGGGAATTGGATAAAGAGTTTACCGATAGAGAATTGATGCTCAAACAAGCAGATTTAGCTCTCTATCGCGCCAAAGCCAGCGGCAAAAACCAAGTCTGTAGCTGAATTATTCATCCCTCCTTCAGCCTCCGCCATTGAAACTTCATTATTTCCGTTTATCCTCATCCCATCAGAACCCTTGCCAAGGAGAGAACAATGAAAGGTCTGCTGAAATTACTCGCTGGTCTATCCGCACTGATTATTGTGGTGATCGTCGCTGGCGGTGCCATTCTGGGTGCATTCTTTGATCCCAACGAATACAAACCCGAAATAGAGCAAGCAGCACTTGATAATGCTGGTATCGAACTAAAAATTAACGGTGATATCGGCTGGTCAGTTTTCCCTTGGTTAGGGCTTGAAGTAAATAAGATTGATGCCAAATTCCCTGGCAAACAGGATTTAGCCCAGCTAAACCAAGCTCAAATCTCTGTACGCCTACCCGCACTATTGTCTGGCAATGTTGAGATGCAAAGCGTGGTGGTAGATGGTTTAGAGCTAAACCTTGTCCAAGAAAAAGATGGCAGCAACAACTGGGCGATCGCAGCGGCACCTGCTGATGCGAAAAAAGATGCGACAACAGATGCAGCGCCAAAAGAAGAGTCGGCAAAAAGCACATCTGCGCCTATCGCGATCAACATCGACAGTATCCAGATCAGCAACGGTAACATCATCTATCAAGATAAAGCCGCTGATATGATCGCTAAACTTACTGAATTCAACATGTCTTCAGGTCAGGTAGTGACTAACGCGTTCTTCCCTGCAGAGCTAAGCTTTAACGCGTCACAAACCGTTAAGGGTGAAGAGCAGATTAAAGCCACAGCGAAACTAGCTGCTGAGTTTTATCTAGATCTGGAACAACAACAGTACAAGCTTAAAGACCTAACCAGTGAGCTAAACCTGAGTGGTAAACCACTAGGCGATAAATCACTGGCGCTGAAGACTGCTGCCGATATTGAAGCAGACCTGCCGAAACAACAGCTAAGCCTTAACAACTTAAAACTATCGATTGCCAATCTAAATGCAGAGGGTGCGCTGGCCGTTAATAACTTCGCAGCACCAGCGATCAGCGGCAAGCTAAACGTTGCAGCCTTTGACCTAAATAAACTGCTAAGTGCTGTGGGTCAGGCTGAAGTTAAAACTAACGATCCGAACGTTCTAAAAGCGATCAGCTTATCTACAGAACTGGAAGGTCCGGCCAATACAATCACCGCGACAGCGCTAACCGTTAAGCTGGATGATACGACCTTCAACGGATCTGCAGCATTTAACCTAGCAAACAGCAACATCACGCTTAACCTGCAAGGCGACAAGATCAATGCTGATCGCTACATGCCACCTGCAACGCAAGGTGAAAAAGCAGCAGACTCTTCCAACACAGCAACTGCTAGCACTGCGAAAAAAGGCCAGAGTGGTCCTTATTCGAAAGATCCAATTCTGCCAGTTGAAACACTACGTGGTTTAGAGCTAGACACAACGTTAGGCCTTAAATCACTGCATGTTTCCAATATGGATATCAGCAATGTGGCACTACAAGTAAGCGCTCACGGTGGTTTAATCAAGGCAACTAAGATTGATGCTGATCTATACAAAGGCAGTGTGCGTAACAACGTTACTGTTGATGTGCGTAAGAACACACCGGTTATTACCTCCAAGAAAACCATCACCGGTCTTCAGGTAGGTGACCTGCTAAAAGATATGGCTAACGCTGATCAGCTAACCGGTAAGCTAAACTCAACCTCCAATCTGACACTGCGCGGTAACTCTGTTCACGATTTTGTAAACAGCGTTACAGGTACTGCAAAAGTGAACATGAAAGATGGTGAACTAAAAGGCTTAGACATGGCACAAACGGTTTGCCAGGGCCTAAACAATGTTAGCGCGCTAGGCGGTGATGCTGAGCAAGTAGATCGTTCTACGCCATTTACCAGCATGGGCGCTTCTACCCGTATTAAAAATGGCGTGGTTACAAACAAAGATCTTAAAGCCGCACTGGATGCAATGACCCTAAGTGGCAAAGGCACCGTAAACCTACCAAAACAAATGTTGAACTACCGTCTTGGCTTTATGGTTGAGAAGAATCTGTTTAAAGAAACCTGCTCTTTCCCCAATAAACTGGAAGGCGTCGAGGTACCAATCGACTGTAAAGGAAGCTTTAACACAGAACCAACCAAGCTATGTAAGCCTGATTTCAGCTTTATCACTGACGCTCTCAAACAGGACGTTAAGAAAAAAGTTGAAGAGAAAAAAGAGAAACTAAAAGCCAAAGCTGAAGAGAAACTTAAAGATAAGCTAGGCGACAAACTGAAAGGTTTATTTTAACCCCTAATGACACCTGATTTATTCGCTAATGCCGTGCTGGAATGGTTTGACCAGCACGGTCGTCACGACCTACCTTGGCAAGAGAAAAAGACCGCTTATAACACTTGGATCTCTGAGATCATGCTGCAGCAGACTCAGGTCACCACGGTTATTCCTTACTATCAACGCTTTATCGAACGCTTCCCAACTGTAGAAGAGCTAGCTGCTTCAGAGCAGGATGAAGTTCTCCATCTATGGACAGGTTTAGGTTATTACGCCCGAGCCCGTAATCTGCATAAAACCGCGCAGATAGTTAGCAGGGAACATCAAGGTCAGTTTCCTGAAACAGTTGAAGGTTTGGAAGAGCTACCCGGCATTGGTCGCTCCACTGCAGGTGCCGTCTTATCGATCAGCACCGGTAAGTGGGCTCCGATTCTAGATGGCAATGTAAAACGAGTATTAGCACGTTTTTATGCGCTAGAGGGTTGGCCAGGCACAACCGCTAATCAAAAGCTGCTGTGGCAATATGCCGAACAGAATACACCGCAAGAACGTACGGGTGATTACACGCAAGCGATGATGGATCTGGGCGCCACCCTTTGCACTCGCAGTAAACCATCCTGCTTACTCTGCCCTCTGCAGCATGGTTGCCAAGCATTCGAATTAGGTAAAACCGATAAACTTCCAGCACCTAAGCCGAAAAAGACGATTCCGGTAAAACAAACCTACATGCTGATCTTACAGCAGGATAATCAATCTGAGGTTTTACTCTATCAACGCCCACCGAGTGGTTTATGGGGTGGATTGTGGAGCCTACCTCAAGTTGCAGACCTACGTGACACCTTCAACGAAACCGGTTTGGAGCTAGATGAAGAAAGCATTCAGCTCATGGAGCCTCTGCGTCACACCTTTAGTCATTTCCATCTAGATATCACCCCAGTGAAGGCGCGAGTGAATACCCCTACAGACTGTGTCATGGAAGGGAAGCCTCTGCTCTGGTATAACATAGAGCAACCAGAAAATGTTGGTTTAGCAGCACCGGTTAAGAAACTCTTGCAACAACTAACCAACGCGTAAATTGATTGGAGCAAAACATGAGTCGCACCGTCCTATGCCGTAAATATAAAGAGGAACTTGAAGGATTGGATCGTCCTCCTTATCCAGGCGCTAAAGGCCAGGAAATTTACGACACAATATCCAAAAAGGCTTGGAAAGAGTGGACTGATCATCAAACAATGATCATCAACGAAAAGCACCTGAGTATGATGGACCCATCCACCCGTGAATTCCTGCAAACAGAGATGCAAAAGTTCATGGATGGAGAAGACTACGAGAAGGCTGAAGGCTACGTTCCACCTTCAAAATAGTTTTTTTGTAACAAGTGGTTGACAGTTTTCCGTGAAGACGGTTTAATACGCGCCACTTGAGTTGCCCAGATAGCTCAGTCGGTAGAGCAGGGGATTGAAAATCCCCGTGTCCGTGGTTCGATTCCGCGTCTGGGCACCACTTCCTTAAGAGGCTTGTTAATTCAAATTACAGGCTTTTTTTGTCTCTGGAAGAACTCAGATATGCCCAGATAGCTCAGTCGGTAGAGCAGGGGATTGAAAATCCCCGTGTCCGTGGTTCGATTCCGCGTCTGGGCACCACTTCTTCTCTTCTAGATTCTCTCTTTAGTTAAATACCCTAGCAAGATTTTATTTCGCAGGCGTCATCGAACCTGGTTAGATTATTCGCTTCGCTCACCCTTCGGGCTATCGTCGTTGCACTCCGATGTGTGAATGCCTAGGGCATTGATCCGCGTCTGGGCACCACTTTTTCTCTTCTAGATTCTCTCTTTAGTTAAATACCCTAGCAAGATTTTATTTCGCAGGCGTCATCGAACCTGGTTAGATTATTCGCTTCGCTCACCCTTCGGGCTATCGTCGTTGCACTCCGATGTGTGAATGCCTAGGGCATTGATCCGCGCCTGGGCACCACTTCTTCTCTTCTAGATTCTCTCTTTAGTTAAATACCCTAGCAAGATTATATTTCGCAGGCGTCACCGAACCTGGTTAGATTATTCGCTTCGCTCACCCTTCAGGCTATCGTCGTTGCACTCCGATTTACCAATACCTTCTGCATTGATCTGCCTACAAGCTAGATATGCATAAAACCACATTACCTTTGATAGTTTTCAGGTCTTCCATCTGTTATTAACAATCGTCGATGAATTTAATAGGTGGCTTGTTGCCTCTATCCACTTCAATATTGAATATATCAGGACGGTTATAGTGGCCTGATACATCCAGTGCTTTACGCGAACGTCGCGCATCTTCTAAATCAATATCTGCAAACAAAATCTCTTTTTCTTGATGCAGTGGACCTGCATGCACACCACCGAAAGGTTTGATAACAACCGCATCGCCAGGGTTTATCCATTCATCTTGATCAAAGAGGGAATCACGTTCAGGAAAATCCTCTGGAATATCGGATCCGGTCATAGCCGTCGCTGTACTTAGAACCCAGCACCCACCTTCTCGAGCAATATGATGCATGGAGGAGATCCAAATCTCTCCACTGTCCCAAGTAGGCGCAATATATATATCGATATTCTGAGAAAACAGAGCATAGCGCGCCAGTGGCATATAGTTTTCCCAACAAATTAAAGTCCCCAACCTACCGTATGGAGTCTCTACAACCTTAAGCCCAGAAGCATCTCCCATACCCCAAACCATTCTTTCAGGATTTGTGGGCATCATTTTTCGGTGATGATTGAGTATTTGTCCATCAGTCCCGATTACAACTAGCGTGTTATAAAGTGTGGTACCACTATAGGTTGTATCTCTTTCATTCATGCCCATCACAACGACCATATTATGCTGGCGCGCTGATTCACAGAGAGGATCTAAATCACCAGCCTGGATATCAACCGAGTTTTCTCTCAATTTCGCATGAATAGTGTTACCCAAAGCCATGTCTTTGCCCGGGCTCAGTCGCCATATCCAAGTTGGATAACCAGGTAAGTATGCTTCAGGGAAAACAATAATATTCGCACCACTATTCGCCGCTTCCTCTATCGTTTCCAAAGCCCTTGCTAGTGACGCTTCAAGATTCAACAAAACAGGTGGCTTTTGGGATATCGCTACTTTGATACTCATATTTTTCTCCACACAAGGTGACTAGGATAAGCGTAGCCCAACTGAATCAGTTTCCCATTCTTTATATTTATGACACTGACTACACCCATTCTAAAATCCATACAAACATAGGCAGTTCGCCCAATTTCGTTTTATTTATGAGAAAAAACTAAAAACATGCACATCACTTGTGCAGCGCAATATCAGAAAGTCCTTTTGATCTAAGACAGGACAGCCATCTTTTGCGCACTGCAAAAACATGACATGGCGCAATTACTCAATAAACGAAAGATTTTATAATTGCCCGATTTCATTGCTCCCCTAGGAAACAAACCGACCAATCGGACTGGCGCATAAACAAGAGGCTGTACATGAATTGTACCGGTATCGAAAAGAAGTATCCTGAAGGCGTACGCCTGATATCCACCACTAACTTGCAGGGTGTTATCACTTACGCTAACCCAGCTTTTTGCGAAGTTGCGGGTTATCACGTTGATGAGTTAATCGGTAAAAATCACAGTATTGTGAGACACCCAGATATGCCGCCGGCAGCCTTTGGCGACTTATGGGTACACGCCAAAGATGATCGCCCTTGGATGGGTTTAGTAAAGAACCGTTGTAGAAATGGTGACCATTACTGGGTACAGGCTTATGTTACGCCGCTGTTTGATAAACACGGAAGTAAAATCGGTTACCAATCCGTAAGGACCCGACCAACTGATGCCCAAATCCAACGTGCCGAAGCCGTTTACACTAAACTGCGCACCAAAAAAGTCAGTATAAAACCATACAGTCTATCTAGCCGACTAATGATCACAGGCCTGATGGCTTTCCTTTGTGCTCTAGTCTCTGTATTTCTTCCACTGTCTGATTATATGCAAGCAGGGATCATCGCTGCGATTGCGCTAGCGTTTATCTCATATCAGGCAATTATTCTAAAACCACTAAAGCATCTGAAAGATAATGCTGTAGACGTCTATGACAATGCGCTCGCTCAATATGTGATGTCAGGCCATATGAATGAGGTGGGATGTGCAGATATGGCTAATTTGATGCTTCAGGCCCGTCTCAGAACCGTAATTGGTCGAGTTCAAGACAGCATCACCACTTTAACCCAATTCATGGATCAAACCCTATCCTCCATCGATCAAACCTCAAATGGTATAGAAAAACAAAATCTTGAAGCCGATATGCTGGCCAGTGCCGCCACAGAGATGTCAGCGACAGCTCATGAAATAGCGCAAAACACTTCGCAAACATCCCATGCCACAAGCCAAACGGCTGACCTAGCGGATGGCGGTAAAGGTATTGTTGAGGAGATGATTGGCGGCATCAAAGACCTAGTTGGGGAAGTTCGCCTCGCAGGAGAATCTTCCGGAGAGCTTAAAACCAAAGCTCAAGCCGTTGAACAAGTAGTCGACATCATTACAGAAATTGCAGAGCAGACAAACTTACTCGCCTTAAATGCAGCAATCGAGGCGGCTCGTGCAGGCGATCAAGGTCGAGGCTTCTCCGTAGTTGCCGATGAAGTACGTACTTTGGCGCAACGGACACAAGAATCCACGACCGAAATCAGATCGACTATCGAAGCGATCCAAAATCAGGTATCTGAAACTGTTCATGTTATGGAACGCTGTGGTAGCCATGCAGAAGCCAATATCCAACGTGCAGAAGGGGTTGGGCAATCATTTGATGAAGTTAATGCGGCCATGCTCAATATCACGGATCTAAGTACCCAAGTAGCCGCAGCGTCTGAGGAACAAAGCTCGGTTTCAGATGAAGTGAGTAGAAATATTGAAAGCATCAGAGATGTAACCTCTGAAAACCATGCCATCGCCAAACGTATGAAAGACTCATCCGTTGAACTGACAAACCTTGTGACGGATCTAAAATCGATGCTTCAGGCTATTTGATATGGATACACAATTGCTGCTTCTACTCACCACCGCATTTTTGCTGTTGGTTGGCGGAATAACGTTCTACCTTTTTAAGGTAAAAGACGATAGTAAAGCTCGTGATATTAACTATCAGAAAGCCCTCCATTCTTTGGATTCCATTATATCCATTGGTGATAGACGCAGCGATTTAGCCTATTTGCAGAAGTGCCTTTCCGAATTTAGTTTGATGTTCAACGCACGTCAGGTTTGGCTTAATTACTCTCATTGCCCAGATATTTTCCTCGACGAAGATTGCAAAGCACTGGAACTAGAGCATCCAGAAATACTGTCTTATGTATTAAAAAACAAACGTGATTTTTTGAAGCTTTACCCAAAGACAAGCAACAAACATCTACTCAGTCTGCCAATTATTTATAATGATGATATCCCTGTTATTTTCTCTCTGGAGCTAAAAGAACGACCGTCCAGAGAGCAAATTGTTCTTGCACGCTCTTTGGCTCTAGCAATCTGGCAAGGCATGAGGAAGAAACATCGTAATAAGCGTATTCATGAACATGAAGTATTCTTAAGAGCGGCTACGGAAAAAGGCAATGTAGGCCTGTTTGATTGGGATCTACGAAGTAACTCAGTTAAGTTTTCCGATGTATGGCTAGCGCAACTAGGTTATATGCCCGGCGAATTTGAGCATAATATTTCTGAGTGGCGCTCCAATATCCACCCTGCCGATCTTCAAGGTGCTGAAGACTATATTCAAAATTGCTTAGCCAAGAAATATCAAAATTTATCTTTAGATTACCGTCTTACTCATAAAAACGGTCATATTCTATGGATGAGAGCACAAGCTTCTGTTTTTTATACTGACCTTAATGAAGCTTATCGTATTGTCGGCGCACATATTGATATCAGTGCCGAGAAAAAAGCTGAAGAGATCTTAATCACCGAGCGAGATCAAGCCCATCGTCTAGCAACCCGTAATGATACAATCCTTGAAAGTATCAGTGACGGCATTGTTGAACTAGATGCTGAAGGCAAGCAGATCTTTGTCAACAAGGCTGCAACGGCAATCTTAGGCTATAGCACGGATAAACTAATCGGACATTCCATCCAGGATACTTGGTATCGCACGAACCCAGTAAGGGAAAGCCTGATTAAAAGCAATTCCAGTATAGAGAGTACGTTATCAACCGGAGCGTCCTTATCTTCCGATGATTGGTTTATCAAAGACAATGGTGATTGTATTCCGGTGCATCGAAAAGCTGCTCCAATCATCACTAACGGTGAAATCACTGGCGCAGTGATCTCATTTTTTGATATCAGTAAGCAGATCGCTGATCACCGTTCTATCAAGCTTTCCGCAGCTGTTTATCAGAACACTGCTGAAGGGATCATGATCACAGATGCTGACAACAAAATTGTTTCCGTAAACCCTGCGTTTGAACGCATTACTGGTTATTCCAGTCAAGAAGTAGTGGGCTCAGGTCCAGAGTTACTCGCATCGGAATTAACGCCTCGTAAAACTTATACCGATATGTGGAAGGGCATTTCCGAACGTGGCAGCTGGAAAGGTGAGATAGTAAATAAACGTAAGGACGGTACTCACTTTACCGAACTACTTTCAATCACCACACTTGAGGATGATTTTGGCCACCAATATTATGTTGGAGTGCTAAATGACATCAGCCAAGTTAAGCAGGCACAAGAACAGCTAACCCAGCTCGCTAATCATGATCGCTTAACCGGTATTCCTAACAAGTTTTTCTTTGAGAGTCTGATAGATCACTTATTACCTAAAGATATGCGCCGTAAACGCAAATCAGCTCTGCTCTATTTGGATTTAGATCGTTTTAAAAATATCAACGACAGTATGGGCCATGAATACGGCGACCAACTAATTATCGATTGTGCAAAGCGCCTCTCAAGCCAGATTCGTGACATGGATTATTGTGCCCGAATTGGCGGGGATGAATTTGCTGTATTTGTCGATGATTACGACAACGAAGACGAAATCTATACCTTGGCAGAGCGCTTAATTAAAACAATTTCAGCACCCTATAACCTAGAGGGCTGCACATCCTACATTGGTTTGAGTGTTGGTATAGCATTCTCGCCTAAGGATGGTAGGAATTTAGACGAACTTAAACGGGCCGCTGATGCAGCTCTCTATCAGGCAAAAGCAGACGGCCGCGGAGTTTATAGAACCTACTCTTCCGAAATGTCTGATATGGCTAAAGAAAGACAAGAACTTGAAATTCTTCTGCGACAAGCAATGCAAGAGCAAGCGCTGAAACTGCACTATCAGCCTCAGGTAGATATCACCACGGGGAAAACCATCGGTTATGAAGCCCTTGCAAGATGGGAACACAAAGAAAAAGGTTATATTTCACCTGCTCAATTTATTCCTTTGGCTGAAGAAACGGGTTTGATTTCGGACTTAGGTAAATGGGCCCTAAATCAGTCTGCGAAGCAACTTAGAAACTGGCTAGATACTGGTGTGGAAACGAACTATATCGCGGTGAACATATCAGCCCTTCAACTTGCGCGTACTGATCTTGTATCAGACGTAAAAGCGGCGATTGCCCAATATGAAATCCCAGCAACAATGCTCGAACTAGAGATAACAGAAAGTTTCTTGGTCCATGATCCTCAGAAAGCAGCTGTAGTATTAAGCGAGCTCAAAGAATTAGGCGTGCGGGTCTCTATCGATGACTTTGGAACAGGCTTCTCGTCTTTAGGTTATATAAAAGATTTACCATGCGATTGCATTAAAATTGATCAAAGCTTTATTCGTTCCATTACAGAAAACGAAAGTGATAAATCATTGGTCAAAGCGATTATTGCCATGTCTCAAGGCCTTGGTTTAGGGGTAATTGCTGAGGGTGTAGAACACGTAGAGCAGGTTGAGATGCTCAAAGATCTAGGCTGCCAAGTTGTCCAAGGCTGGTATTACAGCAAACCTCATCCTCCTGAGTATTTTTTACCTAAAAATAAAAAACACCCGAAACTGTTTGCTGCTTAATTTCTCCTATAGGGCTTTCTGGATCATCTTTAAGCCCTCCTTTCTTAAAACCATCGCCTCACCCTCATTGATCTAAATCAAAGATCTACTCTCACAACAGCCAGAATAATTGTAACAACCAGACTCAAAGAGTAATTTTTTGTTATTGCTTCGGATCAGATCCAAGCATGCATATCACAAGATCATATGTGACAGTGTCATAAAAATAAAAATTAGACATACACTAGGATTAGCTAAATATGTTAGAAGGCTTAAACAATTTTCCGCTAGAGGGGCTTATAGCTTTGGGTACTTTTTTCCTTGTAGGTACATTGTGGCTAGCAATGGTTGTTTTTAATAGAAAAAATAAATGGCAACAAATATTCTGTCCTGAAGACCGAAGCACATGCTTTTGCCGTAGTTGCCGAGCAGAAAGAGGAAGTATTGAGTAATCCTGTGACCACCCACATCAAGCAAAGAGGGGAGCGAGAAGCAATCTCGCCCATTCTTAGTCTGATGCCACGACAAAATAATCCATGCCCCTCGTTATACTCAAAGAACCGTTAATGCAGTAGGCAATTTCAAACCCCACCATTTAATGATATAGATAGAGTCCCAATACAATAACAATATAAGTTTTAGGGATTATCTTCGTGTTACGGCAGACATCACTTTTCACCTTTCTTTTCTCATTAATCTTACTGACATCCAGTTTTTTTGTTCAGGCAAATGAGATACCTCTGACACAGGAAGAGAAAACTTGGCTGCTCAACCATCAGAAAATTCGAGTCCATAACGAAGTCAGTTGGGGACCTTTTAATTACCACGAATTCGGTCGTTCTAAAGGCTATTCTGTTGAATTCATGAACCTTCTGGCAGAAAAGCTCGGTATAGAAGTTGATTACGTAACAGGCCCTACTTGGGGTGAATTTCTAACTATGCTGGATCATAAAGAGCTTGATGTGATGCTCAATATCATCAAGACAGATGATCGCAGCAAATACATTCTCTTTACCGACCCTTATGTAAATAACCCATCAGGGATTGTTGTCCGAGACGATAATCGTACAGTACGGGATCTGAGAGATTTGAATGGCCGTGTTCTTGCTATTCCTAAAGGCTTCTTCTACCAAGAAATTATCGAAAAGCATTTTCCAGGTATTCAGCTATTACTACTTAAAGATCAAGTAGATAGCCTTAAAGCAGTGGCCTTTGGCCGGGCCGATGCCACCATGGGTGGGATTGCAGTCCAAAACCACCTAATCCGAAAACATCTGATGAGTAACCTCAAAATCGTTGGCGGTATTGATGATCCCCGCTTTGCCAATCTTTTACGTATAGGGGTACGAGATGATTGGCCTATCTTTCGCTCTATTATGCAAAAAGCGATTGAATCAGTTACCAAAGAGGAAAGAGATCGGCTAAGCCGCCGCTGGCTAGAAGGCGGGTTACAAAGAACCCAGACTCTTCATCTAGATAAAGAAGAACAAGAATTCCTCGCGGCTAACCCTGTCCTAAGGGTACATAACGAAATGGCCTGGCCTCCCTTCAATTACAACGAACAAGGCAAACCGAAAGGCTTTTCTATTGATGTCATGAACCTCATTGCCAAGAAAACCGGTTTTAGGATCCAGTATGTCAGTGGACCAAACTGGAATGATTTCTTGGCGATGACCAAGGAGCGTGAATTAGACATGATGCTCAATATCGTCAATACCGCTGAGCGTCGTAAATATATCCGCTTTACCCGCCCTTATGCAGTCAATCCGAATGTTATTGTTAGTAAGAAAAGCGCTAAATTCGAATCTATTGAAAGTCTATTCGGCAAAACAGTGGCTATACCAAAAGGCTTTTTCTACGAAGAGATCCTGACCAACGAATACCCACAAATTAAACAACATCTTGTAACCGATGCACTTGAAAGCCTTAAGGCAATCTCTATTGGTAAGGCCGACGCAGCATTGGGAGAAGCAGCTGTATTTAACCACCTTATCGCTAAAAATTTGATGAATGACCTCACCGTATCGGGTGAGGTAGATGTAGGCAAACCTGATCTAGCCAATCTACGCATTGGTGTTCGTTCAGATTGGCCTATCCTGCAACGAATTATGGATCGTGCCATTGAATCCCTTACCAGAGATGAAGTCGCTGCTATTTCTCAGCGCTGGATGGGCAATGAGAACTATGTCGCTAGACCTGGTAGTGGTCTTAGCCTAACGGCCGTAGAAAAGGCCTATTTAGAAAAGCAGCCTGGCATAACATTTTGTGCCAACCCAGATTGGATGCCTTTAGAACAGATCGGATCAGGAGGGCGTCATGAAGGCATGGTTGCCGACTACCTGAATTTAATGGCCGATCGGATTGGTATAGGCATGACAATGCTACCAACAGAAAGTAGCCAACAGTCCCTAGAATACGCCCAGAATAGACGCTGTGACATCATGTCCGCGGCCTTCGAAACTGCTGAAGCTAAACGACAATTAAACTTCACTAAGCCCTACCTGCGCTTACCTTTAGTCATCGCGATTCAGGAAGACTCTCTATTTGTTGATGGCCTCAAATCACTCAAAGATAAAACCATCGGGGTACCTAAAGGCTACGGTTTACTTAGCAAACTCCAGCAAGATTACCCTAAGATAAATGTAATTGAAGTAGATAGCGTCGCTGACGGTCTACGCATTGTCGAGGAAGGTAGAATTTTCGGTTTAATCGGGGCGATAGCTCCCGTGGGCCATGCGATTCGTAAACACCGTTTCCTAAATTTAAAAATAGGAGGCCGTTTAGATGAGGACTGGAAACTGGCAGTCGCCATCCGTAACGATAGCCCTGAGCTTCTTTCCATGTTCAACAAGGCCACCGAATACATAACAGAAGAGGAGCACTCCAAAGTATTCCAACGCTGGGTATCGGTTAAATTTGAACACGATGCTAATTATGAACTGATCTGGAAACTCGTATTTGCCGCGTTGTTCATTATCACGATAATCACGCTATGGAATTGGAAACTATCTCGACTGAATAAACAGCTGAAGTCAGAAATAAACCTACGTGAAGCTGCTGAACTGCAATTGAATCAACTTAATGAAAAGCTCAATAGCAAGAATACAGAGTTATCCATCCTATCTACAACCGATGCTCTAACTGGGTTAAACAACCGTCTACACATTGAGCTGTTACTGGAAGAGGAGATCTACCGTCTCCAACGTTTCAAACGCCCACTTTCAATTCTGCTATTGGATGTCGATCTATTTAAAAAGATAAACGACCAATACGGCCACCTCTGTGGCGATTCTGTGCTGAAAAGATTTGCACAAATACTACGAGAGAACACCCGTAAAACAGACAAAATAGGTCGTTGGGGCGGTGAAGAATTTATGATTCTTTTACCTGAAACAAACGCACAAATGGCTTACCGCTTAGCAGAAAAACTTCGCACTGCCATCGCAGCAGAAATGTTTGAAGAGGTCGATCAAGTGACAGCTAGCTTCGGCTTGGCTGAAGCAGCCATTGATCACTCACCCAGGGAATTAATTCAATTAGCTGATGCAGCACTGTACGAGGCAAAAGAAATGGGACGCAACCGAGTAGTTAACGGTAGTAGCGTCGAAAATGTCTGAATAATCAACAGTCTATTTGCAAGCTTAGAAACAACGCTAAGTGCTATAGGCAGCAAACATACAATCATCTGTTGTTTACTGCCTATATACCCCTTGAGCCCTAGTACAATTTTATCTAGTATGATTATTCAAATATGACGATTTTGTTACAAATTATCTAATATTTGATACTCAAAAAGGGAAAGGTAGCTCTATTGCTCAAAAGTCAGAATAGTCCATTTTTGATACTGATATGCTGCTTGTTGCTATCAACAGAAGTGCTTTCCCCCTTTTGTATATGCCAATCACCTAAACTATCCAATAACACATACTCCGAACCACCTCACTGTAAGCTTAATATTCATAATAACCACCGCTCCAATGTAGCGTTCGAAAACCATTTTGATAACTTACAACTCGATGATATCCCCAATTCAGCATTGCTGTACCAACCCATAGCCATCGTCACCCAGCACTTTGCTCAAAGTTACAGTTACACAAAAATCGTCCGAATAGACCGCCCTCCCCAAAAGCAATCCTCAGCTCATTCCAACATCGGATAGAGCCTTTTCGATAAGCCCTTGGACTGAATAGTTGCCTTTTTAATGGTAACCCTATGCACACATATCTCAATGCACAGCAGTCCCTCTGCCTGCTAGTCGTTAAATCACGACCAGCAAATACACCCTTTAAGATGTAAGGTGTTGATATGACTATAAAAATAAAACTGTTATTAATTTCGCTGTTCTTTGTTGTTGGTATGCTGCTAATCATGGGTAGCAACCATTACTCTCTGAATAACATTAGCCAACTGAAAGCTTCGATTCTAGAACTCAGCTATGTACAACAGGATTTACTGAATTTAAGACGTAACGAAAAGGATTTCTTCGAGCGTAAAGATCTTAAATATGTACAAAGATTTGATACTGGCGTTACCGCATTGGAACAACGATCACATGCATTAGAAGAGTTAAAACAAGCGTTAGGACTCAGTGCTAAACATGACAAATTTCAACAATTACTCACAACCTACGACAATCAGTTTAAGAGTTTTGTTAATACTCAAAAGGCACTTGGATTAAGCAAAAACGAAGGTGCATTAGGCAAACTTCGAAGCTCCGCGCACAAAGTCTCTGCTGCGCTACAGGATCAACCAGTATTCCAAAATACGCTTCTGTCTTTACGCCGCCACGAAAAAGATTTTATGCTGCGTAAAGAAGCAAAGTATGTCAGCAGTTTTAACGACACATACAGCTCTCTGACAATTCAACTAGAACAAAACAGTCATTTATTTGGTGCGCAATTCACGCAACTGAAGTCGGACTTAGCCCTATACTCAGCAACCTTTAACCAATACGTCCAGCTAACTGAAAAACTAGGCACCTCTCACCAGAAAGGCATTCGAAAGGATCTGCGAAACACCGCACATGAACTCGAAAAAGAACTTTCAGACTTAGCCACTATCCAAATACCGGAAGTGAAACAACATATTCAAAGCCAGCAGAACATCATGCTGGTCATGGCTCTGTTGATTATCATCATCGGTTTTACCTTCACAAGTATGACTGCTTTCAGTATCCAAAAGCGCATAGCGCTAGTCGCATCAGCCATGAAAAAGTTAGGTCAAGGGGATGCTAATCTGAAGCAGAAAATCACCGTAGATGGTAATGATGAGATAAGTGACGTAGCGACAAACTGTAACCAGTTCATTGAGAAAACCCGATGTGTTGTATCCCAGCTTTTACTCAATGTTGAACAACTGAAACACGTTGAATCCCAACTTAGCTCAGTAGTCACTCAGGTAGATACGGATAGCCGTAGTCAGCACATCAGCACTGAAGATATGGCAACAGTCGTTTGCCAAACCCAACAATCAGTATCAGAAGTAGCGCAAAGTGCTGCGACAACGGCTCATGCCACCTCTGAAGCACAGGAACAAGCCAATTCGGGTCTGGTTACCACCAGCCAATGCGAGCAGAGCTTTAAAGCATTTGCTAAAGATGTAGAAAACTCTGCAACGACGATTAATAGGTTGAGTGAACAAACCAGTGACATATCAAAAGTACTGGTAGTGATTAGCGATATTGCCGATCAAACGAACTTACTGGCACTGAATGCCGCTATTGAAGCCGCCCGAGCAGGTGAGACTGGCCGCGGATTTTCTGTAGTTGCAGATGAAGTAAGGGATCTCGCTAAACGCACCCAAAACTCTACCCAAGAGATACAGAGCATTATTCTTAAACTACAAGATAGTGTTTCTGAAGCAGTAAAAACGATGGCTAGTAGCCAAACAAACGCCATTAAAGGCGTCGAGCAGATTACAGAGCTCAATCACAAGCTAGTAGAGATTGATCATGCAGTAGCCAGCATTGCCACTATGAGCGAACAAATGTCATGCGCTACGCAGGAACAACAAACCTCCGCAGAAAGACTGGGGAGCAATATAGAACAAGTCAGCCATGCAGCAACAAGGACAGTAGATGGAATGCAAATTCTTAACCGCAGCCAAGATGAATTATCTGGATTAGTACAAGAGATACAACGAACCTGCGGAGCTTTCCGCTGCTAAGTTATATCTGAAGAGATAGGGCGAACAGCTAATGGCTGTCGCCCAGTTTCAATAAAGCGGCTTTACACCATCGAAGCAATGGAATCATCGATCATTGCAACCAAGTCATCTTCATCAGGTGAAACCCGTGCATATACGCGCAGGCCTATGAGCTGCATTTGGATATAGCGAGCAAGGCGGGCTGCGTCTTTTGAAGAATCGACCTCGCCTGCCGCTTGCGCTTGTTCAATCAGTTGCGTTAGCGCCTGTTCTACAGCCTTCAGAAGCCCCTTCGCCTCATCTAACAATTCTCCGTTTTCTTCTGTCAGTTCAGCAATCGCTTTTACCAACATACACATCTCACTGGGCGTATCCTCTCGGCAATTCAAAACCACAGTTTTGATAAATGCTTTAAGTGCACCAAGCGGGGATTCGGACGTATTAGTGCTTTCAGTTAATCGCTCTAAGCTGGCTTTTGCATAGTGATTTAAGCTCTCTTTAAACAACCCTTCTTTACTGCCAAATGCGGCATAGATACTGCCCGGACGCATATCAATATGGTCTTGCAAATTACGCATAGACGTAGCGTGGAAACCTTTTTCCCAGAAAAGATTCGTTGCCTTATCCAGCACCTCAGAACGGTCATGTTTCAGAGTATTAGCCATGATTAAAACTTCAGATTGAACATTTGTTCAAATTTTAGCTTGAACACCCGTTCAAGTCCAGTTAGGATAAAAATAGATGAACGGACGTTCAATTTAATTTTAGATCAGCTGATAAGGATAGAAGTCTTATGAACGCACAATACACCCCACCTAAAGTGTGGAAGCATGAAGAGGAAAACGGTGGCACGTGGGCAAGTATCAATCGCCCAGTATCAGGTGCGACTCATCAAGCTGAACTGCCGAAAGGTAAACACCCACTTCAACTGTATTCGATGGGAACGCCTAACGGCCAGAAAGTCACCATCATGCTTGAAGAGCTGCTAGCAGCAGGCGTTGAACAGGCAGAATACGATGCCCACATGATTCAGATAGGTGAAGGAGATCAGTTCTCATCAGGCTTTGTGGATATCAATCCCAACTCTAAGATTCCAGCCCTTGTTGATAACTCAGGGGCGACGCCAACTCGCGTATTTGAGTCGGGTGCTATCTTGCTTTATCTCGCCAAGAAGTTTGGTTACTTCCTCTCAGAAGACCCTAGCGAACAGACAGAACAACTGAATTGGCTGTTTTGGCTACAGGGTTCTGCACCCTATCTAGGGGGCGGCTTTGGACACTTTTACGCGTATGCCCCGGAAAAGTTCGAGTACCCCATAGACCGCTTTACTATGGAGGTAAAACGTCAGTTAGACCTGCTGGATAAACAACTGGCGGACCATCCCTATATAGCGGGCGAAAACTACTCCATCGCAGATATTGCTATTTGGCCTTGGTACGGCGAGCTCGTCCGCGGAAACCAATACAGTGCCGCCACCTTTCTAGATGTCGATAGCTATTCCAACCTGCAACGCTGGGCCGAACAGATCTCGCAACGCACAGCCGTACAGCGTGGCCGTATCGTCAATCGCACTTGGGGCGAAGCCTGGGAGCAACTACGCGATAGGCATCAAGCTACGGATATAGATCAAGTTCTAAAGCTAAACCCCTGAACAATAAATACAAGCCATCTCAATTTACGTTAACTCAACAGGTTAAAAAACTTATGCTTAAATTCTATTTTCACCCTACCCCTAATCCAATGAAGGTCGCTCTTTTTCTTGAAGAAGCTGGACTAGAGTATGAATTAGTCCCTGTGGATACTTTAAAAGGAGAACAACACAGTCCGGAATACGCGGCAATCAATCCAAATAGAAAAGTACCTGCCATTGATGATGAAGGTACAAAGGTCTTTGATTCCACAGCAATCCTTCTCTACCTCGCCGAAAAACATAATCTTTTTCTGGGGAATGCCGAAGATAAGGCAAACTTACTCTCTTGGTTGATGTTTATCGCATCAGGCCTTGGGCCTTATTCGGGTCAAGCGGTACATTTCCAGCGCGCTGCACCTGAGAACCTACCTTATGCAATCAATCGTTATCGCCGTGAAGCAGCCCGCCACTATCAAGTGCTGGATGATCAATTGGCTAGCAATACCTATATCACGGGTGAGGCGTACACCATTGCAGATATTGCTGCTTGGGGCTGGATTGACCGCGTGCTACCAGTTTTAGGTGAGAACGAGCTTGAGAAATTCCCTAACCTATCACGCTGGTTCAAAACGGTAGATGCCCGCCCAGCAGTCGCCAAAGCCAGAAGTATCAGCGGTGATATCCAATTTAAATCTGAAATGGACGAAGAAGCGAAACGCGCTTTGTTCCCGCAGAATTACTAAGCTCCGGTAAATTCAGAACAGAGGATTATCGATAAAAGATTAGCCTCTGTTTATTTCGTGCTTTAGGCTCTTTCCCTTTACACCCTGAAAGCACTCACCGTTTGATTCAGCCCTTCCGCCATTCTGGCTAGATCTAAACTGGCCTGAGAGGTTTCCTCAACACTGGCAGCGTTCTGGTACCCTAGGTCGTTAATATCGGTCACAGTGCGGGTGGAATCTTCACTTACCAGACTTTGCTCTTCAGCAGCGGTCGCTATTTGACTCATCATATTGTTGATATGGCTTAATTGATCGACCACTTTCGATAGGGAATCCGTTGATTTTTCAGCCCCTTCAACCAATGAAATCGCTTTCTTTTGGGTTTGCTGCATAGAGTTCACTACGCGTGTTGACCCATCTTGCAGTCGTTTAATAATCTCAGATATTTCAGCTGTAGAGTTTTGCGTGCGAGAAGCCAGTTGCCTTACTTCGTCAGCCACAACCGCAAAGCCTCGCCCTTGATCACCTGCCCTAGCCGCTTCAATAGCTGCGTTTAGTGCCAAAAGATTAGTTTGTTCTGCAATATCCGAAATCACCTGCAATACAGTACTGATCTCTACAGTGCTGCTATCTAGATCTTTCACCGTATCCGCTGAGTTTTGCAGCTGATTCGATAACTCAGTAATACTCTCAACCGTGCCGATTAAGATATGGTTACTCTCCTGTAGCTCGCCATCGGCCCTATTAACCGAATCATTTACCTCATTAATGTTATGCGCCATCTCATTTGATGTAGCGCTCATCTGCTGCATAGAAGCAGATAAGGTATCGGTCTGAGTTTGTTGGTTTTGCACATGACAACTGCTTTCTGACATCGCTGTGGCAACTTCCTCTGAGGTCGCGGAAAGCTGGCTACTGATTTCAACGATTTGCCCAATCGATTTCTGTAGTTCTTGGCGGGTCATCTCCTGAGACTCCAACATTTGCGAGATCTCATCGACACCTGTGCTCTTAACATCATGGGTTAGATCCCCATCCGCGATATGCTTCATGCCTTCCACGGATAATTTAAGTCGACTGGTGATATTGCGCGTGATCAGAATACTCAACGAGATCCCAATGGCTAAAGCTGCTATCAGCGTTACCACTATGTTGGTTAAAGCAGACTTCTCATGGGCCAAAGCTGTCTCGGAGGCTTCAAGAGTGAACCTTTCTATCTCAGCCAATAGTTCTTCAAGATGTTTAGTTAACTGATCAGCAGCCTCTTCAACTTGAACCGCCAGTGCTTCTGAACGATCAAACTCTCTGTTCTTAATCGCTTTCATAGCAGCTAGGCCATAATGTTGGAACTCTTCATGTTCTTTCTCAATCGCTTTTAACTGCTCGGCTAGCATTGCGAACTCATCCAGCTCACTGGCGTAGACTTTTGGAATCAGCCCACCACTCTTGGTCTGGGACAAGTCGATAATCGCCGAGAGCTGCTTTTTGGTAGATCCAATGTGTTTATCTACTTTGAGGCCAAATTCAATAAACTTGTCTTGTTCCTTTGAAAAGCTGTCCTGATAGCTACCACTGCTTTGACCACTCTCGTTCTTCAACAACCCAACCGTTCCGAAATGAACTGCACGTTCAAAATGAATAGTTTGCTCAAGCTGGTATTCCGTTATTTTGGTCATCTTCTCGATCAGGGGGATATCTTTGTGAGCAATACTATCGAGTTCTTTGCCTATCTGATCCATAGATACGATCGCTAGACCTGAGGTCATTAATAAAAGGGAGAGTAAAGAAATAGCGAGCAGAGCGATTTTTTTGGAAACCGACATTTGATTTAGCATGGTGACTAAAACCTCTTGATTCATCCTTGCAAGATTTCGCAACTCCATAGTCGTACCAAAATTATCTATGCAAATAAGCTACATCTGACGGATAAATGTGGTTATTCAAGAAGTGACAAAATCCATTTTTGGGTAAGTTCCTTAAGAAATCCTATTTAGGTATAGCACAGGAAATACAGAATACTAAGAATACCCCGAGCCATTTTTCGGTCATATCAATGAGACGCTGGGTACAGCACGAAAACTGTTCAGGACCAATTGAAAATCAATAAGTTGTAATCAATAAAGAAGGGCGGGCAAAAGCCCGCTTTGGGTAACAAAGTAGAACAACGAGCCGATTTAGCTCATATACAGTGGCTCTAACCCAGCTTCCCCTGCCGCGAGCCGATTTTCACGGTTGTTCTCAGCCTCAACCTGTTTCAACAGTCCTTTACCATCCCATGAGAAGTTATCACTAGCAAAGCAGCTACGATTGAGGAATTCGATCTCGTGTTTGAACTCTGGGCTGACTCTATCGGATAGGTCATTCAGATGATTACATCCTGCATATTGATGGCGTGCCCAAATGATCAATTCTGTTCTCGCTTCTTGGGCGTTATTTGCTAAACAAGCCGCTTTTAGCTTTTTAAAACTTGGCGCCGAATTATCCGCTTTAGGTTCTTCCTGTATAACCTGTCGTGGCTGCTGTCTTCGCCATAGCAAAAATGCCACTGTGGATAAGATAACCCCAATTAAGATACCCACAACTAAAGTTAACCAAGGTGATACTTCACTCTCGTTCACAACAACCTGTTGGCTATTTATATTATCCACAGGGCTATTTTCGACGATCTGAGGCGCTTGCGTTGATAGCGTTGTGGATAACGGCTGTTGTACCTGCGGCGGAGGGCTAGGAGCCAAGGCTGTTGCATCCGCCTCAACATCAATATTGATAGCAGGGATGCTCGCTGCTTCCTGTTTCTTAGCCTCAGTGTTCCACCAAGGAAGCTGTATTTCGGGTAACGTGACTTTGCCACCGCGTTCAGGGATCACAGTGACCTCAAGCTTAAGACTTAGGGTAAGTTCACCATCGACGTAGTACTGCTCGATTTGCGGTTTGGTTGCGTATTGCTTTAGGCCTGGTACTTCCGGTAATACCAATTCAGGTAACTGCTCTTTTTTTACGCCTGTGGCCTCTAAGATCAACGTTCTTGTGACCGGCTCACCTTGCTTCCAACTGTCGATAGCTCGGTCAAAATCACTACCCAAATTGATCTCTTTCGCTGATAGCCAATGCTCGCCAGTAAACTCTGCAGGAATCGGCTGAACCTGAACTTCATAATCCTCTGCAGGCACAAAGATTCTGCGCACAGCTCTCGTATTAAAGCCTCTAAAAGGATCTGGTCGACCATCTGGAACTTGGCCGCTCAAACGCGCCCCTTGGATTTTTAGAGTGCCACTTTGTTGTGGCGTAATCAGCCATGCCTGCTCGATCACAAGCATACGACGGCCATTAAGTTCTTGCTCGTACTGACGCTGTTCACCCAAGGCTTCAATTAAAGCCTTACCCTCGGTCACTTGGGGTTCTTGGATGCCAGCATCATAAATTTTCCGACCCAGAACCAAGCTAGATTGATAGATAATAGGCTGCTGAACGATAGGGGTTTTATCAGATAGGGTAGAAAGGAACTCTACGCCACCATCAACAGCTGAAGGCTGCTTAACTTCAACAACTTCAATGCTGTGTTCTTTACTCTTCTCTCCCTCAAGTTCCAAGGCAGGTATAGTTAACTGGCCCGCTCGCTTAGGAAATAGGGTTAAAACCAGTTTAGTGGTGCTTGTTAGCGAACCGTTTTGGAAAGTCGTACTGGACTGATGACTACGCCCTAGAATCTGGAAGTCCTTGTGTAGGGGCTCTAGATCAACTTGGTTCGCTTCATTCGCTGTGATCTTAAGAATCAGGCGAAAGGATTCACCTTGCTCGATACGATTACGATCAATTTCGCTGCTGATCGCAGCCATCAGTAACTGACTAAAGAGTAAAAGTGTTGCTGCGGTAAATAACTTAATTCCATTTACCATAGTTTATCCTCCGCTGCTGGCTGCTCGGAACGCTGACGATATTGATAGATAAATTTGCGTCGCCACAGACCCGCTGGATCATCTTGAATTCGGTTTAACATCTGCTGATTAGATTGCTCGGTTTCATCCAGAGGCTGAGATTGTTCGGTACTATCAAGCTTCTGTTCTTGCTGCTCAGCATCTTTTAGCTTTTCATCCAATTGCTCCTTGAGCTCTTCAGCCATCTGTTGCTGATCTTTTTGTCTGGATGAAGATGATTGATCCATCTGTTGTTGCTGTTCTTGCTGCTGATCAAATGATTGCTCAGAAGCGTTACTCTGGTCATTTTGAGAATCTTGGCCTGACTGTTTATCGTCCTTTTTCTGCTGATCAGATTTGTCTTCTTTGTTCTGATCTCCGCCTTGTTGCTGCTGTTGCTCTTGCTGTTTTAACAACTCTTCAACCAACTTACGGTTATGCAGAGCATCGTCAAAATCAGGCCTTTCAGCTAACGCTTTATCGTAGGCTTCTAGTGCTTTCTCCAGCTGCCCGAGCTTGGCCAGTGAATTAGCATGGTTATAAAAATCATTCACAGTTTCAGGCTCTGGCAGGCTGTCTAAAGCCTGTTGATAATCTCCGCTCTCATAGTGCGAGAGCTGCTTCCAACGCGGATCTGTGAACAACTCCGCCGCAGCGCTTTTATCACCCTGTTGATAAATTTCAGCTGCTTGCTGATTTTGAGTTTTCCACAGCCCTTGCCACCAATCTGCATTAGCTGGCTGGGAAACGCCAGCAGAGGCTATTACGACAATAGGCAACGTCAGATTAAACAAACCGCGACGAAATAGAGGTAGTAAGAACGGTAATGCCAGCAAGATAAACCAGGGGCCTTCGGCAACCCAACGTTCAATATCTTTATCGACATTTACGGCGGCATTCTCGCCAGACTTAAGGCCAGCTATCAGATAATCGATATCCAGATCGTCCACACTAATTAACTGCGCCTGACCACCACCTAGACCAGCGGCTTCTGTCATCAACCCGATATTCATGGTCGCAATAACTTCATTGCCCTGTTGATCTCGTAAGAATCCATATTCGGTAGGTACAGGCCCACCTTCGGCCGTACCAACGGCCAGAATAGAGATTTTACGACCTTGATTGCGAATACGACTGGCATCGGCTGCAACTTGCGCAGGCGAGACTTCATCACTCACCAATAGGATGTTTCCGCCTTGAATATTGGCCTGCGCTAACATTTGATCGGCTAAGACTAAGGCGCGATCTGCCCGACTTCCTTGTACCGGCATAATATCAGGGGTCATCGCCGGTAAAGCAGCCAATATAGTATCGCTATCCTCGGTTAACGGTGTTACTGCAAAGGCATCACCGGCATAAACAATCAGTGCAATTTCTGTATCTGGGAGCTTTTTGAGTAGATCTTTAATCTTAAAATTAGCCCGTTGCAGGCGGCTCGGTTTTAGATCGGTTGCATTCATCGACGCTGACAGATCCAAGGCAAGCACTAAGGCATCACTTTGCTTAAATACCGGTTGCGGTTGCTTCTGCCACACCGGTTGCGTAGCCGCGATTGCTAGCAAGATCACCGCAGCAAATAAACTCCACGGCAACCAATTACGTTTTAACTTTTGTGCTCCCTGCTGTTTTAACAGCGGCAGGAGTTCTGGATCACAAACCTCTGACCAATCTTGGGCATCAGCTCTGCGCTTTTGCAGCCACAAAATAAGCACAAACGCCGCAGGAATAATCAGCAACCAAAGTGGCTGTTGTAGCTGAAGATCAGAAAACATCAGTTACGCCCTCTTAAGCTGATCGCTAGGATCAATGCCAACACAAAAGCGCCATAGAGCGGCCAGTGGAATAGCGGATCAATAGGGCGGAAGAATTCGGAATCTTGTTCAACCGGCTCTAATTCATCTAGCTCAGCATAGATCTCTGCGAGTTCATCCAGATCATACGCACGGAAGAACCGCCCTCCGGTTTGCTCAGCAATCGCCGTGAGTGTCTTCTCATCCAGATCAGAACCTTGCGCGAAGAACGAGCCTAAAACTCCACCTTGGCTGCCGCCGCCAACACCGATCGTGTAAATCTTAAGCCCCTCAGATTTTGCTAACTCCACCGCCTGCAAAGGTTTGAGCACCCCCGCAGTATTGCGACCATCAGTAAGCAGAATCAAAATGCGTTGTTCACTTTCCATCTGTTTGAAACGTTTTACCGCCAAGCCGATAGCATCACCAATTGCTGTCGCTTTACCCGCCAAACCCACTTGAGCTTCGTCTAACAAAGTTTTAACCGTGTCGCGGTCATGGGTCAGAGGCGCCTGTTGATAAGCCTGTTCTGCAAAAAGAATCAGGCCCACACGATCCCCTTCGCGGCGCTTGATAAAATCACCGGCGACTAATCGGGTTGCCGCCAATCGGCTCACCCAACGGCCATTCACCTCAAAGTCCTGCTCCAACATACTTTCCGACAGGTCCACCGCCATCATAAGATCACGGCCTTCCAGTTTCTGTGGAATCGGCTCGCCTAACCATTGTGGCTTCGCTACAGCCGCTATCAATAGCCCCCAGATAAGGTAAAGCAGCACTAGTCGCCATGGAGAGGATTGCTGAGTTGATACTCCTTGTTGCGGCCCTACCGCTTGTTCCATCTGGTCAAGAAATGGTACATGCAGTGAAGCCCCACCCTGATCCGCTGAAGGCTTAGAAAAGCGTCTTACTAACCAAGGCAGAGGTAAAAGTAACCAGAGCCACCACCAAGCAAACTCAAACATCGGCAGGTCCTCTAACATTACCTCTGGCATTAGTTAGCCAACCTCTACAAGCACTCAACAAAGCTTCAGCATCATACTCAGGTGATGCTTGATAAGGCGCTACTGCTAACACCGTTAAAGTATCCGAGCTGCTTTGCTTAGCTAAAAAATCAGTCCAAGCGGTTCCATTTAGCGCGGCGACATCTTGGCGAGAATACAAGGTCAGCGCTAGGCGTTTTAACAGTGCATTACACTCTTCGGCTAAAAGCCGTTTATTTTGATGCTGCTGGTACTTCGCTTGAATGGAGTTCAGCTCTTGTAACGCCCAACGATTTGGGTTGTTCCGCATTTTCTTCAGGTAGTAATAGCCAAGCCACACCACTGCAATAAATAGCCCGATACTGAGTAAAATTAACAACCACCAGCCCGGTGCCAAAGGCCACCAGCCAATCATCTCTGGCTGCTGCATGGGACGCAGGGGAAGCTGGGAAAAGTCCACTAGCTCACCTCCTGGGAATCAAACTGAAACAGCGGATGCTGATCCGTTTGCCAATGGGCAAATTCAACGCCACGTAGGTTGTGCCGATTCTGTAATAACTGTAATCGCTGCTGAAACTGGCCACGATATTTAAGCTGTTGCGCCTGATTGGCAGAGACCAACAATTCACGCCCTAAGCCGCTAAAACGATACGATTTCCCACTACTTGGCAGTTGTTGTTCCAGTGGATCGGAAATCAACACCAGCTTCAGTTCACAACGTTGTGCCAGACGCATCAAATGCAGTTCGGTTTCTTCATCAACATCGTGAAAATCGCTAAAAATATAGAGGATACTGCCACTGCTTAAGATCGACTCTAACCGCGCTAGTGACTGTGCCAAGGATCGTTCAGTGGTCTGCTCAGTAGGCTCAACACCCTGAGATAGTGCGGTAATCATCTGCATCAATTGCTGACGACTATTACTTGGCTTAAACAAATGCTCTTGCTGCTCGCTTAGCAGCATGCCACCTACGCGGTCGCCATTCGCCAGCGTTGTCCAGAGGGCCATCGCACTGGCATAGGCAGCCAACACCGATTTAAAGTGTCCGCGAGTTGCAAACTGCATACTGTGGCGAAGATCGCACAGCAGGAAAACTGGGCGTTCGCGTTCTTCTCGATAAAGCTTGGTATGTGCTTCACCTGTACGCGCCATCAAACGCCAATCCAAATGACGAATGTCATCACCCGGCTGATATTCACGGACATCATCGTATTCCATACCGCGACCACGAATATGACTGAGATGATGACCTTCACGAATCGCCATGCGCTCACGGCTATTCTGTCGCGCAGGCGGCCAGAACCGTAAACTAATAAGTTCGTCCACACTGATGAGGTGCCGTGCTGATGGCACAGGCCTTGGGCTTGCTTCCCCTAAGAACATAAATTGATCCCTAAGGTACCGCCACGCGGTTTATCAGTTCGGCGATCAATTTATCTTTATCTAAACCTCGCGCTTCAGCCACATAGCTCAAGCCGATACGATGTCTTAGCACACTTGGAGCAATCTCTTGGATATCATCTGGCGTTACAAAATCACGTCCAGCCAACCAAGCTTTAGCACGTACAGCGCGATCCAAAGCGATACTCGCACGCGGGCTTGCGCCAAAGACTAAACTATCTTTCAGATCGTCTCCGTAAGCTTCTGGATTACGTGTCGCCATCACCAGTGCGATCATATAATCCTCAAGGTTATCCGCCATGTAGACCTGCATAATGCTGGAGCGAGCTGCGAATAACTCCTGCTCGGTCAGCGCAACATCAATATGAGCGGCTTCCCCCGCTAACTCGGAGTTATGCTCGTCACGCACTAAACGCAGGATCTCTTTCTCTTGATTATGATCTGGGTAGTCAACGCGGATATGTAGCATAAAACGGTCTAGCTGAGCTTCGGGTAGTGGATAAGTCCCCTCTTGCTCCAGCGGGTTTTGCGTCGCCATCACCATAAAGAATTTAGACAGTGGATAAGTTTTACCTGCAACCGTGACTTGTCGCTCCGCCATCGCTTCTAGTAAAGCAGACTGTACTTTGGCTGGCGCACGGTTGATCTCATCCGCTAATAATAAGTTACAAAACAGCGGTCCCTGACGGAAACTAAACTCGCCTTTTTGTGTGTTGTAGATCTCAGTACCGGTAATATCGCTTGGCAGTAGATCCGGCGTAAATTGAGCACGATGGAACACGCCTTCTAACAGATCACTTAAGGCATGAACTGTACGCGTCTTCGCCAAACCTGGAGGGCCCTCCAGTAAAACATGGCCATCCGTAAGCAATGCAATCAACAAATGCTCAACTAAGGCTTCCTGCCCAATGACTTTCTGCTTTAAAGCCTCTGATAACCCGATCAGTTTACTCTGCAAGGTTTGACTCGATGCCGTATTTGCAGTGGCTTCTACTGTCATTCTAAGCTCCTGTTTTTATTAATTTTGCACAATGACGTTACGAATGTGATGCCTATTTATATGCGGTTAGCATCCCTGTTTTCAACTCTGCAACTCGATCTAATTTTACCGAACAAAAGGTAGTATTCAGATTCCTATTCTCAATAACAGTTCAATGTAACGCTTCGCTCACAAAAACTTCTTAAACCTGTCATCTAAACGTCACCCGGCATAGATAGTTTTGGCGGCATAAATCTATAAGACTTTCCATAAAGGTATTTTCAATGTCTATGCTGCACGGTTCTCACCCTCTTAAAGCGTTAGCCTTAGCTGTTGGCGCAACTTTGCTTACAACTACGGCTTACGCTGCCCCTATTCATGTAACTAATGGTAATAACAGCGGCGAAGGTTCCATGCGTGCAGCACTGATCGCTGTTGCTGAAGGTAAAGCAGATAGCGTCATTGTTACTAGCAAAGACGATATCATGATCAACTCCACTCTGACTTATACTGGTCAGGCACCTATCGCGATCTACGGTAACGGCCAGATCATCAAAACTGCAAAAAACACCGATTTGCTGGCTATATCTCAAGGCGCGGACCTGAATATCAGCGGTCTTAAATTTGAAGGACCTGGCGGTTTTAGCATCCAAAACCGCGGTGACCTAACAGGCGAAGCTGGTAAAGGTATCTTCGTTAACCTACGAGATAACCAAACTGGAACCCTAACCGTGACACTCAATAACGTTGAAGTTAGCGGTGTTGCTTATCACGGTATCCACATCTCTGATTGTGATATTGCTAAAGATTGTGGTGCAGGCGCAGGCGGCGAAGGCGGTGGTTCTCCAGCGTCTATCGCAGTAAATGCATACAACCTAAACATCCACAATGTCGGCTATGGCCGAGTAGATGGCGACGGCCTTCGAGTCGATGAACGTAACGAAGGCAACATACTATTTACCGCTCATAACTCTCGCTTCAACAAAGTAGGCGCTGACGGTGTTGAGCTGGATGAAGGTCAGAATGGCGACGTGATTGTTAACGTGAGCAACGTCGATTTCTCTAACAATGGTGGTTACTGCCAAAAAGACCTTCTACAACCTCTTCTGCCATCCCCAGTAGAAGCTGAATTTAAAGATGGCGAGATGTCTGCTGACAAAGTACCTGCTGAGATTGCCGGTTCCGCTGATGACAAATGCTTTGAACGCGAAGTCGATCTATATGCTTCCGGCTCAGTTGAAGCTTACGAGTTTGGTATCGATTTTGATGATGGTTTTGATATCGATGAAGCAGGTAACGGTAGTATTAAGACCGTCCTTTACTCTTCGACTATCCACAATAATCTAGATGAGGGCCTAGACTTTGACGAAGAAGGCGAAGGCGATATCGAGATCACAGTGATTGACTCTGCTGCATCAGGTAACACCGATGATGGCTTCAAAATGACGGAAGAGGAAAACGGTAACCTCACCGCTCTGATCTCTTCTGGTCATGCCGACAAAAACGGCGGTAAAGGCATTGTGCTAGAAGCTAAAGATGCAGGTAAAGTTGCAGCTCTCATCGAAAACAGCACAACCGCAAATAACGACAGTGGTAAGAAATCCGGCCTTAAGATAAAAGGTAAAGGTGTAATCACGCTGAAAGGCTCTGAAATCAATGACGGTTTCAAAGCGAAGAAAGCTGAAATCGTAAAAATCTAAGCCTCAACAGATAAACAACAAAGGGGAGCACTATGTTCCCCTTTTCATATCAATTAACATGACTTTATTCGGTCAGCATAAATCGAGTACAGAAAAAGATCGATAACAGCTCCAAAAACCCTCTGATTAACTGAGGTTTGTTCCGTTCAACGCAGCCTTTAGTTCTGATATTGGATGGGGGCGTGCAAATAAAAAGCCTTGTACTGCATCGCAGCCATATTTATTCACAAACTGATACTGTGTCTCAGTCTCTACACCTTCAGCTACAACCTTCAAGTTCAGGTTATGTGCCATATCAATTATAGTGCGAACAATCACCTCGTCATCATCATCCTGACCTATATCCTGAATAAATGACCGATCAATCTTTAAGGTGTTAAGTGGCAGTTGTTTCAACCGGCTTAGTGACGAGTAAGCCACACCAAAATCATCTATTGATATTTCTACTCCGATCTCACGAATTTCACATAATTGATCATAAATATCGTCCATTTCTGAAGCTATAACCGTTTCCGTAATTTCTAGCTCTAATTTATCAGCAGGGTACTTAGTTTCTGCCAACATAGAGCTAACCTGTTCAGACACACCCTGACGCAAAAAATGCGCAGCTGAAAAATTGACAGACAATAAAAGGGTCGGTTTTCCGTCATATAACTCTAATAACTCTCGACATGCGGTTTCCATGACCCAGTTGTCGATCTGACCAATTAACCCACAGTCCTCCGCTAGGGGGATAAACTCTGCTGGTGAGATAAACCCTTCATCAGGGTCATACCAACGAATCAACGCCTCAAGCCCAATAGGGTTTAACGAACGACTATCCCACTTAGGTTGATAATAAACATCAAAGCAGCCTTCCTTCACAGCTTTACGCAATTTACTCTCTAAGCACATCCTTCGCTCGGTCCGCTCATTCATCTCTCGAGCATAAAAACTAAACTGATTACGACCCGCTTCTTTAGAGCTGTACATTGCTGTATCAGCATTTTTTAAAATCGTAGATGCGTTTGTCCCATCTTCAGGATAAACACTTATACCAATACTCGTTGTTACTTGAAGGCTATAACCATTGATTTCGGCAGGTTCACTTATGGTATCTATAATTTTCTGAGCCACCTCTGCGGCCACATCGGGTGCGGTATCTTGCAGTAGGACTGCAAACTCATCCCCCCCTAAACGGACCAAGGTATCACTGCTGCGTAAGTTTTGTTTTAGTTTACGACCTAAATTGATCAGCAGTTTGTCCCCAATATCATGCCCTAAACTATCATTAATACCTTTAAATCTATCAAGATCGAGAAAAAACAGAGAAAGTTGCTGTCCATGACGTTGACCAAAATTTATCGCACCCTGCAGGGTCTCATCTAGCATTGCTCGGTTAGCCAAACCCGTTAATGGGTCATGAAATGCTTGATGTTCCAACCTTTTATTTAATTCATACAGTTCATCTGTACGTTCATTAACCTTATCTTCTAGATTATCCCTAGCTTGCTGAAGCTCGTTATCTCGAAGCTGAATTTGATGCAACATCTCATTAAAGTCATCAGCTAACACACCTATTTCATCCTGAGAAGCTTTATCTGCCCTCAACTTATAATCACGAGTTCTAGTGATATTTCTGACAGTGCTTGCCAATTTTAATATGGGAGAGGTAATTACGCGTTGAGCCGTACTGGCAATAAGGACAGCAAGTAATAAAGCAGCTAGAAATAACCACCCTAATACAGCAACTCGCTTAAGTTGCTGTTGTTTCCAACTTTCCATTTCGGAATACAAGACAACAAAACCTAGATACTCCTGATCCCAGCTAATTTCATGCTTGGTATAAAAATAACCGTCAACAAGACCACTCTTTTCTGCTTGCCATATTACTGAAGGTTCATGTTCAGCTCTCTTGAAGCTAGCAAACACATTTTGATCAGCATCATAAAGATAAGCTGCAACCACATTGACCTCTCCTCTGAGGGAGGCAAGAGTATCAGTAGCAGATTGGTGATCCCCAAAGAGCAAAGCTGCAGCGCTGTTGTTTCCTATCACGCTAGCCTGAGACTGGATACGATTTATTAAATCATTACGTGAATTTATCCAATCACTTATTGCAAAGCCAATCGTTGCTACCGACAACACAATACAGCTACTTAAGAACAACAAAATCGCTAACTTTTTCTGAATTAGGCGACTATTTATTAACAATTAAATATCCTCCTTATCCAAAATATTTGCCAACTTAAGTAACTGCGAACTCATTTGGAGTTTACGCTCATGAACCTGCTTTAGGCTGACTTCAAATCCGATACTAGATCCCCGCCTTACTAGGCTTAATAATACCCCTGGCAGAAGCAATCCTTGCTTCACATCAGTGGTAAGATCTGCAACTGTTAACAGCCCGACTTCTGGCCCACTGGCAGCATAATCTAGCTGATATTGAGAAAGCTCTTCGTTGCTGATCAACAAGATACTGCACGATTTAGCATGGGTTAGATCCTGAATAGTAGAACTCTTCACGACTTTCCCATGTACATCTCGACCTACAATTGAATCGAACCCTTTACCAATAAAATCGGTACGATAAAAACAAATGTTGAGATGCTCTTGGTTTGAATGAGAATCAGGCCAACTCACAAATTTAGCAATATTGAAAATAAAAGCAGCTTTCACACGATCTAATTTTTCGCCATGATCAGCCCAAGCACTGGTAGCCAGCGCCAAACAGAACAGGATGGTTAAGAGATTAAACCAAGAGAACAGCTTCCAGCGAAATATCATAAAAGATTTTTATTCCATTTCAGGCTGAACCATATTTCCCGTTCACTGCGCTCATTATTATGCTGAGAACCAAAATCGGCAGCCGGGTCGTAAACCTTTTTATCAAAAAAATTGTCCACCCCAAATCGATAACTCAATCCATCTTTCCATTCCCCTGAAGCAAACAAATTTGTGATGACAAACTCATCAGCATTGTCGCGCTCAAAGTTATTTGTATCTTCACGCACATCACTATGAACTAAGCTAAAACCAACCAGATGATTAGACAGATATAGGTAATCAACTTTAAAGCTACTACTCCAACTAGCCAGATAAGGTAACTCTATTGTTTCAGAATCTGTTTCTAAGTAAGCCAGTGCTAAACGAACATTCACTTGATCTAGTGGTCGCATGTTAAGAAGCATTTCAGCTCCACGCATTTGAACAGTGCCATCAACATTAGCGAAATATTCATCCGCCATATCAGGTGTTGGCACTTCACTTATGTAGTTTTCAAGTTCATTGTGGAAAAGATTCAAGCTTATATTTGCTTGGCCCCACTGATATTGATAAGCCAACTCCAACGACTTGATTTCTTCAGCTTCCACATCAGGGGCTTCGAAGTTGGTTCCTTCCAATACTTTGAGGTATTCACGAAATGTCGGTGTTCTAATTGCAGTACCGTATTGTGCTTTCCAAGTATTACGGTCATCTGGTGCGTATACTGCTGCGGCGCGGTAATTAAAATATCCACCAAAAGAACCAAACTGATCGTACCGACCACCAAAAGTCAGACCTAGCTCAGGATTTACCTGCCATACATCCTGAATGAATAACGCCCAATCATTATTACTTATCCCTGGTTCATTCAGCAGATTACCCTTCTCTGTTGGACTGAGAAAGCCATCTTTAAAGTGAAAAAATCGCTCAAAATCAGTGCGTTTAGCTTTTTCATATTGCCAACTACTTCCAACAGCTAAAGAATGATCACCGAAAGCCTTAAGCCAGGTAAAAGAAGCCCCTGCCATGGTGGCATCCTGATATTCTTCATAGCCTAAGGCACGAGTTTCTTGCTCAATTTCAATTTCTCTCGTCTTATCATCCTGATAGTAAAGCTTGCTCTCGACTCTCCCGCTTTGTAGATCTCCCCATTGGTAATCTAAAGAGAGTGATAGAAAATCTTCATCAATAGAAGCATCTTGAGTCGTAGGTATATTTAAGAAAGGAGTTTCCGATTTATTCAACATCAAGCGGAGTGTCAGGCCCGGCATTGGACTAGCCTTAATGTGCAGGTTTTGGAATTCTTCATCTAGAGGCTGTAAAACATCACCGCCAATAAAGCTTTTCCGGTCTTCACGAAACGGAGCATCCTGATCAAGGGCACTAGCAAAGATTTGTACTTCTGGAGTGTTATAGAGAAATCCCGCTTTTTTCCTATCGTTATCCGCCACCTCTGCCGTCAGTTCCAACTGATCTGCATTTGAGAATTCGCGGGTAGTGATCGAAATTATCCCTCCAAATGCATTAGCCCCATAAAGACTTGAAGCAGGACCTAAAATAATTTCTACTTTCTCTATCAATTCCAAAGGTAGATTGTCACCTAATGAAAAATGACCATAGTAGAGATGTCTAATTCGGACGCCATCTACCATCAAAACCATTTTATCGTTATAGCGATCTAACAACCCCCTGGCCCAAACTGAGCGATGACGCTTACGATATTGATTAAGCTGAAGTCCAGGAACGAAAGCTAACAGATCGTCTAATCTACGCACTCCGAACAAATCAAAATCTTGGCGATGAAAACTATAAACTGTTCCTGGCGCTTTTTTGGTCTGTGTAGGCAGTAAGGAAGCTGCTGTAAACACTTCCAATTCCACCAATTCATTCAGTGAAAGGAGCGTAAAATCTTCTTCGGTAGGGACGGCATAAGCTGGATAGGACAAAGCCGCAGACACAAGCAATGCTACACAACATTGCGTCTCACTATTAAACATTCCCGATTACCCTGTATTTTTTTTATTTTGTGGTAAACGTACAAGTTATTTATTATCTCATTGATTTTATAGATAAAATCATCAGAAACACTAACTCACTCTACTTCGATATTCTTATTTTTCACCCATAAAAACAATCTTATTTTTCTAATCTATTGTCATAGATCATATAATCCAGACTAAAGCCTCATATCACCCAATCAGCTATAATCGTTTTATTCAACTATAAGAGAAGCTGTTTTGAGGGCTTTCCCTAACATAAAACTACATTTGTATACTCCATATATAGCTCCTATCGATAACTGCAGATATCAGCGATCCGTATAACATTAAGAACGAACCTAGAGCCGACCTACTAGAAGAAAGAAACAAGTAGCGACTATCATTTTTTGATACACTTTACACAGTAAAGTGCTCTATTTTTGAATAAAGAAGGCAAATCTGTCAGATCAAGAATTGAACTACTTCGCGAGTACGACTCCTCTATTACAAGCTTTGGTGGTATGATGTCGCCCCTTGGGCGCAGTACTAGGTACAGCCACCACTGTTTTGTTGGGTTTATCCTCTGGTGGTACCATTCTACTGGCAGCATTAGGGGTCGGTGTTTATTCTTTATCGCGGTACCTGCAGCGATATTCTTAACACCTCCAAGCGCTAACCAAAGCCTATCAATGATTGCTAACTTACATAGCATCACGTTGTATAACGTGTTGATAAGGTTTCTATTTTTCAGCGCACTGATTATTGAATTTTTGGCATTAAGCCAAGAGGAAACAGGTAAACAAAAATGAGTAAAGTCTCCGTCAGTATCATCATGGGCTCTCGCTCAGACTGGCCAACCATGCAAGAGGCTACTAAGCCACTGGAAGAACTAGGTGTAGAGTTTGAAACTAAAGTGGTTTCTGCACACCGTACGCCTGAGCGTCTTTTCCAGTTTGCCTCCGAAGCGCACACACGTGGCGTTGAGGTAATTATTGCAGGTGCTGGCGGCGCAGCTCACTTGGCTGGTATGGCAGCATCTATGACTCATCTGCCAGTTATCGCAGTACCTGTTGCCAGCAAAAACATTAAAGGCCTAGATAGCCTGCTATCTATGGTTCAGATGCCACGCGGCGTAGCCGTTGCTTGTCAGGCAATTGGCGGTGCGGGCGCATACAATGCAGGCCTAATGGCAGCACAGATGCTAGCCCTTAAAGATGCAGAATTGAGCCAGCGCCTACAAGAGTGGCGTAAAGCTCAGACTGACAGCGTTCCTGTTGAGGTAGAATAATGCACGTTGCTATTGTTGGATGCGGTCAGTTGGCACGCATGATGGCTTTGGCTGGTTGGCCTCAAGGTCACCGTTTTACTTTTCTGGCTGAGCCAGGTGAAGGTACTGATTGCGTTAAAGGCTTAGGTGAAATTGTTGAGCGCACTCCAGAGATGGAAGGCGAGTCTCTTTTTACTGCACTAGGCAATCCTGATGTGGTAACGGTTGAGCGTGAACATGTTGATGTTTCTCTTCTAAGCACACTAAAGCCGCACTGCTCTGTTTATCCTTCTCCAGAAGCAATTAGCTATTGCCAACACCGTGGACGTGAGAAAACTTTCCTAAACTCTTTAGGTATCAAGACTGCACCGTTCCACCTTGCGAACAATGCAGAGGAATTGAGCGCGAGCGTTAAAACGCTAGATTACCCAGTATTCGTTAAGACCTGCGAAGAGGGTTATGACGGTTACGGTCAGTGGGTTCTAAAAACCGATGAAGATTTAGCTAATCTGGTAGCTCAAGCAGATTCGCTACCAGAAGTTGTGATTGAAGGTCGCGTCGATTTTGATCGTGAAGTCTCTTTGATTGCCGCACGTGACGCGTCTGGCGCTTGCGTATTCTATCCGCTAACAGAAAACCTTCACCGTAACGGTATTCTGTGGAGCTCGATTGCTCCGGCTGATGCACCTGAAGCCTTGCACGCTAAAGCTAAAGATATCGCAGATAAAGTACTCAACGCTTTGGACTACGTTGGCGTAATCGCTATCGAAATGTTCCAAGCGGGTGATGATTTGCTGGTTAACGAACTAGCGCCACGTGTTCATAACAGTGGTCACTGGACTCAAGGTGCAGGCATCTCTTCCCAGTTTGAAAACCATATCCGCGCTATCTGCGGTTTAGGTTTAGGTCACACCATCAACAGCCAACACGCTGGCATGGTTAACCTATTAGGTATCGAAGCACCTAAAGAGATTATCAGCGAAAGCAATGTACAGCACCATGTGTACAACAAGTCGCTGCGTCCAGGCCGTAAGGTTGGGCACCTTAACCTAGTCAGTGACGACCGTCACACACTAGAAGTTAAGCTAAAACGCATTCGCGATAGCCTTTACGAAGACTAATCGTCTTTAGTTAGGACTAAGCATTAAAAAAACCCGGCTACTTTACAGTACCGGGTTTTTTATTAGCTGCTCTTAGACAATCACGGCCGAGTCATCAAGTAATGAGCGATTGCCTCTCGATCTGACTTCTTTAGGTACTTAGCGCCATCACGTACCACTTCACCCATACTGCCACCATAGACATCACCATCCTGCTTCACTCCAGACTTCAACGAGTAAGCCAGATCCGCTTCGCCCCAACCCTGTTCAGCTAATGCGACTGCAGTAATTGCAGGAATAACGTCATCATCTTCAACAAAGCCCTGATGACCACTTAAAGCTGCCGCAGTATCTAATCCTCCCAATAGGTTTCTAGGGGTATGACAAGCGCCGCAATGCGTCGGCCCTTGAACGAGATAAGCACCTCGATTGTACTGCTCACTTCTCTTAACATCGGGAATAAACCGTTGCTCATCAAAGAACAGCAACTGCCACACATCTAAGCCCCAATTGAGGTTGAACGGGAAGCTCACTTGATGCGCTGCCGAAGGTTTGGCAACAGCGGGGACGGTTTTAAACGCCGACCACAAATCAGCGACATCCTGATCAGATAAACGCATGTAAAAACTATAAGGAAAAGCTGGGTAGTAGCTTTGACCGTTAGGCGACTTACCCACGCGCAATGCACGTTCAAAATCATCTACACTCCACTTCCCGATTCCGTGTTCCTTATCCATCGTAAGATTCGGCGCATAGAAAGTTCCGAACGGCGTTTCCGTGCCCTTTCCTCCCGCTAACGGCTTTCCTTTAGCTTCACTATCGGTGTGACAAGCGATACAGCCTGAAACACGTGCAAGATAAGCTCCTCTGGCAACATTCCCCTTCAGCTCAGATAGCGAGGCTCTAGGTTCATCTACCGAACTCAGGTAGCTGACTCCTAACGCAGCGCCTAAAAAAAAGCAGATTAAGAGAGCTGAAAACCAGAGCAGTTTTCTCATTTATCTTTCTCTACACGATAGTCAGTATGACAAGCTGAGCAGTTATCACTTAAACGCTCAAATACTACCTCTACCGGCATAGTCGCAAAGGATTCCGCACCCTCTTGTACTTCAGGTTCTGCAGCCATACCCATCATACTTGCTGAGGTGTCTTCGGTATTTTCCGAGCCGATATTGTCAGCGGAGTCGTACAAACCTTGGCTGATTTGCTCTAACTCTTTAGAAAGATGCTGAAAACGGTCCCACTCCTGCCAAATCTCAGCTTTAGCTTCGGTTGGATGATGCAGACTACCTTTCGGGAATAACTTGGTAAGGTTCTCACCCGCATGCATATTGATCGTTTCAGCTGCAACACGAACCTGAATAGGCTCATAAGGAATCTTGCCCTTAAACATGTCAGAAACCGTTTTCATCGCCCCTTTCATATCTTCCATGGCATCCATACGCTCTTTAACAATACCTGTTGCTCCACCATGGGCATATGCATATCCAGACAACATGGCGCCGACTAAAAAAAAGGGCGCTACTATTTTGTTCATATTCTTGCTCATATGTAATTACTAACCAATCATCCTCAGCCAAGACTAACTTAAAACCTACCAGCTACGATATTAAAATAAGCCAAAAAAATTCTCTAAACTCCCATGCCTCTCAGCACATCTATTTTATTACTATCCAGAGGCAAAACCCTTATCTATTTACCTTTTTAAAATACTGAAGCCTAATTCCACTGCAAAGTGAGTTTAAGCGTAAAATAAAGCTTAAAATTTAATCTAAAAAAGAGAATGCACTATAAAAAATTGATAGAATCACCATCAATTAAATCATCAATTATTCGAAGGAATGGAATAGATGAAAAAGCTTTTCTCCACAGGATTAATAGTAACCGCTATCACCTTAACTGCAGGTTGCTCCAGTACGATTACTATTAAAGAAAACGCTCCCAGTTCTGATGCGTTAGAACTTTCCGCTGATACTAACGGTGTTAAACTCTCAGATATCAACTATGCCAAAGATCTACCCACCTATAATGGTGAAAAATACCTGATCGGTCATGGTGACCAATTAGTTGTATCTGTATGGGGACGCATAGATTTAGGTTCTCAATTACCTGCAGGTGGTGATACCCGCAGAAACCTTTCGGTTGTGAGCGAAGACGGCGAAATTAGCCTTCCTTTCCTTGGTAATATCAAAGTTGCTGGCAAGACTGCTGCAGAGGTTAATCAGTTAGTTACTGACCTTTACTCTAAAATTGTTGATCGCCCTAAAATCGATGTCACAATTGTGGAGTATCGTTCTCAGCAAGTAACGGTAGAAGGAGCGGTGACAAGACCGGGTAATTACCCTCTGAACGATGTAGTTCATACAGTCGCCGAAGTCGTTATGAGAGCAGGTGGTGTCAGAGACAATGCTAATACCGTAGAAGCTGTTCTGGTCCGAGATAAACAAGCTTATCGAATGAATTATCGCTCAGGTCAACTAGGTCTTAGCGACGTTCATAATGTCCGCCTACAAAAAAATGATCGAATTTTCTTCCCTGACATCGACGATAATTACGTCACAGTTATGGGTGAAGTTGAGCGACAAAGACTAGTTCCAATCCCTGTTACCGGCTTAACTTTATCGGACGCACTAGCAATATCTGGTGGTTTATCGGCTTTAACTGCTGACTCCGAGAATATTTTCTTAGCTCGAGTGTCTGATGGGGAACAAAGACTATACAACCTTTCTTTATCGGACAATCATCTCAAGCTGAAGAAAGATGATCTGTTAGTGGTTGCACCAACCAACTTAACTAAGTGGAACCGTTTCTGGAACCAGATCATTCCGGGTATCTCTGCTGGTGCGGGCGTATCTCAGATGTACTACAACTTTGACGTCGATGATAACCGTACACCAAATAACTAAGCCGTAAGCTCATAGTTATAAAAAAGCCGGTAACATTCAACATGCTACCGGCTTTTTAGCTCTATAATAAGGCTAACCATGAAGGGAGGCACAAACCTCTTCAAACTGTTCAGCAGCGCTGGAAACCGTATACGCCTTAGATATTTTCTTGGCTGCCTGAGAATACTGTTCATGGAGCTGAGGATTTGATAAAAACCACTGAATGGCTTCAGTAAAGGCATTCTCATCATTCAAAGGCACTAGCAAACCTGAGCGCTTATCCTCAATAATATTCCTCGGGCCAAATGGGCAATCCATACTAACCACAGGAACACCTTCAGACATAGCCTCAACCAATACATTCCCAAACCCTTCTCGTTTGGAACATGATAGAAGTAGAGTGCAATGCGGATAGTAAATAAATGGATTTTCCACATTGCCTATTAGATGAACTTTGTCCGTTAAATTTAGTTGTCGAATCTTATCTTCAAGGGAAGAACGTTCTGCTCCTTCTCCTAGAATAAGCAAATTAGCTTCAGGGGATGTTTCCAAAACTCGTGCAAAAGAGTCAATTAGCAAATCAAACTGTTTTTCTGCTGCTAACCGCCCCACGGCAATAAAAATCGGGCCTGTTAGGCGATCAAATATCTCAGGCCTAGCTTGTTTTTCCAATCCCTCTGACACATCAGGAATGACAGGATTACAGAGGGATTTCACTGACATTTCAGGAAGGTGAAGGATTTCACGATGCTCTGTACATATTTCAGGTACCGGAGCCACAAAAATATCAGCATAACGATACAAACACCGCATTAATAAAACCCGTATTTTCGAGTATTTAGATTCGCTTAACAGTAATGCTAACGGCGTATGCTCACTTATAATTGTATAAAAGTTATCTTTCACAAAGGCTTTAGCGAGCAATAACATCAGATTCGTGGCATGAGTACCTGCATAAACGATATCTGGATTAATTTTATTAAGCTCGGATACTAATTGAAAAACCCCTGAAGATGATTTCGCCCCTCCTAGATCATATACGACTACGTTTTGATTCAACCTAGACAACAAGTCACCATTACCATCCTGAAGTAAAAGGCAAGGCTCATAGAGGTCTTGATTAAGGTTATTAATCAAGTTGAGTACAACCTTTTCGAGCCCACCTGAAAAGAAATGAGGCAAGAAAAAGCAAATCTTTCTACGAGTATTTTTAAGCTTCATATCAGCGTTCCTTACGACTGATGAGGGCAAATAAATGTTTAGGCGAAATCCGTAGCCCCCAAAGAAGCAATACACCAACTCCTGCTCCTATGCCCCCTGATAGTATGAGCTCTAAGGTTAATGATATTCCCTGACTAGCCAAAGCAAGCTTTGACATAAAAAAAACTAATGAAACGACAATGGGTATGAGTATTAATTTCAAAAGCAGCGCATCATAAACAAAAGTGGCGGAGCCCCGCTTGAAGAACAAGCAATAGCCAATCAAAAACAACATCATCAATCCAGTCGATAAGCTTATCGCTATTGCAACACCGTTTAGGCCATACCTATCCGAAAAAATCTCAAAAGCTATCAATCGAGCCATACAGTCTAAAGCAGCATATATGGAGATGATTTTCAAAATTGAAAACGCTGGATTCGCTAAAACCCAACCAATCAAAAAATTAACAACAAATGTAGCCACAACTGCAGGTATAACCAACTGCATCAATAAAGCAGATTGCTCAACGCTATCCATCGTAAATTTTTCATTGTAGAAAAATAGATAAACTAAACTATCCGCATAAATATATGTAAAAACAGAAATGGGAATAATTAAGAGCAAACCTATAGCTAACCAGTGCAATAAGTACGCTTGAATATCATCGCCTTTGTCTAAAGCAAACTCTCGACACCAAACCGTATAAAACACACCTACAATACTAAATGAAAGCACCCCAGGAACTAAATTCCCCAGCCTTTGAGCATACTCTAATAAACTAAGCCCACCTTCACCCGAAGAGAGCGCATAATGAGTTTCCAGCCAAATACCGATTTGACTCGCTAACAATACAATGATCATTGCATAGCCTCTTCGCTTTGCCAGACCATCTCCTTCTTTGTTCAGTTGTTCATTCGAGCCCACCGGCTGGAATGCACGTAAATATCGCAACACACATACTAGCAAGTACAAGACAAACACGTAGTACCCCACAACAAAAGCATAAGCGAGGATAGCTACTTGATCTGATGGGGTGAAAATAAATAGAGCAAGAAGTAAAAATATTCGAGGAAAAAGTTTCCCGAACTCAGATGTACCAAAATAACCTACAGCCTTACAAAAACCCTGCAATACAACAGAAACAACAGCGGCTGGAATTAATAAAATAAAGATATTCAGAATAGAAACAGTCTGTGCTTGTTGTTCTAACGTTTGATCAGAAGCCAACAAAGAAACCATCTCATCCGATAGGAAGAGTAGTATTGCTACCAAACAGCAACTCAAAAGCGAAGACTTAATCAACGACCTCGTCAGCAGCTTAGTTGCACGGTCAATGCTACTGATAATGGCATAGATAAAGACTGGTATATAAACCACTACCATGGCTTTATTTATCGCCTCAGTAAAGCCTGTAATAACTCTTCTTGCTAAGAAAAATATATCGCTCTCGATTCCAGCCCCTAGCTTAAATGCTAATAGAACCGAAATTAGGAGTGCCGCAGCCAATCCTAATGCTTGAAATGAAAATTGAAGGAAAATAGCTTTAGCTGCATTAAAATTTAGCAAGGCCACGATTCACTATATCGAAAGGTCATTGTCAGAATCTGAGAAGGTAACCCAAGGCGTATAACCTTTATCAGCTATTCGTTTCGAAATTTCAGGTGTGGCCATAACCTTGAGATGAGGCTTATTAAATCTAAAGCCTGTAGCCTTTAATACTGAATTGACCCACGTAAATGACGTCGATTTCATAATGGCTATTTTATCAACTTTAAGCTGCCACAACTTCGATACAGTAAAACTAAGTAACGCACTTAAAGCTTCGTCATCATGGTTAGTGACCAAAAAATCTACTATATATCCAGTAGTTACACCCTCTTTTTCTGCAAACCTGTAGACCATGTAGCCGATTAACTGGCCATTTTTTTTTGCTTCAACAAGTTTATATTCATGTAAAGGACAATCAGCAAAACGCCAATTTAGGTACCTTTGATCTCTAACAGTCAGAGCATCATAGCCCTTCGATACTTCCCGCCAAAAAAAATCGACGCTATCATTAAACCGAGCTACTTCAGATACATAAATATCGTCATGAACCTTGGGTAAAAAAGCCTTTACTGCCCCCCTAATGAGGCAATCCAAAGGTTTAGCAAGAACTGATAAGAACTTTCTTTTTTTTCTCAGTAAGGATGATGGTGATAGAACACAGAAGAATTGCTCTGTCTCTGCGATTATACCGCCACCATAGCGCTGGTACATCTTTACAATTTTTTCAAAAGGCAGTCCCATTTTAGGGATCGATTCGTTTTCAATAAGATACTTAACTAGCAACAAACCTTTTCCACGATGCTGCTTTTGAACCATTATGGAACCAACCCAATGCATCGGAATTTTTTCAGTATCAAGACTGAAAATAGACGGCATTAAAAACATAGCCCCAAAAGTCACTGATTCATTTTTTAATAAAACGACTTCTGAAGAAATTTCTACCGATGCTGGGTTTTGATTAGAGCTCCATTCCCAAACCGCTTCCCGAGCTTTGGCGGCATTTTCACTAAATACATCCTTAACTGTATTTAGAAAAACCTCTTTGCAATCAGCGGTACTTCTCTCCGCCCTTACCTTATTACTCATTTCAATCCTTGGGCGCTAGCCTTCCAACCCGCTTCCAACACCAATCAGGCCAATCTATGCCTCTATCCTTATTCATTTTGTCTTCAATCTTTAATAAAAGCTTTAAAGGTACAATGTTAAAAAAGAAACGAGCGAATTTAATAACGATCTGATCAATAACAGTTAAACTTGAATTTTCATGCCGAACTTTAGCGAAGCTGCTATTTGGCTTATATCGCATCACAAGCACTTCATCAGTCCAATCCAGCCCTAAAAAATTCAGAATAGACTTCATATTTTGCTCAGTCTGCTTTTTTAAATCGCTATATTGAAGCACGATAGTTTGAGCATCCTTTCCACCCAACTTTTTTATATAACGATGATTCATTGCATTGACTGCACAGGCCCGAATAATTTTACTCATTCGTTTAAAGCCTGAAGGGGGGGTGCGGCCAAAACCGCTTAAACGAGAAGGAATCAACTCTTCATCAGATCGCAAAACACAAATAAAGCGGGCATCAGGGTAAGCTAAACGTAATTCATCTGCCATCAACGTATGATGTGGCGACTTTTCTAACCAATTAGAAGAACCTTTTTTACGGGCTACATCATCCATAACGGCTCTAAAGAAAGCATAGTAACTATCTATATCTTCGTTCTTTTCCAGAAAGTCCGGCTGAACCTCTGACAAAATGCCGTAATCAGACTCTAAAAAGTTTTCAAAGAACCTGGCTTTAGATTTAGGATGATTAAAATCCCCAAAACCTTTAGCGAAATGAGAAAAAAATATACTTTCATGTACTCCTTGATGATCGTCTGCCTCAACAGCAGCGATGCAAGGATGGCTAGATAGCATATTTGCTAACCATGTTGTCCCAGAGCGTTGTAGCCCTAAAACAAAAATAGGTCTTTTTTTATCCATAGGAGACCCCATTCAAATACCCTCAACGCTGTTAGGCATCATCTCTAACAGGTTTCCATTTTGATACTTTCTTTCCTCGACACACGTTAATTATGCCCATCGCCATTGCTGCATGCCCCATGACAAAAAATGTCGGAATGTTAAACCCAGGGACCTTACGCAAGAAAGGAAACAACATGGTTAATAAGGCAATGGCATAGAATACAACCTGACATGCCAGAAAGGCTTGGTAAAACCAATGCTCGTCTAATAGCAGAGCATTACTTAAGAGTAACCCGATGAGTAATACAGGGTTCAAACGTCTAAGTAATTTATGTGAAAATAACTGTAAACTGTACCAACCATACTTAAATGGATTAAGTAGCTCTTTAAAAAGCATGAGCCCTCTCCACCCCATTTCGGTAGAGCGAACTCGGCGATCAAATTCTTTATAAACTTTATTGGTCACATGCTCATAGGTCATAGCATTAGGTTCAAAAACTAACCTTTTGCCTTTTGTTACTACTCCTACAGATAAAACGAAATCATCAGCACAACCTTCTAAAACTGGAGATGTAAGCTCCCTTCTAATTGCATATACCGAACCCTGAGCAGAAACAGCTCCGCCAACTTTAGTTTCAGCAATCTTTAGCGCTTGATCGTACCTCCAATAAATGGATTCGGCCTTGCCAATCCATCCCTGTTTTTCTGAAGATACAACGATCTGACCACAAACCCCACCAACAGACTCGTCGTTGAAGTGGCTTACCAATTCATTAAGGGTAGCTTCTGGGAAAAGGCTATTCGCATCTGAGAATACGATTATCTCCCCTTTACACTCAGCCAATCCCCAATTCAATGCTTCTAATTTACCAATATGATCCTTCGCTTCTAACACTGTTACATTATCTGCAACAGAGCGCGCTAACTCCGCTGTGTTATCTGTAGAACCATCAGAGACAATAATAATTTCAACTTTATGCTTATCATTAGTTTGAAGATTGATATTTTCTATCTTTTCTTTAATAACAGCACTTTCATTATGCGCACAAACTAAGAAAGAAACGTCATAACCATTTGCATAACTCTTCTTACTTTCATTCTTAGTTAAAAAACCTATCAATACTAACAGCACCCCGTAACCAACAAAACTGAATACTAACACGCTGAAAAAAAACCAAAAAATAGCATCCATTCTAATTTACCTTCTCTGAAGCTAGCATTGCATCAAGGAGCTGCTGCGAGTTTTTCATAACATCATACTGCTCGTGTACTCTTGCCTTTCCGTTCTTAGCAATTTCTAATGCAGCCTCATAGTTTGCCTCTATCCATTCAATCTTTTGGGTTAATCCAGCAACATCTCCAGGCTTTACACCAAAACCGGTTATGCCGTCTTCAATTAACTCAGGGATACCCGAAACATCGGTAGCAATCACAGGGCAACCAAAAGCTAACGCTTCCATAATCACAACAGGAATACCCTCACATCGACCTTCTGGCCCGACAATGCTGGGAACAACGACTAAATTAGATCGCCGATACGAGTCAGCAATTTCTTCAAAAGTCTGCCCTCCCTTAAAATCAACTTTTTCCGATATACCTAATTCAAATGCTAATGCTTCAAGATCATGCCTTTCACTACCATCGCCAATAATTCGACATGACCACTCAATTGTTGGATCTATTCTAGATAGCGCTAATAGCAGATTATCAACGCCTTTGCGCTCAATTAGAGAACCCACATAGCTTATATCAAAGACAGTTTGACGCTCATTTTCACTTTCTTGGATTGAAAGAAGATCTGCGCCACAACGAATAACCTTAAATTTTTCTTTAAAATGCTCACCGACATGATCCAATAAAAACTCTCGGTTATATTCACTAATGACGCGAACAAAATCGGCATCAGAAACTTTGTTCTTCAAAAGTTTCTGGGTGATAAAAATGTCATGGGCATGGCAGCTAAAACTGTAATTTATCCCAAAAATTTTATAAATCATCCAAGCAGAAGCCGCTGGGATACCAGCAAATTCAGCATGGAGATGCGTAATACCTCGCCTTCTGGATTCAAGACCATAGGCTACAGACTTAGGTAATACAGCAAGGTTATGAAGAATAAATTTCCAGTCAGAGCCTCCCGCTTTAAAAATCTGTTTAACAACAGAAATAACCTTGTGCGGTTTTTTTAAAAAGACTGTCAAAAAAGAAGACAACAAATAAAAACTCATAAAGAAAGGCTGATAATATCCCTTCTTAATAATTGCATGTGCAAACTTATGAACCTTTTCTCCTTCCCGATAAGGCTTAAGGTGAAACACCGTTACATCATGTCCTTTCTGCATATAGGTGTGGATATTTCTTAAGACAAATGTTTCCGTTATCTTTGGAAAATCCGTAACTAAAATTCCAATATTCATAAACTCACGTTTTACTTTCTTTCTGACGAATCCTTAGTGCAGCAATAGATAAGCCAGCCAAGATCCATGTATATTTGTTGTACTCATTAGGCACGAAGACACTTGCCATCAAATAAGCAATAAAGCAGATAAACAAAGCTCGAACTAATGAGGTAAATTCATCGTTTTCAACATCTGTGTTCGCAATTGCACGTAATCCATGCAATCCCCTCAGAATGACAAACATCAAACATGAGAATGCGATTAAACCGAACTCTACAGCTACTGATAAATACATATTGTGTAACTGTCTAGGAAGAGGAGTACGCCCGGGTACAAATCTATACTCTGTGGATACATAGTACTCTTTGAAGTTACCCGGCCCGACACCTAAAAGTGGATTTTGAACCAGCAAATCAACACCAATTAGGTTGTAACCTAAACGCCTTCCTAAGGTCCAATCAGAGCCACCACCTAGCAAAGTAGCTAAACGCTCCCAATATTGTTCAGGAATAAAAGGCAAAGCAGCTAGACATAAGAAAAAGCCCAAATAGCAGGCAAGAGGGAACACTTTATGATGTCGATATCTCCAAGCAATCCAAATTCCGACAATCGCATATACCAAAGCAGCACTTCGAGCAAAGGAAAGGACGATACCAGCAGTTCCGAGGAGCGTAGCCATAAACATAAAAAATCTAAGTTTTGGAAGCTCAATAAATAAAATTGCAGCCAGCAGAGTACCCGTCAGTAGCATTGTTGCTGCAGTAGTCGGATTGTAATCTGATCCACCTGAAGACCTTGAAACGCCTTCCCACTTAGCGGTCGTAGCAGCATCAGAGCTAGAAAGAATATTTCCACCTACAGTCGAATCAAATATCACCAAAACTGATGACATCAGTGCTGCAATAGCTAAACAATAGAGAAGGTATTTAAGATGCTTTGTGGTTTTAACCAATACAATGGTTAAGACAAATAAAAGCATCAAACTTGCCATTCTTCTGACAGACCAAACAGCATATTCCATGTTTTCAGCCCAGAAGAATGAAAGCCCCATAAAGAGACAAAAGAAGAACATTGCAATCACTGCAGGCTCTTTTAAGAGCTCTTTAATCGTATCCCTTTCCTTTTTAAGATTGATAATAACGCCAGCAAGAGTCAATAACGCTAGTACTTTGACTCCGGAAACGGGTAGCGCAGAAAAAATCAGATTTGCCAAAGCATCTAACTGCGCAAATAGCACAAGCAAAAATAAACCGAAAAACGGGTACAGCAAAATGATAACCACTGCTGCTGCACCTATAGGGATCAAAAAAGGAGCTAGAGGATGGACGATTAATCCTGAACCAATAATAATAGGAGCAAGAAGCAAAGCAATTAAGCATGCGATGCCTAGAAGCATTGGAGAAAAGCGTGTCATTAGCTTTGCCCTCCAACATAAGAAATTGGTGACCATTTATGCCTGATCTTACGTAACTTGTTGGCAGGCGATACTAAAAACAGCCAATACAGATTACCTTGAAACAAACGCAGCTTTGCGTGAAACAATAACTGCTCACCCCAAGGCCATCGCCAACCCCAGCCATAGTCACAAGCATGTATACGGCTAACTACATCATGAGGCTCATGCACGAGGTTAGAGCCTTTGCCTCCTGTAGTTAGCTTATAACCTACATCCAGTGCGATAGCATGGGACTGGGGAGTAACTCTATCGAAAGGCCAGCAGAATTGAGTCACCTCCCTATCAAGGATAATCTCTAGCTGTTGCTTAGAATCACGGAGCAATTCCTTTACACGGCTTTCATATTCAGTATCTAATTCTTGGGTTCCGTTATTCCACTTTTTACCTGTTAATTCAGAATCACACTCAGGTATAGAATCCCCAATAGCTAAGCATTCCAAAGCATTATTTTGATACCAATTATGCGTCGTCTTCCCTTTTGACCAATCAAGCCAGCTATAAAATCGCCAATTATGCTCTGTTAGAACACCAATTTTTCTGTCGCTAACTACAATTTTTCCGTGACTGACACCATGGGACTCAATTTCGAATAATGGATCACTATCCAGCGCTTTCAACTCGGCACAATTCATATACCCATGCCATTGAATGCCTTCATCGCTCTTCGATACAGAACGTATGTCCGAACTAGGGTCGATAAACCCTGTCGAAACATAGAAACTTGCAGGAATTTGATATTCTTTCAGCAGAGGGGCAGCTGCAACAAAGTTATCTAGATAGCCATCATCAAAATGAAGAACAACTGGCTTATCAGGCAGTTGTTCTCCTTTTTCCTTTATCCGATAAAGTTCAGAGGTACTCAATACATTGTAGTTTTTATGTTTCAAGACATCTAACTGCTGCCTAAACGCTTTAACGGTTATTGATGTGCCCCAAGCCCAAGGTAACCATGAAGGATCATCAGAAACGCTATGATAAATGAGGACAGGCACTCCCCCCGAGCCGCGCATTCCACGATCAAATAAGGCCAATATGACTAAGCAAATACCAGTCACTACTGAAATCAGCAATAAGCCTTCACTGTAAAAGTAAGACAAACTAATTCCAGCAATACACAACGCTACTGTTAATAGCCACGCAACGACTATTAAGTTACGTTTTTTCTGACGTGCAATCATAATTAGTCACGCCACAGCACGAACAATAACTTATCCTGTCCACTCTGCTGTTGGGCTAGTTCAACTAATTGCAGCAACTCATCTTGCTCTACTTCTCCTGGTCTTAGCACACACACTATTGGTCGCTGTCCTACACCAAGCTCATCAGCTGCAAAGCGGCTATTAACAACAGGTAAACGCTCTACATTACTTTCTATTACTGGTTCAGCATGACTAAATATTTCTTCAACCGTAGTAGCCATTTCATCAACTAAACGCTGATCCCCTATCGCCGTAACGCCGATCGAGCCGCTACTCCATCCCCCCATCAAGGAGATTCTTTGGATTAAACGCTGCTTAAACTCATCATCTACCGCCACTTTAGCTCCTAACAACCCAAGTACACGAGTCCCGACAGAGGTTCTCAATACATCAGTTGTAAGAATACGAGTTGTCGTTGTATCAATTACCACGACAACGAGAGTCATAATAATGAAACCAGTGATAACTGCAGCTACAGAGAATAAAAATACTTTAGGGAACCAAGGGTATAACGGCGCAATAGAAGGACTAATCATACGCACCTGTGACAGGCCAGTATTACCAGCCAAAGACACTGTGACCATGCGACGACGCAGATCTTCAACATCAGCCTTTAATTCGGTTTGCTTTTGCTGAGTATCTCTAAATCCTTTTTCGTGCTTCTGCAAAGCAATCAAACGTTGATCATATTCTTCTATGATTTTTGCTCGATTTTTAATTCTGGAAACAATACCAATTCTTTCAGACTCACTAAGAATAAGATCACTTTCAATTTTATCGATTAAATCACGACGCGTAAGTTTACGTTTACTGCGCTTAAGACTGGCAACTTTGTTGTTTAATTCATTTAAAGTAATTTCATCATCAGCACGCTTTTCTACTTCACGGTCGCGGCTTGAAAGAAGTGCTTCACGTTCAAATGCTATATCTGAAATGCCAAGCTCTTTTCGCTTGATGATATCGGCTTCTACAGACTTAGACAGCTCAAGTTCCTTTTGCGTTAGGATTAACTGCAATGACTCACGCAAACCAGCTGCCTGTTCTTTATAGTCATCTTTAGTCTGCTTTACGTATGCTTCTGCAAGAATGTTTGCAACTTTGGAGGCAATAACCGGATCTTTATACAGAACTTCGATATTAATAATGTAGGAACCTTCTACAACCTCAATATCAGTAGCTTCCATTAATGTTACCAGCAACTCTTCGCTTTCTGAGAGAGGAATATGTTTACCGTAGTTTAAGGTATTCCACGTTCTCCAAAATAAACGCTTAGCAGCTCGCCCTGCTTTTTTAAAAAAGCCCTTAATACCCGTTTCTTCTACGCCTTTTGCCAACTCCTGCTCAAGTAACAAACTCAATGCTTTTTCAGCTACAGGACGACTCAATAACTGTTCTGTGTGGGTTTGCGTTAAAATAGCAGCAGGGTTAAATTGACTGACACCTAACCATCCTTGTGTATATGCAAGTTCGGCTTCAGTCGGTTGCATTGTGATCGTAGCAACGCCTTTATAAAGAGGGCTAGCCACCAAAACAAACACACTCAGCAAGAATACAAGCCCGCCCGTAGCAAGGGTTCCTGTAAGAATAAACTTGCGATAAAACTTAAATAATTCAAGGTAATGTGTGATCACGATGAGTCCTTTCCTGCTCTCATAAAGGAATTTGAGTACGTTTCTTTTAAAGCCAGCACAAAGCTTAGACTTCTAATAAAAAATGTTTAAAAAATAGCCAGCGAGATTGTACACTGGAACTTCATTACAGACACCCTTACAGGGTCGATGCCCCCCAAGTGACATCTCATGTTAATACGGGAGGTTGGCACTAATAGCCACTACTCCACCAGTACATTCAATAGTATTAATTTTGCGTCGAATGATACCTTTACCTTTCGCCACATTATTTATACACAGTGCATCAAACTTTTTTAATCCAGCTTGTTTCTTTAAAAAGTTTTGTGCCTTGTAATCACCTACAAATATAGGCGCTGCATTTTTCCGGTTAGGGTAAGAAATCTTATAGCCATGTTTTAGCTTATCCCCTAAAGATTGCACTTTAATATCTTGACCATTAAAGAGGTAAGCTAAAAATTTGTAGCCATAATAACCAGGTTTAGGCTTTCGATTTTTATCAAACAAAGGGACTTTACGGTTACCCCACGTAGTCACCATTGCCTCTCCCAACCCAAACCAAAGGCAAAACTTTGAGCCCTGAGATAAAACATTTAGATTTCTATGAAGCACTGCATAAAAATGATCTTCAGGCTTATAGCTATCGTTGTAGTCTAATGATGGGCCACCACACTCGGTTGATATAATTTTTTCAACCGAGAGTTCAGCCTCATGTGCAATCAAATTTATTCTTGGACCATCTCTATTTACAGGCCCATAAAGGTGAACATCGGCCATATCGTAATGAGATTTTTTAAGTACTGTACGAACATGATTGTTAATTAAATTAACAACCTTAGGGGCCTTCGCTTCAGCAGGCGTATATTTAGTACTAGAATTTTCACTCCAACGTTGCAACACGAAGTCAAATTCATGTTCTTTTTTTACTTTTTTTTGAGCTCGCAAAATTTGTATGCCTTCCGCAAGCAACATCACATCCAAATTAAATGCAGCCAAACCACCTAATACAAACACAGCATTAGGATCTGTTTTTTTAACTGTTTCATAGGCAGAGTTGATGTAATTAACAAGATTCTGAGTAGAGGAAGCCCACCCACCTGAACGGTTTTTATTACTAATCCATTCATTAGCGACTTGATAATATATAACCGGCTGCTTCAGGCCAGGTGCATCGTTTTTACCATCATGATTGTAGCGGTCTACAACGGCCTCAATAAAACGTGTCCACTGAGCATTTTTTTTCGGTAAGGCATTACCAACAACCTGACTCGCTTTTGTTGTTGCCCATTTAGCATTGGATTCAAATGTTAGAAAAGGCTCCAAACCTAATTTTTGGAGCGTAATGATACGACTATCTAGTCCATCCCAATTAAAACGCCCACTTTGAGACTGAACGTGTTTCCACGATACAGATAATCTAACAACCCCAATACCTGCTTTTTGGACGTAGTGATAATTGCTTGCGTCATTACCAGGAAAAGCTAAGCCTAATGAGTTGCTAACAGGAACTATTACTTGTTTAAGGTCAAATGGTTCTGCTTTAGCTTGTGAAATGAATACGAGTACTTGCAGACAACAAGTAGCTATCAAAAACTGTAAAAATTTAAGCACTTTCAACATCCCTTTTATACTGCTCTAACTATGTTCCAACAATACCCCGAAGAGAAAACAGCAACGATCCGCGTAATCGCGGCCTGACTAGCTGATCGAATCTATAATTATTAATCTTTGCTTTGCTCTTCGCGCACCAACGGAACGGAGCCTTCCCCTTCAGGTTCTTTTCCTTGCAACTCGCGACTATAAGAACGAATAGACTTAAACCAATTTGTAAACGTTTCATCTGGCGCAACATCAGCAAACGGAATTAAATCAATACTAAGCGCCCTTTTTACAACATAAGCTCCAGCAAGTATGTTGACAGTAAACATGATCGCAATAGCACTAATAACAGCTAAATTAAGCGCGGTCGTAATCGGCCTTAATAGCCTCTCACGCTGAAGTCTAGCCGCTGGTCTTCTTTCTTTGCCTGCAAGCAGTACTATATAAATCTGTTTCCTAAAAAACTTGATAGTAAAGCGAATATCAATTTTATGCTTTACTCTTAATTTCCGAGCTAATGCAGTACCAATTATTTCCTTTTGCTCTGCATTAAAATACTCAAGCTCATCTTTATTAAAAGCGCTGGCAAGCAACCGATTATTATCATCACTATCAACCTGTTTGATCTCGTCAGCACTTTTCGACATACACTCTCTCTAAGAAATTAACGCCTTTTTTAAGACGTGGTGTTCAACCCTATAACTTTCAAACGTAGTTCTAAACTCAAAAAATGCTATATAACGGCGTTTATGAGACTGGTTACCACCCGGAACAGGTTCACTTTCCGATGAGTCCTTAACTACACATGTAGTAGAGATTCTCTTTCCACAACCTAATTCAATATCCAGTTCATATGAATCAGGCTTAACTATCTGCGTTGTTTCAAATGCAAAAGCTTCATCATTGACGTCAATGACCATCCCTTCAGCGATCACACCTTTTTCATCTCTTAGCCGTATTGATGCATTTTTCATGTAAACACGTTCAGTGTTACGTCTATTTTTAATACGTTTGGATTTTACGTGAAGAACCACTTCTAGGAAAATCTGAAAAACCGTAGTGAATATTGCCAATGCATTGCGGGCTAGAAATATGAGTTCACTAATAAAGTTCGTCTCTTTTTTTAAGAGAACTAAATTTAAACGATGCCTTAGCAGTTTTGGGGCACTGTGAGGTAACAAACTTTGGGCAACACCAACAATCCCAGGCTTCACCTGAAAACGAACACCATAGTTGGGAATTTCTTTTTGAATAACATCATACATTTCAGGGCGAACGGGACGAGGGCCGATGAGATTCATATCGCCACGAAGCACGTTCAGTATTTGCGGTAATTCATCCAATCTAGATCGACGTAACACTTTACCCAAAGGAGTTTCGAGATTGGTCCTTGTTGTCATTAAACGATCTTTTGTGAACTGGGCCGCTTCTTTTTTCAAAGTCCGAAATTTATACATATTGTATAACTTTCGATCCATTCCATATCTGGGACCAGAATAAAATATTGAAGGTCCCTGAGTAAAAAATAGCAGGACACTAATAACAAAGAAGAAGGGTAAGGCCATGATAAACAGCACCAAAGCTAGGCTGAAATTCCATAACCGGTATAGAAAAGCATTAGTGACTTTATAGCCAGGAGGCTCTGTTAAGATGCTCATAGAGGGACAATCATCCTTAATTTTTTCGTCTAAATACCCATTGTGCTTAAATGGCTATTTTTTACCTTTACCCTTGAATAGAGATACATCTGCCATGCTCTGAAAGGGTATTGCTAAGTTAATCAGACGACATACAACTCTTATTAAGATAGTTTCTACGTTAATTAACCAACACAATATTGGCGCGAATAATGCTTTAATTAGTACAAAGAATCAACACTATTAACACTCAACCTCTATAAAAAACATTAGAGACTTTGTATTAACAAATTATGACAGAAAGACTAATCTCACATTTTAGAATCGAACCACTTCGTATTTTCAACATCCGGTCACTTTGTTCACATCAAAATATGTAGCATTGCCGGTTCTCAGACGAAGTAGCTTGTCCGACCTATTATATAAAACCCCAGCAACTGATCAACATTTAATCGCCTGTCCACAAAATCACATCATTACTGCAACAACAAGCCAAACCTTAACAATTACAACGAGAAAGTTTGATAATTGCTAACGCTAAAATCTTCCTCTTGCTAGAGACCCGTTGGGTTTCAGCATTCCTAATTACCACCAATAAGCAGCACCAACCACCACTGGAATCAAATCGGATAATGCGCAAGTTATTATAGAGGGTTTCAAAGAGAAGTTAGCTTTACCAAGAACAGAGCAATTGGATGTACCTTCAATCTCGCTAACCCTTTTGTAACTGGCATTGCAGTAATTCAGTAAAATGCTCGGCAGCTAACGGTTTGGAATACAGATACCCCTGAAAATAATCACAAGATTTTTGCTGTAAGAAATCTCGTTGATCGGCAAGTTCTACACCCTCGCCGACGACTTTCAGCCCTAAGGCATGAGCCATCTGAATAATACCGGAGATCAGCGCAGGACTTTCGGGCGTGACACTCAGTTCAGCGGTAAAACTGCGATCAATTTTTAAGGTATCCACTGGGAATTTTTGAAGGTAATTAAGGGCTGAATAGCCGGTGCCGAAATCATCAATAGACAGCTGTACACCCATATCACTCAGGTGCTTCAACGCTTCGCCACAACCACGCTCATCTTCCATCAAAAGGCGCTCTGTGAGTTCGAGTTCCAAAGCATCAGGTTTTAGACCTGTCTCACGTAGGACTCGCTTAACCGTATATTCTAAGTGCCCATCACGGAACTGCGGAAATGCAACGTTCACTGCGATTTTAAAAGGCTCTCCCAGAAGTTCAGTCCACTGTGCCGCTTGCTTACAGGCTTGCTCAAGCACCCAATCACCAATAGGCACAATCAACCCAGATTCTTCTGCCAACGGGATAAATTGATCAGGAGAAACTTGACCATATTCTGGGCATGACCAACGTAACAGGGCTTCAGCCCCCATAATTTTTCCGCTGGATGCATCGATAATACTTTGATAGCTAAGGCTGAGTTGATTTTGCGATAGCGCACGACGGAGATAGGATTCCATGGTGAATTTAAACACCGTTTCATGCTCCATCTCACGTGTGTAGAAACGGAATGCATCTTTACCTACCGCTTTGGCTTTGTACATCGCAGCATCGGCATTACGCAGTAGAGCAACAGGATCTTGACCATCCTTAGGCGCAACCGTGATTCCGATACTCGCCGATGTGGATAACTCATAGCCGTTGATCAGCACCGGCTGTACAGCCGTTCTTAGAATCCGTTCACATATATCTGAAATTTCATCGTTGGCTTTTCGATCCGGCAAGATAACTAAAAACTCATCCCCGCCTAATCGCGCAATGGTATCGTCGCTATGCACGCAGTATCCCAAACGTCGGCTAATTTCCTGTAGATGTTGATCACCGACTTCATGCCCTAAGGTATCGTTAATCTTTTTAAAGTTGTCCAGATCGACGAATAAGATACCAACCGAGGTTTGATTTTTATTGGCACGCGTTAGCGCTTGTGAAAGTCGATCCATCGCCAATACACGGTTAGGCAAACCAGTGAGATGATCATAAGTGGCTTGATGCAGTAATTTAGATTCGTAATTCTTGCGCTCAGTAATATCACCAATAGAGCCAACCATACGATAGGCAACATTGTTTTCATTTCTCAGTGCTAAACCATGAGCGAGCACCCAGAAATAACCGCCATTGTTGTTCTTTACACGATATTCACAGCGAAAAAATTCAGTTTCACCTTTAAGATGCCGACAAAGGACTTTTTGGTAACGTTCACGATCATCTGCATGCACCCACTGTAACCACTCACTGGAAGTAGTCTTAATAGTGTCCTTACCCATGCCGATGGTACTAAGTAAACGCGCTGACAGGTATAGCTCTTTACTAACAGGGTCCCAATCCCAAAGCCCTTCATTAGCCCCTTTCATCGCCAGAGCATAGCGCTGCTCAGTCTCTCTAAGCGACTGTTCGACTTTCTCAAGATACTGAATACGCTGACGCAGCTGCGTATTTTCCCTAATCAGGCTTGGCACATCTTCGGACAACTGCGTTACCTCAATACTTCCCATGTTAACTTTGAGCGCTATCCGAGCTTACCACACTTAAGTTCCACAACCACATTTTGTTGTAGTGGATTAAGCAGATCTTAGAACAACACTATTGATGATAATTCATCCATGGCATCTAATCCAAGTCTTCCTATACTCAATAAACAGAGTATGGAATTTAGAGATATAAAATATTGATGCGTGTCACTTATCGGCTTCTATTTGCTGGAATGATCTTTCTTCTTTCCCAGCTATCTTTTGCACAAACAACCTTTGGGTCTGACACCGAACAGCCACCTATTCGCTTCGTAGGAGACAAAGATTACCCACCGATTGAGTGGCTAGAAGAAGGGCAACCCCGAGGTATTTTTGCCTCTTTTTTAGAAGAATATTCCAAAGCGCTAAACCGCAAAGTTGAATACAACCTGATGAACTGGAAGCAAGCGCAGCAAGCCGTACTAGAAGGCAGAGCCGATGTCCTGACCGTTTTCAGTCCTAACCCAGACCGCGTTAAAGACTACGCCTTTGTGGATAGTTTTTTACAGTTTGAAATTAGCCTCTTTCTCCGTAGTGACAACCTCACTATCCATGGTTTAGCAGATCTCAAGGGAATCAAAACAGGCGTCTCTAAAGGGGGATTTCCTCGGAAAATAATCGAAACTCAAAGCCAAGCTAAGTTAGTAACAATGAATGATCACTTAGATGGTTTTCAAAAGCTTTTACAAGGTGAGATTGATGCCTTAGCCACTACTAAATGGGTCGGTTCCTACATTATTCAGAAGCACAAATTAAAAGGGATTAAGTTTGCACCCACGCCTATCGCCACTAAAGCGACCCACATGGGTGTAAGAAAGAGTGATACCGAGCTGGTTCAACAGCTGCAACAAGGCATAGAACTGATGGAGGCAGAAGGCACTCTAGATAGACTCAACCAACAATGGTCTGGCTATAACATGGTTTATCTTACCGAGGATAAACTTAACCAAATTTACTATCAGTTTGGTTTCGGAACTTTGCTCGTTTTAGCCTGTTTAGCAGTAGCGTCCATTATCACGTTAAAACGCCAAGTAAGAGAACGCACCCAATCCCTCTCCACCGCCAAAGCCTCTTTAGAAGAAACGGTCGATCGCCTTACCCGCACGCAAAAGCAGCTCGTGCAAACGGAAAAAATGGCTGCGCTTAACTCCATTGTGAGTGGCGTTGCCCATGAGATAAACACTCCATTAGGTATGGCAATTACACTGAGCAGCACACTCCAAGAACAGATCGCTCAATTGGAAAAACTAGTTGGGCAAGACAGTCTCACCAAGAAAGCACTCCTAGATTTTCTTAACGAGAGCCAAGACTCTTTAGAACTAGAAGCTGACGCTCTACGACGAGCTGTTACCCTACTACGTAATTTCAAACAGATATCTGTTCATCAAAGTCAGGAACATAGGCAACAGATCAACATAGCCGAACTTATTGACGATGCTACCGTGATCGCGACTAATGATCTTGCGGACGGTGAGATAGCAGTGTCTGTAAACGGCGATACCGCATTATCAATGGAAACCTATCCGGCGCCGCTAGCACAAGCATTAGTACACCTCATCAACAACGCAGTTACCCACGCGCCTAAACAAACAGATCCTCTCGCAGTCTCAATCAGCTATGCACAAAGTGAAGACAACCTAATCCTTAAAGTGGCAGATAACGGCTGCGGTATCCCCTCACAATACCTAGGCCAAGTGTTTGATCCTTTCTTCACCACGGCCCTTGGACAAGGGAATTCAGGCTTAGGGCTAAGTATCGTTTATTCAATCGTCAATCACGTCTTAGGCGGCACCATAAAGGTCAATAGTAACTCCAATACGGGCACCACCTTTATTTTAGAACTGCCGCTAAAAGCACCTGAAATTCACGATAATATAGAGCCGCAGGCATAAAAAAGCCGGTACCAAAGGTACCGGCAAACGTAGAGTGAAAAAGAGGTAATTCACACGTAGAAGACAATTACCTACGAACAAATCTTAAACTTATTCGCAGGTTTCCTAAGATAGTTTCTGTTCTAGCTCAGGCACGGCATCAAATAGATCTGCCACTAAGCCGTAATCAGCAACCGAGAAGATTGGGGCTTCTTCATCTTTATTGATTGCGACAATAATTTTGGAATCTTTCATACCCGCCAAGTGCTGGATCGCACCGGAGATACCTACAGCGATATACAGCTCTGGCGCAACGATTTTGCCGGTTTGACCTACTTGCATATCATTCGGTACAAAACCTGCGTCAACCGCTGCACGGGATGCACCTACTGCTGCACCCAGCTTATCTGCAACTTTTTCCAGCATGGCAAAGTTCTCTCCGTTACCCATACCACGACCACCGGAGATAATTACGTCTGCAGCCGTTAGTTCTGGACGATCAGACTGAGCCATCTCTTCGCCAACAAAGCTAGAGATACCACTGTCGTGTACTGCTGAAATACTTTCAACAGAAGCACTTCCCCCCTCAGATACCGCAGCATCAAATGCAGTACCACGAACAGTGATAACTTTTACTGGGTCGCAAGATTCAACCGTTGCGATCGCATTGCCAGCATAGATTGGACGTTGGAAAGTATTATCCGATTCAACCGCAGTAATATCAGAGATCTGCGCTACATCTAGAAGTGCAGCGACACGCGGCATAAAGTTTTTACCTGTCGTTGTCGCTGGGGCAACGATATGACTGTAATCCTTACCGATTTCAGCCACTAGCTTACCCATATTTTCAGCAAGCTGATGTTTGTAAGCGGCATGGTCTGCCAGCAAAACTTTCTCAACACCGGCTACCTGAGCAGCTGCCTCTGCAACAGCGCCACAACCGGCACCAGCAACCAGTAGGTGTAGATCACTACCCATCTGAGATGCAGCTGTCACTGCGTTTAACGTCGCTCCTTTTAGAGCGTTGTTGTCATGTTCTGCAATAATTAAAATCGCCATGTCTTCGCCCCTTAAAGTACTTTCGCTTCGTTTTTAAGTTTTTCAACCAGCTCATCAACACTGGAGACTTTGATACCAGCCTGACGTTCGGCAGGCGGCGTCACTTTTAACAACTTAGTATGTGCTTTCAACTCAACACCTAGATCTGCCGGTGTTTTAACATCTAAAGGCTTACGTTTAGCCTTCATGATATTTGGCAAAGACGCATAGCGAGGCTCATTCAAACGTAGATCGGTGGTTACGATTGCAGGCATGTTCAGTGCAACCGTCTGTAAACCGCCATCAACTTCACGGGTCACGTTAACCTTGTCACCTTCAATCTTAACTTCAGAGGCGAAAGTGCCTTGTGGCATATCGGTTAGCGCTGCCAACATCTGGCCGGTCTGGTTGTTATCGGAATCGATCGCCTGTTTACCCATAATCACAAGGCCAGGCTGCTCTTCATCAATCACTTTCGCCAGTAACTTCGCCACGTTAAGTGACTCAGGCATATCTTCAGTTTCGATCTGGATACCACGGTCTGCACCGAGGGCTAGCGCCGTACGGATCTGCTCTTGGCAGGCTTTAGGGCCAATAGACACCACAACAATTTCTGAAGCTGTACCCGCTTCTTTTAAGCGCACTGCTTCTTCGACAGCAATTTCACAAAATGGATTCAAAGCCATTTTCACGTTGGCCAAATCAACATCTGTATTGTCCGACTTAACACGTACTTTGACGTTGTAGTCGATAACACGTTTAACGGTTACAAGTACCTTCATCAGCAAAGACCTTTTAGTTTTAGTTGTAAGAGCGCTTCACACACTCTGTTTTGCTTATCTCTAAATATGCGCTCATTTCGGCGACGTAGGCAATTCGCCTCAAGCATAATAAGTGTTTTCCCTAATCATACTCATTTAAAAATAATAAGTAAACACCCCTAAAATTTATAAAACCCTCCTATAGGCTAATAATCAGGCTATTTATTTATTAGGGAAAACACCTATATAATACCCCTTAATAAACGAGTCCTCTTTTTATAGAGCAGTCTCACATAACTACGTGGAATCACTAGAGAGCGGCAGAATAACGCAGATTCCTCAACCAACTAAGAGGGGAAATCGACATGACAAGAGAGTCGATGGAATTTGATGTAGTCATCGTAGGTGCAGGCCCTGCAGGCTTATCCACTGCTTGCAGATTGATGCAATTAGCACAGGATAAAGAGCAAGACCTAACCGTATGTGTGGTCGAAAAAGGTTCTGAAGTAGGCGCCCATATTCTGTCCGGTGCCATTATGGAAACCCGCGCCCTAGATGAGCTATTCCCTAATTGGAAAGAACAAGACGCTCCGCTAACAACGGCAGTTACAGAAGATGAAGTTTACCTGCTTAAAGATGGCGATAACGGTAGCAAAATCCCTAATGCCTTTGTGCCAAAAACGATGCACAACCAAGGCAACTACATTGTTAGCTTAGGTAATGTCTGCCGTTGGTTAGCCGAACGCGCCGAAGAACTTGGCGTAGAAATTTTTCCGGGCTTCGCTGCTGCTGAAATTCTTTACAATGCCGATGGCAGCGTACGCGGTATTGCCACAGGCGATATGGGCCTAACTGAAACCGGCGAGCAAAAAGACAGCTATATGCCGGGTATGGAGCTACACGCTAAATACACCGTCTTTTCCGAAGGTTGCCGTGGCCACTTAGGTAAAGAGCTAATCAACAAGTTCGATCTAAGCCAAGAAGCAGATGCGCAACACTACGGTATTGGTATCAAAGAGCTATGGGATATCCCAGCCGAACAGCATCAACCAGGCTTAGTCGTGCATGGTTCGGGCTGGCCGCTAGATAAAGATACCAGTGGCGGTTTCTTCCTTTATCACACGGATAACAACCAAGTGGTTGCCGGCTTAATCGTAGATCTTAACTACGCCAACCCGCATATCAGTCCGTTTGATGAATTCCAGCGTCTGAAACATCATCCAGTACTAAAGAAACATTTAGACGGCGGTACACGCGTATCTTATGGTGCCCGTGCGATCACTAAAGGCGGCTTTAACTCTCTGCCAAAAATGAACTTCCCAGGTGGTTTATTGGTTGGTTGTAATGCCGGCACACTGAACTTCAGTAAGATCAAAGGCACACACACGGCGATGAAATCCGGCATGCTTGGCGCCGAAGCGATTTTTGAAGCGGTGGCGTCTGATTGTTCAGGCGGTACAGATCTTGAGCGTTATCAGGATCTATTCGAGCAATCTTGGCTATACGATGAGTTATTCCGCTCCCGTAACTTTGGTCCTGCGATGCATAAATTTGGTGCCATTATGGGCGGCGCATTCAACTATGTAGATCAGAATATCTTCGCCGGTAAGCTACCTATTACCCTGCATGATAACCATGAAGATCACGCTCAGTTACAACCAGCAAGTAACTTTACGCCAATCGAATACCCTAAGCCTGATGGCAAACTGAGCTTCGACAAGCTCTCCTCGGTCTTCCTCTCCAATACCAACCACGAGGAAGACCAACCATGCCATCTGCAATTAATGGATAGCAGCATCCCACTAGGGACAAACTTGTTAACCTTTGCAGAACCAGCACAACGTTACTGCCCTGCTGGAGTATATGAAGTGATGGATGATGAAGAAAATGGTGGTCAGCGTTTCCAGATCAACTCGCAGAACTGCCTGCACTGTAAGACCTGCGATATTAAGGATCCGGCACAAAATATCAGATGGGTTACACCAGAAGGCATGGGCGGGCCAAACTATCCAAACATGTAACCTCGTAACCTTCTCATAAAGTTGTGGAAATCTGGGGCTTCATCCATCGAAGCCCCGGATTTTTTTACTTTAATAGCGCTGGGATTTTTAATCTATGGTTCCACGGGATCCGCAGGGTGGATCTTAGGGTCTTGGTACTCTGTATTAATTGTATAGCCCAAAGCCTCTAGCTCTGCTTCTTCTTTATAGCGCATGCGTTTTGAGTCTTTGATCTCTTCTACCCACAGTTCTTGCCAGCGCTCACGGTCTTTACCCGCAAATTGCTTTCTCGCAAACTCATCCTGAGTGTAAGCAGAGAACACTAAAAGGTATTCGCCCATAGGATCATCCGCCGAAATGCGGCTATTGCGCATGAAGCCTACTTCGATAAACACACCCTCGGCATAAAAGCGCCAAGTGGTTCGCGTTGTATTGAGTTTTAGCCACGTCTCTAAGGTTGGTGTAACGGTAATATCCGATTGATAGCCATGGTAGTTATTAAGCTTGTATTGCCAAGATTCTTCGCCTAGTAAACGAGGGTCATCCAAATAGTGTACCTGCCGCCAACCCAACGACAATAGGTGGCGCATAAATTGAAGTAGGCGGTTTTTAGCCTCTTCGTTATTTATTTTTTCTGGCTTTTTAGCAAAACTCCAATTAGCTGATATATTAATGATTCCCCTCTTCGGGTAATCCATGTTCTCCGTTCCCATAAAACCTAATAAAAACGGTATATCAAAACTATATTTACCATGCTTGAAACGAGCGGTAGGCCTATTCCCATCTTTGAAATCTCTTTCATAAAAATTAAGCCCTGCTGGTTGTCGATTCACATTTTGCTTGAGATCTAATCCATTAAGCTGGGCGAACTCATCCCCTGATTTCCCCAGTACTAAGATAGGTGAGTCAATAAGATGCGCCTCTGCATCAACAGAGGTATCGCATGCACTGAGTAGACAATAGATTAAGCTTATGAATCCGCATGCGATAACCTTTGTAACAGACTTTGCCACATTAAGGCTCCACGGGATCCGCAGGGTGGATCTTAGGGTCTTGGTACTCTGTATTGATTGTAAATCCTAAAGCTTCGAGTTCGGCTTCTGTGGTGTACCGAATGGATTTCAGCCTCTGGATTTCAGGGATCCAAAGCTCTTGCCAGTGTTCACGCTGTTCCCCCCTAAACTGCTTTCTAGCTCGTTCCTCTCGAGTATAAGCCGAAAAAACCAGAAGGTATTCACCCATAGGGTCATCCGCCGGTATGCGGCTATTGCGCATAAAACCGACTTCGATAAACACGCCATCGGCATAAAAGCGCCAGGTGGTTCGCGTTGTATTGAGTTTTAGCCACGTCTCTAAGGTCGGCGTAACGGTAATATCCGATTGATAGCCATGGTAGTTATTAAGCTTGTATTGCCAAGATTCTTCACCTGAAAGGCGAGGGTGACTATAGCTATGGACTTGACGCCAACCCAGTGACAGTAGATGGCGCATAAATTGAAGTAGGCGGTTTTTAGCTTCGTCGTTATTTATCTTCTCGGACTCATTTGTGAATCCCCAACTAGCGGAAATATCATCAATACCTCTCTCAAGGAAGTCAGTGTTTTCAATGCCTGTTACGCGTATCAAATTTGGTATTTCGAAGCTATATTTGCCGTGTTTAAAAAGAGCAACTGGTAACTTCCCTGATTTAAAGCGCTTCTTATAAAAATTGAGTCCTGCTGGTTGTCGATTTACGTTACTCTGGAGGTCAATACCATTTAGTTTGGCAAATTCTTCCCCTGATTTCCCCAGCACTATGATTGGTGACTGCATCTTACTTCCCTGTGTTTTATCTATACCATTATCGCAAGCGCTTAATAGGCAACATAACCCAAGAATGAGCCAAAACCTCATCAATATACCCACCTTGCATCCGGCTCATTAACCCAACTTGCGATAGTTTTTAGTTCTTGCTCCATATACCCTACTTGTTTATCCATAAGACCGTGAAAAGTTACAGCTGCATCCTCTATCCAATCCATACGATTACGATAGTCTTCAACAATTAAGTCATCCGGCGCGACTGACTTTAATTCTGGTGTATCTATATCGCAGTGATGGCTAAAGACTAATTGGTAGGTAGGAGATAGAAAGCTAGGGACTAGAGGGTGACGTTCAAACTTTGCCCAGTAGTTAAAGTCAGGATCATCATAGATGACCTTTTGCAAAACAGCGCCTTGTTCATGTTCTGCAATTCTTAACAAGCCAGAAAATTGTTCTGCTTGAAGGTTATCGATATCACCGTTATCAATTAAGGTCTCGAAATTTTTAATATGAGTAAAGCCCTGAATTATTTCGCTAGAGGGCTGGAAGTTTTTAATTTTAGGAAGTACTTCGTTGGCCCAAGGGATTTGATTAGTTGTTTCTTTGATCGGCTTTTCGAGGGTGCTGGCATCACGTTTGGTTTCACAATACATGCCTTCGCGAAATTCGTCGGGAAAGGTATTGTGAAGCCAATGACTGGCAGCAATATCAATAAAAAGCCACAGATTTCCCTTAGCTAAGCCATTGGCAACATCTTCATGATCCAAATATTCCTCTCCACCTAGATAACCAACAAAGTAGGAGGTTTGAACACGAGGATCATCAAGTAAGCACGCTACAGTTTTACTGGCAAAAGCACCGAGTGCCATCCAGTAATAGCGCCCCTTTTTAGAAGGATCTCCATTTTCCTCGGTTTCAAGATAAAAACGCGCATAAGTCGCAGCGATACGTTTTGCTCGCGCACTGTATAGATCAACGAAATTAAATTCATTATCACTGATCTCTTCTGAAAGACGCTTATAGCAAAATTCGTGTGCCATTGACCAAAGGAAATCACAATCACAAACGATATCAACCACCTTACCTGGGGTATCATTGATTGCTGTAATGGGTTCGTCTAAAGCCATGCAGAGATCCTTCTCTATTTTTTGAAATTAAATTTCGACCACGCGGTGTTTAGTTCAACCTCTTCGTTGAATATGCGTGAGATGATGTTCGTTTGGCCATCGGTAAAACTACGATCATCCTTAATATGAAGCGGTTTTGTTTTCTGACCGGTTTGCTCAGTTAAAAAGGGAACATTGGGTACTTCTTTTCCCGATTGCGTTAAATAACGATATTTAAGATCAGCTTCACGCATTTCTGAAGAAGAATTAGCAAGACTACTTGAATCGCCTAAAGGCATTGCACGATCAGACGAGAATTGATCACCAATCAGTACGTTCCCCGAAGCGCTAATAATGACGCCACCACAGCTGATGGCATCACCTAAACGCGCAGCAGGTAGGCCATTAATAAAGACGCTACTAGACCCTGAAGCAATCGCTCGACTATGAGGCGAACATGAAGAGCAACCATGGGCAGCGGCTGGATCGCTAACTCGGGCAGCAGGAATACCATTGGTAAAAACGTTGGGGCTAGCAGAAATAATTGGCGTAGGGGGGAAGCATCCATGACCACCGGCCGTATCGCCCAGTCGGGCGGCACCTTTTGACATATCCTTGTCCTTAGCTATAAATTTTGAGCAAGTATATGATATGAGTAGAGATTAACCAATTGTTTTAGTCTTGGCCTATAATCAAAACTCGCCTGCTACTTACTTCATTATTCCTATGGGAATTGGTAGTCACAGAAAATGCTTAAACTCGAACTTAAGATTCCACCTGTCGCACTGGTATTAATCTTTGCAGGCTTGATGTGGCTTTGCGCCAAATTACTGCCTTTCCTATCAATACAAACTGAACTTCGCATCCCCATTGCAGTAGCCATTATCCTAATCGGTTTAGTGTTTGGTTTAGCCGGTGTTTTTTCATTTCGTAAAGCTCAAACGACCGTTAATCCGACCACTCCAGAGGCAAGCTCTGCTCTAGTGACGACAGGGATATTTCAATACACTCGCAACCCGATGTATGTAGGCTTGATGTGTCTGCTTCTAAGCTGGGCATCCTACCTTGCAAACCCCGTATCATTGCTCTGTTCAGTTGGCTTTATCCTGTATATGAACAAGTTTCAGATCCAACCTGAAGAGCAAGCGCTCACCGCACTATTTGGTGATAGCTACAAGACCTACACTCAGCAAGTTCGACGCTGGCTGTAAGCTGGCGCCTTCTCAAAATACTGCTACATTTACAAGAGGTTAGCCCGCTAGGTTCAGCCTACCTTTACATTACAATTGTTTAAATTTCGTACAAAAAGCCATAGAAGGATTTTATGACCGTGCGTTGCCATAAATGGATTGCTGCGCTTTTGATACTTATCTTTGCGCCCGTGACATCAGCTAACAAGCCAGCTGTGCCTGAATCAGACAAACCTATTCAAGTTTTGCTGAACGACTGGACCAGCCAGTTAGTACTGGCTCGAGTCACGGGTCAGGTACTGCAATCGATGGGCTATAACGTCGGTTACGTAAACAAAACCAGTAATGCGCAATGGGGTTCGCTCAAACTAGGCTTGAGCCACATTCAGGTCGAAGTCTGGGAAGGCACCATGTCCAAGATGTTCCAACGTATGATCGATGCCGGAGCTATAGTGGATGCCGGCACCCACGATGCCATCACCCGAGAAGAGTGGTGGTATCCACTGTATGTCGAAGAGTTATGCCCAGGCTTACCAGATTGGCAGGCGCTAAAAAAATGCTCCGACCTTTTTGTTGATCCCCGCACTGCCCCGCAAGGGATGTACCTAGGCGGACCATGGGAGAAACCTGATGCCGCTCGCATCCGCGCACTCGGCATGGACTTTAAAGCGATTACCGTTGAGCAAGGCGATGATCTTTGGGTCGAGCTAAAACGTGCGGCTATCGAACAACGACCTATCGTTTTATTTAACTGGACACCCAACTGGGTGGAAGCCAAATACCCGGGCCGCTTTATTGAATTTCCAGACTATCACCCCGACTGCGAGACTAAACCCAGTTGGGGGACCAACCCGCGCTTCCTGCACGATTGCGGCAACCCGAAAAAGGGTTGGCTCAAAAAAGTCGCTTGGAAAGGCATGCCCGATACTTGGCCTTGCGCTTATGAAACCTTACAAAACATCAACTTCAGCAACGCCATGATTGCCCAGCTGGCCTCAATGGTTGATATAGATGGTCTGAGTTACGAAGCTGCAGCTGATAAATGGATGGCCGACAACCAGACGGTCTGGTCCGAATGGATTCCTCCTCACTGTCAGATATAAAAGGATCAATGATGAAGGGTGATAGCACCATACCAATCAAGGATTCAATCGGCTTCAATCTGATCAAGCTAGTTTTTTCGATCTACATCATTATCGCCGCCATAGTAACCTTGGCTCACATGGCAATCGAATACTTCAACGTAAAGTCTTCGATGCTGCAGGATCTGCAGCTTTACCAAAGCTCGTTTGAAGAGCCTCTAGCCGATTCCCTTTGGGATTTAGATCTGGAACGCACCAAAACGATTACACCAGGTATAGTGAAACTCCCTTCTATCGTTGGCTTACAGATTTATGATTTAGGCGATTCGCTTATCTCTGCGGAAGGTTTAACCCACGACAATTTAGCTGAGCACTCTGGCGGAATTTTACCCACACAATTATTGGAACACGAGTTCTCCATTGTTTACACCAAGGAAAATGAAGAGGCTGCTGTAGGTCGAGCGGTATTTTACTCCAGCTCCGACGTTGTACTTACCAAGGTACAAGCGGGCTTCGCGCTAATCATTATTAATGCCATCATCAAAACAACCGCATTGTGGGCTATTTTCCTCTATATCGTGCGTCCTACGCTGATACGTCCCATTGAGCATCTTAGTAGTGCCTTGCAGAATTTAACTTTTGATAAGCTCAGCAAATCTGACATCACCATTCCAAGAAAACGTCATGATGAGTTGAAGGTGCTCGAGCAAAGTATCAACGCCATGACTACCCGTTTAGCGGAATCCTCAGACCAACTTAACGAGCTAAACAAAAACCTCGATAGATCTCACAAGCTGGCACTTTTACTGCTCCGCGGCGTAACGGAAATGAAAGAGAGCAAAGAGAAACAAGACTCTTTCGCCGCAGTATCCAATGTAATCTCTGAAGCGATTCCGTGTTTATCTTCTTCGGCGTTATATATCTCTTACTACCATCACAATACCAATGAATCTCCGAGCCTAGAGGCTTCTGATACACCGGTTATTGAAGAGTCTTACCGTCAGGCTGGAAAAATTGAGATATTGGTTCGGGATGCTCAGATACATAGCAAGACCTCGCATTCTGAGGAAAAACTGCAAGGTAATCTGATCAACATCCCACTTCGACACGGTAAAGAGCTCGTAGGCTCCATCGAAATACTGTCAAAAACCCCCGTCAGTATCAGCATCGAAGAGCAACAATTTATCAGTACGCTGATCCCCTCTCTGATTATTTCGCTAGAAGATATCAGCATCCGCTCCAACTTGGAGGCGGCTGTTAGAGAAAGAACATCAGACCTGCAGAGATCAAATCACGAAATTGCGATTAAGGCGCAAGAATTGGCTCAGATCAGTCAATCTAAGTCGCAATTCCTGTCGAACATCAGTCATGAAATCCATACTCCGTTAAATGCGATCATCACCCTAACCGAGCAGAACGCTCAGAACAGCCAGATCCAAGATCCTGTAGCAGTGCTTAGCGTGATTCATCACTCAGCTGAAAACCTACTCAAAGTGATCGAAAACCTTGTCGATTACTCCGAAATAGAATCCGGCAAAGCACACCTAAACCCGATTCGATTTAACCTTGAATCACTGGTCAGCGAAGCGATCGACCACAACAAACCCGCAGCCCAAGGTAAAATCCTACAGCTCAAACTTAAAACAAAAGTTATCAACACATCCCTGTTTGGCGATTCCAAGCGTTTGTTACAGATCCTGAATATTTTCCTCGATAACGCCCTGAAATTTACCACCCAAGGCTCCGTGATTTTGAGTGTTTCGCAGCAAGCCAGTAGCAACGCGCTGTCGCAATTCGAGTTTTCTATTCGCGATACCGGTATAGGAATGGATGCAGAGAAGATCAAAACCTTGTTTAACATCGCCGGCAACGACAGCGCACCTGCCTTTAGCACACAGACCGGACACGGACTGAACCTATCCATCAGCAAGCAATTAATCGAGATGATGGGGGGAGAACTAGAGATCGACAGTACGCCAGATGAAGGTAGTAGCTTTAGCTTTACCTTGAGTTTCAAAAACGCCTGCGAAAGTGAACTGATCGAAGACGAGTGATGATGCTAATTTAAGCTTCATCACTCCTACGGATTAGATACGAAGGCCACCGTCCATCTCAACGATACGACCGGTAAAGAACTCGTTCTCTATGATGTACTGAAGCGTATGCGCCATCTCTTCCACTTCACCTAAACGGCGTACAGGTACAGCAGCGACCATACGTTCGATCGCTTCTGGCTTCATTTGAGCCGTCATCTCTGTGGCAATCACACCCGGTGCGATACCGCCAACACGGATCTTATGGCGCGCTAGTTCACCCGCCCAACTAGTTACCATCGTTGCGACAGCTGCTTTAGTTGCGGAATAGTTAGTCTGGCCCATATTACCGGCACGGGACACCGAGGAGATATTTACAATAACGCCACCTGTCCCTTGAGTTGCCATCGCAGCCGCTGCTTCTCGACCACAGAGAAAGGTACCGGTCATATTAACCTCGACCACCGACTGGAACTGCTCAAGGCTCATCTTCGCTTGCAGTTCGCCATCTTTCACTTTGATCAGCATGCCGTCACGCATTAGACCGGCGTTATTGACCAAGCCATTAATCTCGCCAAAGTCAGCAACGATCTGCTTAAAGGTTTGCTCAACCGCAGACTCATCGGTGATATTGCACACATAACCGCGGGACTCGCCACCCAATTCAGAGCAAGCAGCTGCTGCTTCATCCAATGTGCCTTGATCCAAATCGATCAGTGCCAACTTACCACCCTGCTTCGCTAGGTTCTCCGCCATTGCGCGCCCTAAACCACGACCACCACCGGTGATAACAAAAACACTGTTTTTAACCTGCATACCCGAATCTCCAAAAATATGGCCCTACCTGATTAAATATAGGCAATACCATCTACTTCTGTTGTTTTTATAACCTCATTTATAGCCTGTTTCGGGCGATATTACGAGAATTTTATTAGGGAAAACCCTAACAAAATGTAATTCTGGAAAATAGCGGATAAGAACGGGGAAAGGCTGGAAAAAGCGGTCAATAGCTGGACGCGTTGCTTGCTAGAACATGACTTTATGGCTGTAATGAGAAATTAAAGCACTGTAGATACTTACTTATCGGTGATGCACTTCTTAACTTTGATAAAACATTACCCTCTACTGATACAACAAAATAGCCAATACTATGAAGGCAGTGATACCAGAACCAAAAATCAAAATATCGACATTCTGCTTCTTTCGTCTTCGAATCCATAAATACAGACCCGAAATACCCCATATCCATATGGAAATAGCGACAAAATCGACAATTATCGCCCATATATCCGAAGCAACCTGCTTCCTTTCAAATCCAGATTTAAAATGCAGATGGTGTAAAAAGCCGTACATTGATGATGGCACATACCGCTCAACTACAGCTTTGCCCTGCGCACTCTGCCAAGTAATACGGTAGTTACCGGCACCAGAATAACGCAAGATGACCAATTGACGGTTATTGGACTCTGCCAGTAGCTGGTAATCGCCTTTTAGATCGAGTCTGGTCAGCAGATTTTGCGCTGTGAGTTGCGGCGTACTGGAAGAGATCTCAGAGGGTTTGAAATCCTGCTCCTGAACGATCGCCCATCCGGGAGGAATGACATGGAATAGGTCTCGAAACCAATCATTGTGGTTCAGACAAAACGCACTGGTCGCGTACATTAACAACCAAGGCGCCAAAAATAATGCGATATACAGATGAATCCACCTCATTATCTTGTCAAACCGAGCCCAACCCTTCTTAGTCACTCAACTCTGGCCCCTAATATTGTTAAAGCGCATATAGTAATGGAGCTAGATCGTTGTTTCTATCAAGAGAGCCTCGTAACAGAAGCACCCTAAGCTAATCCAAGTGGATAATTTATTTACTTAAGCAACTTCGATAGAATCGAGATAATTCAATTTCACCGATGTTTGAACCGTCAATGATACGCCAAGGCCTGACATCTAACGTAACACGCATAGCAGTACTCGCTTTACTGCTAGTAGCAACGTTGTGTCGCGCGAGTTGGGCCGTTCAAATATCCCAGCACGATACAGCTCCTGAGGCTGACCCTTGGCAAGTCGCTTTAGAGCATGGGCACTACCATCCCCCTGCACTAGACCATATGCATGATGAAACTTCCGGCATTTCCGAAGACGATCATCCCTTTATCCATACGGTCATGGCGCTCGACCACCAAGTATTTTTAATTACGTACCCTAAACGCCCTCAGGTTGATGCTCGAAGTACTTACCCAACACTTACTTTCAACACCTTACCTCCCTATCAAAGAGACCTGTATCGCCCTCCGCGGCGCAATTTAGATTAGATATCGAACGCGCATAACGCGCTACAATCTGTATTAACTTTGAATGGAGTACTGGTATGAATCCAGGCTTTTCATCTGCCCTACATTCCTTCTGGAAAGGTAGCCTTATCTCTGTGGCTACAGTTCTAGTGATGCTTGTTAGTATGGGGCTATCTACACAAGCTTTTGCTCATGGTGTCGCCGAAGGTGATGCTGTGTTTATCGAAAGTGCCAGTGGCGTGCAGTTGTTACCCTTTATTTATTTGGGTGCTAAGCACATGGTTACGGGCTACGATCACTTACTGTTCCTATTTGGTGTCATCTTCTTTCTATTCAGAATGAAAGATGTTGCCATCTACGTAACATTATTCGCTGTCGGGCACAGTCTAACCCTACTTTACGGAGTGCTCAGCGAAACCCACGTAAACCCCTATATCGTTGATGCGATTATTGGTTTGTCCGTTGTGTACAAGGCACTTGATAACCTTGGCGCATTTCGAAGATGGTTCGGTTTTCAGCCAAACACTAAGACTGCCGTTCTGATTTTCGGCTTCTTCCACGGCTTTGGTCTGGCAACAAAACTGCAAGACTTCACGCTGTCAGAAGACGGCCTTGTGCCAAACATAATCGCTTTCAATGTCGGCGTGGAAATCGGTCAACTGCTGGCTTTGGCAGGCATTCTGATTGCCATGAACTTCTGGCGAAAATCACCTTCGTTTAATCAACACGCATTCTTTACCAATGCAGTCCTAATGACACTGGGCTTTATGCTCATTGGTTTTCAATTAACGGGCTATTGGGTTACTGCATAGGAATTTCATCATGAACGATATTTCAAACATCAATAACGACGGTTTACCGTCAACAAAGAGCCTGATCAAAGCGACTATTGCAGCGTTCGTAGCGGGCACCGTCATATTAGTCACCACAATCCTTCCTGCTGAATATGGCGTAGACCCGACCGGTATGGGCAAGGTTTTGGGTTTGAATGTGCTAAGCCAAGCGCATGCAACCGAGCCAGAAGTACCTGAGGTGAACAATGCCTCATCAACTCCCGTAAACATTGAAAATCCGCTCTTGAAAGGCGAAACAGAACCTCGTAGTGATACGATGAAAATAACGCTGATGCCTCGACAGGGCGCTGAAATAAAGTCCCCGATGAACACCGGTGATAACTTTGTGTTTACCTGGACATCGGAAGGTGGATCGGTCTACTTCGATATGCATGGGGAAGTGCCCAATGCAGGTAAAGATGAGTTTACTAGCTATTGGATCGGCAAAAACCAACAGCAAGCGAGTGGTAATTTCACCGCACCATTCAAAGGAACCCATGGCTGGTATTGGCAAAATACCAGTGACGCTCCGGTCACTATTACGCTGAATACTCATGGTTTCTATGGCGAGCTTTATATGCCTTAAATGTGAGAAGGTTTCACTGATCTCTGCATGGAAAGAGGGCCTTAAATAGGCCCTCTTTTTGGTTATTTACTGGATACCGTCTCACTCGCTTTTCTTTCCCTTTCTGCATCTAGTATGGCCCTTTTACGTTCCAATCCCCAGCGGTATCCACCGAGGCTACCATCTCCTCTTAATACACGGTGACAAGGGATCAGAATACCTATTCGGTTTTTTGCACACGCGGATGCAACCGCCCGAAACGCTTTGGGTTTATCTATTTTTGCAGCCAATTCGCTGTAGCTGAGCACCTCTCCCTCTCGCACACTCAATAGGAATTTCCATACCTTCATTTGAAAAGCGGTACCGCGCATATCGAGTGGTAGACCGGGTCTAGGAACACCTTTACTCAGATGCTGATCCAACGCCTCCATCCATGCATCAAGTGCAGGCGTTTCTTGGGATGTGGAGGGGATCAAACTGGCATTCGGAAACTCGTCTTCGAGCTTAGAAAGTAATGACGCTTCATCATCGTCAAACTGGACGAAGCAGACTCCTTTATCGGTAGCAGCCATCATCATCTGACCAAGCACAGAGTTACGGCAAGCGTACGAGATAACCTCTCCTTCGCCTCCTGCCCTGTATGCTTTAGGTGCCATACCTATATTTCGGGTCGCTTCTCCATAAACACGGCTGACCGATCCAAAACCGGACGAGAAAATAGCATCCGTCACACTATCACCCTGTTTTAAGGACTTCTTAAACCGCCGCATTCGAACGGCATCTTGGTAAGCTTTGGGCGAAATCCCAAAGGCACTCTTAAACACTCGTTGCAGTCTGGAGGCAGACAGCCCGACAAGTTCAGCCAAACTTGCCAGGGTCAGCTGTTCTTCCGCGTGTGTTTCTATATGCCGAGCCACCTCAATAAGCCTAGACGTCCCAGATTTTTCGTCTAAAGAAAAGCAGCGTTTACAAGGCCGGAAACCAGCTCGCATGGCAGCTTCCATATCAGGGAAGAATCTTAAATTCTCTGGCTTAGCGGAGCGTGATGAACAGGATGGCTGGCAGAACACACCGGTAGTGATAACACCATAATAGAAATCGCCATCACGAGATTTATCTCGCGCTGCTAAGGCCTCGATCATTTCCTGTTCTGATGGCATCGACATAATTCAGCTCTTGATTAGCGTTTAGATATAACCATAAAAACCCACTTTTAAGGCGGTTTCCATCCGTTTATTGCTAAGGAATATAAGTAATTTAGGGTTGATAACAGTTTAAAAAGATACGGCGCAAAAATCGGATGGTATTTATTTGTCGCCCCTACTATTTTAACCACTCTTCTGGTTACTCGGCTTTTGCATAGAAGTTACTTATTTTCGGACATAGCGCTCATTGCACTAGACTTACCCACAAGCGACAGGCACCTATAACTCTGAGATTAATCTCCATTTAAGTGGTACATGATATGAATGAGCAAGACATTGCTCGTGGAATGCAAGCGTTGGCTCTACTCGACCCTGATATCAAACGCGCCGCAGCACAATTGGGGCCGCCTCCGGTACGACATCGTCCTAAGGGATTCGAAACCTTCCTATCTGCCATTGTAAGTCAGCAAATTTCGACCAAAGCTGCTCAAGCGATTTTAGAGCGAGTCACTGCGCTAATGCCGGAAGTAACGGCTTCAGAGTTATTGAATATTGATGATCAAGCTTTACGTGATGCGGGCTTATCCTGGCGCAAAATTGAATACGCTAAAGGCTTGGCCGATGCCGTGAATACCGGCCATTTTGATATTGAGGGCTTAGACGTACTGGATGACAAAGCCGCTATTGCGGCCATCACCAGTCTTCGCGGTTTTGGACGTTGGAGCGCAGAAATCTATCTGATGTTCTCTTTAAAACGCCCGGATATATTTCCGGCCGATGATCTCGCCATTCAGGTTGCATTGGGTCGTCTGAAAAGGCTCCCAGATAAACCAACACCCAAACAAGCAAGAGATATAGTTGAGCACTGGGCACCTTGGCGAAGCGTTGGTTCGCTATTTCTATGGCATTACTACCACGGCCCACCTATCTAACAGTCGATAGTTGCTAGACGCGTTGCTTGCTAGAACGCAGGCAATAGGGTGATGCAATCTTGCTTTGATACTCATTTTTTTATAAAAGAATTTAATATTAGAAAAACATGAACTTATTTGTAATTAGAACTCTATGAGTAATAGCTAACGGTTACATTAAAGGTTCTGACATTAGGGTAGATTACTTCATGAGCAATATTGATCAATTAGTTCACGAAACATTATGGCAAGACCATGACACCGAAGAAGACTTTCCTTCTAAAACTCCATTACTCGCTCACTATACGTCTATAAATAACTTCGATTACATCATCGGCGGCGAAGAGCTTTGGTTCTCAAATCCACTTAATATGAATGATTCAGATGAATTGCTTTTTGGAATGAATCAAGGGGCTGCCGAATTCAGAAGTAATGAAGCTTTAATTACAGCTTGCGGCAATGAGGATGTATTTCGTCGATTGATAGAGATCTTTGATTACCATTTAAACAAATTTGATGAAGACCATGTTCTAGACACTTATATTTCATGTTTTGCAAAGCACGATGAAACAGATTATGACGGTGCTCTTTCTATGTGGCGAGGCTATGGGGCTAACGGAAATGGCGTCTGCTTTGTTATGGATACAAAAAAGATAGAACCAAATGAAAACTCCCCTCTAATACTTGCTCCTGTACATTACACAACGAATGATGAAAGGATTAAGTGGATTAAGGAACGAGTACATTTACTTGCAGACATACTTAGCTCAATCGAAAAAACTGACGAAGAGCTTAATTCTATAGCTTGGCAATGGATTGAAAGACTTAAAGTTTTTTCACTATTTACCAAACATATAGGTTTTCAAGAGGAACGAGAATGGAGGTTTGTATACCTCAGTGATCGTGATGCTGAGAAAAACTATACACCAATGTTTGGATACCATACTTCCGATAAGGGAGTAGAACCCAAGCTAAAATTAAAGATATCTGAAGTGCCTGATGGGAAGACTCCCCTCTCTTTAGAAAACATAATCGATAGAATAATTTTAGGGCCTACCGCATCATCAGTTCTATCAATAAGATCACTGGCTAGAATGTTAGAATTGAAAGGGCATAAGAAGTTAGTCGACAAAATTCATGCCTCTACTATCCCTTATAGGCCATAGAATCCAGCAATAGAGTAGTATGTAGGGTGCAATAGCGAAGCGTATCACAGCTTAAGTTACGGATTGGTGTAATACGCTCCGCTATTACACCCTACTGGTTCCACTGTTCTATTCAGCTTTTCCTCTAGGCGCAGCCGTCCTCTAGCCACGCAGTGGCGTCCTAAAAGGCGAAGCCGATCTCTAGCCGCGAAGCGGCGTCCTGCCCTTAAACAAAAAAACCGGCACATGCGCTAAGTACATGGCCGGTAAGAGAGCAGAATCTGAAAAATAGGAGGGATAGTTCCTAGTGGAAGAAACTATCCCTGTGGGTAATTTTTCTTGGGGGTTAAATGGCGCCTCGCGCTTCGATTAATGCTTCAATCTCAGGAAGAATTGAGGCGTCATCGATGGTTGAGGGCATTTTATACTGCTCTTTAGCTGCAATCTTTCGCAGTATCGCGCGCAGGATTTTGCCTGATCGAGTTTTAGGCAAACGTTGCACAACGATTGCGCTTCTAAAGCAAGCAAGGGCACCTACTTGTTCACGGACCATTTTTACCAGCTCCGTTTGTAGTTGCTCTTCTTCGATCTGTTCACCGGCTTTTAGCACGATCAAACCTACTGGTAGCTGGCCTTTAAGCTCGTCGTTTACACCAATCACGGCGCACTCGGCTACTGCAGGGTGAGCGGAAACAACCTCTTCCATTTCACCTGTGGATAAACGGTGGCCGGATACGTTAATCACATCGTCGGTACGACCAGTAATGTAGATATAACCGTCGTCATCTTTAAAGCCGCCATCGCCGGTGTGGTAGTAACCCGGGAAGGCTTCTAGGTAAGAGCTAACGTAACGATCGTTGTTGTTCCAGATGCTCCACGCAACGCCCGGTGGCATCGGTAGTTTCACGCAGATATTACCTGCTTCACCGTCTTCGACTTCGTTACCATCGCCATCCAATACACGGATGTCGTAGCCTGGAATCGGCTTATTGGTAGAACCTAAGCGCGCTTCAGATGGATTGTCCCAACCCATCATTGGAGCCGTCATCGGCCAACCCGTTTCGGTCTGCCACCAGTGATCGATCACCGGCACTTTCAACAGATCAGACAACCAGTGGAAGGTTGAGGAGTCTAGCTTCTCACCTGCAACAAACACCCACTTTAGGCTGTTTAGATCGTATTTGTGCGAGAGTGCACCTTCTGGGTCTTCTTTACGAATAGCTCGGAAAGCGGTTGGCGCACAGAACATAGAGTTAACTTTGTACTCTTCGATCACACGCCAGAATGTACCTGCATCTGGTGTTTTGATCGGCTTACCTTCAAAGAAGATCGCGCTACAGCCACCCATAAGCGGGCCGTAAACGATGAAGGAATGACCCACAACCCAACCGATATCGGACGCGCCCCACCAAACATCACCCGGGTGCATACCGTAAACGTTATTCAGGGCATAGCTCAGTGCCACAGCATGACCGCCGTTATCACGGACGATCCCTTTTGGCTGGCCTGTAGTGCCGGAGGTGTACAGGATATACAGCGGGTCAGAACCTTTAACCGGTGTGCATGGAGCAGGCTCAACACCCTCTTGAACTTCGATCCAGTCCAGATCGCCATCGCGGTCCATATCAGCTTTAACCATCGCACGCTGGAACACAATGGTGTGCTCTGGCTTGTGGCTTGCTAGATCGATCGCTTTATCCACCAGCGGTTTATAGGCAATGGTTTTCTCAAACTCGATACCGCAAGACGCAGTAAGGATCATCTTCGGATTGGCGTCATCGATACGAATCGCCATCTCTGCAGGGGCAAAGCCACCGAAGACCACCGAGTGAATCGCACCTAAGCGAGCGCAGGCCAACATAGCCACGGCAGCTTCAGGAATCATCGGCATGTAGATTAGAACCGTATCGCCTTTCTCAATGCCTTGAGCTTTTAGGGCTCCGGCAAAACGGGCAACACGATCAAGAAGCTGGTTGTAAGTAATGGCCTCTTTTTTTCCGGCAGCAGGGGAATCGTAATACAGTGCAACCTGCTCACCACGGCCATTTTCCACATGGTAATCCAGTGCTAAATAAGCGCTGTTTAGCTCACCATCGGCGTACCAGCTGTAGGTACCAAAATCTGTTTTTGTAAGGGTCTTTGTCGGCTTTTTGAACCAAGAAATACGGTCAGCCTGATCCGCCCAGTAAGCTTCGGTGTTCGCCAAAGCCAACTGATACTCATGATTGTATCCCATCGAATCAACCTCAATTATTTTTGTTTTAGGTTGGAAAGTCCTGCCAGCACGCATCAACTGGCAGGTTTCGCTTATCTGTGGATAAGTTTTTTTACTGGTCTTGGTAAAGGCGAAGAACGCTGGAGAAGTCCAGCCCGCCGTTACCGTTGGCTTTGTGCAGATTGAACAATGCACGTGCCTGCGAGCCCATTGGAGTTGGGGACGCACTTTGTTGGCTTAGCTCCATCGCCAGACCTAAGTCTTTGAACATTAGATCGACTTGGAAACCGCCCTGATAATCGTTAGAAGAAGGTACGCCTTCCATCACACCTGGGAACGGGTTGTAAACCTGTAGCGACCAGTTGTTACCGGAGCTCTGCTTCATAATTTCAGATAGCACTGCTGGGTCTAGGCCGTTCTTCACACCCATGTTTAGGGCTTCAGAAGTACCTGTCATTAGGATCGCTAGCAGCATGTTGTTACACGCTTTAGCCACCTGACCTGCGCCGTTGCTACCGGCGTGGAAGATATTTTTACCCATGCACTCAAGCACAGGTTTTGCTTTAGCGAACTGCTCGTCAGACGCACCCACCATGAATGCTAGCGTGCCTGCTACCGCACCACCTACACCGCCAGATACCGGCGCATCGATAAAGTTGATACCACGCTCTGCACCTACCGCTGCAACCTGCTTAGCTGTTTCGGCATCGATCGTAGATGAGTCGATAATCAGTGCACCATCAGCAACCACATCAAACAGTGGCGCATCACCAGACACCATCAAACCTTCAACATGCTTACCCGCTGGCAGCATAGTGATAACAAACTCAGCATCTGTTGCTGCATCTACGGCTGTCGCAGCAGCTTGGCCACCTTCAGCCACTACTTTGGCAATTGCATCTTGAGACAGGTCGAATGCTTTAACTGAGTGACCCGCTTTAACAAGGTTGATCGCCATTGGACCACCCATGTTACCTAAACCTATAAAACCGATAGTCGCCATTTCTCTAGTCCTGTTATTGTTATAACTAGTTGTTATACATCGTTGTTTTATCTGGATGCTTAACGCTGCATCCCATCTTCATTGCCCACGCCTTACAAATTGGCGAGTGGGTTCTCCTGTCCGTCGCCTTTCCAAGGTGACTCAAAAAACTCAGCTACTTTTGCCTGATCGACCTCTGCCAGTGTTGGATAGGTCCACTGCGGCTTGCCATCTTTATCCACAAGCAGCGCTCGCACGCCTTCTGGGAATTCACGATGACTGCAGCACTGCACAGACAGAATAATCTCGGCACAGAACACCTCTTTCAGGGACATCTGATCGGTGCGTTCTAGTTGCTGTTTGATCAGGTTGATCGCCAGAGGACTGCCATGGCCGATCGCTTTCTGGGAGCGATTGATCCACTTGTCGTCGCTTTCAACCGCCAACAGTGCAGAGACAATCTCTTCAACGCTGTCGTGATCGGTAATCTTCTGGATAAAGTCGTAATGCTGTTGAATCGGGGACTCCGATTTGAACTGCGGTTGCGACTGCTCTTCTACGACCCGTAACACGCGGTTAACGGCAGCTGTTGCACAGCCATCCCAATTTTCCGCTTGTAGCCCTTCAACCATGTTCTGGCGTAGCTCATTCGCGACAAAGCGATCTGCCAAACCAAGGAACAGTGCATCGGCAGCGAACATTGGGTTACCCGTCAGACCTAGGAACAGACCTGTACGACCCGGCATGTGATTCAAGAACCAGCTACCACCTACATCTGGGTAAAGGCCGATCGTCACTTCTGGCATCGCCAGATGGGAGCTTTCAGTCACGATACGGTGGCTACAGCCGTTCATCAGGCCCATGCCGCCGCCCATCACAATACCCGCACCCCAACAGATGATTGGTTTTGGATACGTGTGGATGGTGTAATCCAGTGTGTATTCCCGGGTGAAGAAATCTTCTGGGAAGGAAGCATCGCCCTCACCGGTCATCGCCTTGTAAAGATTGACGACATCGCCACCGGCACAAAACGCTTTCTCACCGGCGCTATCCAGCAGGATCGCTACGACAGAATCGTCTGTTTTGCACTCATCCAGTTTTGGCTGGATCAGGTCGATCATTTCCAAGGTCAGCGCATTCAAAGAGCGCTCGGCATTCAGACTGATCTCAACAATCCTCTTGCCGTCTTGGGTTGGGTATTCGTTAAACAGTACGCAGCTCATCAATCAGTCCCTTATTGGTTTTTCCACTCAGGTGCACGCTTATCTAGGAATGCGTTTACACCCTCTTTCTGATCTTCGGTGTGGAATAGATCAACAAACAGTTCGCGCTCTAGACGGTAACCAGCATCCCAGTGATGGGTGCGGTTGTTCTGAATCAGTTGTTTACACGCCGCGATCGCCGTTGGGCTTTGTTTTTCTACCGCTTTTGCCAACTCCATCGCTTTGTCGTATGCCTGACCTTGTGGCACTAGCTCTTCAACTAAACCGATACCTTTCGCTTGTGGCGCTTTGATACGCTCGCCACAAAGAATCATGCGCTTAGCCCAACCTTCGCCCACCAGCATGGTTAGGTTCTGCGTACCGCCAGCACATGGCAGTAAACCAACCGTTGCTTCTGGCAGAGCCATCTGTGCTTGCTCTTCGGCAACGCGGATATCACAAGCTAATGCGACTTCTAAACCGCCGCCCATAGCAAAACCGTTGATCGCTGCGATAGATACACCGCGGAACTTAGATAAGCTCTCAAAGGCACGGCCAAATTGGCTTGCCATCTCACGTGCCATGGCACGATCACCGTCGGCAAACAGGTTTAGATCGGCACCAGCAGAGAAGAACTTCTCGCTAGTAGAACGCAGTACCAACGCGTAGATCTGTTTGTCTTGGTTTAGCTCGTCAACGATCGTTACTAAACCCGACAAACTCTCTTCGGTCCAAGTGTTGGCCGGAGGATTATTCATGGTGATAACGGCGGTATGACCGTGTTTTTCTACAATCAATTTATCTGTCATAGCTTTCTCCAATTCTGCCCTACCGGATCACACAAGATCCGCTGCATCTTCCATCAATACTCGACGAGCAATAATGACGCGCATAATTTCGTTAGTACCTTCAAGGATACGGTGTACGCGGTTATCACGTAGGTAGCGCTCCAATGGGTACTCTTTGATATAGCCGTTGCCGCCAAAGATCTGCAGAGCTTCGTCAGCAATGTTAAAACCAACATCCGTAGCAAAACGTTTTGCCATCGCACAGTACGCCGTTTTATCGGCATGGCCTGCATCCAGTTTCGATGCTGCCAAACGTACTAGCTGTCTTGCAGCGACTAGTTCAGTTGCCATATCCGCCAACTTGAATTGCAACGCTTGGAAACTCGCTAGCTCTTTACCAAACTGCTTACGCTCATGCAGATAGTCGCGTGCTTTGTTCAGCGCTGCTTGTGCGGTACCAATCGAGCAAGTCGCAATATTGATACGGCCACCATCAAGGCCTTTCATCGCAATTTTGAAGCCGTCACCTTCATTGCCCAATAGAGCAGATGCCGGTACTACCACGTCTTCAAAGGTAATCATTCGTGTCGGCTGGCTATTCCAGCCCATCTTTTCTTCTTTACGGCCGTATACGATGCCTTCGCTCTTAGCATCCACAGCAAAAGCAGAGATCCCTTTTGGTCCCTCTTCACCGGTACGTGCCATTACTACAAGTACATCGGTACTACCGGCACCGGAGATAAAGATCTTGCTGCCATTTAGGATGTAGTTATCACCCTCACGACGCGCCGTAGATTTAAGGGATGCGGCATCGGAACCGGCATTTGGCTCGGTTAAGCAGTAAGACGCTAGTTTCAAACCAGCGGTTAGATCTGGGCACCAGTGCTCGCGGGTTTCCTGATTACCAAAATCGGCAATCATCCACGCGGCCATGTTGTGAATCGTGATAAACGCAGTGGTCGAGGTACAACCCATCGCCAACTGTTCAAAGATAATGCTGGCATCTAAGCGGCTCAGGCCTAGACCACCGACATCTTCCGGTGAATACAGACCACAAAAGCCCATCTCACCTGCTCGACGCAGCACATCAACAGGAAAAATCTGTTTTTCATCCCACTCAGCTGCATGGGGCTCAAACTCATTTTGCGCAAAGGCACGGGCCATATCGGCGAATGCAATCTGATCTTCATTCAGCTCGAAATCCATTGCTCTCTCCTTTAAGTGGAAAAGGTCTCTCTACATTACAGAAACTGTGGGAGCCCACCCCGTGGGCGATTAAACTAAATCGATCGCTCAGAAGGCTGAGCTCCTACAGTCTCGATTAAGAGCCTTTTCTCATTCTTGTTCTGTTCTTAACAACTGATTACTTCAACTGGATCGTTGTGTTTACGCCAGTATCGATATCATCTTCAAACCAACGTGCTGTCACAGTCTTAGTCTCGGTGTAGAACTTAACCGCTTGCTTGCCGTAAGCGTGCTGGTCACCGTAGAAAGATTTTCTCCAGCCTGTGAAAGAGAACATTGGTAGAGGCACGGGTACGGGTACGTTGATACCTACCTGACCTACTTTGATCTCGTGCTGGTACTTACGTGCTGCTGCACCAGAAGACGTGAACATGGAAGTACCGTTACCGTATGGGTTCTCGTTGATCAGCTCGATCGCTTCTTCCAACGTATCTACTTCAAGTGCGATCAGAACAGGACCGAAGATCTCTTCTTGGTAGATAGACATGTCGCGCGTTACACCACGGAACATTGTAGGGCCAACCCAGTTACCGTCTGGGTAACCGTCAACTACGCATTCGCTACCATCCAGAATACATTCTGCACCGGCGTCTTTACCTTCTTGGATGAAGTTAAGAACACGTTCGCGTGCTTGTGGATTAATCAGTGGGCCGTAACCTGCTTTTGGATCATCCCACGCTCCTGGCTGTACTTTAGCTAGGGCATCACGTACTTCAGGGATCCACTTGCGTGCTTCACCTACGAATACCGCAACAGAGATCGCCATGCAGCGCTGACCTGCCGCACCTACAGAGGCACCGGCAATGCTGTTAACAACTTGGTTTTTAGACGCATCCGGCATAACCACCATGTGGTTCTTCGCACCCGCGAATGCCTGTACACGTTTCATTTTGTCAGTACCTGTACGGTAGATGTGCTCACCTACAGCCACAGAACCTACGAAGGAGATTGCTGGCGTATCTTTGTGAGTCAGCAGTTGGTTTACCGCATCTTTTGTACCGTGAACAACTTGTAGAAGACCGTCTGGCGCACCCGCTTCTTTGAATAGCTCAGCTAAACGCATTGGCGTTAGTGGATCTTGCTCAGATGGCTTAAGAACGAAGGTGTTACCGCAAGCGATCGCCATTGGGAACATCCATAGAGGGATCATTGCTGGGAAGTTGAATGGTGTAATACCAACACATACACCTAGTGGCTGAGTGATGCTGTAGCAATCGATCTTACGCGCTACGTTCTCAACCGTTTCACCCATAGATAGAGAAGCGATGTTACACGCGTGTTCTACAACTTCGATACCACGCCAAACGTCACCTTTCGCATCTTCAAATGTTTTACCTGTTTCCTGAGCAAGTAGTGTTGCTAGCTCATCGTGGTTCTCTTTTAGCAGGTGCTGGTAACGCAGCATCAGACGAGCACGCTCGCCTACAGGTGTTTCTTTCCAATCTTCAAACGCAGCTTTGGCAGCTTCTACTGCTTGATCAACTTCTGCAGCTGTTGCGCAAGGAACCTGTGCAATCACTTCCTGCGTAGCAGGGTTAGTTACTGGAAGCAGGGTCTGTGATTCACTCTGAATAAATTCGCCGTTGATAAGTAAAGGTACTTGCTGTGTCATTCTCTGATACCTGTATTTCTTGTTGTAGTTGTATTGTTTTACGTCGCGTTCAAACTCAATAACTCTGTTTTATCATGCAGCTTAGCAATTCATGATTGATAATCTTGTCTAATTGATGGACTATATTGCGATCATATAAGTAATTACCCTAATACATAGGTCGTAGCTATGAGCAGCCCATCAAATTGGCCCTTACCCCCCGAGAGTATTCGCTTTGTCACCCCAAGGCGCGTGGTAGCTGAATTAGCGCAGAATCCGCTAAGCCAGGGCTTGTATCCTCTAGGAATGGGCTACTATCGCGAAGCCAGCGGGCATCACATGGAAAGGATGGAACATGACGATTATCTAATGATCTATTGTTTGGACGGCGAAGGTGAAGCAGTACTTAATGATAAGAAGGTTAGAGTCAAAGCCGGTGATATATTGCTGATTCCTAAAGGAATAGCCCACACCTATAAAGCGCGACAAAAGCGCCCCTGGACGATCTATTGGGTCCACTTTCATGGCCATCAAGCCGCTGATTTTGTTGCGCATTTAGAGCAGCGCGAGTCCCCGCAAAGGCAATTTATTATCCCCATCGGTATCCACTCGCGCCTTGCCAGCGATTTTGAAGCGCTTCTAGAAGCCCGCGAGTCCACCTACAACCTCAATGCCTATATCTGCGCAGCAAACCAGCTTCGGCAGATACTCAGCCATATCGCCCTGCTACAGCCCTTAGCACGTCAAAAACTATCAAGAGCAGGCTTAGATATAGAACGCGTTCACAGCCTGATGCAGACCCATGTGCACGAACAATTGGACTTAGATACGCTGGCCGAAAGCGTCAACCTGTCGAAATTCCACTTTGTGAAAAAATACAAAGAGATCACCGGCACCACCCCTATCAACCACTTTATCCAGCTCAAGATAGAGCGCGCCTGTCACCTGTTGGATACCACCACCAACAGCATCAACGAGATCTCTTTTGCCGTGGGTTATGACGATGCCTACTACTTCTCCCGTATTTTTAAGAAATTGATGGGATTATCGCCAAGTCAGTATAGGAAGATGAGGACGGGGGCTTTTCCATATCGGGGATAAGGGCAGGACGCTACGCTAGAGATTGGCTTCGCCTTTTAGGACGCCACTACGTGGCTAGAGGACGGCTGCGCCTAGAGGAAAAGATTTTGGTGGGGGAGTGGCTTTAGCTCTGTGACAGAAGCAGGCATCATAAGAACCCTATGTTAGCCTCCAATTTTCAAACATGAATGGATTCACCATATGAAATCTCTTTTATCATGGATATGCCTGAGTAGCTTAGCGCTATTAAGCAGTTGTGGAACAATCGATGAAGTGGCTCCGTTAGAAAAAATAGTCAAAAGCCATGGTCTAAATGATTCTGAAGTCACATACATTTATATGTATCGCGGGACAAAGGATTATCAAGTGATAATGCTCAAGAATTTGAAACATTGTTCCGATAACAAAATGAAATATCTAGCAATTTCAACGTTCGATAGAGAAACAGAGAAAGCATTTCTATCTTTGCTAAGTAAAGATTTTGAACGTTGTAACATCATTTTTTATGGGACCTCCGAAGCGGTCAACGAAGCAAGATCTTATTTCTTAGATGGGATTTTTGAATCAGGCAACTTAGATGCCAATTCCAACATAAAAAAGATATACGATTCAGCAGTGAATCAATGAACAAAATCCTATGAAAAGAATAAAAGTTGGCCATTTTATTACAATCTGTATCGCATTCGTTTGTTTGCTAGTCCTATCCACCCAGCAAGTAGGGTGTAATAGCGGAGCGTATTACACAAACTCATCATATCTACGGTGCACTACGCTTCGCTATTGCACCCTAAATTTTTTTAGATCTTTCCTCTAGCCGCGAAGCGGCGTCCTCTAGCGTTAGCGTCCTAAAAGGCGAAGCCGATCTCTAGCCACGAAGTGGCGTCCTGCCCCAATCATTGTAATGCTAATTACTATCATTTATATTGCGCCTCTCGTTAGCATTGAATAGCACCACGATGTTTAACCTTCTGATTAACTGAGTGCTGGAGAATCAAAATGAAAAAACTAGCAGGACTATTTTTTGCACTTGTATTTACCGTATCTGCTCAAGCAAGCGGCGTATCTGATGGTAAACCCGTTCAGCACCTTAAAATCGCTGATATATCCTCTTTGAGCGATGCAAAAACCGTTTTCATTGAGAAAACCTTAGAGATGAAAGGTAAGCAGAAGCTGGATGCAGAAGAGCTACATCAGATTCATATCATTACTTACTCACTAGAGAAAAGCGTTGCCTACTTTGCAGAGCAATCTACAGGTAGTGACAAAGAGTTGATGGAAAAAATTGCTGTAGTTGTTGAGGAAGTTCACCTGAACTCGGAAAACAACCGCAAGGACGAAACAAAGAAACAACTAGATACATACTTCAAACTGGCGAGCGAGTTTATTTATAACTCTTGGGATAACAGCATCGCACAGAAAGCAGCTAAGTAAGTTAAGCCCTAGTTGCAATAAAGGCGCGTATTGACGATGAACTAGCACTCACAATACGCGCCTCTGATAAACTCTAAATCTCTTCTTTGCTCTCTAGCTGCTTAGCAATTCATATTAAAACAGCTCAACATCTCCAACCGTCGTAGCCATTTGGCCTTTAGGCTCACCGCCTTTAAAGCTATTCAATAGCTGCTTAAGATGGACCGACATCTGCGCCAGATCACCATTACTAGAAGTACTTTGCATTGCTGAATCCATCACATGAGATACCGCATTTTTAGTACTGCAGATATTGCTTTGGATCTGCTGCGTCACCTCATTTTGATGATTAGCCGAATCTGCAATGGTGTGATTGATATGGTTCATATCTTCAATGCGTTCCTGCATCTGGAAGATATGGGTATTCGCTTTTTCCGTTAACGCTACGATCCCCAATACCTGTTTTTGGCTGAATTTGATCTCGTTGGATACTTGAGTCGCTGCAGCGTTAATCTGGTTGGTGGATAACCTGATCGACTCAGTTGCTTCAGCGGTGCGCTGTGCCAGATGACGGACTTCGCTCGCCACGACCGAGAAGCCTTTACCATGTTCGCCTGCACGTGCCGCTTCAATAGCTGCATTCAATGCTAGTAACGTAGTCTGCTCGCTGACTTCGGTGACAAATTCCAGAATATGATTGATACCGGTAATCTGCTTTTGCAGTTGTTGCATCTCTTGATCATTACGCTGGCTGCTGTGATGAAGCTCGGTCACAGTGCCGTCAATCTCTGCCATGATATCGGACGTAGCAACCGTCGCTTGTTGCGCATTTTCTGCCGATTTCAGCGCTTCGGTAGCTTTCAGTGCGATCTCACACGCTGATTGCGCAAGCTGATCGATCGAGCTGCTAATACGTAAAATCTCTTCCTGCTGTTTACCCACCAAGGTTTTTACTTCACTGGTATTTTGCGTGGATGCCAAGGTATTTTCTGACAGAAGATCCGCTGCTTGATCGATCTCATGGGTAATAGCGGTGAGGTTATCAATAAACTGATTGAACCATGTCGCCATCTCGCCCAGTTCGTTTTGCTGTTTGTATTCCAAACGCTTACTGATATCCGCCTCACCGGAAGCAAGCTGTTCCAACATGCCAGAACACTGTTTTATCGGTGTAATTACTGTACGCAGCAATATATAGGTAAAGGCGATAAGAATAGAGAAACCCGCAAGGCTACCAACAATAATGATCCACTGCTCTTGTTGTTTCAGTACTTGCTCAGCTTGCGCAAACGCCTCCTGCTTTTTCGCTCGTACCAGCGTTGCCACATTCACCATCTGTTGCTCTGGCACCGTAAACGCACCATCCAAATATTGATCCGCTGTGCGGGCTGGTTCTCGATCTGCCAGCTGATAAACAGGTAAAGCCGTGCGATATTTTTGGCCTAACTGGACATGACTCGCAGCAAGCTTATTTAGTGACTCTGTCACTTTAGGAAAGCTAGCGCCTTGCTCGCCTAAGGCTTTAATCTTCTTTTGAAAATCTCTTTCAAAGGTAGTGAAGCGATCCAAATAGAGGTTGTACTTCTGTTTGTTTTTGCCACGAATAAGCAGGTTCTTCCAAGCTTCGTTTTGCTGTAGAAGTACCATCTGAAGTTGCTGGGTATCTTCCAGCATGGTTTGGTAAAAGCTATTCAGTTGCTCTTGTTTGCTGATATATGACCGATAGTTGAGCGACATCGACAGGCCAATGGCAAACATACAGATCATCGCGATGGAAAACAGGCAAAGCATTTTCAGCTTTAGGCTCATGACTACTTCCAATTTAATTAGCAGAGCCGCTGATGCTAGATAGTCGGTGTTACCCGTATATTTCTATTCGATTGCATTTTTGTGTACAGCATTAAAATTCTTACATTTACCTGACATTCCCACAAAAAGTGCCCCCTATACTCCATCTGATATTCGCAGTTATTTCCAAACATTCCAGCAAGAATGAAACTGCCTAAACCGAATAAATGGATGACTAACAGGATGAAATTGGAAACTTATAGATGGCTCTATGCGTTTATGCTTTCGCTCGCTTTTGTCCCTATTAGCTGGGGCGATAATGCTGTCGATCAAGTAAGTTTTGACCAGGCACTTGTTGAGGAAGAGGAAGATCAAAACACCAGTGATCTTTCCTACACTGCCTACATCAAAAGCAATAAACGCATTAAATGTTTATATGGCTATGCAGCAGATAAGACGGGGGACCATCAAGCTGCCATAGCCATTTTTGAAGACTGTATCGATCGTTGGAATGACGTCTATTCGATGCTCTGGTTAGCGCAAATCTATGAGGCAGGCGTTGGTGTAGACCGCGACCTAAAAAAGTCTACTGAGCTAATGAAGTTGGGCGCAGAACAAGAAGATGAGGCAGGCTATTCCAGCCTAGCAAGATTTCATTATGGTGTTGCTCTATTTGAAGGTATAGGCACGAATATAAATGAGCAACAGGCTAAACAATACCTAAGGCGTGCAGCGAAAGAAGGGATTCGCGAAGCCTGCGATTATCTTAAAAAGCAAAACCTGCAATGTACGTAGCCCCCAGGAAAGGTAGGGCAGATTAATACACCACGATCTGCCCTACTGATCCTTTCTTCGCATGACTAATATCAATCCACTTTAAAGTGACTCACACTCTGCCGTAACTGTTGAGCCAACGCCGAGAGTTCTTGGCAAACCTGTTGATTACGCTCAGATTCTGCCGACGTTTCTTCAGATTTAATTTGAATAAACGAGACATGTTCACTGATATCGTTGGCTACTGCGCCCTGCTGTTCTACCGCCGCCGCAATTTGTGAGTTAACAAATGAAAGGTTACTCACCGCTTGAGTGATATGTTCCAACGAATCACCCGCTTGACTGGCATTTTCTACACTATTACGTGCGGATTCCTGCCCTGATTGCATCGCATGCACAGCATTTGATGCACCAGTTTGTAGGCGGTTGATCATATCCTGAATTTCATGAGTGCTGTTTTGCGTCCGTCCAGCGAGGTTACGCACCTCATCAGCCACCACGGCAAACCCGCGACCTTGTTCACCCGCACGCGCAGCTTCTATTGAAGCATTCAGCGCTAACAAGTTGGTTTGATCAGCAATATCACGGATAACATCGAGCACTTTACCAATCTCTTCGCTATCTGCCCTTAGAGTATCAATAACAGATGCTGTTTCTTCTACCTGCTCAGATAATTGGTTAATTGCGTTAACTGAGGCTGTCACTACAGTTTTGCCCGTATCTGCCATTTGGTTGGTTTCTTTAGCCGTGTCATCAGCCGTTGCCGCATTACTCGCTACTTCATGAATCGCACCACTCATCTGTTCAACTGATGCAGCAACTTGAGTCGTACGTTGTTGTTGGTCTTCGGTATGCTCAGCCGTGTTTTTAATATCCACCAGCAAATGATCGGTTTTATCAGCTAATTGATGAGAAACTTGGGTCAATTGACGCACCATTTCCTGCTGTTGGGACAACATCCGATCCACTGTATGACCTAAATGTGATAACTCATCATTCCCTACCTCATTTAGGCGCTGGGTAAGGTCCCCTTCGCCATCGGCAATCACCCCAATTGCTCTGGATATTGTTGCTATCCGCTGACTAATCACGCGCTTAAAGGAGAGATAAATAGTCGTCAGAATGACTAACAACATCAATAAGAGAAAACCGATAACCGTCACACTGGTCACTTGGCTTGAGGCAAGCTGCTCAGTGACATCTGAATCAATCTCTAGAACACCTCGAACATCCCCTAACTTCCAATCAGTCTTGGGCGAATCGGGGTGGCTATTATGGCAAGCAACGCACCCTGGAGCCGACATCGTATCGGCAATAGCAACGCGAACAATGCTCTTATCGCCATGACTACTCACCTGTTTGTAAATACCGTCTGGGTTAGCCACCAGATAATCCCAAGCATCAGAAGCAAATTGATCAAGATTACGACTAGCACGATTAGGGAAAGGGAAATCACTATAAAGTTTGACGTTAACGCCGTTGTTTTCGAGTAATTTACTCAAATCATGGATCATCGTGGCTGGTAGCGGGATAGCTTTAGGGTTTCCCTGATGATCTATCGCAGGCTTAATATCTGACCCTTTACTGACAACAGAGGCTATGTTTTGCACATAGTATTTTCGTAACGTTTTGAATTGGATAGCCGTTTGTTCCGCGGCAAATACGGTGTCTTCCAGTACTCGGTCTTCCATCCTTGAAGGTATCAACCATGCCATAACGGCCAGCGCCACAATAAACACACTCAGAATGGGAACGGCCATTTTGATGAAGATCCCCTGAGTGATTCCTATTTTGGCCATAAGGAATTCCTCCAATTTGGTATTTTTAGTGTAGCAGGCAAAAACAACCGATGAGCAGCTCTTCCAGTCAGCAGAATATTTTTCACTTAATAAGAGTAATTCATGTTGTGGGCACCTAACCCTCCAACCACCGCTAACTCAACTACACTAGAAGAGCTAAGCTGTCGAAAATAGAAAATGTTTCTTTATCTTCTGGTGGGTCAATGTGGTTGTATGAACAAGAAACGAAGCTCTGATAAGCACGTTATTTCTAGCCGATTAGGCAAAAGAATAGCGATTCTTATTTTATTATTTAGCTCCTGCTTCACACTCATAAGTACATCGCTACAGCTAGCACTTGATTACCGTGCAGATATCAACCGTATCGAGCAGCAATTTAATATAATTCAAGCTTCTTATCTTAATGCCATCACTTTAAGCGTATGGTCATACGATGATTCTCAACTTAAGACTCAACTATTAGGTCTCAGTCAGCTTCCTGATATTGAATATGTGGCGATTAAAGTCGAAGACAAAACATCTTGGGAGGCCGGCGCAGCCAAATCAAGCGCTTCTAGAATTGTAGAATTCCCGCTTATTTATAACGCAAGTAAATTGCCAGATAGGCAGATAGGAACCCTATTGGTAACTGCCAGTATAGATAATGTCTATAAGCGATTAATTAATAAAGCAGGTGTGATACTAGTCAGTAACGGAATTAAAACCTTTTTAGTATCAGGTTTTATTCTCTTACTCATTTGGTTTTTGATCGCCAAACACTTGAAAAAAATATCAGAGTACATCGCCTCTTTGAATTTCAATAAACTATCAGAGCCGCTTCAACTGGATAAGAAAGAAATCGTCGACAAACCTGATGAGATCGATACTGTCTCCCATACCATCAATTATATGCGCAAGAGCCTACACGACTCTTACCAGAGACAACAAAAGCTATTAGAGGAAAGAAACGCCCTATTAGATAACGAGATTAAGCACAAATTACAGTTAGAGGACAAAGTAGCAGAACGTACCAAGTTACTCGAAGAGTCAATGGATGACTTACGTTCAACACAAAATCGCTTAATTGAAACCGAAAAAATGGCAGCCTTAGGCAACCTCGTAGCTGGAGTCGCTCATGAAATTAATACCCCAATAGGTATCTGCCTTACAGCGATAGGCGTGCAAGAAGATCATTGCAGAGCCATTCGTAATAGCATCGCCAAGCAAGCACTGACCCAAAAAGAGTTAGATGATTTTTTACATGACATAGAAGAATCTAACAAACTGTTCTCTAGCAGCATTATTAAATCCAGCGAGCTGATCTCTAACTTTAAGCTTATCGCTACAGATCAAAGACAAGAAGAGAAGTACGAGTTCAATCTCAATGAGTACTTAACCAACTCATTACAAACGATGCAGTTTCAATTAAAAGAAAAGAAAATCACCTGCACTCTAAATATACCCGAGGATATCTATTCTAATAGTTACCCCGGCGCTTACCATCATATATTAAGTAACTTAATCAATAATTCCATTATTCATGGATTTTCGAATAACGAAGGCAATATAACAATTGATGCCCGTAAAGAAGATGATTTTATAATTTTAACCTACCATGATAATGGTCGCGGCTTGTCGCAATATGAAGCCCAAAATCTATTCGAACCATTCTTTACAACTAAACGAGGCAAGGGTGGTATAGGGCTTGGAATGACTATTGTTTACAATGTGGTGTCGCAGCTTCTTCAAGGGGAGATAAAAATAATTAATCAAAGCGAACCAGGCTTCCACATTGAGATTAAGTCTCCAGTTAATGTGAACGAAGACGCTAAAAAAGATGATTCATTAACTAAAACATAAACAACGTTATTCAATTTTAAATTCGATTTTCTCCCAATCTGACACCCCGTATTTCTCTAATATTTTTGCAAGTGTTCCATCATTTCTCAGCTCGACAACCCCTTGATCATAGATCTCTCCCACCAAAGCAACTCTATCCCTTTCAGAAAACTTCGGTGTTAACCCAAGCCATACGTTGTTCATTTTTATACAGCCTGCTTTTTTAATTTTTCCTTTCCATATTGGGTGCTGCTTTAAATAAAATTCGGTTACGTTGAAATCATTCACAAAGGTATCAATCCTACCTGAATCCAGCATTTTAAAAGCCCGATCCATATAATCATCCGTCAAACTAATATGGTAAAAGTAATCCTGATTTTTTGGATCATTAATATAGGCATGATCTTCCCCCATCCCCGCATCTTTGATAAGTGCGGTTTGCCGAGTACTTAAAGAGGTTGCCCCTTTATATACCCACGAGTCCTCCTTTTTCGTGTAATAACAATAAGCGTAGGAGCCCGTAGGCTCCTTAGAGAAATAGAAGTGAGAAGCTTCACCATGCTGAGACGGATTCAACAAGCCTGTAAACTCACCATCTGAGGTCCGTTGTAAACCACGACTCCAAGGCATTAGATAGAAATTAACTTTGATGTTCTTTCTCGAAAAAATTTCACCTATTACCTCTGGAATATAGCCTTCCCCGATACCGCAATTACCGGTAAAAGGGCACCAATCAGACATAGCTATATTTATTGGCTTTTCGATCAGGATTTCTTCGGCGCTAGCCAAAGGCGAAAAAAAACACGTTACTGTAAGGAGAGCATGAAAGCCCTGCTTAATATGATTATCAACAAGCATGATGGATGACTCCAACCAACCGTATCGATATCAATCTAGTACATAATTTTAAGAATCAACAACTGGAGATTTATTTGTGACCTCGTAAAAAGGACTTCACTAATCCATTTAAAAACGCATCAGGTATAATGGCGCAAAAATTATCCATCTCGTCGTCATTCAGGAAGAAAGCTGATGTATAAACTTCTTATTACTCTACTAATCACTACCCTGCCGTCCGCCGCCTTCGCACATTGTGCAGCGCAAGCGGATGACGCCCTTGAAAAACTGCGCAATGCTCAGGATTCAATCAACGATGCTTACGATCTGTATGATGCAGGGGAATACGATAGAGCCAGAACCAAAGCAGTCCGTGCAAAAGATAAAATTTGGGAGGGCCAAGTCGTTTTTGAAGCCATGCGTGATAGGGGTGTATGTGATTGGGAAGGCCCTAGTTTGAGCGAAGTGAATGAAATTATTGGCTATACAAAGATATCTCAGGACCAAGCTAGGTGCGTCGTTTTTCTATCCAATATGGATAAAAGCCGAGCAGCCTTAAACAATATCTACAAATCAGTCACTGCTGAAGATCGCCAAAAATACACCAACTCAGTTCTTAAAAATGGCAAAAAAGCGTTGGGCGTGTGTGAAGACCGTTTGCACAAATACATAAACAAGACCATCACTTACCATAAGAGTTAAGCTACGGGGTGTAATAACTGCGTTATTACACCCTACTTACGACAGAACTTATCTATTTGCGCTTCGTTTAAACCAAAACTAAATTTCACGCCGTAATGGTCAGAAAGGAATGGTGCTTTTTCCAATCTGAGCTGGGCCACAAGGGTATATTTCTGCTCTAAAGCGTTTGGGGTATTCAGATACACTCGATCAAGCCGCCGACTATCTTCAAACCAAAATTTGGTTTGCTGAGCCCATAAGTTCAGCTCGACATCGTATGTTGGGGTGTTGATCCACTCATCGGAGTTTGCAGCATCATAGAATGAATGAAGAGTAGCATTCTCTTCTATAGCCTTATTCCCAAAATTAAAGTCCCCCGCCAAAATCGCCAGATGATCCGATGGAAGCGCTTCGACGACTTTCTGAATCTGTTCGACTCTGAGTTCAGAACTGTCTAGTGGGCTTTCAAGGTGCAGATTAGCGACGACTACATCACAGTTATCACTCGTTTTCAGGTGGACCATCAAAGCCTTGCGGCCCATAGCAGAAGTTAGGTTTATGACCTCATGGTATTGAGGCTGAACCTTAGTGAGGGTTACGTTTTGGTATCTGCTTATCTGTGATGAAAAGCTAACATGGTAGCGTTCGTTTAATCGGTGTTTTTCTAACAAACCGATGAACTTGGGAGTCACTTCCTGAAGGGCAACAATATCAGCATTCTGTTGGTATATTTCATCCAGAATCAATGGATACCGGCGTTGACCACTGCGGTCATCAAACCACACATTCCATGTCAAAATACTTAGCTTATGGTTATCAGCTTGGACTGGAAATGCCTGAGAGAACAACGCCAAGCCCAGCAGTTTGATTACACTCTTCATTTTTGAGATTCCACATCGAAATGATGCCTTGAGCGTGAGCCAGAACAGGAAGCTGAAGCAATAATGAGAAACATGTAAGGCGCAATACGCTTTGCTATTGCACCTTACTGAAGCGAAATAGCTTAGTGGTTTTCAGCCGCAGCTTTCTCTTTTTCAGCTGCAATGTGTTCGATATGCTGGTCGAAGTTTTCGTTTAGCATTTCGTTAAAGTGGCCGGTATACCAATCTACTGCGTCTTTCTTTTCAGCCGCTAGATCGCTTGAACGATATGCTACTTCGTGGGAGCTAAAACGTGCTGCAGCGTAACGAATAGCTGCACCTACATCTTCAAGTTCTTTACCTTCAGCAGTCAACATACGGTTAGCCAGATCGATAAACTCGTCTGCCATTTTATACGTATCCATCGCCTTTTCTTTTTGACTCATACAGCACCACCCTATTCAAAAACTGTTAGGGCAATAACCCGCCCCATTACAAAAGAGCTCAACTGTACAATAGGTAAGGTGCAATAGCGAAGCGTATTGCACCAATGGCTAAGATGTTAAGCAGTGATTAGAGCATCTCAACCGCGACCGCTGTCGCTTCGCCACCGCCAATGCAAAGCGAGGCGATACCGCGCTTCAGGCCTTTCTGTTTCAGCGCATGCAGCAGCGTCACCATAATGCGGGAGCCACTTGAACCGATCGGGTGACCCAGTGCACACGCCCCACCACGGACATTCACTTTGTCAGCATCAAGCCCTAGTTCGGTGATCGCCAGCATAGAAACCACAGCAAAGGCTTCGTTGATCTCAAATAGATCCACGTCCTCTTTCGACCAACCCGCTTTATCCAACGCTTTCTGGATCGAACCGATCGGTGCAATGGTAAATTCAGCAGGCAGCTGTGCATGTGTGGAGTGAGCCACGATTTTAGCTAGCGGAGATAGACCACGGGCTTTTGCCTCAGACTCTTTCATTAGCAACAGCGCTGAACCGCCATCGGAGATCGAGCTGGAGTTCGCAGCTGTCACCGTGCCATCTTTTTTGAAGGCCGGTTTTAAGCTGCGGATCTTATCAATTCGAGCATTACCCGGCTGTTCATCGGTATCGACAACCACTTCGCCTTTACGGGTTTTAATCGTTACGGGTGCGATCTCTTCGGCAAACTCACCGGCTTCAATTGCAGCAATCGCTTTTTCTAGAGAACCGATCGCAAAGTCGTCCATCGCTTCACGAGTGACGTTGAAGTCGTCGGCACTCTTTTGTGCAAACGAGCCCATTAAGCCGCCTTCATAAGCGTCCTCTAAACCATCGAAGAACATATGATCGATCACCTTACCGTGACCCATACGCATGCCTTCACGGGCTTTTGGCAATAGATACGGAGACTGACTCATGTTCTCCATGCCACCAGCGACCATGATAGAAGCGGAGCCCGCTAAGATTTGATCATGAGCCAACATCACCGCCTTCATACCGGAGCCACACATCTTATTGATGGTGGTACAACCGGCAGCATCAGGAATACCTGCAGCACGTGATGCTTGTCGAGCAGGCGCCTGACCTAAACCAGCAGGCAAAACACAGCCCATCACCACTTCATCGACATCATCCGCAGCAACACCTGCACGCTCAATTGCAGCTTTGATCGCAGTAGCACATAGATCGGGAGCGCGAACATCGCTTAACGATCCCATCATGCCACCCATTGGGGTACGCGCGGCACTTACAATAACGACTGCATCCTGACTCATATTTCCACCTTCATTACTTTCTAATATTGACGTTAACGTCAACTTGTAGAGACAAAAAAGGGGATCGTATAAATCCCCTTTGGTTTAAGTTTAGCTAAAGTTCTTTTTCATGAATTTCTGCACTTCACCAACAATACCGCTACGGAACGCTAGTACGCAGATCACGAAGATAAAGCCCATGATGATGTGGATGTAGTTACCCAACTCACCACCGGACAAGTAGTTCTGAATAGTTACAACCGCACCGGCACCTACGATTGGACCAAAGATCGTGCCCATACCGCCTAGCAAGGTCATCAACACCACCTCACCGGACATATGCCAATGAGCATCGGTCAGAGAAGCCAGCTGGAACACTAAGGTTTTCGTCGAACCGGCAAGCCCTGCTAGTGCAGCCGAGATTACAAATGCAGCCCATTTGTAGTCATTAACGTTGTAACCAAGAGATACCGCACGCGCTTCGTTTTCACGGATCGCTTTAAGGATTTGACCAAACGGTGAGTGGATCGTGCGATTTACCAACCAGAAACCAAACAGGAAGATGGCAAACACGAAGTAATACATACTCATGTTATCGCTCAGGTCAATAAACCCGAACAGATGTCCACGAGGAACGCCCTGCATTCCATCTTCACCACCGGTAAACGGTGCTTGTAGGTAAACGAAGAAAGCTAACTGCGCTAACGCCAGCGTGACCATGGCAAAGTAGATACCTTCACGTTTCACCGCCAACTTGCCATATACAGCACCCAGTAAAGCCGCTGCTAAGGTTCCACCCAACACACCTAACTCGGGTGTCACACCGGTTTCCATCATCAAATAACCGGTAATGTAGCCGCCGGTTCCTAAGAACGCAGCGTGGCCGAAAGAGAGCAAACCCACATAACCCAACAACAGGTTAAATGCGCAAGCGAACAGTGCGAAACAGAGCACTTTCATAACAAACACAGGGTAAAGCACGTAAGGAGCAATCAATCCAAGGACGACCAGTGCAATCATTGTTTTACTTATTTTCATCGTCACGTCTCCTAGGCTTCTTTACCAAATAAGCCCGCAGGCTTGGTTAGCAATACAATCACCATCACCGCAAAAATAACGGTGGTCGAGGCTTCGGGGTAAAAGTACTTCGTCAGGCCTTCCACAACCCCCATACCTAAACCGGTCAGGATTGCGCCACCGATCGATCCCATACCGCCAATTACCACGATGGCGAATACTACGATCAGCATGTTGGAACCCATATCGGGTGATACCGAATACACCGGCGCGGCCATGACACCGGCAAAGCCAGCTAAGCCGACACCAAAACCAAAGGTCAGAGTGACAATCAAAGGTACGTTGATACCAAATGCCTGCATCAACTGCGGGTTCTCAGTACCTGCACGCAGGTAGGCACCCAGCTTTGTTTTCTCAATCATGTACCAAGTACCGGCGCAGACAATGATCGACGCGATAATGATCCAAGCACGATAATTTGGCAGATACATAAATGGCAGACGGTTACCGCCTTTCAGCTCTTCTGGAATTGCATAGGACATACCCGAGGAACCAAACAGGTGGGTAAACGCCCCCTGAAGAATCAGCGCTAAACCGAAGGTCAGCAGCAAACTGTAGAGGTGATCCTCATTGGCAATTGGACGCAGCAGAAAACGCTCCATCAAAATGCCGATAAAGCCCACGGCGATCGGAACGAGAATTAGCGCGACCCAATAGTTAATGCCCATATAGTTAAGAGCCATCCACGCAAAGAAAGCACCCAGCATATAGAGCGCGCCCTGCGCGAAGTTAATGATTTTTAACAGTCCGAAAATAATTGCTAAACCCAGACTGAGTAATGCATAGAATGAGCCGTTAATCAGGCCCACCAGCAATTGACCAAATAGGCCAAAGAGATTTATATCGAGGAATGTTGCCATAACTCTCCACCCCTAACCGGCAACTGCGCCACAGATACATTTGTAGCTAACCGGTACTTACAATCCGCTAAGAGAGCTATATAGAACTACGAATAGCTCAAAACTCTGACTTACTGTGAGAGAGGCGAAAGCCGCCCCCCTCGTCATACAAGCGCCTTATTTGGCAGCCAGGAAGTTACACTTATCCATCATCGGACCAAATGCTTCTTCACCTGGGATAACCTGCTCAATTGCGAAGATATCGTCTTCGTTTTTACGCTCTTTGGATGTTTTGATACGTACCTGATACATGTCATGCACCATACGACCATCCGCACGTAGATGAGCGTTACGCGCGAAGAAATCGTTCGGCTTGTTCGCCTTCATCTTCGCCATTACCGCATCAGCATCATCCGTACCCGCTTCTTTGATCGCGTTTAGGTAGTGCATCGTCATAGAGTAAGCACCCGCCTGACCCATTGCTGGGATAGAGCCGTGACGCTCTTTAAAGCGTTTAGACCAAGCACGTGTTTCATCATCCATATCCCAGTAGAAACCTGTTGTTAGTTTCATACCGCCAGAAATTTCTGGATCTAGCGCTTTCGCGTTGTGAGTAAATACCAACAAACCTGCAACATCAGTTGTTTCAGTTAGACCGAACTCAGCTGCTGTTTTTAGGGAGTTAACGAAATCAGCACCCGCATTGGCTAGCGCCACTACGTCTGCGCCTGAAGATTGCGCCTGAAGAACGTAAGAGGAGAAGTCGGTTGTACCTAGTGGAGCACGCACGGCGCCTACCACTTCACCGCCATTAGAGTTAATTACGCCGGTTGCTACTTTCTCTAGGGCATGACCGAAAGCGTAGTCCGCGGTGATGAAGAACCACTTCTTCTTACCTGCAGCTACCATTGGTTTTACCGTACCGTTAGCTAGCGCAACTACGTTGTAAGTCCAGTGAGCGTTGTAAGGTGAGCACGCCTTAGTGGTGAACGCATGAGATGCAGAAGTAGCGATCAGAGCAACTTTTTTGTTGTCTGTTAGCACTTTAGTTACCGCACCTGTTACTGAAGAAGCTACCAGACCTGTAACTGCATCAACGCCTTGGCTTTCTACCCATTCACGCGCTTTTGCAGAACCGATATCTGGTTTGTTCTGGTCGTCGGCACTTACCACTTCAATTGGTTTACCTAGCACCGTACCGCCAAAATCTTCAACCGCCATCTCTACTGCTGTAACACAGCCTGCACCACAGATATCAGCATAAACACCGCCCATATCGGCTAGTACACCGATTTTGACTTTGTCGTCTGATACACCTGCCGCTTGCACCCCTGTTACTGCGAATGTAGAGGCAATTGCCGCTGTCAGCAGAGATTTCTTCATTGATTTCATCGCATTTTCTCCCGATAGAGTTTTTTATTTTTATTCAAAGTTTGATGCTTTGTGGTTTAACCCAGCACATCTTCGGGTCATTCACTTAGCCTCTGGACATTCAGGAACCTAAGCGCAGGCCTGTAAAAGGCTTATTCATAGGCTCCTCAAGGCTGTTAAACACCTAAATAGGTATTTAGTAATTCTGTTTTCTCGGCCAGCTCATGTTTGTGAACTTCTTCCACGATATGACCGTGTTCCATCACGTAATGACGATCCGCAATCGGTGCAGCAAAACGGAAGTTCTGCTCTACCAACAAGATGGTCAATCCGCGTTCTTTTAACTTGGTTAGAACCTCACCCAACTTCTGCACAATCACCGGCGCTAAACCTTCGGTGATCTCGTCGAGCAACAAGATATTTGCGCCCGAACGCAAGATACGAGCTAAAGCCAACATCTGCTGTTCACCACCAGATAGGCGTGTGCCTTGGCTGGTTCGGCGTTCGTAAAGATTGGGGAAGATTTCATAGATCTCTTCGACACTCATGCCGTCACTGCGCACAGTCGGCGGCAGCATCAGGTTTTCTTCCACGTTTAAACTGGAAAAAATACCGCGCTCTTCCGGGCAGAAGCCCATACCTAAATGCGCGATTTTGTGCGCCGGCATATCGATGGTTTCGCGACCATTGACGTTGATACTGCCACTACGACGACCCACCATATTCATGATCGAACGCAACGTAGTTGAACGGCCTGAGCCATTACGACCCAATAGGGTTACTAGCTCGCCCTGCATCACGTGCATATCGATGCCATGCAGAATGTGAGATTCACCATAGAAAGAGTGCAGGTCACTGATACGGAGTTTTTCGTTGCCACCTAAGCTCATGCCACAACCTCCTCTTTCTCAGGGGCTGTTTCAGCAGGCTTAGCAGCTTCTGGTTCTTCATCCGCAGCAACGCCCAGATACGCTTCTTTAACGCGTGGGTCGGCTGATACCGTGGCGTAATCACCTTCAGTAAGAATCGCGCCACGCTGCAGAACAGAGATGCGGTCCGCCAGTTTGGAAACCACATGCAGGTTATGCTCAACCATCAAAATGGTGCGATCTTTAGAGACCTGTTTGATCAGGTCCGACACCACTTCAACATCTTCGTGACCCATACCCTGAGTCGGTTCATCCAATAACATCAGTTCTGGATCTAGGGCTAATGTGGTTGCGATCTCCAAAGCACGTTTACGACCATAAGGCTGATCGACAGTCACGGAGTTCGCATGGTCTTGTAGACCTACCGACTCCAGCAGTTCCATCGCACGGCCATTAAGCTTGTCTAAGACTTTGTCAGACTTCCAAAAATGAAAGCTGTTGCCCTCTTTACGTTGAAGGGCAATACGGACGTTCTCCAACACCGTTAGGTGTGGAAACACCGCAGAGATCTGGAAAGAACGGATCACCCCTTTACGTGCGATCTCGGCGGAACGCATCTGGGTGATATCTTCGCCATTAAAAAGAATTTGACCGGACGTTGGGATTAAAAATTTGGTCAACAAATTAAATACGGTCGTCTTACCGGCACCATTAGGCCCGATCAAGGCGTGAATGCTGCCACGCTCGACGTTCAAATTGACCTTATCTACCGCAGTAAAGCCTTTAAACTCTTTAATCAAATCTGAGGTTTGCAGTACATAATCGACACTCATGCAGACTCTGATCCTCGCTGTTTTTTATTTTTATTTAACCAGCGCAACAACCTAAAAATACGGCTAAATGCTGATAAGCTGTCGCCCAACCTAGCAATTACCCCTACATAAAATCCAGTACAACTTTAGTCGTAGTCGCACTGCAAAAAACGATAGACTTACGATTTAGTTTATATTTTTCAGCAACTTACAAAAGCGGTTAAAATATTTACAAAAATACAGGAATTCCTTTATTGACCTTTACGTGAACGTAAACTTTGCTTAATCTGTAAAGAGTTAAAAACAGCGGATTTTTATGAATAGCAAACAGACTTATTCCATCAGCGAGCTAGCGAAAGAGTTCGCGTTAACCACGCGAAGCATCCGTTTCTATGAGGATCAGCAGCTGCTCTTTCCTACCCGACGTGGGCAGACACGTATCTACAGCACACAAGATCGCGTGCGCTTAAAGCTGATACTGCGCGGTAAACGTCTTGGGTTCTCACTAGCGGAAACCCGAGAGCTTTTTGCGCTGTGGGATGAAACGCTGACAGGAAGTGAAAAGCAGCTAACTCTGCTGTTAGAAAAAATTAATGAAAAGCGTTCGGAGCTGGAACAACAGCTTCAAGATATCGCGATTTTGCAGCAGGAGTTAGATAACGCAGAACTCCGCTGCCATGAAACATTGCTCGAACTAAAACAAAAACAACAAAGAGCCGGTTAATCGATTCAGCCTTTACTTGATCCTTAAGTGATCTGTGGATAAATCGACACGCCGGTAACAAGGGTACGACTATGATCTCACAGTATTCCAGCCTGAATTTTGGCCTTGGTGAAACATTAGATATGTTGCGTGAGCAAATAAACCATTTTGCTGCACAAGAGATAGCGCCAAGAGCGGAACAGATCGATAAGGATAATGAGTTTCCTCAGGATCTATGGCGTAAGTTCGGTGATATGGGGCTGCTCGGTATCACGGCTAAAGAGGAATATGGCGGTGTCGATATGGGCTATTTGGCTCATGTGATCGCCATGGAAGAGATCAGCCGTGCCTCCGCGTCCGTTGCCCTCTCTTACGGTGCGCACTCCAATCTGTGTGTTAACCAGATTCATCGCAACGGTACCGAAGAGCAAAAGCAAAAATATCTGCCGAAATTGATCAGCGGTGAACATGTGGGTGCATTGGCGATGTCTGAGCCCAATGCGGGTTCTGATGTGGTCTCCATGAAGCTGCATGCCCGCGATAATGGCGATCACTACCTGCTGAACGGCAACAAGATGTGGATCACCAATGGCCCCGACGCCAATACTTATGTGATCTATGCCAAGACCGAACCCAACGCTGGTGCTAAAGGGATTACCGCGTTTATCGTCGAACGCGATTATCCAGGTTTCTCACGTCACCAGAAGCTCGACAAACTAGGTATGCGCGGCTCAAACACCTGTGAACTGGTTTTCGAAGATTGCCCAGTACCTAAAGAGAACATCTTAGGTGAACTCAACGGCGGTACCCGCGTACTGATGAGCGGTTTGGATTACGAGCGCTTAGTGTTAGCCGGTGGCCCCTTGGGGATTATGGCTGCAGCGATGGATATTGCAGTCCCTTACATTCGTGATCGTAATCAGTTTGGCCAAGCGATCGGCGAGTTCGAACTTGTACAAGGCAAGATCGCCGATATGTACACCCTGATGAATACCAGCAAGGCCTATACCTACAGCGTTGCCCAAGCAGCAATGCGTGGTGAACCCAGCCGAAAAGATTGCGCTGGGGTGATCCTTTACACCGCCGAAACCGCAACCAAAATGGCGCTGGATGCGATCCAGCTCTTGGGCGGTAACGGTTATATCAATGAATTTCCAACCGGCCGTTTACTCCGTGATGCCAAGCTCTACGAGATAGGAGCAGGTACCTCAGAGATACGCCGAATGCTTATCGGTCGTGAGCTGTTTATGAATAAGTAAGCCATCAACAGGCGACTAGGAGACTATCTATGGCTGTTCTGCACACAACAATAAATACACAGGCAGAGTCATTTAAAGCCAACCAACGCGAAATGCGCGCGGCGGTGGCTGATCTAAAAGATAAAATTGCAGTAATCGCACAAGGCGGTGGCCCTGAGTATCAGGAGCGCCACAGAGCACGCGGTAAGTTACTGGCGCGCGAGCGTATCGATCAACTATTAGACCCGGGTTCTGCCTTTTTAGAGATAGGCCAACTCGCGGCTTATCAGGTTTACGAAGATAACATTCCGGCAGCAGGAGCCGTCGCCGGTATCGGCCAAGTGTGCGGCCAAGACTGCATGATTATAGCCAATGATGCCACGGTCAAAGGCGGTACTTACTTCCCTCTGACGGTGAAAAAACATCTGCGTGCGCAAGAGATCGCAGAGATGAACAATCTGCCCTGCATCTACTTGGTTGATTCTGGTGGCGCCAACCTGCCTCAACAGGATGAAGTATTTCCCGATCGTGATCATTTCGGCCGCATCTTCTACAACCAAGCACGGATGTCAGCCAAAGGTATCCCGCAAATTGCCGTCGTTATGGGGTTATGCACCGCCGGTGGCGCTTATGTGCCAGCCATGGCTGATGAATCCATCATCGTCCGTGATCAAGGTACGATCTTCTTAGCCGGTCCTCCCTTGGTTAAAGCTGCCACAGGTGAAGTCGTCACCGCCGAAGCACTTGGTGGTGCCGATGTGCACTGTAAGGTCTCTGGGGTCGCCGATTATTACGCCGACAACGATGCCCATGCACTGCAACTCGCCAGACGCTGTATCGCCAATAGCAACCGCGTTAAACAAACCAACGTGCAACTACAAACACCGCAGCCTCCGCTTTATAACGAGGAGGAGATCTATGGCGTGGTCGGTACCGATCTGAAAAAGCCGTTTGATGTCCGCGAGGTGATTGCCCGAATCGTCGATGGCTCGAACTTCGATGAATTTAAGCAGCAATTTGGCACAACCTTAGTAACAGGTTTTGCGCATATTTGCGGCTATCCTGTCGGCATCATCGGCAATAACGGGATTTTATTCAGCGATTCCGCTCAAAAAGGCGCGCACTTTATCGAACTCTGCTGCCAACGCAAGATTCCACTACTGTTCTTGCAGAATGTCACCGGTTTTATGGTGGGCGAGAAAGCCGAATCCGAAGGGATCGCCAAACACGGTGCCAAAATGGTGACCGCCGTGGCGTGTGCCAACGTGCCTAAAATCACCGTTCTCATTGGTGGCTCTTTTGGTGCAGGCAACTACGGTATGTGTGGTCGTGGTTATAGCCCTAATTTCCTGTGGATGTGGCCTAACGCCCGTATCTCGGTGATGGGTGGCGAGCAAGCCGCAGGGGTTTTATCCACAGTTAAACGCGACCAACTTGAGCGTAAAAATCAAACTTGGAGCGCCGAAGAAGAGGCAGACTTTAAGAAGCCGATTATCGAGAAATATGAGCAACAAGGTCACCCCTATTACGCCAGTGCACGACTCTGGGATGACGGTGTGATCGATCCCGCTCAAACCCGTGAAGTGGTTGCAATGAGCCTATCAGCAGCCCTCAATCAGCCAATTGAAGACAGTAAATTTGGCATCTTCCGGATGTAAGGAGGCGACTATGACTAAGCCAGTAGTGTTATTGAATAAAGCCCAAGGTGTAGCGCATCTCGTGATTAACAAACCTGAAGTGCATAACGCTTTTGACGATCAGATCATCTCGCAATTATTAGGCCATCTAGAGGCCTGTGATAAAGACCCAGAGGTACGGGTTTTGGTGCTGCGGTCTGAAGGTAAGAACTTTTCATCTGGTGCCAATCTTGGCTGGATGAAGCGTATGGCTAAGAACAGCTACGACGACAACTTTGATGATGCCAAACAGTTAGCCGCTTTGATGCATCAACTGGATACTCTCAGCAAACCTACGATCTGCCTAGTACAAGGTGCAGCTTACGGTGGTGCGGTAGGTTTAGCTGCATGCTGTGATTTTGTGATCGCCACCGAACAGAGTCAGTTCTGCCTAAGTGAGGTCAAAATTGGCCTGATCCCCGCAGTGATCTCGCCTTATGTGATCCGAGCTATGGGCTCAAGGCAGGCTCGACGCTATATGATCAGCGCCGAATCCTTTTCTGCCTGCGATGCCCATCATTACGGTCTGGTTCACCAAGTCGTGGCCACAACCGAGCTGCTCGATGATAGCTGCCACCAATTGATCAATCAGTTGCTGCAAAACAGCCCGTTGGCGATGGCCGCTGCCAAACATTTAGTCGCTGCCGTCAGTGATAGTCATATCGATATTCATCTGATCACCGACACAGCCAGACGGATCGCCGAGATAAGAGTCAGTCCCGAAGGACAAGAGGGCCTGAGCGCCTTTTTAGAAAAACGAAAGCCAGAGTGGGTAGAGTCATGAGCGAAACACAATCGACGGCACTACCACGCAAAATCTTAATCGCTAACCGCGGTGAGATCGCCTGTCGTGTAATTAAAACGGCACAGCGCTTAGGTATCCGCTGTGTTGCGGTTTACTCTGAAGTGGATGCCAAGGCTAAGCATGTTCAGATGGCTGATGAGGCCTATCTACTTGGCCCCGCACCTAGTGCTGAGAGTTATCTTCGCACCGATAAAATCCTAGAGATCTGCCGTACAGCCGGTATTGAAGCGGTACACCCAGGCTATGGTTTTCTGTCGGAGAATGCTGAGTTTGCGACTGAGTTGGAACGTCACGGAATTACCTTTATCGGCCCACCAGCCAGCGCAATCACCTCTATGGGCTCTAAGTCCGCGGCCAAAGCGATTATGTCGAAAGCCGATGTACCTTTGGTTCCGGGTTACCACGAAGACGATCAAGATCCACAGCGCCTAAAACAAGCGTCGATAGACTGCGGTTATCCACAGCTGCTAAAAGCGGTGGCTGGCGGTGGTGGTAAAGGGATGCGTGTGGTTCGCTCTGTGGATGAATTCGATAGCGCCCTACAAGCCGCGCAGCGAGAAGCGCAAAACTCTTTTGCTAACCCCGATATGTTGATTGAGCGCTATCTGGAGCAGCCACGTCATATCGAAGTGCAGGTCTTTTGTGATCAGCATGGTAATGGTGTTTATCTGGCCGATCGCGATTGCTCTATCCAGCGTCGTCATCAGAAGATCATAGAGGAAGCACCCGCCCCTAATTTAGCGGACGAAACCCGCAAGGCCATGGGTGAAGCGGCTGTCCGCGCCGCTCAAGCAATCGATTATGTCGGCGCAGGTACAGTCGAGTTTTTATACGACACCGACGGTTCATTCTATTTTATGGAGATGAACACTCGTCTTCAGGTAGAGCACCCTGTGACTGAGTACGTCACCGGCGTCGACCTCGTAGAGTGGCAATTGGCAATCGCAGCAGGTGCACAGCTTCCGCTGACTCAAGATCAGATCAAAGCTAAGGGGCATGCGATCGAAACCCGTATCTACGCCGAAGACCCTGCGCAAGATTTTCTGCCGGCGACAGGCACTTTAAAATACTTATCCACACCCGAAGAATCCGACTGCGTCCGCATCGACAGTGGTGTCCGCAACGGTGATGAGGTCAGCCCATATTATGACCCTATGATCGCGAAGCTGATTGTTTGGGGTGAAGATCGCAATGCCGCAATTTTGCGTCTGAATCGAGCATTATCGGAATACCGTATTGCCGGTTTAAAAACCAATCTGAAGTTCTTAAGAGATCTAGCATCAGAACAACCTTTTGCAGATCTCGACTTGGATACCGGTTTTATCGAACGCCACTACGATCTGCTCTTTGCCGAGCCAGTCATAGACAGCTCACTCTATCTCGCCATCGCAGCGAGTCTGTTTGGACAGTTAGAAACACCAGATCACTCTGATAACCATGCTCACCCTTCTCCGTTTACGGCATTGCGTAACTGGCGCTTGAATATCCCGTCTATTCGAACACTGCAGCTACAGCAGGGTGAAGCAATCCATGACATAAATATCGAACAACGGGCAGAGACAGAGCTCGTTACAATTGATGAGCATCAGTACTCCATCAGCCTAACGCAACAGGATGATCAGCTTCGGGTTCAAGTTGATGATCAACAGCTACAGATGCACTTTTTCCGTGATGGTAATGAGCTTCACCTGTTTCATCACGACCTCTGCTTCCAATGCCGTTTGCATCAAACCACGCACGTTTCTGAGCAAGGGAAAACCGATCACTCTCTCACCGCACCCATGAACGGTGTCGTCGTTGAGGTTTTAGTTGAACAAGGGCAATCGGTACAAGCCGGCGAAGCCTTAGTGATCATGGAAGCGATGAAGATGGAGCACAGTATCTCAGCACCTCATGCAGGTAAAGTCAGCGAAGTATTCTTTGCCGCAGGAGATCTAGTCGAAGAGGGTGCGGAACTACTCGAGCTGGAATTCTCCGAAGAGGAAGCCGCATCATGACGTTGCCGAAGCAGGTCAAATTAGTCGAGGTAGGGCCTCGGGATGGCTTACAAAATGAGCCCGGCGATATTATCCCGACTGATATTAAGATCGATCTGATCAATGCACTGTCCAGTGCAGGTTTAAGTCATATTGAGGCCACGAGTTTTGTTTCTCCTAAGTGGGTTCCACAAATGGCTGACGCCAGTGCAGTGATGATGGGTATTCAGCGTCATCCAAGCACCACTTATGCGGCACTTACTCCCAACCTAACTGGCTTGAATAAAGCACTCAACACAGAGGTTGATGAAGTTGCGGTATTTACCGCCGCTTCAGAAGCGTTTACTCAAAAGAACATTAACTGCTCCATTGCCGAAAGCTTGGAGCGGTTTGCGCCGCTGATCGAAAAAGCTAACGCCAACAATATCCCTGTCAGAGGGTATGTTTCCACGGTGATGGGTTGTCCTTATACCGGTGAAATATCTGCTGAACAGGTCACGGTTGTCTGTAAAGAGATGATCGAAATGGGCTGCTATGAGATCTCTCTAGGCGACACAATCGGCACCGGTACACCATTGAAGGCTAAAAGGCTGATAGAAGCCGTAACGAAAGAAGTACCCGTTTCAAAATTAGCTGCACACTTTCACGACACCTACGGCCAAGCCCTCGCCAATATCTATGCAGTGCTTGAAGAGGGGATCAGCGTTATTGATACCTCTGTCGCTGGCTTAGGCGGTTGCCCTTATGCCCAAGGAGCATCAGGCAATGTTGCCACCGAAGATGTGCTCTATATGCTCAACGGCCTCGGCATAGAAACCGGCGTGCAACTAGACGAGCTTATAAAAGTGAGCCACTGGATCAGCCAGCAGCTGCAACGCAGTAACGGCTCTAAAGTCGCTCTAGCCCTCACTCCCAAATCATCTATTTGAGAAACAACATGAATCCACAACCGTCACATCTTACGGCGTTAGATCTGCCTGTACCTTCACAAGATCAACTTCCAGAAGTGTTCCAGAAGTACTTCGCTTTATGCGAAGAAAAGCTGGGCTTAATCCCTAACGTGCTGAAAGCTTACAGCCATAACATTGCTCAGCTAGAAGCATTTTCCAGCTTGTATAACGAGTTAATGCTAGGCAAAAGTGGTCTCAGCAATTTGGAAAAAGAGATGATCGCTGTCGCCGTTTCTGCCAGTAACGCCTGCTACTACTGCCAGGTCGCACATGGCGCTGCTGTACGTGAATACTCTCAAGAACCCACCCTCGGTGAACTGCTGGTAATGAACTACCGTGTTGCCGAACTTTCCGAACGACACATCGCTATGCTCGATTTCTCGGTGAAGCTTACCGAATCACCCCATCGCATGAATGAGGATGACCGCCAACAGCTAAGAGAGGTCGGCTTTAGTGATCAAGATATCTGGGATATCGCCAATATCGCAGGCTTCTACAACATGACCAATCGAGTCGCCAGCGCTGTGGATATGCAACCCAATCTGGAATACCACAGCCAGCATCGTTAAAGCTCAGCCTGAAATACACATAGACCTAACAACAAAAATAGAAAAGGTTTATCCAACATGTCCGATCTACACAGTTACACTCAAGGCTCTAAAGCCGAGCCCTTATTGGATATCACCATTGGTGATCAATTTGATTTAACGGCAGAAAAATTCCCCGATAACGATGCATTGATCGTTCACCATCAGAATATTCGCCTGACCTACGCGCAGTTACAACAACAGGTAGATCAAGCGGCACGGGCATTTCTGGCGATAGGGGTTTCGAAAGGCGATCGAGTCGGCATCTGGTCCCCTAACTGTGCGGAATGGACAATCACTCAGTTAGCGACGGCGAAGATTGGTGCGATTCTGGTGAACATCAACCCGGCCTACCGCACACATGAATTGGAGTACGCGCTTAACCAATCAGGCACCAAGTATCTGGTCTCTGCTGTGAGCTTTAAATCATCTAACTATATGGAGATGCTCTACTCTTTAGCTCCAGAACTTAAAGCAGCGCAAGCCGGCCAATTAACCTCTGCTACGCTACCTAACCTCAAGGGCGTGATCAGCCTTTCTTCGCAAGCGTTAGCAGGTAGTTGGTGCTGGCAGGAATTTCTAAATCACGCAGATCAGATCAGTGCCGAGCAACTTAGCACTGTGCAGACGAGCTTAGATATTCACGACCCGATCAATATCCAGTACACATCCGGCACAACCGGCTTCCCGAAAGGGGCGGCGCTATCGCACCACAATATTTTGAATAACGGCTTCTTTGTTGCCGAAAGCATGAAGTTCACCGATCAGGATCGCTTAGTTATTCCGGTGCCGCTCTATCATTGCTTTGGCATGGTGATGGGTAACTTAGGCTGTATTACCCATGGCGCGGCTATGATCTACCCTGACGAAGGTTTCGAGCCGCAATCCGTCCTCACCGCAGTGGCCGAAGAACGTGCGACCGCCTTGTTTGGTGTCCCAACGATGTTTATCGCAGAGATGGAACACCCTGAGTTTGAGCAGTATGACTTGAGTAGCCTGCGCACCGGCATTATGGCCGGATCTATCTGTCCTGCGGAGGTAATGAAAGCGGTCAATACCAAAATGCATATGCACGAGGTCCAGATCGCCTACGGCATGACCGAAACCAGCCCTGTATCCACCCAGACGGCTGCCGATGATCCCTTTGATAAACGCGTCTCTACTGTAGGCCGTACCCAACCGCATATCGAAAGCCAGATTATCGATCCAGCCACAGGCGAAGTTCAGCCAAGAGGTGATGTAGGCGAGCTATGTACCCGCGGCTACAGCGTGATGCTGAAATATTGGAACAATCCAGAAGCAACTAACAATGCTATCGACTCGCAAGGCTGGATGCATACCGGCGATCTCGCCATTATGGATGCTGAGGGTTACGTGCAGATTGTCGGCCGTATCAAAGATATGGTGATTCGCGGAGGCGAAAACATCTATCCAAAAGAGATCGAAGAGTTTCTCTACACCCACCCTGCGATTTCAGATGTCCAAGTCACCGGTGTACCCGATCCACAATTTGGTGAAGAACTGGTCGCTTGGATCAAACTGACACCGCAAGCAGACAACGTGACTGAAGACGAGCTGAAAAGCTTCTGCCAAGGAGCGATAAGTCACTTTAAGATCCCGCGTTATTTTAAATTTGTCGATAATTTCCCGATGACCGTCACCGGCAAGATCCAGAAATTTAAGATGCGAGAGATCTCTATCGAAGAGTTGGGGCTCGATGAGAATTAGATTAGATACAGGAATAGGCCGTGACTGAGGTTAATAAACACTATTCACAAGCATTCGATGGCGAGCAGATCATCCGCCAACTGCACTTATCTTATCCACAGGGGCCAACTGCGTTTCAATTGGCCCCTATCGATCAGTTACATATCGGCGGCATTAAAGCCTCCAAGAAGCTACTGCAACAAATAAAATTGTGCAGGCCGAATCGAGTATTAGATATTGGCTCTGGGTTGGGCGGTTTGATGCGTTTAATCGAGTCGGAACTGCGTATTAATGTCATTGGATTGGATATAACCCACGAATTTAACCAAACCCACCAGCAAATATCACAATTATTGCCCTCTTTTGACGCTCCTAAACTGGTCACTTCCGATGCGCAGAAATTACCCTTTTGCAGCGATAGCTTTGACCTCATTATCTTCCAGCATAGCCTGCTCAATATCCCCAATAGCCAGCAAGCATTGGCTGAATGTCGACGGGTTTTAAAGCCACAAGGCCGCTTACTGCTACACGAAGTCATCCAAGGGCCCAATACCGACGCAATGCAGTTTCCCGTGCCCTGGGCGCGAGAACCGAGCAACTCTCACCTAATCACACAAACAGACTTAGAAAGCCTACTCGAGCAAGCTGGCTTTAATATCCAAAGTTACGATGACTGGAGCCAAGAGGCACTCGCCTGGCGACAAAAACAACTCAGTAAAGAGCAACAATCCCAAAGCGAGACTGCCGCTGTATCACCCGCCATGATCTTAGGCCCAGAGTTTAAGAAAATGGGTAGCAATGTGGTTAAAAACCTTGATTTAGATGCTATAAGAATCATCGAACTGGTCGCACAAACCAATTGCTGATGATCTATCCTCCCTAAGCTAGCTTCAGGAATATATGCTGATAAGCAATATCCAACGCCACATACACCAACAGTAACGACATCGCCCAGTTTAAACCACGGAAGTAGCGTGGATTGTGAATAAGCTTACCTAATCGCGCACCCATAAACAGATAACTACTCGGCGCGCCAAACGCCATTGTGGATAACAGTAACGACCAGACAAAAATAGCGTATCCCGATATTTCGGCTGCCGGAAACTGCACCGAGACTATCGGCAAGATCGCGATAAACGCTTTAGGGTTGAGCAACTGAAGGATCAACCCCTCTTTAAAGCTCATTGGGTTCTGATTAGCTTTCACTTCCGTCATTGCCATGGCTGACAGAGCCACTTTGTAAGCTAAGTAGAGAATATAAAGGCTGCCAGCAGCACTCAAAAACAGCTCATAACCCGCGGTAATAAACCAAGCGCCGACATATCCAAACAGTAAAAACAGCACCAGCATCGCACTGGCCACACCCAGACTAAACGCCAGTGCCGAGCGAATCTGCCCATGTATACCGGCATTTAAGCTGAGTAGATTGCAGGGACCAGGGGTGTACATCACGCCAAAGGCGTACAGGAGTATTTCAACCATAGTGATCAACTCGGATTAAAAAGAGAGATTTAAGGGGCTCGGAGGAGCCTTGAAATTAAGCGTTCAGAAAGTGCTTCTGATATTGCTTGGGCGTCATACCAAAGATCGGTTTGAAGCGCCGGTTGAAGTGACTCAGATCGCTGAAGCCATAATCAAACACCACATCATCCAGAGCTTTGCCCTTCTCCAAATCCTCACGGGCGCGGTTGATCCGGCAGTTCAAAATATACTGGTGCGGTGTGATACCAAATTGCTGTCGAAACATCCGCAGGAAATGATACTTCGAGAGATTGGCTTGTTGGCTCAACTCTTCAAGCGAAACATCAGTTTGTAGATTGTGATTAATAAAATCCCGTGCTCGCAGAAGTAAGCTATCGACACGACGAGCCTTTTGGTCCGCCTGACATTCGCCGTACAGCTGCGTAATCCGCGTTGCCATCTGATAAAGCTCGCACTCTTGGCGCAGCTTATCTGCAGAGCGATCTTCGATCAGCTGAACTAATTGCAGAATATGCTGACGGAGTTGGGCATCATCCAACAGTGTATCCGCCACACGAAAGCCTTGGCTTTTGATACCGGCGGCTTGGAAGACAGGTGCGAGCTGATCAGGGTGCACATAGAGCATGCGGTACTGCAATCTATCATCGATACCGGAATGACCGTCATGCACTTCTTCCGGGTTAAAGACGATAATATTGCCAGGGAGACTACGATGAAATTGACCACTGGAGAAAAAGTCTTGTCGACCAGTCAGCGTAACCCCGAACGAATACTCCTCATGGGCATGACGTCCATAAGAAAAATCGCTCATCGCAGCATTAAGAACAGTAACTTGTTCTAAATGCTCGCTTTTACTGTATTGGAACTGGTTATTCTGATTCATCACTCTTCACCGCTCTTGCTAGTATAAATCGCCTGCAGCTTGAAGGAACCTACGAACAAGTCCTATACGACTCAGGCTTACAGAGCAGTTGAAGCGCGAGGCAATGATTACAGGCATGCAGGTTGCCTGTCGAAAATCATTAACAAAGCGATTCAGTTACTCTATAAGCCCCGTAGGGTGGGCTCTAAAACGACCATCTACGTTGTCAGTCAGCTTGCAAAGGTACCGACATTTAACTGCACTGACTTTCGCGTATCTGGTCGCTTTATAGCCCACTGAGAAAGTATGAGACTTATTCGTAGGTTCCTTAACTACAGTGTAGAGGGATGAGCAAAACTAATACTTGGATAAAATTGCGCACTTTAAGAAAAGTGCGCAGAGGGATACAGCGCCTATTCTTCTGCTTCGGCGCGTTGGCGTAAAACAAACTTCTGTATCTTACCGGTCGATGTTTTAGGGAGCTCTCCAAACACCACCACTTTCGGCGCTTTAAAACGCGCCATATTGGAACGGCAAAACTCGATAACTTCGGCCTCGGTTAGGCTGGCATCAGGCTTAGGTTTGATAAAGGCACAGGGTACTTCGCCCCATTTATCATCCAGCTTGGCAACCACTGCGGCTTCCAATACTGAAGGGTGTCTATAGAGCACGCCTTCGACCTCAATCGAGGAGATATTTTCACCGCCAGAGATAATGATATCTTTTGAGCGATCCTTTATCTCGATGTAGCCATCCTCATGCCACACCGCAAGGTCACCTGAGTGGAACCAGCCGCCTGCAAAGGACGCATCCGTAGTCGGTTTGTTCTTTAGATAACCTTTCATGACTAGATTACCGCGCATAAAGATTTCGCCGATGGTTTCACCATCTTGCGGTACAGGTTCTAGAGTATCTGGATCAGCCACCATCAAGTCTTCAAGCATAGGCGCTTTCACCCCTTGACGGGCTTTGAGACGGGCTTTCTCTTCGATGCTGTTGTCATCCCACTTATCGTGCCATGCACACAGCACAGAAGGGCCGTAAGTCTCTGTCAGGCCATAGACATGGGTGACATCAATCCCCATCTCCTCCATCCCTTGGATGACTGCAGCAGGCGGTGCAGCACCAGCGGTCATCACCTTAACTTTGTGCTCAATCCCTTGCTTGAACTCATTAGGGGCGTTATTCAACATATTTAGAACAATCGGAGCACCGCAGAAATGATCGATCTTTTCTTCTCGAATTAGATCGTAGATTTTCTCTTCACGAACATGGCGCAGGGACACACTGGTACCAACAGACGCAGCCAAAGACCAAGGGAAACACCAGCCATTACAATGAAACATCGGCAGGGTCCAAAGGTACTTGGGATGACGCCCCATATCCCAAGAGACCACATTGCTCATGGCATTCAGATAAGCACCTCGATGATGGTACACCACCCCTTTAGGATCGCCGGTCGTACCTGAGGTATAATTCAGCGTGATCGCATCCCATTCATCCTCGGGCGGCTGCCAAGCAAACTCAGGATCACCTTCTAACAGCAGTTCATCGTAAGTGATACTACCGATCTGCTCACCCTCAGTGAAACTATAATCTTCAATCGCAATCACTAAGGGATCTATATCTGCCATCTCCAGTGCTTGTTTAACCAAAGCACCAAATTCACGCTCCACCAGTACCACTTTGCATTCGGCATGCTGCAAGATAAACGCGATCGCCTCGGCATCTAGTCGCACGTTGATCGCATTCAGAACCGCGCCGGACATAGGCACGCTGAAATGCGCTTCAAATACTTCAGGAAGATTTGGCGCGATAACGGATACGGTATCGCCCTTGCCAATACCTCGTTGTTGCAGAGCACTGGCAAAGCGACGACAACGGGTATATGTATCGGACCAGCTGCGGCGTGCGTCGCCATGCACGGTAGCAGTATGGTCGGGGTAAACAAATGCAGCTCGTTCTAGAAAGCTGAGCGGAGTTAACGCAGCGTAATTGGCTTGATTCTTATCGAGCCCAATCTCGTAAGGGTTTTGGCTTGTTATCATTGTTATTATTCCTTTAATTGCCCACGCCAAAACTAGCATCAACTGATCAAAAAAACACCTTTCAGATCATCTGCTTAGCGGACTTAAAACTACAATTAACCACATATAAGTATCTTCCCTTATCCTTAAAGCTGCTTTAAAGTCTAAGTATAAAAATAACAGGTTTTAATATCGGGATTTCCCGCAGGTTTAAATATGAGTAATGACCAGAGTTTAGAACTCGCCCGTTGTAAGGCTGATGCTGATCGTTATCGACTTTTAGCAGAACAGTCGACCGATATGATTTCACGGCATACCCCCACTAAAGAGTGGACCTACATTGATGCCAGCCCTGCGGTTGAAACTGTACTCGGCTACACCCCCGAAGAGATTATCGGCATGGCGGGGTATGAGCAGTTCCACCCTGAAGATGCCGATAACCTTTCCAAGCGTGATGACAGCGTCCGTTATCGTAGTGGCGTCTACACCAATGTGTACCGGTACCGTCACAAAAAAGGTCACTATATTTGGCTAGAAACCACCAGCCGTGTGATCCGTGATGACAGCGGAAATCCTCAAGAGATCATCTGTGTATCGCGCGATGTTACCGAGCGTGAAGAAGCACAACGGGATATGCGCCGACTCGCGCGCGTGGTTGAAGCCTCATCCGATATGATCATGTTTTGTAACCACAAAACTCATAAGCTGACCTATCTGAATGAGTCGGCTTATCACACCCTCGGTGCCGAGAAAGATAAGCCGGTGGTCTACTACCTGTCGCAGCTTTTCTCTGAAGAGATCTTAGATACTCTGATCAAAGATGCTTTAGAACACGCCTCCATCCATGGGGTTTGGTACGGCAGCATTCCGATGCAATTAGACCCTGAGCTCAACCGTGTAGCGGAGATTCGCGAAATCATTGCTCATCGTAATCGCCGTGAGAATGATCAGGTTGAGTACTACTCACTGATCGGACGCGATATTACCCTACGCCTTCAAGCAGAAGAGGAAGCCAAACGACATCAACTCGAGTTGGCGCATATGTCACGTCTACTTTCAGTAGGTGAGATGGCCACCGGCCTTGCCCACGAGGTAAACCAGCCTTTGGCTGCGATCTTGAATTACTGCCATGGTACGCAGAGGCGTTTGGAAGAGGGCGATGCTGATCCGGTGAAAACCGTATCTGGCTCGATGAAGTTGATTATGAAGCAGGCCAAGCGTGCTTCGGAGATCATCAAACGGATGCGCTCCTTTGTGCGTAAAACCGATTACCAGTGTTTTGCTTTCCCGATTAACGACAGTTGCAAGGAGGTCAGCGCCTTTCTCTGTCAGGAAGCTCAGGACCACAACATCACCTTCGATTTTCAATTTGGGGATAACTTACCCCCTCTTGTGGCCGATAAAGTACAGATCGAACAAGTACTACTTAACCTGATGCGTAACGCAATTGAGGCCTACAACGATTGTAACAAGACCTACAGACCCGTTATTATCACCACTAAAGCTGCCGAAGGTTATATTCATGTTTCGGTAGAGGACAAGGCAAAAGGGATTAGCAGCGAAGGTTTAGCCAAGCTGTTTGAACCGTTTTACACCTCCAAAACAACTGGCTTAGGTATGGGCTTATCTATATCCCGTACCATTATCGAAACCCATGGGGGCCAGATGTGGGCAGAGAGTGACGGTAAAACCGGTACGCACTTTTATCTGAAACTGCCGTTAAGAGAGCAATGATGCAAACAAACCCGACAGGCACTATCTATATTGTTGACGATGACGAAGATTTTCGTGATTCCATGCAATGGCTTTTAGAATCTGCCAATCACAACGTTGTTACCTTCCCTTCTGCACGGGAGTTTCTGGATAACTTTAATGGCGAAATCGGTTGTATGTTACTGGATGTACGTATGCCCGAAATTAACGGCCTAGCCCTGCAACAAATCATGCAGGAGCGTAATATCCAAATGCCGATTATTGTGATCTCAGGCCACGGTGATATCCCAATGGCGGTGAGCGCGATGAAACAGGGCGCGATGGATTTCTTAGAAAAACCGTTCGATGGTGATGTGCTACTACGCTTAGTTGGGCGTGCGTTAAGCAAAGCGCAAAAAGCACGCGACGAACAAGGTGCGCAGTTAGAGATTCAAGAAAACTACGCTAGCCTGAGCCGTCGTGAGAAAGAGGTAATGGCGCTGGTTGTTGCTGGTAATGCCAATCGCCAGATCGCTGAAGAGCTAGATATCAGCCCTAAAACGGTTGAAGTACATCGCTCACGTGTCATGAGCAAGATGCGCGCTGGTAGCCTTGCTTCTCTGGTAAAACAAGCTGCTCAGCTAAACGAACAAGCTTGATCTAACCGCACCTGAGAGCCCTCAGGTGCGATCAGTTTGCCGATCAACGCTTATCAGGATCAGGAATTGAGTAGGTCATGGTCGCATGAGCCATCGGTTCCTCATCCCCTTCCGATAAGATATACACTTCCCCCACCGCCAAACGCTTTCCGACTTTTAGCATCTGTGCTGTAGCGAAGATATCGCGATCAGCAGAAGGCTTACGTAAAAAGTTGATATTTAACTGAGTCGTCACCGCTAAAGGCACGGGACCTATACGGCTTAATAACGCCGCATAAACAGTCACGTCAGCTAGCCCCATCATCGCAGGGCCAGAGACTGTGCCTCCCGGCCTTAGATGCTGATCATCCACCGGCAAACGCATGGTGGCAGTACCATCGCCTAACTCCACCAATTCCCCATACTGCTCACCTTGGGGAAAGTGCTCTGCAAGAAAGCTCTGCAGCTGTTCAATATTCAACTTCATACACAACTCCAATCTGCCTTAGCTCAGTTTAAGCGACCGCCTCATGTTCATCCCGCGCTTTATTACGCAGGATAAAGCGCTGAATCTTGCCACTCGGCGTTTTTGGCAGTTCTGGCATAAACTCGATCTCGCGAGGGAATGCGTGAGTTGATAGGCGCGTACGTACCAGTTGCTTTAACTCTTCAGCCAGCTCTTCTGTGGGATCAAACTCACGTTTAATCACTACATAGGCTTTAATAATAGCGCCACGTTTCACATCTGGTTTACCGATAACTCCCGACTCAGCCACCGCATCATGTTCGAGCAATGTACTCTCTACATCAGCAGGCCCTACACGATAACCTGCCGTAGTGATGATATCGTCATCACGACCGGTGAATGAATAACTGCCATCACCATGACTCATCACGACATCACCAGTGAGGTAGTACTGACCATGGAATGGGTGCTTCTCTTGCCATGTGTAACCTTGGAAGAAAAACAGCGGCGAGTTATCCACATCTACTGCTAACTGCCCAGTTTCACCTTCAGGAATCTCCTTAAAGTCTGCGTCTAGGGCAACAACGCGATGGCCTGGCATTGAGAAGCCCATTGAGCCCACACGCACAACATCTTGCTTAAGATCATGATGGTTACATGCAGTCATACCGGTTTCTGTTTGACCGTAATGATCCATTACAGGACAACCTAAGCGCTTGTCGACCCAACTGATTACTTCTGGGTTCAACGGCTCACCAGCACTGCTCGCTACGCGTAGCGAGAAAGTTTCATCGGCAGCCAACACATCATCGTTTGCCATCAACATACGGTAAGCCGTTGGTGCCGCTGCAAGGTTAGTGATCTTATATTTACGCAGCATGTCGTAGGTGCTTTCTGGAGTAAACGCCGCCTCACAAAAATGCGTGGTATTACCCAACAACAGAGGACCAACCACTGCGTAGTAAAGGCCATAAGCCCAACCTGGATCGGCAACATTCCAATAGGTGTCTTCTGGACGCAAACCAATAGCAAAACGCATATAAACGTAGAACGAGAGTAGCGCTCGGCTTGGTACGGCAACGCCTTTAGATTTTCCGACTGTGCCTGAGGTAAACATCTGTAAAAATGGATCATCTTTGCCAATTTTTACTGGTGTAAACTCTGTCGATTGCTGCTCAATCTCAGCAACAAAATCGAGATCATTTGTAGCATCAGCAGCCTGATCACGATTGAAAGTCAGGATGGCTGGACAATCAGTTACATCATTAAGCTTTGGACGGTTGCTTGGGTCGGTCACCACCAGCTTTGTACCCGCTTGCTGAACTCGATACTCGATCGCACCGGAACCGAACGCCGTGAACAGCGGCTGGTATACCGCGCCTGCACGCAGGGTACCCATAATCACCACCATCAATTCAGGGGTGCGCGGTAGCAAAGCCGCAACGCGATCGCCCTTACCTATACCTTGAGCGGTAAGGAAGTTTGCAAACTGGGCCGACTTTTCTTTCAACTCAACAAAGGTCATTTGCGAAGCAGGTCGCTCAGCACCTTCATAATTCAGAGCGATTCGATCGCCTTCTGCCCATTTATCTACAATCTCCTCACAGACATTAAATCCATCTTTGAGGTTACCGATCATGAGCTCTTCAATCATGGCCGGATCAAACTTATCGTAATAATCCTGATAGGTTGCGGTTGTCATTAGTTTCCCATCCATCATTTTTTATTTTTGTATTCTTATACGCATGAGCAATCTTTAATTACTGGTGCTCAGCCAGTATTTCTCGCGCAATAATGAGTCTCTGAATTTCGCTAGTGCCTTCGTAAATCGAGGTAATTCTCACATCGCGGGCATAACGTTCCAGTGGGTATTCCTGCATGTAGCCGTAGCCACCTAAAAGCTGCAGCGCGCTGTAGCAAGCTTGATTGGCTTTTTCACTGGCAAAGAGTTTTGCCATGGAGGCTTCTTTAGCGAAGGTCAGCCCTCGTTGTTTACGATCAGCAGCGTTCAAAAGGAGTAATCGTGCGGCTTCCAACTCGGTAGAACGATCCGCAATCATCCACTGCAGGCCCTGAAAATCAGCTATCGCTTTACCAAACTGCTTACGCTCTTTGGTGTAGGCGATGGCGAAGTCCATCGCGGCTAACCCAACACCCAGTGCGAGAGAGCCTATACCGATGCGTCCACCGGCAAGTTCTGCCACAGCCAGACGAAAACCATCATTTAGCTCACCTAGAATCGCTGATTCAGGTACAAGCACCCGATCGAAATACACTTCATTGGTCGCTGAGCCATGTTGGCCCATCTTCTTTTCTGCCGGGCCAACTGTGATCCCCTCGCTACCTGCTTCAACTAAAAAGCAGGTAATCCCCTTACCTTTTTTCGCTTGTGGATCGGTCACCGCCCACACCACAAAGACGCCGGCAAACTCAGCGCTAGTAATCCACTGCTTAGTACCGCTGATCTCATAGCCCTGATCGGTTTTGACCGCTTGAGTTCGCATCGATGCTGGATCGGACCCCGCACCGGCTTCGGTTAAGCAGAAGCTACCTGCTCGATATTCGCCGCTGCAGATCAGTGGCAAGTATTTAGATTTCTGTTCTTCAGTGCCCATCGCCTGTATGACTTCCGCCACCATATTGGTCACTGACATAGTCACTGCAGTTGAGGCACAGGCACGGGCGATCTCGGTAATCGCTAAACTGAAGGCGACAGCTCCCGCTTCAGTGCCACCATGGTCTGCAGAGATGTTTAGCCCCATAAAGCCCAATTCGGCGAGTTGCTGACAATTGGCCAGCAGAATGCTCTTGTCTTTTGTCTGATCCAGCTCCGCCGCTACCGGTGCTAATTCACTTTCAGCAAAGCGCTTGGCGGTATCCTGAATCAGTTGTTGTTCTTCTGTTAATGTGAAATCCATAAGGAACACCTTATTAGGGTTTACCCTAATCTATACCTTATATATTTCATTTGGTAAAGATAAAAATGACAGGCATAAAACAGACAAAATCTGAAGAATTCAGTATAAGCCTAGGAAAACAACAGATAAGTAGTAACCCCTATTAATTTTATTAACTTAAGAGTTACTACAGGAGATGAGGATAAAAGGAAGTGTAAATTAGGTGATAAGGATCGAAGAAAGTTCGAGCATTTGCCCACGCATTGAGCGCTCTGATTCAGGCAAAACATCTTCGCTAGGCCAAAAGCCTGTCCGTAAACATTCAGCGTAAGGCGCTGCCAAATTCGCTTGCTGCATATTCTTGCTAGCCTGATCCGCAGGATAATCCAAGCGATGCCAGCTGACCTCAATGCCCTGCGCATTTGGCGTCAAAAGCATGTACCAGACAGAAGCCGTGCCATCATTCGCCGGCATGCCGATCACACCGCTATTCAGCCAATACCCCTGCTCCAATTGCGTTCCAAAAGGGATACCACAGTGACCGCCAACCACAACATCAGCACCCGCTAGATCTAGCTGAGTCTGCTTATGCTGCGCTGAACTGCTGGCAAAGATAAATTCATTTATCCGGTCGACACTGCCGTGCACAACTTGAAATCGTTTATCCGCCAGCTCAAAGCTGATTTGCCGAGGCAGTTTCCCCATCCATAGTTTATCGTCTTGAGAGACCTGCTGACTGGCGAATCGGTACCATTCAACTGAGAGCAGGGAGCAGGCCGAATCTTCCGAAAAACCACAGCCACAATCAGGCGCATCCGCAGCTAAGGATTCCTCACAGTTCCCCATCACCACAGGAATACCCCAGTCACGTATCAACGCTAATGTCTCAACGGGTTCCGCGCAGTAGGCTACCAGATCCCCTGTGCAGATAACTTGCTGCGAAGAGAAGCCCAACCTGTCGGCTTCCTGTTTAAGCGCTCTGGTGGCCGCTAAATTGCTATACGGGCCGCCAAATATCAGCAGCGGCCCCGTTAGTGTTCCAAGGTCCATATTTCCTAGACTCACAGTCACTTAACTCATTAAGCCGGCTGTAGTTGCTTTTGGCTGGCTCCACCAACTAAGAACAGTGCACAACCACCAATCATCACAACCACACATATCCAAAGTAACTTAGTGTATTTATGGGCTTCGCCCAACAACGCCGTGTAACCCGAAGATTCCGTGAAGTAGAGCAGAGCACCAGCCATCGCTAGGATAAAACTGCCTAGATAACTCCAGACTGGGATATCACGGCGATTGGCCCACAAACTGAAGAAGATAACGGGTACCAGATACATCGAAGCTGTGCCGCTTACGGCTACTGCACTAAACAGATCTTTGTTACCGATAAACACCATTACCAGACCCATCAACATAAACAACGCCATCACCATACGGCCATTACGCAGATTCACAGGCAGAAGCTTCATATCCACGACCATCATCTTCGCCGAACTGGTTAGCGTGCTATCCAAGGTAGACATGGCAGAGATAATCAAAGAGGCACTAAACAGGAACATCGGTAACTCACCCAGCAGACGCGTCAGCGCCTGATTCATATCTTCTCCTGAGATCGCATTGGCGCCTGCAATCACCCCTAATGAGCCAAACGCGATAATGCAGATACTGCTAATCCAAGCGGCATGGATAAAACTACGTCTTGTCGTTTCACGATCTGCTAAGAAACCACGATCCATCATCACAGGGTCATGCATTGGATAACTCCACACCTGCAACAGAGCGACAATCAATAGGATTGGACCGGGATCACTAATTTCAAACGGTTTAAACGCAATTAGATCGGCGTTGAAGTGACCGCCACCAGCCACCAAGGCTAACAACACCGCCAAGACACCAATAAACACCATCATCTGGAAGAAGTCTGTACGCAGGGATGCCTGTAAGCCGCCAAGCATAGAGTAGGCTAATGTCACAGCAGCTAACCCGATCACCGCCAATGTATAGGACTGTGTGCCTGCAGCGCCAAACAAGATACCGATAACCAGTAGATTGGCAAACACCTCACTGACCAGACGCACACCGATAACAAAGTTGTAACAGCGACTACCCCATTGACCAAAACGATCAATCAGAAACGCTTGAACACTCTCATACCCCTGCTCAAATCGGAGGTGATCGACAATCTTTCCTCCGGTCAAAAACGACAGATAATAAGCCGCGTAAGCTAATGTTCCCCAAATTCCGTAATAGAAGCCCAAAATGGCTGCATTCAAAAGCGAACGTGCAAAGATCCAAGTTGTTACCTGCGAGAAAATCAGCGTTAAAAGCCCCGGCGCTAGACCTTCTGCGGTTCGGCCTTTAAAAAAACTACTTTCATGATTCACTTTGCGTGAAAGGAAAACTGAAACCAACGCTAAAGCCGATACAAGCAAAATCAGCCAAATGTCCATAGGTAACTCCATTTATAGAAGGGGAAGGATGCTTGCTCAGACAGCGACTCTTGAAAGCAGTTCCCCGTCTTTTCAAACATTCTTTAATCGTAATAGACTCTCTTGATTGTTTGATCAAATCAGATAATCCAACTGGCGGTAATGCCATACCTCGTTTATAACTAATAAGGTTCAATAAATTGATAATCAAGGAAGATTTTTAATGATCTCTGCATATACTTAGTAGTAATCCCATCGTATGAGGAAAGTCTATGTCTGATGAGCTCATTGTTTTTGCCGAAGAGGAAAATAACGATTCTACTCTGGCGGCAACAAACAACAGTTCACGACCCTGGAAGGTTTTAGTCGTTGATGATGACAAAGACGTTCATGAGGTAACAAAATTCGGCTTAAAAGGTTTGGTTTTTCTAGGACAACCTTTAGAGCTACTACACGCCTATTCTGCAAAAGAAGCACAAGAAACACTCGCTGAGAATAAAGATATAGCGGTCATCCTGCTTGATGTTGTAATGGAAACAGAAAGTGCAGGCTTAGATCTAGTCAAAACGATTCGTGATGATCTGGCACTGACTAATACCCGCATCATCTTACGAACCGGTCAGCCAGGGTACGCCCCAGAAATTGAAGTCATCCTCAAATACGATATTAACGATTACAAGAATAAAGCCGACCTAACCCGTACTCGTCTTTACACCAGCGTTACTGCCGCAATCCGGTCTTACTCTGAAATAACCGCTATCGACTCCAGCCGCAAAGGGCTAGAAAGAATCGTACACGCCTCAAGTGAATTGATGTCACTACACGGTATTCGAGAGCTAGCAAACGGTATTATCTGCCAATTAGCAGCGTTACTAGGTATTTCAGAAGAAGGCATGATCTGCTTTAAGAAAAACAGTGACGACGAAGTTAATGCAACCGGATCTGAATTTACAATTGTAGCTGCATCTGCTCAGCCTAGCAGTCAAAAGGAATTTCCCGAAGTTATCGAGGATGCCAATATCAATGCAATGCTACTGGAAGCCAGCAGCAAGCGCCGAAGCATTGAGAATGACTACGCTTGCGTACTCTACTTCCCAAGTGAATTCCGTAATGACATGTTGCTATACCTAGATATTCAGCGACCACTTGAAGGAACAGAGCATCAACTGCTCGAAGTTTTCTGCAGTAACATCTCTGTCTGCCTCGATAACGCGACCATTCTCGATCGCTTACACAATTACGCCTATTTCGATTCTTTATTAAATATCCCTAACCGCGTTTCCTTTGCTAATCACATCGATAAAACCATGCTCAGGCAGCTTCATCCACAGCTTATTACGCTGATCGATATTGATCATTTCAGTGGCATGAATGACACCTTAGGTTCAGAATCGGGTGACGAATTACTTAAACTGGTCGCAAACCGTCTCAGCGCAAACCTGCCTGAGGGCTCGTTTATCTGCCGTATTTCTGGCGATACCTTTGGTGTTATGGGACCAGAAAATAGCTTTACCGTTGAACAGATCAACGAGATGCTGACCAAACCGTTTGAGTTATTCGGAGATGAGCTCTCTATCTCCATCACACAAGGCTGCTACATCCTTAAAGATGCCAATATAAGCGGTAATAATGCGATCAAGCGTGCAAATATAGCCCTTAAACGCGCTAAAGATATTGCACGTGGCGAATTTATTGAATATACCCATGAAATTGAGCGTGAAACACAACAACGTATGCTCTTGCTTCAAGGGCTACGTAAGGCGTACAGTGAGGGCGAATTGTTCCTCGCTTACCAACCCCAAATTGATCTTCGCACCGGTAAAATCAGCGGTTTTGAAGCGCTTATCCGCTGGCGTACCAAGAGCGGCGCTCTGATATCTCCAGTCGAATTCATCCCTGTTGCCGAAAGCTCTGGTCTAATCGTCCCTATCGGTGAGTGGGTCATGGACACCGCGATGCGTGATCTGGAGATCATCGAGAAAAAGTACGGTTTGGGTCTTCAAGTAGGCATCAATATTTCACCGGCTCAATTCCGTCACCCTGACTTTTTAAAGCTTATAAAAAGTAAGTTGGATAACTTTTCTCTTAAGCCACAACAAGTTGAGTTCGAGGTAACTGAGTCTGTTGCCATGATCGACACCAACAGTGTGCGAGAGATATTACAGGTAATTCACGATCTTGGCGCCAAAGTCGCGATTGATGATTTTGGTACCGGATTTTCATGCCTCAGTTATTTAGAAACACTTAACTTTGATCGCCTAAAAATCGATAAATCATTTATCGATAAAATGTTGGATAAACAGAAAGGGACACATATACCTGAGATGATTATTAACTTAGGTCGAGACCTAGATATGGCGGTTATTGCAGAGGGGGTAGAAACAGCAGAGCAAGTAGAACGCTTAAAAGAGCTACAATGCTTCGAAGTTCAAGGCTATCACTATGCGAAACCTATGGAGTTGGAGCAGCTTTGTATCTGGTTGGACAAGCATTTGAGCTAGTAGGGCCGCTAGCTCAGATTATTGGGTAATTACTCACTGACCACGCGATTTCGACCTTCACCTTTTGCTCTATATAGCGCCTTATCCGCGCGATCTAACAACTGTTCGATACTCTCACCCGGGTAGAATTGCACCACACCAATACTGACGGTTATATCCAACCCTTCTGGTTTCAATTGTTCTACTTGCTCGCGAATTTCTTCAGCCTTTTCCTTAGCTGATGCAAGGTCACAATGCCCTAGCAAGATAACAAACTCCTCCCCACCAAAACGCGCAGGAATATCATCTTTGCGACATATACGCCCTAAAAGGTCACCGAGCTCACGCAGCACTTTATCGCCAACCAAATGACCATGGGTATCGTTTACCTGTTTGAAGAAATCTAGATCGAGCAGCATGACACTGAGCGGATCACTGTGGCGCTCTGTATGCGCTAAACGCTGTTCAGCAGTTTCTAGAAGATAGTAACGATTGTAGAGACTTGTGAGTTGATCCTTCAATGCGATCTCTTTAAGTAGATCTCGCTGCTGCTTCAACGTTACATGAGTATTCACTCGCGCGAGTACAATCGATGGACGGACCGGTTTGGCAATATAGTCCACCGCACCCAGTTGCAAACCGAGCTCTTCATTACGATCAGCATCTCGTGCGGTCACAAAAATTATAGGGATATCTTGAGTATGAGGCTGACCTTGCAGCTTTTGACATACTTCGTAGCCGCCCATATCAGGCATCTCGATATCTAACAGGATAAGATCAGGTAAGGGGTCAGCAACCGCTAGTTTGAGGCAATCATTCCCCCCGGTCGCCACCTTAATCCGGTAATGATCCTTTAAGCAGTTTGCCAAGACTTTAATATTTGAAGGCACATCGTCTACGATTAAAACGACAGGCTTGCTCATGTCTTGTCGACTCCGTCCGAAAGCTCTGGTTGAATACCGAGCGCTTCTTCCAATATAGCCAAGCTATCCTCAGCAGCTTCAAAATCAAATGCTGATAATCTAGCGTGAAGCTGTTCTAACGGCTCCTTCAATTCCAAACCGCTCGCGCTCTTCCATAAGTCATCATACTCTGTGGTATCGATATAGCTACCTAAATTAACGGCTTCCCGAATAGAAATAATTTTCTCTTTTACTTCATCCTCAGTGAGACCTACTTGCATAGGCTCTGTTTTTTGCGAGGTGTACTCTGAAAAACAGGCTTTAACCTCATCATAAGCCTGCAAAAACTCAGGCATTACTTGTAATGCACCATCCCCATCATCAGCCTTAGCTAACTTTTCCAACTTAGCAGCCTGGGCCTGCAGGGCTATTGCTGAAAGGTTAGCAGCCATACCTTTAACTGCATGTGCTGATTTACCTGCCGCTGCCCAATCAGACTTACTTATATATGATTTAATGTTGTCTACTATAGGATCAGCATCGACCGCGAATATCTCTAATAATGGAGCAATCAATTCCTCTTTGCCCATCATCCTAGCGATAGCATCCTGCTTGTCCCAAACCGCAACAGAAATCTCTTCCACTTGTTCAACTTCCTCAGGTTGTGAAACCGTCTCGGCAATCCCTAAGAAACGTTGTAACACCTGATTAAGTGCAACAGGAGAGACCGGTTTACTGAGGTAATCATCCATACCTGCAGCCAGACACTTCTCCCTATCCCCTGCCATAGCATTCGCTGTCATCGCAATAATGGGGATCGTGATATTTTTCTGTTTAGCTTTGCCTGCCCTAATTTGCTGAGTGGCTTCATATCCATCCATCTCTGGCATCTGACAGTCCATCAACACTAAATCATAAGGGCAGTTATTTTCTAGTGCAGCATTTAGGCTCTGCAACGCCTCTAAACCATTACCAGCCATATCAGCGGTGAGACCTAACTCTTGTAGGATCCCTTGTACCACCAGCTGGTTAATCTGATTATCTTCAACCACTAGGATACGCTTCTCACCTAAGGTAGGGTGCCCTTCAATCGAGAGATCTTTTAGATAATGACTAGTTACTAGCGGCGAGGCATTACTCAGTGCCTCACCACCACTCGCAACCACTTGAAGAGCGTCGAAGATATCTGAAGTAGTTGCAGGTTTAGGAAAATAACCACTAAAACCTATATCAGCAAAACGTTTGGCATCACCACGATGAGCCATTGAGGTCATGAGAATGAGTTTAGCGGAACTGAATCTATGATCAGCTTTAAGTATTCTCCCTAGTTCTGCACCATCCATACCCGGCATCTGCATATCCATAAAGACAACATCAAAGCAGGCTGTTGAAGACTCGTAAAATTCCTCACAGCGAGCAATAGCTTCATTGCCATCTTCCGCTTCTACAACCTTCGCTCCCCAATGCAGTAACTGTGCAGATAGCACTTCGCGATTGGTTCTATTGTCATCAACAACTAAGATGTCTAGGTTCTCTATACCTGTATAAGGAACAACTACTTCTGCTTGCTCGCTCGTTTCTAGGTATACGCTAAAGATGAACTCGCTACCTTGACCAACCGTGCTCTGTACCGATATTTCTCCACCCATCAGTTCACATAATTTTTTACAGATAGCGAGCCCTAGCCCAGAACCACCATATTCACGAGTAGTAGAAGCATCTACCTGACTAAAGGATTCAAACAGTTCAGGCAGTTTTCCAGGAAGAATACCTATTCCCGTATCCTTAACACTACAATCTAAACGCAACTGATCGCCTTGATGCTGCAACTGTGACTGGATAACCACCTCACCTTCACTTGTGAATTTGATGGCATTCCCCACTAAGTTAATTAACACCTGACGCAAACGTCCTGGATCACCTTTAACCATAGAGGTTTCAACACCGGTCAAATCAAGAATAAGCTCTAAACCTTTATCTTGAGCTTGCAGCGCCATCGCTTCTGCAAATTCACCAAACATACCGCGCAAGTTAAAGTCGATACATTCTAGTTCTAACTTGCCTGCATCCACTTTGGAGAAATCTAAAATATCGTTAATCAATGCCAGCAGGGAATTAGCACTGGTTTGCGCAACGACCGCACGATGCCGCTGATCGTCGGTCAAAGGCGTGTTCAGCAATAGCCCCAACATACCAAGTACGCCATTCATCGGGGTACGAATCTCGTGGCTCATATTGGCTAAGAATTCACTCTTCGCGATATTGGCTTGTTCTGCCTCATCTTTCAGCGCAATTAGGCTCTGCTCCATCTCACGCTCAACGGTGACATCCAGATTGGTGCCGATCATTTTTAAGGAACGTCCTTGATCATCCACCATATGGGCAGCTGTCGCTTTCACATAACGTACCGTTCCATCAGGAAAATTAAGTCGAAATTCACAGTGCCAGTCATGTCGGCCACGAACAGCCTCTTTTAGCGAGCCTTCGGCCATTTCAATATCTTCCGGACAAACCCGCTCACGCCAATAATCAAAATAGAGATTATTATTAATAACCTCTTCTGGCACTTGGTAGATCTTGATCATCTGATCGTCCCATTGCAGTTCATTGGTGATCAGGTCCCACTCCCAAATACCCAGCCCCGAGGACTCCACCGCAACATCCACACGACTTAACGCATCTTCAAGCTTACCCTGCATATCTTCAGCCAGATCCAAAGCTTTAATCAGACCTTGCTCGGCATCCACGCGGGTTGAAACATCTCTGAAAGACCATACTCTACCTACCGCATTATCCTCAACGTACATAGGAATTGACGATTGTTCATATGTTCGACCATCTTTCAGGCTCAAGCTGGTAAAATGAGAGCGCCCCTCAGAGTTGATCAGGCCTTTAACATTGCGTGCGGCCTCATCAGCATTATTCAGTTGCCTTAAAATAGGCCCAAGCACATGGGAATGATCATTAAACTCTTCTGGTAATCCCCATAGTTCAGCAAAACGCTTATTGTAACGAATAACACTACCATCATTCTTAGTTACTAGAATCCCGTTATCCGTGGACTCTAAAATCGATGCCTGTATGGTCAACGCCTCAGTAATTTCCAACTCCATCTGCTTACGCTTAGTTATATCACTTCGAATAGCGACATAACTCAGAGGGTGACCCGCATCATCTTTAAAAGGAACAATAGTTGTCTCAACCCAATAAATACCACCTTGTTTATTGCGATTTCGAATCTCTCCTTTCCATACCTCTCCTGAAGCAATCGTACGGTAGAGCTCGATAAAGAATTCCCGTGGATGATATCCAGAATTAAGAATGCGATGATTCTGCCCGATCAATTCCTCTCGGGTAAAACCACTAATTTGAGAAAACTTTTCATTAGCATAGGTAATCGTTCCCTTGAGATCGGTGACCGCCACAATAGAGTGCTGATCCAAAGCAAACTTCTGCTCCCCTAGCTCCAGCAAAGCTTGATTAGCTCGCTCGGCACTACGCCTCAACTCAGCCTCATGAAGCTTTCTAGTTTCCAACATCAGATTAAACGCATCAGCCAGCTGGGCAGTTTCTATATTATTGGCATTGACCTCAACCCGCCCAGTATTGCCCGTCGATGCTTCGCGACTGGCATGCGCCAGAGTAATCAAAGGCCTACTAATACGGCCTGCAATGCCAAACCCCATCAATAAGACCATCAAGGCAGTAACTAAGCACAAGACCAAAGTAACTTGCCCTAACCAGTGAGATGCTTTTAAAGCGATATCTAGGTCAACTTCACTAACCAAAATCCAACGGATATTTTCAAGCACAATGACATCATGCATACCAATAACCGGTACTCCATTAGGACCTATATAATTCAAAGCATGCTGAATCGAATTTTGATCAGTATCTGCCACTGCATGTAGATACATCTCTGTCTCAACTTTACGTTTGAGCACCTCATCCCGATTGTTTCCGATTGGAGTAATTAAAGTGCCGTTAATATTCATCAAGTAGTGAAGATGCTGCTCTTTCTCATCTACAGCCACATCAAGTAGATCAAAAACTCGGTCAAATCGCAGCTGAATGGCGAATGCACCTATAGTTCTGCCATTTTCATCATTAATTGGAGCAGTTAAGAAACCGGCAAAGGCATCATTGGAAGGAGCATATACTTCCATGCCAGAAAACGAGACATTGCCGCTACGAAGAGTATTTTTAACACTGTAGGCAAATTTTGTTCTGCTGTAAGGTCCACGCTGCAGACTTGTGCCCAAATCATTTTCTTGAGCTACAGAAAATAGGATATTGCCGCGGCTATCAATCAAAAAAAGATCGGAGATATAATCATAGCGGCGACTAAAACTGATTAAATCAGCTTTATGTTTGTCTACTCGTTGAGACCAATCTTCGCTATAAACATAATCTTTAGCACTTAACCCACTATGCTGAATTCCTCTTGAAAGAGAGGACAACATAGAAAGGGTATCATGGGATTCTGCTTTAAATCGAAGATCGACCACTCGATAGTCAAACCAATTTCGAATCGAGCGAATTGTCACTAAAGAAGATTGACGGAGCTTTTCCTCAGCGGCCACTAACAAACTATCTTTAGCTTGTTGATAACTCAACCAAGATACGAAAGCTAAGGGGATAAGCGCTAACAAGGTCATCCATACCATGAGCTTTACACGCAATGAAGCCTTGCGACCAATATCAGGATTGGGTGTGGAAGACTCAGCTGCCTCTTCCCTCTTCATACAGAGTACGTCCTTTGGCTAGTTTGTGCAGATCAATTGCTGACAGAATTATAAAACCGATCAATATCAACAACCTGCTTAAGAATTCCATTCCTTAAAGCATAGCCTAATTTAGCTTTCCGACAGGAGAATTTCACACCTTTATCGACCAAAGACTCTGGTTAAGATTGATGCCCTAAAAAAACCTGTAGGCTGATCACACTCAAAGCAATTTTTGCAGTGCTGCTTTTTCCCGTAGCAGTTTCAATTCCATACGAAAAAGCTCAGCTTTTAAGTTGGGTAAGCGTTGCTCCATGTCCTTAAGGTCATCCAAAAGGCGCTGACGTTCACTACGACTTTTACCCTCTGCCACCAATTTAGTTTCTGTTTTGATAATCTGATCTTTAAGCTTCTTTTGTGCGGCTTTATTTTTACGAATATCAGCTTCCAGTGATTTAACCGCTTTTTCTTGCTGGTAAACCTCTCGTCCCTGTTGGTATTTAGCTATGAAAGCGCCCTCTAATTCAACCGGACAAACATAAGCATATGTGGCACCTTGGCGACCTAAACGATAGGCATTGTCAGGCTGACAATATCTTTTCAGTCCCTCGTTTCGCCCTTGAAGGTAATCCTCAAGATTTAGGCTCACTCGATATTCAGCGCAGGCAGATTGGTGTTCAGCCAGATAAGCTTCTGCTTTACCCTGTAAACCGTCTCTATAGCCAATTCCTTGCCAATCCCCTGTAAGACACTCTTCTTGGCTTAAACTGGCACAGCCTGGCAAAATCACAAACAACGATGCCAATATCAATGAACGCATAACAGACAAACCTTCGATGGAAATAAGCAAATTTAACTTACTCAAGCTGAACACAAAGCAGCTAATACTAAGTTAAAAGACCGGTACTAACTTGTAGCCTTGTGTCTGCCAACCGATCAGAGAGATAAAGCCGTCAGCGACGACATCAAGCTCTTGAGGGAGTTTGTCATTATCAACGTCAAACACATCTGTGGCGATGGCGCAGATTTCGATGCGGACATTTCGTGCTGCCAGAGCCTTGATACTCTGCTGAATCGAATCGAATGACTCTTCATATTCAAATGCTAATTCCGGCTTGGCCTCTTTACTTAAAAACTGCACGGTTGGACCAATGACCACGACGACAATCTCAGGCTCAACGCCCTGGCGTTTAAAACCATCATAAGTGCCCACAATTAAATCCATGTAGAACGCGGTGGTTTTGGCCGTTTTAAAGTCAATTAAAAACACGCCTTTGGCTTGTTCGATACCATTAAGCGCCGCTGCATCATTATATTTTTGCTCCGCATTGATACTGGTGATCGTAAAGAGCAATAAAAAGCTAACGAACTTTATTCCTTGTAAGCACTTATGCATAAGACCCTCTTTATTCCATCAATTCATGCAAAACAGTCTGCAAACAGTAACAAAAAAACCGGTGGTATCTCACCTCCGGTTTTCAATCAAAAAGAACTCTGATTTACGCGCCAACAGCTATTAACGGATAATCAGATCGGGCAACCAACGCTTAGTGCGGTCAATCTCATCACGCTCACCTTCATTCATAGGCGGTACGTTAAGATCATCCGGCGGTGAAGCCAGCACATTCAAATCTACAGCTTGCGCCTCACCTCGAATTTCATCGCCTTCAACTTTCATGTGATAGTAGATGCCGTTCCAGAAGTTCGCGCCAAACTCCTCTTTTTTCTTAAACATAAACAGCAAATCATGTGACAACCAACTTAAATCGTCTTGAGTGACCCTATTTGGTTGTTTATACGGATATGCAAGATGACACCACAATTCTGGGCCTTCTAGACATTTCATCTCTTTCATAGAGAGAAAATAATCACGAAATTTATCGTGATCCATATGGAGCTTGTAGTGGCTGCCGGACTCATCTGGCTTAAAGTGCACAGTCCCTACAACAATGGGCTGACCTTTTTTATCCACTAATAAGATATCTTTTTTGCCATCTAGTGGCGCAGCCTGCAAGCCCCCCGACATAAGCAAGAAACCAGCTGATAGCGTTACTAATCCTTTCCGAACTCGACCCAACATACTTACCTCCCCACCGGTAATGTTGATAAGCCTACGAATAATATCTGTACGCATTTGATGTCAGTTTTACTCGGAGGTTCCTTTTAATCTCAGTTTATTCAGCATCTACTAATTAACCATGGTACTTGGGTACTGATTTAACCCGCGTGTATAAATATTTAATAAATTAATTATGGTGTATGCCAAAACGAGCTGATGATTTTTTGTTCACAATTCAGTATGGATAAGGGTAGTATGCAAGGAAAGGTAAATTCGTCCGACATAGCAACCGAGCCTATCCTATTGTTAGGTATGGGCTACACTTACTCAGGGTAAGTCACACCCTCTTAGTAGTAGCAGGAAGATGCGATGACCAACACTTTACTTTTCGCCGCTGAAGAATCATCAGTTCCAGATAAAGGAATATCGCCTTGGAAAGTACTGATCGTAGATGATGAGGAGGGCGTGCATCGCGTTACTCGCCTCGTTCTAAAAAATGTAACCTTTGATAACCGCCCAATCGAATTACTTGAAGCTCAATCAGCAACGGAAGCCCGTGACCTCTGCAAAAAACATGGCACCGATATCGCCCTTGCATTAGTCGATGTTGTGATGGAAACCGATGATGCAGGCTTAAAGCTGGTTCGGACCATACGAGATGAGTTTGCAAACCATATGACACGTATCGTTTTGCGTACAGGTCAGCCAGGGCAAGCACCAGAAGAGCAGGTTATCCAAGAATACGATATCAATGACTACAAAGATAAAACTGAGTTAACAGGTACTAAGCTTAAAACCCTACTCTACTCTTCTTTGCGTTCTTATCGTGATATCAAAACCATAGACCGCCAACGCAAATCACTTGAAACCGTGATTCATGCCATGGGCCAAATTAACCAAGTTAACTCTCTCAGTAGATTAGCTTCAGCAATTCTAAATCAACTGATTTCACTACTGAATTTTGAACCCGATTCAATTTATTGCTGTACTCGACGCATTTATCGAGATACCACCCAATTTACTGTGCTAGCCGCCACGGGGGCATTAGAACCCTTAATGCATGAAGCTTCTGTCGAGAAAAATATTGAGTCTGCAATGACCCAATATCATGAAGATGAACTGCCAGAAGACTTACAAAAAGTTTTTAGCCAAGCCCTAAGAGAGAAAAGTTCTATTCATACCCTCGACGGCTATATCGCTTATCATTCAGGTAGTTCTGGTACTGAAAGCCTCCTCTACATTAAACACCACAATGATATTGATGAACACGCCAAACACTTGCTAGAAATATTCAGTGCAGATGTGATCGCGACTTACCACACCCTACTCCTGAAAGAGGAAATTCAGGATACCCAAGCGGAACTGATCTACATCTTAGGGGAGGCGGTTGAGAAACGCTCTAAGGAAACGGGCGGGCATGTTAAGCGTGTCGCAGAAATATCAGCTCTACTTGCGGAAGCTTACGGCACCAATCAGATGTTTGTGGAAAATATACGCTTGGCCTCACCTCTGCATGATCTTGGCAAGATAGCTATTCCAGATGCAATTCTAAACAAACCGGCCAAGCTCGATCCGGATGAGTGGAAAGTAATGCAGACTCATGCTGAGATTGGCGAAACTATGCTAAGTCATTCAGAAAGGCCTATATTTCAATTAGCTGCTCGCATTGCTGGCGCACACCATGAAAAATGGGATGGTACAGGCTATCCGAGAGGGCTGTCTGGAGATGAGATTCCACTCTCGGGCAGAATCACCGCTGTTGCTGATGTTTTCGACGCACTCAATAGCAAACGCTGTTACAAAGAGGATTGGCCTTTAGAAGAAACGCTCGCCCTGCTGGAGGAGCAAAGCGGCAAACAGTTCGATCCTCAGCTAATTACATTATTCCAAAAAAACTTGGATGCGATTTTGCAAATATGTGAACGCTTCCCTGATTAACGGATGATACCGAAGCTATGTTTGAAACCTCACCAAAGAAAGTTTCATCCAAGATAATCTCAGGCCGGCTGGGTAAGCGCTTTGCGGTTCTGATCATTGTATTTAGCTCATTTTTCACCCTTTTTAGCACCAGCTTGCAGCTTGCTCTGGACTACCATGCTGATATCAGTCGAATCGAGCAGCAATTCAACAATATACAAACATCCTACTTACAGGCGATCACTCTAAGTGTGTGGTCTTTAGATGATTCCCAGATAGAAACCCAATTGGTCGGACTGAGCCAACTGCCAGACATAGAGTACGTTTCTATATTGGTCGATGGCGAGACTAGTTGGGAACAAGGTAAACCCATTTCACGCGCCACCCGAACCATAGATCTTCCTCTTGAGTACAGTGCTCCAGGCATCAATACACAAAATATTGGACAGCTTCGAGTCACCGCCAGCATAGATAATGTTTACAACCGTTTGATCAGCAAAGCGGGGGTTATCCTGATTAGTAACGGTATTAAAACGTTCCTAGTAGCAGGTTTTATTCTGCTTGTTGTCTGGCTTCATATCACCCGTCACCTGCAAGCTATTTCTAGCTACTTACGCGATATGGACGTATTCACTCTTTCCAAGCCACTATCGCTAAATAAACGAAATCCACCAGAAAAATACGATGAAATCGATACTGTAGCAGTCAGCATTAACGAAATGAGAGATAGCATCTACAACTCATACCAAGAGCTCAACGAAAACAAGCTCCACTTACAGGAGTTAGTGGAACAGAGGGATGCGTTGCTAGAAACTGAACGTGAATATAAAGAGACACTGGAAGATAAAGTTAAAGAACGTACACAGCAGCTAGAAGATTCAATGACCGAACTTCGTTCCGCTCAAGATCTATTGGTAGAAACCGAGAAAATGGCCGCTTTGGGAAATATGGTGGCGGGCGTAGCCCATGAGATTAATACACCTATAGGGGTTTGCCGAACAGCAGCTAGTTTTCAGGGCGAACACAGTAAAGATATTCGAAAAAAACTCACTGAAGGTAAACTAACGCAGTCAGACTTAACTGACTTTTTAGATGGTATAGATGAATCCAGTACGCTCTTTGAAGCGAATATTATTAAAGCCAGCAAGCTTATCTCTAGCTTTAAATTAATCGCGACCGATCAAAGTTTCGATGCTAAACAGCAATTCAATCTTAAAACCTACCTTGAGTCATCGATTCAAACCATCTATCCGCAATACAAACATCAGAATGTGAACTTCCATATAGATATGCCTGAGGACATAAACTTAAACAGCTATCCTGGCGCGCTTCACCATATATTGAGCAATCTAATCAATAACTCGACCATACATGGGTTTGAAGGCAAAGAGGGCGGCAACATTAAAGTTCGCGCTTATGCAGATGAACATAATGCCATGCTGGAATACCACGATGATGGTCGTGGTTTATCGTTAGAAGAGAGCAAAAAGCTTTTCGAGCCATTTTTCACCACTAAAAGAGGTAAAGGTGGCAGCGGTTTAGGCATGTCGATTGTGTTTAATATTGTCTCACAGCAATTAGGCGGAAGAATCGAACTTATAAATGCTGATCAGCCGGGCTTCCACATCCGCGTGACCATGCCTCTAGAAGCTAAGGAGCACAGTTCCACTGAACAGCTAGCCTAAGCAGAATTAGGACTGAGCTAACTCAGTTCTTGCAGAAGGTCAGAACTCCAGGTTACGGATTTGGTGTAACAATCTGCCACGAAATGAAATTCTTCCCCTTTGGGTAATAGGCCCCAATCTGCCTTGATATAGGCTTCGGTTTGAGCGAGCAGTTTACCTAATGGATTATTTCCGCCTAATACCGCGCGCTTCACTTCAACTTGAACTGGTAACTGCTCCAACAGTTCAGGTAGTGGGATACCTAGAACAGCATCTATCCCTGAGAGAAGCCCCGTCATAAAAGCGGTGCCAGAGTCCACATGGTTATGCCTTGCTGTCATCAACTGGCACATCTTCGCTTTGATCAATAACAGCCCGATCAACTCGCTTGGTACCTGTTTGTTATGGCAAAGCGCAAACAACAGCACCCACTTTTTCAGTTCAAGTAAACCGATATTAATTACCGCTTCAGATATGCTAGCAATGGTTCGACGACCACCAAGAGCAGCGGAGTTCACCAATTTTAATAAACTAGCAACGAGTTCTGGATCACGCTGTATGATCTGTTCGATTGAATCAACTGTGGCATCAGGACTATTCACTTCCCCAATTAACTGAAACATAACTAACTCATTACGTGCTAGCTTTCTTCCACTAACTAGCTGCGGTTCAGCAAAAAACCAACCCATAAACAGATCAATACCGGCTGATTTACAACGTTCATACTGCTCAAAGTCGGCAACATTATCTGCTAGTAATTTAAGACCTCGTTGCTGCTTGAGCTTGAGGGTGTGCTCCGCAAGAGAGTCACCACTATATTGCTGGCAATCTAACCGTATAATGTGAGCAAATTGATATAGGGTTGTATCAAACTCTATAGGCATAGAGATCCGGTAACCCTGATCAGCTAAATTCTTAAGAATCTCTTCTAGGTTAGGGACTGATAGCGCATCAGAGGTCAAATCAAATACTAAAGATTCGACAGGTAATTCAGGAAATTGTGCGTCATATAACCAAGAGGCATCCACCTTTACCCATGCAGGAAGGCACTTTACATGGCCATGATCCAATAGATTGCTAAATGCATTAACAACGATCTCTGCGGTATTAGAGCCACGGTTCCCGGCATCAGGTTGCTCGTAAGCAGATACCAATTGGTAAGCATAAGTATTTAATTGGGCATCAAAAATAGGTTGCCTAGAAAAAAGTACCGGCTGATTCATCTCTTACCTATATACAAAAAGTAGCTCTACCATTCTAATCCCATGCCAGAATAAGCTAAATACCTAAACCTATTGATCCTAAGCAACAGCTATAGGATTTTCCCTACAATTTATAATGAAAATACTCTTAGCGCCTTGCGCTCCACCATTTCTGAGCAAATACTAAACATTAGTTAATCAAAAACCTTCGATCATCACTGTATTAGTCTTTTGAGGCCAACATGAATGGATTCATCAAGGTGGGAATCGCCTTAGCCATCGCAGTTGTTGCTATCTTATTCGTCGGATATCAATCAACTGACTCACAAATTTTAACTAAAGAATCACTGCCTTCGGTAAAGATTGCAGTCTCAACTACCCCTTTATCTGCACCCTTTTATATTGCAGAAAAAAAAGGCTTCTTTACTGCTGAAGGAATCAATGCCGAACTGGTTCCACTCGCTGGTGGCACCAAGTGCTTTTCAGCACTGCTAAATAACGAGGTAGATCTAGCAACTTCTTCCAACTCAGTCATTATGTTCAATGGCTTTAAATATGATCACTTTACTGTGTTCAGTAGCTTTGTTGAGTCAGACAATGACATCAAATTAATGAGCCTATCAGGTAGTGGAATCTCCACGGCTCAGGATCTAATAGGCAAGACAGTAGGCATTGTTAAAGGCAGTGCCAGTGAGTATTTTCTACATACTTGGCTCACCCTATCTGGCGTAGACCCCAATCAAGTATCGACCAAGCACTACAGCGTAGTAGACCTCCCCAAGGCGCTCAGTTTAGGAGAAGTCTCAGCCATATCCGTTTGGGAGCCTTACGCATTTACCTCTGCGTCTAACAGAAACAACCCTGCTCGCCCTTTAGATACAAAAGGACTTTATAACCTCAGTTTTAATTTGGTGGGATTAAAAGGCGATACCGACAACATAGCCAATGAACAGAAGATATTAGCGGCCTTAAATAAAGCAGTGCACTACATTGCAGAGCATCCAGAGGAATCTCAGATGATTCTTAGAGAAAAGCTGAAATTGAGTCAGGCCTTTATTGACTGGATCTGGCAGGACTACCTATTCAAGCTGTCATTGAATCAATCGCAAGTAAGCTCAATCGAGCAGCAAGCACGTTGGGCTATTGAATCAAAATTAGTTATCAGTGAGGCAACTCCTGACTTTATCCAATTTTTTGATGCAACAGCATTACAAAAGATAGATCCACACGCATCTTCATTGTAAGTCAGAGGATAACTATTTAAACAATGACTATAAGAACTAGGCTTATTATATTAACGCTACTCACTATCCTACTCTGTTTAAGCATGCTTCTTGGTTTAGGTTGGATGGATGCTCACAGAGCATCACTGTTTCAGCGTATAGATGCCATCTCACGTATCCAAGTCGAAACTAACGCCCTACGCAGCCAATTTCGACTGCATGAACGCTATAAAGACCTTGAATCTATCGAGAGAGGCTTTCGTATTCAAAGGCAATTACAGACGTATTTAGATGAGTTAGAGCCTTTTGGACAGGATGAACAAACCTATATTCAAAGTTTACGCCACCAAAATGAGAGCATTAATTCACTCTACAAGCGCATGACCCATGTACATGGGTCTCCTACACTATCGCGCAACCAATTAAACAGTCATAACTATCTACTTGATCGGTTGGATACAACCCTATTGAGCATGAGTGAAGAAAGCTTTCGCCTTGAACACCGCGCTCTGGCCAATGCACAGCAGTACATCCAAGAAAAAGCTGCAATTATTCAGTCCGTACTACTGAGCCTATCCATATTAATTGCAATTGCTACTTTCCTCACTCTACGTCTATTCCGCCGCCGATTAGAACAGATCGAAGCTGGGATTCAGGAACTTGCTCAAGGCAATACTCGCTGTCGTATTGAAGCAGAACATAGCGATGAAATTGGAAGCCTTGCCGCCCACTTTAATGAGATGACTGAACAACTCCAACATAGCACGGTTTCTATCGACCAATTGCAGACTGAAGTTTATAAACGCACCTCTGAATTAGAAAAACAAAAGCATACGTTAAAACGCTTAGCAGAGCAGGATAGCCTTACTGGTCTTTCCAACCGATCCTTATTTATGCGCAACTTGAGCCAAACTATCCAGCGCTGTCGAGATAATCAAAACTTGGCGGCCATATTTTTTATCGACCTGGATAAATTCAAACACATCAATGACTCTCTAGGTCATAGCACCGGTGATGCTGTTCTAGTTGAGATGGCTAGCCGCTTTAATAAAACCCTGCGCCGTTCCGATCTTTTAGCAAGAATCGGAGGAGATGAATTTACCGTCATTATCGACCAACTCTATCAACTAGATGACGCAGCAGAACTTGCCCGTAAATTAATTGCCTGCTTAGAAACTCCTTATGAATACGATGGGCACACTCTATATCTGAATGCCAGTATAGGTATTAGTGTCTACCCGAATGATGGTACAGAAGCGATTGCACTGATGAAAAATGCTGACACCGCCATGTACCAAGCCAAACAAGCAGGAGGAAATTGCTTTAATTTTTACAATAAAGGCATGAATCAACATGCGCTGACTTGGCTGGAGTTAGAAGGCGACCTAAGAGAAGCACTTAAACTCAAACAGTTATCAGTCTACTACCAGCCTCAATTTGATATTTCATCCCATAAGCTGGTCGGTATCGAAGCTTTAGCTAGATGGCATCATCCAAAACAAGGTTTAATCACACCCGACAAGTTTATTCCGTTAGCTGAGGAGAAAGGGCTGATTCAACAGTTAGGCACGCAGGTACTAGAGCAAGCTTGCCAACAGGTAAAAACCTGGTTGGATCAAGGCGCAACGGAGCTATTACTGGCTGTTAATATTTCAGCGAAACAATTAGAACACCAACAACTTCCGCAACAGGTACAAAGTGTACTCAAAAAAACAGATTTCCCGCCTCAGCTACTCGAATTGGAGATCACCGAAAGCTGCATACTTAATGACCCTGAAGAGGCGATTCAGCAACTAAATCAACTAAAGCGCTACGGATTACGTTTAGCTTTGGATGATTTCGGTACCGGTTACTCATCACTCTCCTATTTGAAACGTTTGCCCCTAACCAAGTTAAAAATCGATAAATCGTTTATTGATGGTCTAGATGAAGAACCTGATGACTATGCTATTTGCCAAGCAATAATCGCTTTGGGAAACAGCCTGAAATTAACAGTCATTGCCGAAGGTGTCGAACAACAAGATCAAGTAGATATATTAAAAACAGAAGGCTGTAATCAGGTACAAGGTTATCTTTTTGGCAAGCCAATGGAAGCCAAAGAATTTGAACAGCGATATTTAGGCTTAAAACAGAAACACGAAGTAGAAGAACATTAGCCTAGACTGATGCAAACGGGGAGGCTCAAACTCCCACACTAGTGATAGCACTAACACCTGAAGGTAACGTAGCTAACGATTCCACTACATTCGCTCAAAGGGCGGTGAATTATATAAACCACATGCTAGAGAGTGAATACAAAACAACATCATATTTGATCTGAATAAAAAGAATACTAAACACTGAAAATTTTGCATTTTAGGCTATTGGGCCTTACATAAAAGGAAAGTATTATCAGCGGACTAGATATACCAACACCTCTAGGCTTTATCGTAGACCTTTGAATTATGACTCGTAAAAAACGCCAAATAACTGTACCGCCAGAAAAAGCCGTAGTTTTGATCGTCGATGATATGCAATCAATGCGCATGATTACTCGAACCACACTTAAAGAGATGGGGTTTCGTAAGTTTGTTGAAAGCCCAAACGGACAAGAAGCGTTAAAACGCTTAAAACTGATGAATATTGATCTGGTGATTTGTGACTGGGATATGCCAGAGATGAACGGCATAGAGTTACTGCGCCAAATCAGAGCAGATCAGCGTCTTAGGAAAGTATCTTTTGTAATGCTGACCGCCCATGCCGAAGCCGATTTAATCCATGAAAGTATTACGGTCGGGGTTGATGGGTATTTGGTTAAACCCTATCAACCCTCGACGCTGTGTGCCCGTATTAACGATCTACTCGAGCACCCTGTAGACATCTCTTACGCTTAACGCAGACAGGTTTCCATATTGTTCGCAAGCTGCTTCAGGAAGCCTGTATATCCCTGTTCAGAAGTAATATCGATCGCAAGAGGATCTAGCTTACCCAGTTTCACTGGCTGCTTAGCCACAATTCGCTGAATTACCTTCGCTTCGAACTGCGGCTCAGTGAAGATACAGCCTACTTGATCTTCCTTAAGCATGGTTTGAATCGCTTGTAACTTTTTCGCACCCGGCGCACGAGCAGGATCAACCGTGAAGTAGCCACGCTGATTCATATCATAATGTTCAACAAAGGGAGCAAAGGCATCATGGAATACGATAAAACCTTTCTCTCTGACAGTCGCTAACTGAGCCTGAATCGCACGATCCGTAGCCAAAATATCTGCCGCAAATTGTTGGTAATTGCTGTTTAATTGCTCCGCCTGTTCTGGGTGAAGCTTCACGAGGGCTTTTTTAATCTCTGCCGCAGCCTTCAGCATTTTTACCGGGTCCATCCAAACGTGAGGATCGACAGCATGGTTGTGATGATCATGTTCATCATGACCGTGGTGCTCATGATGATCGTGATGCCCCTCTCCTGAACCCTCTAAAAGCTGCACGGTTGGAACTTTGGAACGTTCTAGTGCTTTGCTTAAAAACTGCTCCATATCGGGGCCAACCCAAACCGCTAGATCAGCAGTGTTTAGCTTGCGTAAATCAGAGGGTTTTAGAGAGTAATGATGTGGTGAGCTGCCCGCAGGGATCAGGGAATCAACCTCCCCTAATTCACCTACCACACCTTCAACAACTAGCTGCAATGGCTTAACGCTCGCTACCACCTGAATCGGTTGATCAGCAGTCGCTGTACTCGCAGCAAAAAGTGTTAAAAAAAGTAGAGTAATATTTTTCATCTTTCGCAATACATCTCTGAAGATTAAGGGTTACAATATAACACAAACTTATAGGGTAAGAATGCTATGGCACATACTGATCTAGCCTTTCATCCTGAACATGATCACCACGGATGTATAGAACAAGCATTGGAAGATGCACGCTCACTTTGTAACGAGCGTAACCTGCGTTTTACGCCTATTCGCGAGCTGGTTTTAAAAACTATCTGGCAGAGTCATAAACCGCTTGGTGCCTACGAACTTCTACCCGAACTAGCCGCTGCTGGCTTTAATTCAGCGCCTCCTACAGTTTATCGAGCGCTAGAGTTCTTACAGGAACAAGGCTTAGTCCACCGTATCGCTTTACTGAACGCTTATATCGGTTGTCCTCACCCAAGTGATCATCATGAAGGCTCCTTTCTGATCTGTCGTGTATGCAATAACGCAGTAGAGATTGATACGCGAAAGGTGAGCCAAGATATCCAGAAACAAGCAGATAGCTTAGGTTTTAAACCCGAGAAACAATCGATTGAAGTACTGGGTGTCTGCCCAAGTTGCCAACAGAGTGCAGCCTAGTGAGTCCCTCGCCACATACACATGAGCCGCTGATCAAACTCGAAAATATCAACCTTTCCTTTGGTCAAAAGCACGTATTGCAAGATATTAACGCCGAGCTTCACCGTGGCTGTATCACCACACTGATCGGCCCAAATGGAGCGGGTAAGACAACCCTAGTCCGTGTAGTGCTCGGCCTACTCAAAGCTGATAGTGGCAGTTTGTGGCAAGAAGATGGCCTGCGCATCGGCTACATGCCACAGAAGTTACAGATCGATAACACGTTCCCCCTGACTGTTGATCGTTTCCTGCGAACAACTCAGTGTAAAGATCCAATAAAAATCGTGGCCGCGCTGACTGATGTAGGTGCTGAGAAACTACTTAAGCAGGCTGTACACAATCTGTCAGGCGGTGAGATGCAGCGCGTTTTACTTGCCCGTGCCCTACTCCGCGATCCTCATCTGCTGGTGTTAGATGAACCTGTACAAGGGGTCGATATTAACGGTCAGTTAGAACTGTATAACTTGATTGCGCGCATCCGTGATGAACGTGGTTGTGGTGTTTTAATGGTTAGTCACGACCTTCATCTTGTGATGGCAGCAACAGATCATGTGGTTTGTATCAACCATCATGTTTGCTGCTCTGGTCACCCAGAACATGTCACCAATGACCCATCATTTACCGAGCTATTTGGCATACAAGGTAGCGAGCAGTTAGCCGTTTATAGCCACCACCATAACCATCGCCACGATGATCATGGCGATATTATCTCTGATCATGATTGTAAGGGCGGTTGTTAATGCCTGATTTCCTCTTATATGCCCTGCTAGGCGGTATTGGTGTTGCGGTTATTGCCGGTCCACTAGGTTCGTTTGTAGTGTGGCGTCGCATGGCATATTTTGGTGACACACTCGCTCACTCCGCTCTACTTGGAGTTTCTGTCGGCTTTATGCTGCAAGTAAACCTCAACCTAGCCGTGATCTTCTGCTGTGTCGCCCTCGCCCTTATTTTGGTCGCGATGCAAAGGCAACGGATGGTAGCTACAGATACTCTATTGGGCATCATGGCTCATAGTTCGCTCTCTTTAGGCTTAGTTGCCGTCTCTCTGCTAGAGATTCGGGTAGATCTGATGTCCTATCTGTTTGGTGATCTACTCGCTGTCGGCGTCGAAGATCTCTATTGGATCTACGGGGGCGGCCTCCTCGCGTTGGTACTGTTAAAACTCCTCTGGCAACCACTCTTGGCGATCACCATCAATGAAGAGCTGGCCCATGTTGAAGGGGTAAATGTTGCCTGGACACGCTTAGCCTTGATGCTATTAATTGCTGTCATAATCGCAGTAGCAATGAAGATTGTAGGCTTACTACTAATAACGTCTCTGCTAATTATTCCTGCAGCTGCCGCAAGGCGTTTAGCCCAAAGCCCTGAGCAGATGGCCATCGGTGCCGCTATCGTCGGTAGTTTGTCAGTAGGTGGTGGTTTAGGGCTGTCATGGCATTTCGATACACCCGCCGGCCCATCAGTTGTGGTGATCTCTCTTCTGATTTTTGTTCTGCTTTACGCACTGCCACTACGCCGAGCGGCATAGCGACACATTCTAGGAGTGTTAATCAGCGCTTCCATAAAGCGTTAATTAACGCACCTGCCAGAATCAAACAGCCGCCGATAATGGTCCACAAAGTAGGAATCTCTTCAAAAAAGATCACACCCAGAATTGCAGAGAAGATCACCTGAACATAAGCATAAGCACTCGCCTTGCCTGCCTCTTCTGCTGCCATCGCTTTAGTTAATCCAATCTGCCCAACTTGAGTAAATATCCCCACTAACAGCAAAAGTAACAGCGCTTCCATTCCAGGCACAACAAAGTCACCACCCAACAGCAGTAACGAGGTTGGTAACGCCACCAGCGGGAAATAAAAGATAATGACGGAGCTATCTTCCGTTTGACTCAGTTTACGTACGATCACATAAGCGATCGCACTCCCTAAAGCCCCCGCTAACGCAGCGAACAGGCTTAACATCGGTAAACCAATTAATCCCGCTTCACCCGGTCGCATCATCACAATCACCCCGACAAAACTGAGCAACATACAAAGCATCGTCGCTTGCTTGATCCGCTCTCCCAGAAACAGCAACGCTAAGACCGCAGTAAATGCTGGATAGGTGTACTGCAATACCGTTGCATCAGCTAATGAGAGGGTCGTGACAGAGTAATAAACGCAAACTAGAGCCAAAGCACCCACAACACCCCTCGCCAGCAGGAGCGGCTTATGCTGCCCCCAGATAGAGATGCGTTTACGTTTAACATCTAAGTAACTTAAACCTAAGGACACCAGAGCCCTAGCAGCCACTATTTCCAAAACCGGAATGCCATAACCCGACACCGCTTTAACGCAGGCGGCCATCAAGGCAAAACCAAGCGCGGATAGCAGCATATAGCGAATAGCGATGGGCACGGCAGTTATAGACATGATTCAGGGACTTTAAACCGAAAGTGATAAGTGCGGGATCATACCAGATAAGCCCTCGCAAACGAGATCATTGTCAATCTGACCGGGTATGCAGGCATCTGATTACTAGACTAAGAGGTTCAAAAAAATAGGGGCTTAATAGCCCCTATTTTGTTGTTAGTGGTCTTTGTGCTTAGCACCGGGGTTCACCGTAAACATCAGAGGCTGTGCACCTTCCTCAATTTCAGGCTTATTCTCACGATTAACGCGTGTTTCCAGCTCTTCCACTGCGGTATCTGGCTGACCATCCAAACGCATGGAATCTTCGTAATCACAACGCACGCACTCTTTATACTCGCGCTCTTCATCACGGTAAGTACGAATACAATCCATCTCGCCGCATCGTGGGCAAACAGCACCCGCTATAAATCGTTTAATAACTGTCATTTTAATTACTCGGTAATTCCACTGTGGCGAAGCAGGGCATCAACTTGCGGTTCTCGACCGCGGAACGCTACAAACAGCTCCATAGGCTCGCGAGAACCGCCCATCTCTAGGATGTTCCTACGGAAATCTGCGCCAGTATCTGTATTGAAGATGCCATCTTCTTCAAAACGAGAGAATGCATCTGCCGATAGCACCTCTGCCCATTTATAACTGTAGTAACCCGCAGAATAACCACCCGCAAAAATATGGCTAAAGCTATGCTGGAAGCGGTTAAACGCAGGCGGGGTAATCACTGCCACCTGACTACGTACTTTATTCAACACCTCTTGAACAACCGTTTCTCCCGGCTGGTAGTCACGGTGTAGAAGGAAATCGAATAGAGAGAACTCCAACTGGCGTACCATCATCATGCCTGACTGGAAGTTACGTGCCGCCAGCATCTTATCCAACAACTCTTGCGGTAGGGTTTCGCCTGTCTGGTAGTGACCTGAGATTAACGCCAGCGCTTCTGGCTCATAGCACCAGTTCTCTAGGAACTGACTTGGCAGCTCAACCGCATCCCAAGCTACACCATTAATACCACTTACGTCAGCCGTTTCAATTTGGGTCAGCATGTGATGCAGACCATGGCCAAACTCATGGAATAGGGTGGTTACTTCATTGTGATTCAGAAGGGCAGGATCATCACCTACTGGAGAGCTGAAGTTACATACCAAATAAGCCACTGGTAGCTGCAGAGAACCATCATCTAGACGACGACGCACACGGCAATCATCCATCCAAGCGCCGCCACGTTTCTTTTCACGGGCATACAGATCCATAAAGAAGCGAGCGATCACTTCACCATTGCGGCTAATTTCAAATAGGCGCGCATCATCATGCCAACGGTCGAACTCTTCGACTTCACGCATTTCGATATCAAACAGTTTACCGGTAACCGCAAATAGACCTTCCAATACTTTTGGAAGAGGGAAGTAGGGGCGGATCTGCTCTTCAGAAATAGAGTATTTCGCCTGCTTCAGTTTCTCGCCGTAGTAAGCTAGATCCCAAGCTTGCAGGTCTTCTGCGCCAAATTCAGCTTTCGCAAACTCGCACAGTTGCTCAAAATCCTGTTTAGCTACGGGTAGGCTTTTCTCAGCAAGATCCTTTAAGAACTGCACAACCTGATCGGTATTTTCAGCCATCTTGGTCGCTAACGAATAATCAGCGTAGTTACCAAAGCCGAGCAACTGTGCCAGCTCTAAACGTAGCTCTAATAACTGAGAGATAACCTCTGTATTATCCCATTTACCTTCGCCCGGTCCCTGATCAGATGCGCGGGTAGAGAAGGCTGTGTATATCTCTTTACGCAGTTCACGATCATCCGCATAGGTGATCGTTGCGAGGTAAGAAGGGAAGTCCAGTGTCACCAACCAACCCTCTTGCTCTTTCGCTGCAGCCATCTGCTTCGCTGCCGCTAACGCCATAGGCGGAAGGCCCGCAAGATCAGACTCTGAGGTCAGTAGTTTGCTCCAGTCATCGCTGGCATCCATGACGTTTTCAGAAAACTTAGTCGTCAGCTCAGACAGCTTCTGTTGCAGCTCAGCGTAACGCTGCTGTTCTTCTGGATTCAGAGCGATACCAGATAGACGGAAATCACGTAGAGTATTGTTGACTACTTTCTGCTGCGCTTCACTTAACTGAGTAAATTGCTCACTTTCAGCAAGCTGATTAAATGCTTGGTAGAGACCTTGATGCTGACCCATCTCTGTCCAGTATTGGGACAGTTTAGGCAAGCACGCATTGTAGGCATCACGTAGCTCATCACTGTTCACCACCGAATTCATGTGCGAAACAGGCGACCAGGCTTTAGCTAAACGGTCATTCATCTCTTCAAGAGGGGCAACTAGAGAATCCCAGCTAGGTACAGACAGTTCTTGTAGAATACGTTCAACCGTTGCTCTGCTGTCTGCCAGCAATTGATCGATTGCGGCTTCGATTTGATCAGGTTTGATCTGACTAAATGCTGGTAACAACTGTGGTTCAAGCATTGGGTTACTCATATAAAGCTAGCTCCATCGGCGAGATATCGTTCCTAATACATGGGACTAAATCTTAATTTTTCAATTCCCCTAAGCTATTTCATAATAGATACTTCCCAATTTCTAGCGAGCAATAATTATGAATGTACGTACTTATCAAGGCTTCACTCCCAAACTAGGAGAGCGAGTTTTTGTTGATCCTAGCGCGGTTGTACTTGGAGATGTCGAGATTGGTGACGATTGCTCGATCTGGCCACTCACCGTAATCCGTGGTGATATGCACCGTATTCGTATTGGCGCACGCACCAGCGTGCAAGACGGTTCAGTCCTACATATCACCCATGCAGGCCCCTATAACCCAGATGGTTTCCCATTGATCATTGGCGATGACGTCACCATTGGCCATCAAGCGATGCTACATGGCTGCACCATTGGTAGCCGAGTTTTAGTGGGCATGGGTGCAATGGTTATGGATGGCGCGGTAGTTGAAGATGAAGTGATTATCGGCGCGGGCTCCCTAGTGCCACCAGGTAAAAAACTAGAAAGCGGCTACCTTTACGTTGGCCGTCCTGCAAAACAACAGCGAGAACTCACAGAAAAAGAGCGCTCTTTCTTCAGTTATACTGCTGGAAACTATGTGAAACTTAAGGATAAGCACCTTGAAGAAGATTACGCAGGCTAACAGTCTGATCCTAGCCACGCTGCTTGTAAGCGGTTGTGGCTATAATATCCAGAGTTCCCCTACTACTTGGGTTAACTCCTATGAGGTAGAGGTCTCTGATACGGAGGAGGGGAAACGCTATTCCCTTTGTAAAAGTTTTGGTTGCGATCGAAGATCTTCAATACAGTTTTATACTGATGAGCTAGACCAAGTTCGTCAGCACTTCTCACCACCAGCAGTTACAGCAGAGGAAGAGCGCTTAAGGATCGCTACAGGTATCGGTCTGTTTGAAAGAATCACCGGCCCAAAACTACGCACTTTTGGTGATCAAGCAGCTAATAACACCTCCTTTATCAGTCGTTCAAATCAATTGGATTGTGTTGCTGAGAGCCTCAATACAACGCGTTACCTTTTAATCTTACAGCAGATGAACCTCTTACATTTCCACCGACCAGGCGGAAATGTTCACCGTGGCCCCTTCACGTTAAATGCGCCCCATAACAGCGCTACTATCGTTCAACTAGATACTCAGCAAGCCTTTGCTGTGGACTCTTGGTTTGGTGCTAACGCTGAACCCGCTTGGATTACGCCTGTGGATAACTGGCTAACCGGCGCTGACCCTGATGAATAATTACTGGTTATAATTCAACCACCAGTTGATAATAATTATCAATACCATTAGTATCGCCCACCAATACCTTACATTCTTTACATTTTGAGCTTTATTTTCAGCAGGTTAAGCGCCTGTGGATATCTATTTGGCCCAGAAAGTAAACTGCCAATTTCTGAACCGATTAAGAACATTTTAAAAACTACGACGTCTTATTTGCTGAGATAAGTGAATCGCTTGTAGCAAACAAGGCTGTTAACAACTTAATAGAAGGGAACAACATGAAAAAGACCACGATCGCCACGCTGGTTGCTGCAGCTATGACATCAGCAACACCTGCGTTTGCTACCGATGTTGCTAAAGAGTTAGCAGCAATGAAAGCACGCATTGCTCAACTGGAAGCACAGCTTGCTACTCAGCAAGCAACAACACAAAAGCTAGAACAAAAAACTGAAGCTCAAGCTGCTACTCCATCAAACGGTGGCTTTGCTGAGAACGTTAGCGTAGGCGGCGAAGTAACCTTGCTAGCACAGCAAGTTGAGACTGATGGCGAAAACAGCGTTGGTGATGTTTTAGTTGATACTTTCGAACTTGAAATCGCTGCTGATATTAACGAAAACGTTAAAGTTTCTACGCTAATCGAATACCTATCTGCAGACGAAAAACTGGACCTTGCTGAAGCATACGTAGTGATTGGCTCTGAAGATAACCCTCTAAGCTTCACGCTGGGTAAAGCGGCTCACCCTCTACTGGTAGGTGATTCTGCAGCATTTACAGACCCAATTGCATTCGACATTTTCGATGCAAAAGAGGGTCTAGCGATGCTCAGCTACCAACATGAGATGATTCAGCTAGATACCTACGTGCTTAACAACTCTGCAGAAGGTAACGAAGGTTTAGATACGTTTGGTATTAATTTAGGCACTACATTCAGTAATGGTGTTTCTCTTGGAGCAGGCTATGTGACGGATGTTGCCAATACCGCAGGTCCTTTTTCTGAGCTAGGCGGTCTAACTGAGAAAATCGATGCATGGCGCGTAAATGCATTGGTAGAAGCGAATGACTTGGCGTTGTTTGCTGAGTATATCCAGCTAGGTAAATCTAACTTGGCTGGCGAGCCAAGCTTCCTACATTTAGGTGCAGGCTACGGAACACAGATCCTAGGCGCGGACGGTACGCTTTTCCTAGGTTACAGCGAATCTGATGAAGCTGAAGATATCGATGATGCTGCAGGTATCGACTACGAACTACCTGAAAAGCGCGTAGCGCTGGGTGTAACGCGTTCTCTAGGTGAAAATGCTGAAGTGACTGCGGAATATGTTCGCGAAGAAGCTTACAGCGACACAGATAGCGATATCCTAAATGTTGCAGTAACAACGACTTTCTAAGCTAGGCTTAGCTAGTTGTTAAAATGTGACTGACCAACGCTGAATCCCCCTTCAATCATCAGCGCTGGTCGTCACAATACTCTGTACAGACAGATATTCTGTAAACATTACTGTTAATGATATCTGTTATCACTTTGGCAGGGAACGCTCCTAAGGAATTAAATCCTTTAGAAGGAGCTTTTCCAAACCTTATTTGTTCGACTTAGCGTCTAGCTTAGCCGAAGAAATTTCCCGTAAACGCTTAACCACTTGAGCATTAATACTACGTTGCGTAAACGTACCATCGGCCTTGCGTTTACCCGGCTTCTTACCCATTAAAATCTCTAAGCAATCATCCACATGACCAACCGCATGGACAGAGAATAACCCCTCCTTAACAGCCTCGACAACCTCTTCTTTGAGCATCAGATTGCGCACATTGGCTTTAGGGATAATAACCCCTTGCTCGCCGGTAAGACCCCGCGTTTTACAGAGGTGAAAGAAGCCCTCTATTTTCTCGTTTACACCGCCAATCGCCTGTACTTCGCCATACTGGTTGATAGATCCTGTAGTCGCAAAGCTCTGACTAATCGGTATATGGGTCAACGCTGACAATAGGGTACAGACCTCTGCTAGCGAGGCGCTATCTCCATCAACGTAACCGTAAGATTGCTCCAAAGCGATGCTAGCAGAGATCGCCAATGGGAAGTCCTGAGCATATTGATGACCTAAGAAGCCCGATAGGATTAAAACGCCTTTTGAATGGATTGGCTGACCTAAGGCCACCTCGCGTTCGATATCAACGATTCCGCGATTACCAGGATGCACCGTTGCAGTAATACGCGCAGGCGTACCAAAAGCAACATCACCCACTTGGAGCACAGTTAGACCATTGGTTTTACCGACGGCTTCACCTTGGGTGTCGATCAACACCGTTTGATTCAGAATGTCTTCTTCGATCTTTTCAGACATACGAGAAGTGCGACGTTCTTTCGCACTCAGCGCCATCTCGACATGATCTGCATTGATAAGTTCATCTTCCTCTTTAATGCGCTTAAAATCAGCTTCACATAACAGATCAACCAACTCACCAATATGAGCCGACAGCAACTCCTGATCTTCTGCCTGACGGGAGCTATGCTCAACTAAACGCGCCACCGCTCGACGCGTTAAGGGGGCTAAGCCCTCCTCATCGGCTAACGTTTTCATCAAACGCGCATAATGCCTAATCGATTGAGGCGTTCTTTTTACATCCTCATCAAAGTCCACCACGACTCGAAACATTTTTTCAAAGTCATGATCGAGTTCTTGTAGCAAATAGTAGATATTGCGCGCCCCTATCAAGACGATTTTCACTGATAGTGGCACCGCCTGAGGGGTTAGGGTTATCGTGCTTATACCCGCGTATTCACTTGCAGGACTTTCAATTCGAATCTCGTCGGATTTAAGCGCACGTTTTAGCGCCCCATAAACAAAGGGCTGCTCCAGTAGTTTCTCCGCTTCCAATACCAAATAGCCGCCATTCGCTCGATGTAAAGCACCAGATCGGATAAGCTTGTAGGTAGTGGATAAAGCCCCCATTTCGGACGTGTACTCTACACGCCCAAACAAATTTTCATAGCTAGGGTGCGCTTCGTATACAACCGGGGCACCTTTCACCTTATCGTTATCTACAAGCAGGTTAACGCCGTAATTGCTCTCTAAATAAGCACGGCGACTAGCATCAGTAAGTGGTTCGATTAGCTTTTCATCGCCGACAATTTCAGCACAGTTTTTAACTAGCGACGTTTCCATCTCTGACAGATAGTCAGTCGCCGCCGCAATATTGGCGTACTTATCTTTCAAAGGTTGGAAAAGCGGGGAGATCGACTGCCGTGTGGTATCACGATCAAGATTTTTCAGTTTTTCAGCTGCCTCACGTCGCCACTGAGGTAGGCCTGTTAGCGCTTCGTTTAACTTATCTTCCAGATCAGAGATAGCTTTAGTAAAGCCATCACGAATCTCTTCAGGTAACTGCGAAAAGACCGCCTCATCCATCGCTTGCCCTTCGGCAACCGGAGTAAAGCCGATACTGCCCGCATCACGGTAAACCGCAATGCTGTGCTCACGCGCTTCGCGCTCAACACCTTCTATTGCCTGATCATAATAACGATTAAGTTCACGTTCGATCTTACTCTTCTTACGCTGGTAAGAAGGGCTTTCAAAGGCTGCTGGCATCTCTGACAACACCGCTTCGATGATATTTTTAATATCACGCTTAAACTGCTGAGCCTTGCCAGCAGGGAAGGGGATCGCTAAAGGATTACGATTATCTTTTAGATTGTTTAGATACACCCAATCGCCCGGCTTTTTCTCTTTTTTCGCCGTGGTTTTGAGGTTCTCCATCGCAAAGGAGAAACGTCCGGTATGAGGATTACCCATCACAAACAAGTTATAGCCTGGACGGCGCATGCCGATACCAAAATCCATCGCCTCAATGGCACGGGTTTGGCCAAAGAAACCAGAAAAAGGCTCAAGCGTAGACGTGTTTTTGAAAGGTAGTAATTCAGGATCGCAGCGAAAATATAGCTGCTCAGTAGATAGTCGGGTTTCCGTTACCATAAGGTACTCCCGCAGCAGACTGAAAAGTTAACACTATGTAGTGTTCGTATTTCAGTTATACGCCGCGAAAGAGCCCCATGCAAGTCTGCTTTGATAAAATTCATAAAGCGACTGTTGTATTAAAATCAAACAGTTATTGCTGCACGGATAGCAGAGATAACGGTTTTAGAGTCAGGGTCCAAGCCACGCCAGATTCTGAAAGATTCCGCAGCCTGCTCCACTAACATACCTAGGCCATCAATGGACTTTTCTGCCCCTTGTTCAGTCGCCCAAACACAAAAAGCGGTTGGTTCTGCGGCATACATCATGTCGTAGCACCAAGCACCTTGTGCCAGTACATTTTCCGGAAGAGGGGGGATCTCACCTTGCAAACTAGCAGCAGTACCATTGATGATCAGATCAAAGCTTTGACCTGCAAGCTCATCATAACCACCACCTGATACGTTACCAAGATCCGTAACCAACCCAGCAAGCTCTTTGGCTTTAGAAGCGGTACGGTTTGCGATAACTAACAGCTCAGGCTTTTGCTCTAATACTGGCTGTAAAACGCCACGTACAGCACCACCAGCACCGAGAATAAGCACTTTTTTACCTTCAATCGTGCCGCCATTGTTGCGCATGATATCCCTCACCATGCCAACACCATCGGTGTTATCACCGCACAAGCGGCCTTGATCATCGCGGTACAAGGTATTGACCGCACCCGCCAGTTCAGCACGCGGACTTCTAACTTCAGCTAATGCCCAAGCTTCCTGTTTAAACGGAATAGTGATATTCAGACCACGGCCATCACCCGACAAGAAGTCAGAAACGTAACCTTCGAAGTTATCTTCAGGTACGCAGATCGCTTCATAGGTCAGATCCTGATCTGTACTCGATGCAAATGCAGCGTGGATTTGTGGCGATTTAGAGTGCTTAATCGGATTACCGAATACCGCGTAACGATCAGTCATAATTCGCCCTTACACTTCCAGCCAGTTGCGAGGCTTCAAATAACGCTCGTACAACACGGCTTCTTCTGTACCTTCATCAGGTTTCCAGTCATAGCCCCAACGCACTTCAGGCGGTAAAGACATCAAGATAGACTCAGTACGTCCACCGGATTGCAGACCAAATAGAGTGCCACGGTCAAACACTAGATTGAACTCGACATAACGGCCACGGCGATGCAATTGGAAGTCACGCTGACGCTCACCGTATTCACGGTCTTTGTTTTTCTCGATAATTGGCACATAAGCTTTAGTGTAAGCATTACCAATCGACTGCATCAGCCCGAAGCTATTATCGAAACCAAGCTCATTAAGATCATCGAAGAAAAGACCGCCTACACCACGAGGCTCATCACGATGCTTCAAGTAGAAGTATTCGTCACACCATTCTTTGAAGCGTGGATAAATGTCGTCACCAAATGGATCACAGGCTTCTTTAGCTGTCTGGTGCCAGAATTTACAATCTTCGTCGTTACCGTAATAAGGCGTCAGGTCAAAACCACCGCCAAACCACCATACAGGTTCTTCACCTTCTTTTTCCGCAATGAAGAAACGAACATTGGCATGGGAAGTTGGGATATAAGGATTATGTGGGTGAATAACCAATGACACACCCATCGCCTGAAAACTACGACCCGCTAATTCAGGTCGATGCGCTGTTGCAGAACCTGGCAACTTATCACCGAAAACGTGAGAGAAGTTCACACCACCTTTTTCGATAATTGCGCCCTTATCTAGGACACGAGTACGACCTCCGCCGCCTTCTTCTCGCTGCCACTCATCCTGATAAAATTTTCCTTTGCCATCAGCCTTTTCTAAGGCATCACAAATAGCATCTTGTAGCCCCAAAAGGTACTCTTTTACAGCGTCAATATTAGGTGCGGACATAGTACTCACTCACATATTTATTTAAGCGCGAATTAATTGATCAGATTTTAGATCTCGAATTTGAGTAGGCTGATCTAAACCTCCTAACTCACCCGGTAAAACATAAGCAAGCTTTTCACCGAAGTAAGTCTTCACTCTCAATATATCTCTTGCAGGATAATGCGCTGCCGGATTCGCCGAAGTCGAAACCAGGAAAGACCCGTAAGCTTCTGTTAACCTTTTCACCTGTAAGTGACTACTCACTCTTACAGCAACAGCGCTATGATTCCCTTTAATCCAAGCTGGAATTCGGTTCTTTTTATCTGGCAAAATCCAAGTGTATGGGCCCGGCCAGTTAGCAGTTACTTTGACATATTCATCATCGGTCAGATCTTCGAGTAAAAAATCGATTTGTGAGAGATTTCCAGCGATCAAAACCAGACCTTTATGCATAGGTCGACGCTTAATTTCTAAAAGATCTAAGACCGCCTGCTCATCAAACGGGTCACAACCTAAACCCCAAACTGCTTCAGTAGGATAAGCGATCACACCACCTTGACGAATTGCTCGAACAGACTGCTGAATATGCCACCAATCAGGCTTTAAATTACTACTCACCATTTACTCCTCAATGCCATATAACGAATCAACAGCGCATCACTACTTTTACTCAAGGTATCAATCAATAGTGATGAAAGGTTGATAGAAAGAGCCCCTTACAGGTTACAAAGCGGGGGAATTCCCTTTCATCTTGAAGGCATTTATCTTTGAGGGCTGAACACTAAATGTTCGACGCGGTCTTTGCAACTCTACCAAATTGCCTTTTAACATCGGATATAACCGTGTCCATCTTGGCTAATGATGCCCAAAAGCTCCAACTCCACTAGTATCGGGCCCAATTCAGCTATATCCATACCGGTCAGATAGCTCAGTTGGTCAATAGAGTTATATTCGTAGCCTAAATGCTTCAACAGTCGCTGCGTTTCAGGTGCAAAGTGGGATACATCCTTTTCAGAGTCACCTTCAATATGTTCAGCATTCTGTTCAGCCAGATAACCCAGCATAGGAGCTAGCTGTGAGGTTATATCTTCTGCTGATTCAACCAAGCAAGCACCTTCACGGATTAGCTGATGACACCCTTTACTCAAGGGGTTATTGATCGATCCGGGAATAGCAAAAACCTCACGCCCATGCTCCATCGCCATCCTCGCAGTGATTAATGAACCACTTTTAGGCGCGGCTTCCACCACTAAAATACCAGCGCTCATACCACTGATAATACGATTTCGACGTGGAAAGTGCGGTGCCAACGGTGGTGCTCCAGGAAACAACTCACTCAACCACACCCCTTGCTGCTCGAGGATCTGTTGGGCCAATATACGATTTCGTGCAGGGTACGGCCGATCTAAACCCGTACCAAATACCGCAACCGTCGGGCACTGTGCATTAACACTCGCCTGATGAGCCGCTGCATCAATACCCAAGGCTAAGCCTGAGTTCACGATCAAGCCATTTTGAGCCAAATAGCCGGCAAATTGATAAGCATGCTTCACACCACCGCTAGAAGCGCTACGACTGCCTACGATCCCTACTTGCGGAAGATTTAGTGCTGTTAGATTGCCTCGAGCAAATAGAATGGGAGGAGGGTCATAAATTTCACGTAGTAAAGCAGGATAATCAGCATCTGTGATAGCTAAGATATGGCAATCTTCAGCCGAAGCTTGCCAAGCCAGTGCCGAATCCAATTTCTGTAGTGCTGGAGAGGCACGTCCTTGTTGGATATCACTTAAAGCGGTAATTGTTTTTTGCTTGAGGTTAAGCCGATGCCAATCAGCTTCAGAAGAGCAGAGGAGCTTTTCAGGGGTCCATCCCTGATCCCAAAGCTTCTTAACTGAAGCTGCCCCTAAATCTGGTAGGGCAGCAACGGCGATCCAGTCCTTTAGATCAGCCGTCATATTTAATCCTTTATGGTTCTCGGATTACATCACCGATAGAAATTATATCTGTACTGCGCATGATCAAGCCATAACTCACTTTCTCAAACACTTTAAAGACCATCAATTCACCTGAGCGCTCCTGAGGAAGCGTTACCATTTCTTTAGTAATAGGATCTTTAATCAGTTCGCCACGACGATAAGTTGCAAAAACATGACCAGCTTCAATACCTTCTCGCAAACCACGATTGATAGCCACTACATTAAACTGACCGGCATCACGTACGCCACCTAGCACCGATAAGATTTTTCCTTCAACCTCAGCAGGCGCTGGCGCTGGATGGTATACAGACTGAATTCTTACTTCTTCTGTGGGTACCACACGATCCAGAATGCGCACTTCTTTATGGGATTTAATGATATCCAATGTGATCACATCGTCTTTACGTGCAGACACATTTGCATCAGCTATTTTCAAAGTTTCGTAACCAAGAAATTCTTCAGTGTCAGGATCAATATATTCATTAGCAGGGCGGTAAATACCTTGTCGACGCTGTTCAGTCACTAGCTGACCTCGCGCGTACATACGATCACCAGCACCGGCTAATATCCTCTCTTTGGGACCACCCAATACATAAGGCGCCTCTTTCAGAATATCTTCTGAGAGCACACGGTTATCATTTAAGAAGCTAATGATATCTCGTAGTGGGATAGCAGGAATCGGTTTAACCAGGGGTGATACACGTGCTCGTGGATAGATGCCACTATCACGTCTAACCCCTAAACGCGGCTTACCATTAACCCACGTTAGATAGATTACGTCACCAGGGTAAATTAGATGAGGATTATCAACCTGCGGGTTTACCCCCCATACTTCAGGCCATTTCCAAGGGCTTTGCAAAAAGCGACCCGAGATGTGCCACAACGTATCCCCTTTCACTACCACATATTCTTGCGGATGATCATTACGAAGTAGCAGAGAGTCCTTCCGGGTTTCAGCGTGAACAGAAGTCAGTGAAACCAACACCAGAGCGAACAAACCGCATAACAATTTTTTCATGTCCAGTTCCCTTATTACCTTCCAGCTTGTTAAGAAAAACAAGATGGTAAAGTAACGACAATGCATTGAGCGTTCTAATCAGTATAATAGGCAGATTAATATTTTTCGCTATTGATCTCGATATTATCTTTCGGCTAACAACCTGAATAATCGAGTTAAAATTTAAGATGCCTGTATATCATGTTGTTAACTTAGCATGACTTATAGAAGTATTCACAGCAATAGCACCCGATAACTTGTTGATACAGACGTAAATCATGGCAAAACTAACCATTCTTGAATACCCAGATCCACGCTTACGTACCATTGCTGAGCCCGTTGAAACAGTCGATGACGAAGTACGTGCTCAAATCGATGACATGTTCGAAACAATGTACGCAGCTCCAGGTATTGGTTTGGCAGCAACGCAGGTGAATATCCATAAACGTATCGTAACCATGGATATCTCTGACGACCAAAACGAGCCATTGGTTATGATCAACCCAGAATTCGAAATTCTGGATGAAGAGTTACACAAATATCAGGAAGGTTGCTTATCGGTTCCTGGCTTCTATGAAAATGTGAAACGCCCGCAAAAGGTTAAGCTTAAAGCACTCGACTACAACGGCGAACCTTATGAGATGGAAGCTGAAGGCCTCCTAGCTGTATGTATTCAACACGAACTAGATCACCTGAATGGCAAATTGTTTGTTGATTACATCTCTATGCTCAAGCGTAACCGCATCAAATCCAAACTAGAAAAGCTGCATAAATTGCAGGAAAAACACGCCTGATTATCACTAAAAAGCAATTCACAGGCTTGCTGGTTTAACTAGCAGGCCTGTTTTTATTTTGGAGCCTAGACCATGCCAGAGTCGCCACTGAAAATAGTTTTTGCCGGCACACCTGATTTTGCCGCATCCAGCTTACAAGCATTGCTTAGTTCTGAGCATGAAGTGATTGCTGTTTATACCCAGCCTGACAAGAAGGGTAAGCGTAAAAACCAGATGGCTCCACGCCCAGTAAAAGATCTTGCGGTTGAACATAACATCCCAGTATTTCAACCAACCACGCTCAAAACCGAAGAAGAACAGTTAGCACTTACAAACCTTAAAGCCGATATCATGGTTGTAGTTGCTTACGGCATGCTTCTCCCTAAAGCAATTCTTGAGACACCTCGTCTAGGTTGCATCAATGTTCACGGTTCGCTACTTCCACGCTGGCGTGGTGCAGCACCAGTAGAGCGCTCAATGCTTGCAGGGGATGCTGAAACAGGCGTCACTATCATGCAGATGGATGAAGGCTTAGACACTGGCGATATGCTCTACAAAGTCACTACGCCAATCGAGAACAACGACACTGCAGCAAGTGTATTCGAACGCTTAGCCGCTATTGGCTCTGAGGCCCTGGTTGAAACGCTTACACAGTTCCAACAGGAAACAGTGTCTCCAGAACCACAGGATGACAGCTTAGCCACCTACGCGAAGAAACTGCAAAAGACCGAAGGAGTTATAGACTGGAGTGCTTCCGCTGCAGATATCGATCTTAAGATTCGCACTCTAAGCCCACGTGTTGCAGTAACATTCAAGCTTGGGGAAGAGGTGGTGAAGCTTTTAGGATGCGAATTAGTTGAGCAAAGTGGTAACCCGGGTGAGATTTTGCCCTCTGACAAAAAGAGCATTGTTGTCGCATGCGGCGAAGGCGCTATTAAAATCAAACAGCTTCAGCTTCCGGGCAAAAAGCCAATGGACACTGCCGCTGTTCTAAACTCTAAACGAGAGCAGTTTAGTGCAGGCGTAGTTTTAGGTTAGACGTTTTAGGACTATTACCATGACCACCAATGTTCGGGCACTTGCAGCACAAATTCTAACCCCCTTACTTAAAAACAAGGGTTCTTTGAATACGCAATTTGCGACGATTGAACGTCGTTGTCCTGAGAAGGATCGCGGCCTTCTGCGTGAACTGTGCTACGGCACTATGCGTTACCACCCACAGCTGAATGCCATTATTAAACTGCTGCAAAACCGACCATTTAAGTTTCGAGATATCGATATTAAAGCCATTGTTCTGATCGGTTTATATCAGTTAAAACACACTCGCATCCCAGCTCATGCCGCGATTAGTGAAAGCGTTGAAGCGTGCAAAGAACTGGATAAGGCTTGGGCAGGGAAAGTTGTGAACGCCCTTTTGCGCCGGTTTCAACGCGAACAAGATGAACTCGAAGACTACCTAAAAGATGACGATTCATACCAGTTCAACCACCCTGAATGGATGATCGCCAAGCTGAAAAACAACTGGCCAGAGCACTGGCAAGAGATACTCACCGTCAACAACGAGCAAGCGCCGCTGACACTCCGCGTGAATCAACGCTCAACAGCCCGCGAAGATTACCTACAGCAACTGACCCCGATTATTGCCGCAGAAGCGACTCAATTCAGTGATCAGGGCATTAAGCTAGCGGAATCAATCAATATCGAAACCCTTCCGGGTTATAGCATCGGCGCATTTAGCGTGCAGGATGAAGCCGCACAGTTATCTGCGGACCTTCTCGATCTACGACCAGAACAACGCGTTCTGGATGCCTGTGCAGCACCCGGCGGTAAACTATGCCATATCCTTGAGCATGAGCCTAAGCTTGCTCAAGTCGACGCTGTAGAGCTCGAACAAAAGCGAATCAGCCGCGTTGAAGAAAACCTTAAACGTCTACGTTTAAAAGCCAACTTAAAGGTGGCAGACGCCGCAATCCAAACTTGGTGGGACGGTACAGAATACGACCGCATCTTATTAGATGCTCCTTGTTCTGCTACGGGTGTTATTCGCCGCAATCCGGATATAAAATACCTGCGCCAAGGCGAAGATATTCACGAAACAGCCAAACTTCAGCGCGCTATTTTGGATAATTGCTGGTCCATGCTGAAACCCGGCGGTAAGTTGCTTTATGCAACTTGTTCCATCTTCCCACAGGAAAATGGGCGATTGATTAAGCAGTTTGTAACCCAAACTGCGAATGCCAAGCATCTGCCAATTGAGGCAGAGTGGGGTATCGAACAAGAGTATGGTCGACAGCTGTTTCCGCAGTCTAACGGCCATGATGGTTTCTATTATGCACTGCTGGAAAAAACGGAGTAAGCTCAAGTAGCTATGTGTATTTCTGTCATTTCTGCAGCAGTTAAAGGCTGATCATGAAGATCATTATTCTAGGTGCCGGACAAGTGGGCGGCACTTTGGCTGAAAACCTAGCCAGTGAAGACAACGACATCACTATCGTTGATACAGACACTGGCCGTCTCAGAGAACTACAAGATCGTCTCGATATCCGTACGATCGAAGGTAAAGCATCCTATCCATCTGTACTCGACAGTGCCGGTGCCCAAGATGCCGATATGCTTATCGCCGTAACGAACTCTGATGAAGTCAACATGATCGCCTGTCAGGTAGGGCAAACGCTGTTCAACACACCGACGAAAATCGCCCGTGTCCGTGAACATGACTACCTGAACAAAAATCAGAAGATCTTTGGCGAAAAAGGCATCCCTATTGATGTCCGTATTAGCCCTGAATTACTGGTAACAAAGCACATAAAACGTCTAATCCAGCACCCAGGCGCTCTGCAGGTACTGGATTTCGCCGACGCTAAGGCTCAGCTTGTAGCCGTAAAAGCCTATTATGGCGGCCCACTTGTGGGTCGCGAGATCTCTTATCTTCGCGCTCACATGCCATCGGTGGATACCCGTGTAGCGGCGATTTTCCGCAGCGGTAGCCCTATTATCCCAGAAGGTAATACGGTTATCGAAGCAGACGATGAGGTATTCTTTATCGCCGCACGTAAAGATATTCGTGCTGTAATGAGCGAGCTGCGTCGTCTAGATCGCCCTTATAAGCGCATCATTATCGCAGGTGGCGGTAATATCGGCGCGCGATTAGCCGAATCGATCGAAGACGAGTTCCAAGTCAAAATCATCGAGCGAAACATTCGTCGCTGTAACCAGCTGGCGCGTTCGCTAGATAACACCATCGTCCTTCAAGGCAGTGCTTCCGACCGTGACCTTCTGATCGAAGAGAATATCGAAGATACCGACGTATTCTGCGCCCTGACCAACGATGACGAAGCGAACATCATGGCATCTATGCTGGCGAAGCGCCTGGGCGCACGTACGGTAATGACCCTGATTAACAACCCTGCCTATGTCGATCTAGTGCAAGGTGGTGCGATCGATATTGCGATATCCCCTCAGCAAACCACTATCGGTGCGCTACTGACCCATGTCCGTCGAGGTGATGTAGTAGCAGTACACTCGCTGCGTCGAGGCGCGGCAGAAGCACTGGAAGCGGTAGCTCATGGTGATAAGTCATCATCTAAAGTGGTCGGCAAAACCATTGAAGAGATCAATCTTCCTCCGGGTACAACCATCGGTGCCATCGTGCGTAACGACGAGGTATTGATCGCGCACGATGATGTTGTCGTTGAAAGTGGCGACCACGTGATCTTGTTCTTGGTTGATAAACGCCGAATCAACGAAGTGGAACGCCTGTTCCAAGTTGGCCTTACATTCTTCTAAGCGGAAGCAGCGCAGATGCATTACAAAGTTATCTTACGCATATTAGGCATACTGCTGATGATATTCAGCATCTCTATGCTGCCGCCGTTAGGTATCTCCTATCTCTATGATGATGGGGCAGAGTTAGCCTTTATCGCCGGATTTTTGATTACCCTGCTGACCGGTTTTTTCATCTGGATTCCGGTATATCGAGTGCGACAGGACTTACGAACCCGTGATGGTTTCTTAATTACCGTCCTTTTCTGGTCTGTACTGGGGCTTTTCGGAGCCTTCCCGTTTATGCTCACGGACAATCCGCACCTAACTTTTATCGATGCGCTATTTGAGTCCCTATCTGGCCTCACAACCACCGGTGCAACGGTAATTACCGGCATCGATGACCTGCCCAAATCAATCTTGTTTTATCGTCAGCAACTGCAATGGCTGGGCGGCATGGGTATCATCGTATTGGCCGTAGCGATCCTACCGATGCTAGGTATCGGTGGTATGCAGCTTTATCGTGCAGAAACACCAGGCCCCGTTAAAGATTCCAAACTTACACCACGAATCACTGAAACAGCCAAAGCTCTTTGGTATATCTACCTGTCACTGACCATCGCCTGCGCGGCTGGTTATTGGTTAGCTGGAATGGATCTATTCAATGCCATCGGTCATAGTTTCTCGACCGTTGCGATCGGTGGTTTCTCCACCCACGACGCCAGTATCGGCTACTACGATTCTGTAGCCATTGAGATGATCTGTATATTCTTTATGACCATCTCTGCAGTAAATTTCGGCCTACACTTTTTTGCTTGGCGACAACGCACCATTTCGCATTACATTCTAGATCCAGAATTTAAATTCTATTTAGTTACACTCCTAGCAATAACCGTTATCGCCATTGTTGCCTTGGTCGTAACCGAGACCTACGCGCCGGGCGAATCGATGCGTAAAGCACTGTTTATGGTGGTATCCATTGCAACCACGACCGGCTTTGCCACAGCAGACTTTGCGCACTGGCCAGTAATGCTACCGTTCTTGCTATTCGTGGCAGCCTTTGCCGGTGGTTGTGCGGGTTCTACCGGTGGTGGCATGAAAGTCATCCGTGTACTTCTGATCCTTAAGCAGGGCTACCGTGAAATCCAACGCTTGGTACATCCCAATGCGATTATTCCGGTAAAACTAGGTAAAAAACCGATCTCCGATAAAGTTCTAGAAGCTGTATGGGGCTTCTTCTCCGTCTACATGATCGTCTTTGTAGCCATGCTCATCGTATTGTTAGCGACTGGGCTTGATCAGGTAACTGCATGGTCAGCGGTAGGTGCGACATTAAACAACCTAGGCCCAGGCCTTGGCGATGTATCTGCACACTACGGCGACCTGAACGATCCAGCTAAATGGGTACTTTGCTTTGCCATGCTGCTCGGTCGTCTAGAGGTATTTACCTTGCTAGTACTATTCACACCTATTTTCTGGAAACGATAAAGCAGGCATCAGATCTGCGACGAACCTAATTTCGAGAGCCTAATCATGCGATATACAGTTTACCTATCCGGTGAGATTCACACCGACTGGCGAAACAAAATCAAAAAAGCCATCAACCAAAATGGCCTACCAATCGATGTACTTACTCCAAACACAGATCACGATTCCAGTGACGGTTGCGCTACTGAGATCCTAGGCCCAGAAAAGAAGAACTTCTGGACCGATCACAAATCAGCAAAAATGAACACTATGCGTCACATGACTGCGATCAAACGTGCTGACATCGTGATCGTTCGTTTCGGTGATAAATACCGTCAGTGGAACGCTGCATTTGATGCTGGTTTTGCCATCGCCAATGGTAAGTCTCTGATCGTTGAACACGCACCAGAATTGACACACCCACTAAAAGAAATCGACGCTTGCGCACATGCCGTGGCCGAGAATACAGAGCAAGTAATCGAAACGCTTAAATACCTTTGCTTGGATTACTAAGCGATACCACACCGGGGTAGAACCTATTTCTACCCCTTTTTCTTCAAAAATCCCCTTTATCCCACTTTTACAGCCACCGACTGTCTATTTTTTGTTGTATAATTGCCGGCTAATTTTTCGGGCTAATCTGGTGCTGTGCAGCTGCCATGACGGCAGAAACTCAACGGCACTTATGTAAAAGGTGAAACGCTGTGACTGACAAGGCGACCCCAGACGTAAGCACATTTCAGGGGCTGATCCTTGCTCTACAGGAATACTGGGCAGAGCAGGGCTGTGTAATCGTACAACCACTGGACATGGAGGTAGGTGCCGGCACCTTCCATCCTGCGACTTTCCTACGCGCAATTGGACCTGAGACTTGGCGCTCTGCATACGTGCAGCCTAGCCGTCGTCCAACGGATGGCCGTTACGGTGAAAACCCTAACCGTCTGCAGCACTACTACCAGTTCCAGGTTGTTCTTAAGCCATCTCCTGACAACATTCAGGAGCTATACCTAGGCTCTCTAGAGCGCATGGGTATCGATCTTGGCATTCACGACGTTCGCTTCGTAGAAGACAACTGGGAGTCTCCAACACTAGGCGCTTGGGGTCTTGGTTGGGAAGTATGGTTAAACGGCATGGAAGTAACTCAGTTTACTTACTTCCAGCAAGCAGGTGGTCTTGAATGTTACCCAGTGACTGGTGAGATTACTTACGGTCTTGAGCGTATTGCAATGTACCTACAGGGTGTAGACAGCGTTTACGACCTAACATGGGCAGTAAACCCTGACGGCTCTAAAGTGACTTACGGCGACGTATTCCACCAGAACGAAGTTGAGCAATCTACTTTCAACTTCGAGCATGCAAACGTTGAAGAACTATTCAAAACGTTCGACAACTGCGAAGCTGAGTGCAACAAGCTACTAAGCTTGGAAACGCCACTACCGCTTCCTGCATACGAGCAGGTACTTAAAGCGTCTCATACGTTCAACCTTTTGGATGCCCGTCATGCGATCTCTGTAACAGAGCGTCAGCGCTTTATCCTTCGTGTGCGCACACTAGCCCGTGAAGTCGCACACGCATACTTTAATGCCCGTAAAGAACTAGGTTTCCCACTGGCACCCGAAGCCCTACGCCAAGAAGTACTGGCTAACTGCGAGGAGAGCAAATAATGGCACAACATGATTTTCTCGTTGAGCTAGGTACCGAAGAGTTACCTCCAAAAGCACTTAAAACCCTTTCTGACGCTTTCACATCTGGCATTACTGCTGGCCTGAAAGAAGCAGGCGTTAACTTTGGCGATGTAAAAAGCTACGCATCTCCACGCCGCCTAGCTGTGTTGATCAGCACTCTAGACGACAAACAGGCTGACCGCGAAATCGAAAAACGCGGTCCTTCTGTAAAAGCGCCTGAAAAAGCGGTTGAAGGTTTTGCTCGTTCTTGCGGCGTGACAATCGATCAGCTTGAAAAGATCGATACCAACAAAGGTGAATACTACAACTTTAAGAACACAGAAGAGGGCAAAGCGACGTCTTCTCTGTTACCTGAACTTGTAGAAACATCACTAAACAAACTGCCGATCCCTAAGCGTATGCGCTGGGGTGCATCTCGTGTTGAATTCGTTCGCCCGGTTCACTGGCTAGTCATGCTATTCGGTGATGAAGTTGTAGATTGTGAAATTCTTGGTCTGACATCGGGTCGTAAGACTCGCGGCCACCGCTTCCACTACAACCAAGAGATCGAACTGATCGCACCATCTGAGTACGCTGATCGCCTAGAAAACCCAGGTATGGTAATCGCTGATTACGATATCCGTAAGACGATGATCAACGAGCAAGTTAAAGCAGAAGGCGAGAAGCTGAATGCAGTTGCTCAGATCGACGAAGATCTTCTTGATGAAGTTACAGCACTTAACGAATGGCCAGTCGCACTAACAGGCCGCTTTGAAGAGCGCTTCCTAGAAGTACCAGCGCAAGCGCTAATCTCTTCAATGAAAGAGCATCAGAAGTACTTCCACCACTTAGATGCAGATGGCAACCTTTTGCCTAACTTCACAACGATCTGCAACATCGTTTCTAAAGATCCTCTGCAGGTAATTGAAGGTAACGAAAAAGTAATTCGTCCACGTCTATCTGACGCTGCGTTCTTCTTCGAAACTGACAAAAAGACTACGCTGGAATCTCGTGTTGAGAAGCTAAAAACCATCGTATTCCAGAAAGACCTTGGCACGGTTTACGATAAAACTGCTCGCATTAGCGCGCTGTCTGGCAAAATCGCTGCAACTCTAAATCAGGATCAAGCGAAAGCTGAACGTGCTGGCCTACTGTGTAAAACCGACCTGCTTACAGACATGGTATACGAATTCACAGACCTACAAGGTTTGATGGGTTATCACTATGCGCTGAATGACGGTGAAGATCAGGATGTAGCACTAGCTCAAAACGAGCAGTACATGCCTCGCTTCGCAGGCGATGAGCTACCTCAGACTGCCCCTGGTATCGCTGTAGCCATTGCTGACCGTCTAGACACTCTGACAGGTCTGTTCGGTATCAATCAGCCTCCTACAGGCTCTAAGGACCCGTTCGCACTGCGTCGTGCAGCGCTAGGCGTACTGCGCATTATCGTAGAGCGTGAACTAGATCTGGATCTACGCGAGCTACTGACCATTGCGGCGAACAACCATAACGATCTACCAGCGCGCGAAGGCCTAGAAGACAAAGTTCTAGACTTCATGTTGGAGCGTTTCCGCGCATGGTACGAAGACGCAGATATCAACGCTGAAGTATTCCTATCAGTATTGGCGCTTAAACCAAGCCGCCCATTAGACTTCGATCGTCGCGTTAAAGCGGTTAACCACTTCCGCTCTTTAGCTGAAGCCGAAGCATTGGCTGCTGCTAACAAGCGTGTATCGAACATCCTGAGTAAGCAGGGCGTAACAGGCACGACTGAGGTTAACAACGCACTATTAACTGAAGCTGCCGAAAAAGCTCTTGCGGCAGATATCGAAGCTCAGAAAGCTGCTCTAGCGCCACTATTTGCAGAAGGTAAATATCAAGAAGCGCTTGAGTCACTCGCTGGCCTTCGCGCATCGACTGATGCCTTCTTCGAAGACGTTATGGTTATGGCTGATGACGAGGCTGTTAAGAACAACCGCCTGGCTCTTCTAAGCCAGTTACGCGCATTGTTCTTGGGTGTTGCTGATATATCTGTGCTTGGCTAATCGTCACATCTAAATATCTAATCTAAAGCCGGCCTTTGTGCCGGCTTTTTTGTTTCACGTGAAACATTCAACATCGGATACAACAAAAAAAACCATGCGCAGGGACTACGCATGGCAAAGAGTGTTTGTAAGTATAAGGAAGGGGGACTTACATAATGCTTAGAAGTAATAGCTTAGTGAAACATTAAAGTTATCGTACTCAGCTTCATTAGGATTAAACTGATTCAGCACGACCTCTTTAGGCGCGTCAAAGTCAGTATCATTTACACGTATGTACTCAGCCTTAACTGACCAGTTATTGTTAACTGCGTACTCAGCACCTACACCTAGTGATAGAGCCACTTCATCGTCCGACTTAGACTTAACAGGTGGTGCAAATGTGTAGCTATTGCGCGTATCAAGATCTACCCAAGTAGCACCCGCAATACCATAAACAGAGAACTTCTCGGTTAACTCAACTCCAGCTTTAAAGTTGATACCATAAGACGCTTCAAGCTCAAGCTCTGAACGCAACACACCGTTTAGGCTTGTTGTTTCAGCGGACTCGTCATTGTAAAAAACTTCCGCAGCAACGAACGCATCTTCTGATACTTTATGCTTGTAACCTAAGTGCAGACCCACAGAAACATCAGTTTCCTCAGCCAAGGTTACGATGCTAGCAGCATCTGGATCGCCAGTATTACGCTCAATACTATGACCAAGGGTCGTACTACCGATCTGACCACCCACATAAAAACCTTCACCAGCCGAAACCTGCGAACTTAAACCAATGACCACAAAACTAGCAGCAACCCCAAAACCTTTGACAAATTTACTCATTTCCAACTCCCTAAAATCGTTAAACCAATGCATAGATAAAAGACAGGCAAAGCATAAGGAACAACAGACAAAGAGATATCCCGAGCAAATAACAAAAACTTAAAACTTAAATCACAGAAATTAAGCAAATATCACAGACTGTGATAACTAACCCAAACGCCGTGATATTTGAGTGATAAATAAAAAATAGAATTAATTGAGAAGGCCGGGGTCATAACTACTCAATCTAAGCTCACGGCAAGAAAAATGGAAAATAAACGAATTCTGATCATTGAGGATCAAGAGGAAATAGCACTACTCCTCAAGCTTCATCTAACGGATCTCGGGTCACAGGTAACGCACTCAGCTAGCGGAACGGAAGGAATAAAGCTCGCCTTGAATGAAGAATGGGATCTTATGATATTGGATATACAGCTCCCAGGACCTTCGGGCTTAGAGATATGTCGTGAGGTCAGAAAGAACTGCGCTTATGTCCCGATACTATTACTGACTTCAAGATCAACTGAGCTTGATAGAGTACTCGGTCTAGACCTAGGCGCAGATGATTACATAACAAAGCCATTTAGCATCATGGAGCTAATAGCCCGCATAAAAGCGACATTTAGACGGGAAAATGCGCTGCGCACAAAAGTAGAAACAGACCCAGAGAGGTTGACCATAGGCCAGCTCGAAATAGACAACAAACAACACAAAGCTGCATTAGCCGGAAAGCCTCTAGAGCTAACTGCACGCGAATATCAACTACTCACCTTTTTTGCTCAACATCCTGGTCGAGTTTTCAAACGATCAGAACTGTTAGATAACGTTTGGGGCTATGGCCACGACGGATATGAGCACACAGTCAATTCTCATATCAACCGCCTAAGAGCCAAAATAGAATCCGACCCAAACAACCCAGAAATCATCGCCACTGTTTGGGGCGTAGGTTACAAATTAGAGAAGGAGGCTCTAAGCGCATGAGAGCCGCTCTAAGCACACCTAACCTCTCTAACCAATCATCATTCACATTAAGCAAGAAGATCGCCTCAGGGCTGATCACGGTGGTTATATGCTCTACTATAGCCACCCTACTAGCAACAGAATACTGGATGCAGCGTTACAGCGAAGAGGTGATGCAAAAACTTAACGCAAGCATCGCAATGTACATTCAGGACGCATATCAGCTAATCACAGAAGAAGAAGGACAGGTAAACGTAAAGGCATTTGAAGCACTCGCTCATCAAGCAATGATTGTTAACCCTATCGCCCAAGTCTACCTCCTAGATCCAAAAGGCAACGTGATTGCCCACTCAATACCAGAAGCCAGACAAGAACTAACGATCAAAGTTAACCTACAGCCAATAAAAGCGTTCCTAGCGCCTGATTCGAATTTACCTATATACGGCCAGGACCCCCTCAATCAAAACAGCCAGAAAGTATTCTCTGCAGCTAAGCTAACCGACAAGAATAACCAGCATATTGGTTATCTCTATGTCGTATTAGGAAGCAACCTATACAGCGACCTAGGAACAATGATCAAGCAAAGCTACAGCGCCGGCATGATCATCATAAGCATTCTATTCATCAGTTTTATCGCCATCGCTATAGGGATTTTAATTTTCAGCTTAACCTTAAAGCGCTTAAACAAACTAAGCCAAGAGTTGTGTCAGTTCACGCATAAACATGGCCCTAGTGATATAGAGTGCGACAATCTTACAACAACTCAAATTCATGGCGATGAGATAGAGATACTGAGCAATACATTTACCCAGATGTCAGAAAAGATCGACCGACAGATAAACTTACTGACCGAATCAGACAATCAACGCAGAGAACTTATTAGCAACGTCTCCCATGATTTGAGAACACCGCTAGCCTCTATACAAGGCTATCTTGAAACACTGATCATCAAGAATGATCTAACAGAAGAGGAGAAGAGCAATTACATAAAACAAGCTTCCTTAAGCGCTAACAGACTCGCACAGTTGATCTCTGAATTGTTCGAACTAGCCAAGCTCGAATCACCAACCACGCGCCTTAATACTGAGTCATTTTCGCTAACGGAATTGGTCTATGACACTGTCCAGGAATTTGCATTAGAACTGGATCAAAAAGAGATCAAATGGCAGATCAACACCCACACTAATATTTTGGTACAGGCGGATATCAGCTTGATGCAAAGAGTGTTCGAAAACCTTATTCGCAACGCCATAGCTTACACACCCCAGAAAGGGAAAATTGCATTCGAGTTTGAATCTTCAGAAGAAAACACAAACAGCGTAAAAGTAAAAATCATCGACAGTGGGGTAGGTATATCTGATGCCGATATGCCATTTATCTTTGAACGCTTCTACGCAAACCCAGATCGAAGCAGAAAAGGAACAGAATCAGCGGGTATTGGACTAGCAATAGTGAAGCGAATATTAGACCTTCACCAGACAGAAATCTGTGTAAAGAGCAAAAGGAATCAGGGCACCCAATTCGAATTTAAACTTCCTATTGCCTACTAATCACACTCGGTTATTTTGCTCTATTTCGTTAGAATACAACAAACCAATCTAGCTAATGGGCAGCAGTGTGAACCAAATCGATCCACGTAAATTAATCATCTTAGACCGTGACGGTGTTATCAATCAGGACTCAGATGCCTATGTAAAAACGCTAGACGAATGGATCCCAATTCCAGGAAGCATCGAAGCAATAGCTAAGCTGCATAAAGCAGGATTCACAATCTGTATTGCAACCAACCAATCCGGCTTGGCCAGAGAATATTTTACCCTAGAAACACTTCATGCCATGCACCAAAAACTAACTGATTTGGTAGAAGCAAAAGGCGGCCAAATTCACAGCATTGAATACTGCCCACACGGGCCTGATGATAATTGTGATTGTCGCAAACCATTGCCTGGCATGTTCAAAACAATCGCAGAAAAATTCGACCTGGAAGATCTAACAGGCAGCCACACTGTTGGTGATAGCTTAAGAGATTTAGAAGCAGGATCTAAACTAAATAGCCAACCCGTTTTAGTTAAGACTGGAAAAGGGCAAAGAACTCTTGATTCAGATAAACAGCTTCCAAAAAGCTCTAAGGTATTTGATGATTTAAGCTCTTTCGCAGATTATCTAATTAGTAAATAAGAGAGTGTTTCACGTGAAACATGGCAGATATTTAAAATGAAGATTTAGTATCTGCCAGCTAGACAGGGAAAGAAACCGTAAAGCAGGCACCACCAAGTTCACCATTATGAACTTCGACAGAACCTCTCAAAACCTCATGCACCATATTGAAAACAATATGCAAACCTAATCCAATCGAACCTAGGCCACGAGCAGTAGTAAAGAAAGGATTAAATATCTGGTCGATATGTTCTTGCTGAATACCAACACCATTATCCGAACAAGCGATTCTTAAAGTACCATCGGTTTTAAGAATATTAATCTCAATACACTTGTGATCACTATTAGCCAAACCGTGAAGCAAAGCATTGTTAATCAGATGCGAAAATACTTGAACCAACGCACTAACGTCTACACGGCAACTCAGATTTTCAGGCTTACAATTAATAACAAACTCAACATCAGACACGCCCAATTCAGCAGCAAGACTTTTACATAGCTCTTTAAATAAATCAGGCAACACAACTGATTCTCGAATTGAAGCAGAGCTTGCAACAGAGATAGTTTGAAAGTGAGACACCAGCTCCTTTAACTTCTCAGAGCTTTTTAAAGCAAGGGAAGTGGATTCATCCATATCCGTAAGAAAGCTATCTAGGTAAGATGCTGTGAGCTGGTTATTTTTAACTTTAACATCGAGATCCTTACAGTGGTCACGGATAAAAGAAGCTGTTGTTACCACAACACCAAGTGGCGTATTTAGCTCATGGCCGATCCCCATAACAAGATTAGCCAAGGCAGCCATCTTCTCCGACTGAATAAGTTTTTCCTGAGTTTCACGTAACTGACTAAGTGATGAATCCAACTCTTCGTTGGTATTGGCAAGGTGATCCAAGGCTCGTTTCAACTCAACCGTTCTGCTGCGAACCTTTTCCTCTAGGGTGATTGTGGTTTGGAATAAAGAAAAGTCACTCGACTCGCTATTAATACCTTGCTCAGCACGATCCACCAGCACACGAATGATTTTATTTAAGCGTTCAATTTCGGATTGGTAGAAGGCTTCCTTGTCACTATTCATTCGCACCACCAAAGGCTATGCCAGTACAAGTTTGGTTGATATGCAAACCATTATGCTGCTCACCGTAGGTACTAAAACCAACTACATCTTTGGCACACAAAAGTTTTTCCATAGGGGAAATTTCACCTTCTTGAGAAAGTTGTAGTTTCCTTAAAATACAATCGAAAGCTAACAAACTATGGATACCTCCCAATTGAGCATCCAATGAGTCCAAAGCTTTTTTCATATTCCCAACAAGGCCAAGGCCGTTGCATTCTGCTGTTCGCATAACAATGCCGACATCGATAGCACAATAGAACGTCAGACTCTTATCAGAATTAACCTTCATCACTGAACGTACATACTGTTCTTTACCTATAACAACAATAGAGGGGTGTTCAGCAAAAACTGTTTCATTAAGCTCTTTAGATGGGTCTACACCCGACAAGCGTGCGTACTCTTCAGCCGCAGGGAAACCATTTATCTCGGTGATGATTCTTTTTTCCGGTATTGCGCCGGTAACCACCATAAAGTTTTTCCCTGCCACCACGTGCTGGCACTTATAAGGTTTAAACGCCAACCGGCTAGTGATCATTAGAAGAACAGCACCGTCGGAAAATATTTCCCCACCAGCGTAGATAATCGATTTTTCGTAATTGAGATCATCACCTGCAGACCCACCAACAAGAGGGATGCCTGATATAGCATTCGATACTACACGGGTGAAGGGCTCTTCTTTTGAAGACAAGCCATCAATCAGAAGGACAGCGAAGGTATTTGCATCAGAACTAATATCGTAATTTAGTTGATGTTCACTATGAAGTTTAACCGTATCGTCATGCCATTCTTTAACCGATAACTTATTCAAATCGTAAAAAGGGCAAAGGCTGACATCAAACATCTCAGAGGAAAATGCCATAGCAACAATACTGTTTGAAGTGTAGCCCCTAGGGCCAATTTCACCAGCCGTAGAACAGCCAACAATAGGCGTATGGGGAAAAGCTCTACCAAAATGCGTGCAAAGGGACTGCGGCTCATAACTCACCGAGAAGAAGATCATGATCAGGGCACAATCATCCATCGCAATCTGTTCATGCAGTTCGGCAATTGCCGCAGTGAGATCTGGATTTAGTGATGTACCCAATCGAATATGCTGATGCATAACTACCTCGAATAGTTGCACACATCAAAGCATAGTCGAGTAAATACTTAAGCGCCTGTCAGTTAACAAAATAATCAATCTCTTGGTAAACAAACCAACACATCTATAACTGATACCAATAGCTCCAGAACCAACCACGAAGAACTAGTAATTCTATTCATCTACTGGCCAATATTTTTCATTAGGCTAAATCTCTGTATTGATGAAAAATGAGGGTTCATTATTTCAAGCAATTCGCACCGTATACGGATTTAAAATGATTGAAAGGGCACACTTAAAAATACTCAGAGAGATCAACCGCCAGGGTTCAGTAACGGCAGCTGCTGATAAGCTGTGTCTAACTCAATCAGCACTCAGTCACACCATCCGCAAGTTGGAAGGATTAGTTGGTTGCGAGCTATGGGAGAAAAAGGGTAGGAATATCCATCTTACCCAGACAGGAGAATTTCTGCTAAAAGAAGCAGAGCGAATACTTCCCCAGTTAGAGCGAATCGACACTAAGCTAAAAGAGTTTGCCAATAATGAGATCGGTACGCTGAATATAGGTATGGAATGCCACCCATGCTATCAGTGGCTAACGCAGGTTTCAGCTGCTTATCTAAAAGAGCGTGACGGCATCGACCTCGATGTTAAACAACGTTTCCAATTTGGCGGCATGGCTGCTCTGTTTAACCACGATATAGATATTTTGGTCACACCCGATCCAATCGAGATGAAAGCGATCCACTTTGAACCGGTGTTCCCTTATGAATTAGTGCTCATCGTTAACGACGAAAATCCGTTAGCAAAACGATCGAATATCCAACCGCAGGATCTAGCTGAGCAAACCCTCATTACTTATCCGGTTGAGCCGGAACGATTGGATATCTTCCAACAGTTTCTCCTACCAGCTAACTGCCGCCCAAAAAAACATAAAACGATGGAGGCAACCGAGATCATTATCCAGATGGTCTCAGCTAACCGTGGCGTAACAGTCCTGCCAAACTGGTTGGCCAATGAATACACCAAGAACCTGCCGGTACAAGGAATTAGGCTAGGGAAAGAAGGGGTCCATAAACAGATTCATCTCGGCATCCGTATCGAAGACAGCCAAAGCGAACATATCCAATCATTTATTAAATTGGCAAAAGAACATAAGAGCTAGGCTATAGCAGAGAAACCACTATACTGAATTGGATGAAGCACACTTAACGAGATGCTAAGACTCCAGGATGCGAAGAATAATCACAAAAAACGGTCAAATAGGTGTGACCTTTGCTGTCACCGCTGTATCTATTGTTTTGTCCGTCATCATTACGTTCTCAATCTTGACCTTGGCCGGAGTCAGCGAAGAGATCTACACCATATCCCTAATCATCTCCGTAGTCGCGCCAACATTAATCGCTCCTCTAGTCACATGGAACTTAGTCAAACTACTTATCAAGGTTCACGACCTCGAACAGCAACAAAGAAGGTTAGCTACATACGATGGCCTTACAGGAGCATTAAATCGTCGTGCCTTCTTTGAAAGCGTTGAAACCATCAAACAGAAAATAGAAAAAGAACAAACCGATTTAACTTTGGCTTATATGGACCTTGATGACTTTAAGCCCATTAATGACCTCTATGGTCATGTGGTCGGTGACAAAGTACTTAAATCGTTCGTTGCCACCTTAAGAGACGAACTTAGATCAACTGATATTATTGCTAGAGTAGGAGGCGAAGAGTTTGTCATTGTCCTTCCCAATACCGATATAGATAATGCTCAAACCATCCTCGATCGAATCAGAAACAAAGTTGCAGAACACCCACTCGCTATTGAAGGCCACTGTATTAAACTAAGCGTTAGTATCGGTCTATCTCAAAATCAAAAAAACCATAAACTGATTGTCGATCAGCTCATCAAAGAAGCAGACAAAGCACTCTATAAAGCTAAAGAGGCAGGGAAAAACTGCATCGTTCAGTATGCTTAATGCTCATTATCAAAAACAAAGCTAAAGAACCTAATCCACGATTTACAGTTCAAAATAGCAATTAATAAGAAAACTACGATATAGTGCTAATCAGTGGGTAATTGGAGTACCCATATTGTAATCCGTTTTCAGAATAACCTTTGCGCAGTTTAGGTAGCCCACACGGATCGACAGGATGTCATGTAACCCCTTACATCTCACCGCTTCCCTGACAGCTTTTTCCTTAGCGTATTACGCATTGATAATTACGGATTCTACGATACAAAAGTTCCTCCTACCCATGGAAAAAGGAACTTACTAGCTAACCAACTTTGTAAAGATTTTATACAGGATTATTCTAGTGAAATTACTTCCCATGCTTCTAGCATTCTGCTGCGTAGTTGCCAAAGCAGATATTCGCGATCTAGAGCCAACGGCTATCGTTCCATTAGTACCAGAGATTATTAAGCGTGCGGAGTCCGGAAACGCGGAAGCCCAGTTCGATCTCACAACGATTTATGGACGTGGAATTGGTATAGAGCAAAACCCAACTCAAGCAGCTATATGGTTAAAGCAAGCTGCAGAAAATGGACATCCTGAAGCACAGCATTGGGTAGCTTACCAATTTTTCTATGGTCAACGAGAAAAGCGAGATTTAGATAAGGCCATTATTTGGTATGAAAAATCTGCGAAAGCCGGCTATGTCGATTCAATGGCTATGTTAGGACACATATACAAAGGGGATTACAGGGAATATGAAAATTTAAATAAGTCGATTTATTGGTATAAAGCAGCATCTGATGAAGGCCATGAACATTCGACATTTCAATTGGGGTGCTTTAATTATTTTGGCATTAATATCCCCCAAAATATGGAAAAAGCTAATCGATACTTTCAGTTAGCATCTAAGCGTGGAGACCCTGCGGCAAAAGAATATATACGAAGTGGTAAGAAGACAGCTCTAAAATACAAATGTAATTGATGGTCAACAAAACCATCAAAAATCACACTTCAAGCTGGACGTCGTTTGCACTCCGTCTTTATGGTGACATTAAATATCAAGGTAATAATAAAGAATTGTACCTATCTTGCTTATCTAGTTTCACCAATAAGCTGATCATCATAAAAACTGCCCAAGCAACCAATCCTTAAACAGGTTTGCAGCCGGACTTAGTGATCGATTGCTGGGGTAAACCAAGTAATAGCTTTTCTCTACAGATAGCCTGTAGCTGAAAGGCTCTATCAGCTCACCGCGTTTAAGTTCCTCTTGAACCAATAAAGCGTTACTTAGCACAACACCTTGGTCTCTTTTCGCTGCATCGATGGCAAGCAAGGTTTGATCAAAGTGTAGCGCAGGGATCTTTGCTCTTTCGTCAGATCTTAAGTCTGTAAATTCAGATAACCAGCGATCCCACATTGGCAGAAGCGTAGTGATAATCAGGGTAGTTTTAGCTAAGTCATTCACCGAAGCTAAGCCCTTAGCTAGTCTGTACGATGGTGTGCAATAAAGGCGAACCTCATCGTCGAAAACAAGATGGGAGGTAAGATCCTGAGATTGACCATCAAAGTGACGTATAGCCAGATCAATATCATTACTTTGGAAGTCCACTAGGCGGTTGGAAGCATTAATATGCAACTCTACCTCTGGATGCTGACCAACAAAGTTTTCTAGGCGAGGTCCTAACCACTTAGACGCCAAAGCCTGCGTCAGAGATAGACGTTTTGTTGTGATCTTTGTTCCGGACTAAATCACTGGCTTTGCTAATCTGCTCAAGCGCAGGCGCAATCAGGCTAAAGTAACTCATACCTTTTTCTGTCACAGTGAGCTTGCGAATCTCACGCACAAACAGGGGATAGCCAAGCCACTCTTCCAATTTACGAACCTGCTGCGAAACCGCTCCTGGCGTTATGTGAAGCTCTTCTGCAGCTTCTTTGAAGCTGCCGTATCGCATAGCAGCTTCAAACGCAATAACAGCACGAAGAGGTGGAAGAGCATTACGCATAATTATTTCCGCAGGATTTATGAAATAGAAAAACTAATTCATAACAGAAAAATTAATCGTTTGTCACTATCCCGTTAATGGCAAAGAATAGGCTCCTCTAAGCTATAGTTGAGAACACTATGGCCAAATGAAACCTCTTTTGCCCCAAATAGCGAACACCCCATGAGCACTTTAGCTAACCAAAATACACAGAGCCCTTCATTACTTACACCGGTCTTACTGGCGGGTTGTATTATTATTTTGGTCAGCTTCGCCATTCGATCCTCATTTGGTATTTTTCAAATCCCTATTGCAGAAGAGTTTAATTGGCTTAGAGCAGAGTTCTCTTTTGCCATCGCTATACAGAACCTCTTTTGGGGAATAGGTCAGCCAATCTTTGGTGCCTTGGCAGAAAAATACGGCGATAAAAAAGCGATTATTGCAGGCGCAATCACTTATGCAGCTGGCCTGATGTTGTCCTCATACGCAATTACACCGGGTCAGCATCAGATGCTGGAAATCCTCGTAGGCTTCGGTATTGCAGGTACCGGCTTTGGTGTGATCTTAGCGGTGGTGGGTAGAGCTGCATCGGATAAGCATCGCTCTTTAGCTTTAGGGATCGCTACAGCGGCAGGGTCTGCAGGTCAAATCGTAGGGCCACCATTAGCGCAGTTCCTACTTCAAGGTATGGCTTGGCAATCAGTCTTTGTGACCTTTGCTGTGTTGATACTGCTGACATTGATTACGCTGTTCTTTATCCGCATCCCGGCACCACCTAAAGCGCAACCTCATGATGAAAAGCTAGGTGAGGTCGTTTTAAAAGCAGTTAAAGACCCATCGTTTGTATTTATCTTCCTAGGCTTCTTCTCTTGCGGCTATCAACTGGCATTTATCACGGCGCATTTCCCAGCCTTTATTACCGAGATGTGCAGCACCGTTGCACCAGGCAGCATCATCCAATCATTGGGTATCAACTCAACCTCAACCTTAGGTGCTGTAGCCATTGCATTGATTGGTGTCGCTAATATCGGTGGGACTTTACTCGCCGGATGGCTAGGGAATAGGTACTCACGCAAATACCTACTAGCCAGTATCTATTTGCTACGCACCTTGGTTGCTGGCGCGTTTATACTGCATCCGATTACCCCAGAGTCAGTAGTGCTGTTCTCAATATTAATGGGTGCACTTTGGTTAGCCACCGTACCTTTGACAGCAGGGTTGATTGCGCAGATCTACGGCCTGCGATACATGGGTACACTTTATGGTATTGTGTTCTTCTCCCACCAGCTAGGCGGATTCCTAGGCGTGTGGCTGGGCGGTTCGATGTATGACCTATACGGCAGCTACACCCTTGTTTGGTGGGTTGGTATAGGCGTCGGCGCATTCTCAGCACTGATTCACTTGCCCGTTAAAGAACGCCCTTGGCAAGAAAGGGCAATGACACCAGCATCTTAAAATAAATACACATGAGTGAATCCATTTTAAAAATGCCCTGTAGGAAGCATTTTCAGAATATAATCTGGTTCAAATAAGGTACAAGGAAAGGAATACCAGCATTTGAAGTAAGCGAGGTATCAAGAAATGACGCTAGAAATCTGGTTCTATTACGTAATTGCAGTGCTGGTTTTAACTGCCTCTCCTGGCCCCAGCTCGCTACTTTGCATGACCAAAGGTGTGCAATTCGGCCTTAAAAAAGGCGTTTATACCGCTTTAGGAAGTCTCACAGCTATTACGATTATCCTCTCACTTTCCTTTACTGGTTTAGGCGTGATCATCGCGTCCTCAGAACTGGTGTTCTCTATTATCAAGTGGGCAGGGGCCTGTTACTTAATTTACTTAGGCATAAAAGCGTTTACCTCAAAGCAAACCAGTTACGAAACCAGCCAGTCTAATGGCGAAGGCAACGCTAACTGGAGATCACATTATCTAAGTGGCTTTATCGTTGGTGCGAGCAATCCCAAAGCAATCGTCTTTTTCACCGCGTTATTCCCGCAGTTTATAAACCCGGCGGATAATCTGTTTAGCCAATATCTAATCTTTGCCTCGACCTTTGTGGTTTTGGAGTTATCTTGGTTGCTGTTTTACACCTACCTGGGCTCAAAGTCCTCAGGCTGGTTACTCGCAGAAGGGCGTGCAAAGCTATTTAACCGTCTAACCGGTGGCGTTTTTGTAGGTGCTGGGGCATTACTCTCGACTGCAACTAAAAGCTAAACAAGCGGTCATAACCTTCTCAGTGTCACACTCAAAACGAGGTAAAAAAGCGTGGATATAGAAAAGAAGAAACAAGATCCCACATTAGTTTGTACCTGTAATGAGCTGTATATCGATGATATTCAAAATGCCATTGATGATGGTGAAAGTGAATACCAAGAGATCATGCAATATAACGACACACTGCCACGCTGTGGCGAATGTGAGTGTCACGTTGAATACTTAGTGACGGGTGATAACAGCCAATGCCAGATTGAGGAATGGATCTGTGGTGAAAACTGCGCCTAAAAGCGCAGGGCAGTAGAGTTTAAGAGTTAATAAATCAAAAGAAGGAACTACCCTATGAAAATGAATTACTTTGTTTTTGGTACCAACAATATGCAACGGGGTGTGAACTTTTACGATCAGCTCTTTACTGGCCAAAGTATCAACAAAGTACATGATGAAGGGCGAATGACCTTATGGGTGGGTGACGGCTTTATGTTCGCACTGGCAGAACCTTTTGATGGCAATGAAGCTACAGTAGGTAACGGTACGATGTTGGGGGTTAACCTCAAGTCTGCAGCCGAAGTGGATGAGATCCACGCTAAAGCTATAAGCTTGGGTGGTGTTAGTGAAGGTGACCCTGAGGTCAGATCTGGCCGTTACTCTGCCTATTTTCGAGATCTAGACGGCAATAAAATTTGCATCTATGAATAATGAGTATTGCTTGCTTAATAACTGTGACACCCATGTAACGACATACGATTCAAAGTAAGTAAGCATTTACACCAAAGATACAATGCCTCAACTTTAATTCTCCTTAGATACCGCCTAAGGCTGCCTAAACAGTCTAAAAGTCGCGATGTTTCATACTAGCCTTTGCAATAAGTTATCCATCGGGTAATGTCTTTGTATGAGGCTAGTCGCAAAGCAATATCTAAAGCCTCCTAGAAATACAGAATTCATAAGTGAGTGGCATGCTTTAATGACAGAGCCAACGCTTGCTCCATCACGTAAGAAAAGAATTAAAAGAACTATATGACTGATTCAATCAAACAAGTCGCAATCACAGGCGGAACACACGGCAATGAATTAACCGGTGTTCACCTAGTTAAACACTGGTCCAAATGCCCTGAAGAAGTTAACCGTGGCAGCTTTGAAACCGAGCTACACATAACAAACCCAGAAGCTAATGCTGAAGTTCGTCGTTATATCGACCAAGACCTAAATCGTCAGTTTAGTGAAAAAGATCTAAACAACCCAGATCTAAATGGCTGTGAGCAGAAACGCGCAAAAGTACTGAATGAACTCTTAGGCCCTAAAGAAGACCCAAGAGTCGATTTTGTTATCGATCTACACACAACAACGGCCAATATGGGCATGTCGCTAATCTTCAACACCGATGACCCTCTAGTGGTGGGTATGGCCTTCTACATAAAGCAGAAAATGCCAGAAGCGACACTGTTCTTTAACCCTAGCGATCGTATGAAGGATAACTTCCTCACTTCTATCGGCCGATTGAATGGCTTTTTGATTGAAGTAGGGCCAATCGCTCAAGGGCTGCTGAATTACCAAGTATATAAAGACACGCACACTGCCGTTATGCATGCTTTAGATTATCTAGAGCTTCGTAATACAGGGCAGGCGATTGATCTACCAAAGCAACAGGAAGGCTACCGTTTTGTAGAGAAAATCTCGCTACCAGAAGATAGTGATGGCGAGATCACCGCTATGATCCATCCGAACCTGCAAAACAAAGATTATCAGGAGATAAACCCTGGCGATCCTTTGTTTATGACCCTAGGCGGTGAAACGATCCCTTATGAAGGCGATAAGACCGTATACGGCGCATTTATCAACGAAGCCGCTTACTACGATCAACATGTAGGCCTTAGCTATATGGAAAAAGTTAGCATCGACTTGAAAGACGGCTAGCTCCAAACTCAGTAATTACAAACAAAAAAGCCCCTGCATCTCTGCAAGGGCTTTTTTAATGAATCGAGCTAAATCGATAAATTAAACGTCTAGGTTAGCAACCTGTAGAGCGTTTGATTCGATAAAGTTACGACGCGGTTCTACTTCATCACCCATTAGGGTTGTGAATAGCTGATCCGCTGCGATCGCATCTTCGATTGTTACTTGCAGCATACGTCGAGAGTCTGGGTCCATTGTGGTTTCCCACAGCTGCTCTGGGTTCATCTCACCCAATCCTTTGTATCGCTGGATGTAGTGACCGCGACGGGATAGATCAAGCAACCAGTTTAGGCCTTCTTCGAAGTCTGTCACTTCCTTCTGACGTTCGCCACGCTGTAAGTAAGCACCCACTTCTAGTAGACCTGACAGCGTATCAGCCATCTTCGCCATCTCTGCGTATTCACGTGAAGCGAAGAACTCTTCGTTGAGTACGTAATCATGAGCAACACCGTGTTGCTGCATAACGACTTTAGCAACGAAGTTGCTGTGTTCTTTATCTTCTTCAACTAGACACTGGTAGCTAACCGCTTTATCAGAGTAGCCCGCAAGCGCATCATCAAAGCTATCGCACCAATCTGCTACTGCAGCTTGATCCGTCATGTTATCACGTGGGAACGCAGCAACATCTAGTAGAGACTTAAGCATCGCGTATGGGTAAACACGCGACATACGGTTGATCGTGCGGATCACTGCACGGTACTGGTAAACAAGCTCTTCTAGCTTCTCACCGCCGATACCTGGCGCATCAGCATTTACATGCAATGTAGTGCCATCTAGAGCACCTTGAAGCAGGTAAGAATCCAGTGCTTCATCGTCTTTCAGATACTGCTCCTGCTTACCTTTTTTGATCTTATATAGCGGTGGCTGAGCGATATACACGTAACCACGTTCGATCAATTCAGGCATTTGACGGAAGAAGAAGGTCAAAAGCAGGGTACGGATGTGCGATCCATCCACGTCGGCATCGGTCATGATGATGATGTGGTGGTAACGCAGTTTATCTGGGTTGTATTCTTCGCGGCCGATACCACAACCTAGTGCAGTGATCAGTGTGCCAACCTCTGCAGAGCTAAGCATCTTATCGAAGCGAGCTTTCTCTACGTTTAGGATCTTACCTTTCAGCGGTAGGATTGCCTGAGTCTTACGAGCACGGCCCTGTTTAGCCGATCCGCCCGCAGAGTCACCCTCCACTAGGTAGATTTCAGAAAGCGCTGGGTCTTTCTCTTGGCAGTCCGCCAGCTTACCCGGCAGGCCTGCGATATCTAGTGCACCTTTACGGCGTGTCATTTCACGTGCTTTACGTGCAGCTTCACGAGCACGTGCAGCATCGATCATTTTTGAAACAACCGCTTTAGCTTCCTGCGGGTTTTCCTGCAGGTATTCAGCCAGACGCTCACCCATGGTTTGCTCAACGGCAGACTTCACCTCAGAGGACACCAACTTATCTTTGGTCTGAGAGGAGAACTTAGGATCAGGTACTTTAACCGAGATGATTGCTGTCAGACCTTCACGGCTATCATCACCTGTAGTGCTAATCTTGCCGCCTTTGTTCAGGCTTTCGCTCTCGATATAGTTGTTTAGAGAACGCGTAAGCGCTGCACGGAAACCAGAAAGGTGAGTACCACCATCACGCTGTGGAATATTGTTGGTGAAGGAGTGGATGCTTTCCTGGAAACTGTCGTTCCACTGCATCGCAACTTCTACCGCAACGCCAGAAGCTTCATGCTCAGCAGTGAAGTGGAAAAGTTTGTTAACGGTTGTCTTGTTGGTGTTCAGGTACTCAACAAATGCGCCTAGGCCACCTTCATATTCGAAAACTTCTTCGACTGCTGTACGCTCATCTTTAAGAACAATACGTACACCGGAGTTAAGGAAAGAAAGCTCACGTAGACGTTTAGCCAGAATATCGAACTTGAAGGAAACGTTTGAGAACGTATCTTCAGATGGCCAGAAACGAACCATAGTACCGCTGGTTTCTGTTTCACCGACAACAGATAGCGGTGCTTCAGGTTCACCGTGCTTGTATACCTGCTCGTGCACCTGACCATTACGACGAATGGTCATCTTTAACTTAACGGAAAGGGCGTTTACTACCGATACACCTACTCCGTGCAGACCACCAGATACCTTATAGCTGTTATCGTCGAACTTACCACCGGCGTGCAGTACAGTCATGATAACTTCGGCAGCTGATACACCTTCTTCTGGGTGAATATCAGTTGGGATCCCACGGCCATTATCCATAACCGTAATACTTTCATCCGGATGGATAATCACTTTGATTTCACTACAGTGACCCGCCAAGGCTTCGTCGATAGAGTTATCCACGACCTCGAACACCATGTGGTGCAGACCGGTACCGTCGTCTGTATCACCAATGTACATGCCCGGGCGTTTCCTTACCGCATCAAGGCCTTTTAGTACCTTAATACTTGAGGAATCATAATCTTGATTATCTTCGCCGCTCATCCAAGTCTCCTAACTTTTTCGCTACGTGGCATCATCTATGTGGCCATCTGCTATGCGAAAAGTGGCTAATTCCGTTTGTGGATGCCAGAACGCTTTAAGCGAATTGTCATCAACACAGGTTATAAAACACTGGTTAGAGCTTTGCTCTAACACTTTACAAAACTGTTCTCCGTGCACACTATCTAGCTCTGAAGGTAAATCGTCGATCAGATAGATGCAGGGACGGCCATTCATTCGTTGAAACAACGCCCCTTGAGCAAGCTTCAACGCACTGACCACTAATTTCTTTTGGCCGCGAGACAAACGCTCTGCAGCGTTGTGTCCATCGACCTTGAGCTTGATGTCCGCACGTTGCGGACCACTGCCAGTAAAACCTTGACGAAGATCGCGTTCAAAATTACTTGCGAGCACTTCGTCTAAAGCACGCTTTTTATCCCAGCCGTAGCTAAAGCCGAGTTGAATATCCATACCTTCAAGAAGCTGCGAAACCACGGTTTCAAATTCCGGTTTCAGCAGTTTTAGATACTCAATTCGTAAACGATTTAGCTGCTCGGAAAAGGAGATAAATTCACGATCCCAAACCTGGCGTAACTGATTGTCAATCTTACCACATTTCAGCAGGGTATTACGCTGTTTTAATACTCTTCTGAAGCCTCTCCATAATTGAATAAAGGCTTTGTCGGCATGGAAGACACCCCAGTCCAGAAATTGCCGTCTTACCGCAGGTGATCCCTCCAATAACATGAAGGTATCTGAGTTAATGACTTGCAGTGGAATCAGCTCTGCCAAGGTCGACAGATCTATATCTGAGCCTTCGTAACGGATCCGTGCATCGCCCTCTGCAGGACGCTCAACACCAATAGATTGCTTATATCCCTGAGCCATAGGATCAACCGAGGCAAAGACCACAGTAGAACTTTGATCGGTTTGGACAAGATGACGAGCTTTGTTGGTTCTAAATGAGCGGGTGAGGCCTAAAACATTAATCCCCTCGAGGATACTGGTTTTACCACTGCCGTTTTCACCACAAATAATATTTATAGAGGGAGAGGGCTCAATCGTGATTGAGCTGATATTGCGGAGGTTTTTAATCTGGAGATTGGAGATCGACATTCAGGGCCCTTGGCCTATATACAAAACAGGGGGCTCAGTAAGCCCCCTGTTTCCGAAATACCTTTCAATTACATACGCATCGGCATAACAACGTATAGGCTGCCTTCTTCGTCGAAACCTTCAACCAGCGCACTGGAGTTAGAATCAGATAAAGTCAGACGCACAACGTCAGAGTTTAGAATAGATAGGCAATCCAACAGGTAGTTAACGTTGAAGCCAACTTCGAGGCTATCGCCTTCGTAATCTACTGCTAGCGTCTCTTCCGCTTCTTCCTGCTCTGGGTTATTTGCCATAACTTGCAGATAACCGTTAGATAGCGCCAAGCGCACACCGCGGTATTTTTCGTTAGAAAGGATCGCGATACGGCTAAGTACCTGACGAAGCTCCATACGATCACTTAGTAGGATCTTGTCGCCATTTTTCGGAATAACGCGCTCATAATCCGGGAATTTGCCATCAACTAGCTTAGAGGTGAAGGTGAAATCACCCACGTGAGCACGGATGTGGCTCGCACCAATCACTAGGCGTAGTTCGTCATCACCATTCTGAAGAAGACGAGCAAGTTCAAGAATACCTTTACGCGGCACGATGATCTGATGCTGCATGCCTTCTTGCGCTTCTACTTCTGTCACGCTTGTCGCTAAGCGGTGGCCGTCTGTAGATACAGAGCGAAGTTTGCCTTCAGCGATCTCCAGAAGCATACCGTTTAGGTAGTAACGAACATCTTGCTGCGCCATAGAGAAACCAGTCTTATCGATCAGGTTACGCAACTGGTGCTGTAGCATAGACAGTTCTAGTGTTTCTGGGCTGTCTTCTACATTTGGAAATTCTGCAGCGGGTAGGGTAGATAGGCTAAAACGGCTTCGACCCGCTTTAATCACCATCTTCTGACCTGTAAGCGTCAGTTCAATACGCGCTGAATCTGGCAGAGATTTACAGATGTCCATCAACTTACGAGCAGGCACAGTGACAGAACCGGCTTCTGCAGGCTCATCCAGTGTCACACGACCAACCAGCTCAACCTCAAGGTCAGTACCGGTCATCGATAGTTGATCCCCTTCAGCTACCAATAGGATATTGGATAGCACTGGCAATGTCTGGCGACGCTCAACCACACCTGCAACTAGCTGCAGAGGCTTGATCAGCGCTTCACGTGAGATGACAAATTTCATCGTTTCCCCACCTACCTTATATTTAATCCGACTTTTTAGCCGCTAAATTTACGCCGTTAAGTGGCGTAATAAATTCTGATAGTCTTCTCTGATATCCGTATCACTTTCACGTAACTCCTTTATCTTACGACAAGCATGGAGCACTGTAGTGTGATCTCGACCACCAAATGCATCGCCGATTTCTGGCAAGCTGTGGTTGGTCAGTTCCTTAGATAGACTCATCGCTACTTGGCGAGGTCTAGCTACGGAGCGGCTGCGTCTTTTCGACAGCAGATCAGAGACCTTAATTTTATAATAATCAGCTACAACTCTTTGAATATTATCAATACTAACCTGTTTATCCTGCAAAGCCAGCAGGTCTTTAAGAGATTCTTTAATAAAAGGTGTAGTAATAGCACTGCCAGTAAAATGAGCATTGGCAATGACTCGTTTTAATGCCCCTTCAAGCTCACGAACATTAGAACGGATTTTCTGAGCCAAGAAGAAAGCAGCATCATCAGGTAAACGTACCCGTGCTTCATCTGCCTTCTTCATAAGTATAGCTACTCGCGTTTCAAGTTCAGGCGGCTCAATCGCAACTGTTAAGCCCCAACCGAAACGGGATTTAAGACGCTCTTCCACACCGTTAATTTCTTTAGGATAACGGTCACTGGTCAGAATCATCTGCTGACCACCTTCAAGCAAGGCATTAAAAGTATGGAAAAACTCTTCTTGTGAACGCTCTTTACCTGCGAAGAATTGAATATCATCGATCAGCAGGGCATCAACTGAGCGGTAGTAACGCTTAAAATCGTTAATGGCGTTTAGCTGCAGGGCCTTCACCATGTCAGCTACAAAGCGTTCCGAATGCAGATAAACAATTTTCGCGTTCGGATTACGCTTCAGCATCTCGTTACCCACAGCGTGCATCAAGTGGGTTTTACCCAAACCAACACCACCGTAAATAAAGAGTGGGTTGTAAGATACACCTGGGTTATCGCCAACCTGTCGTGCTGCTGCCAGTGCCAATTGGTTAGATTTACCTTGGACAAAACTTTCAAAGGTAAAGGACTGGTTTAGGCTAGATTGATGGTGACGCAAACCACCTTCAACATTTACCTGACGCTCAACCGGCTCAGGGATCGGTGCCGGAGGAGGGGTAGCAATAATGTCAGATGCTGGAATGTGCATCGGCATCTGCAT